>CAYMEK010000069.1:0-20689 GCA_964389305.1 uncultured Spirochaetaceae bacterium
ACCATGACACAATCCTCTCATGATTTTGTGTCTCCGGTAAATACGGGGCGGTTCAAGACGTTTGTTCAACTCACCCTTGGCACCCGATATACATTACCTGCTCCTTTGCCATTGAAACCTTGCCCACTCCGAAATCTCCGTCAGACAGGCAGTCGTCCCCTGACTCGCGAGCTGCTTGAAACGCTTGTCACTACGGTAGTCATCAAGCTCGGATCTCCCCTGTACGCACTCGGATTCTTGGACCGGCGTGGAATATCCTCCACCGGGTGCTTGGTTTACTTCACTCGGTTCATTTTGTCACTCCTTCGGACCCGCTTCCTGTCCTCCAAATGCTCATGGCGATAATCAAGCTAAAATGTAAAAAATTATAAAATGCCAGTAATTAAAAAAATGTAAAATAACAAAAGTTTACCAGAAGTCTTGACAACCAAGGATGCCTAGGTGTATACTTGATGTTAATGGGCATCGTTCAGGGAGTGAGTACTTATGCGGAGGAATAATAGATGAACAGCACGACCGTTTTCACGCTCAAGAATGTCCCGACTGAACTGGCAAACGCGTTCAGGGCCGCTTGCCATTTAAACGGCAAACGCTACCGTGACGTGCTTCTGGAGTGCATGGGAGAGTACGTGAAGAAGGCAGATGAACACGTCAAGAAGGCAGGCCTGTCGCCGGTGAAGCGACATGCCTAGATAGACCGGAAACGAACAGCCTTGCCAAAAGGGGGAACGCACCCCGATCTTGCCCTTGGTTCAGGCTGATTCCGAAGGAGCATCAGATGAAATTCAGGATTCACATGCATTCCAGACCGGGAATTTGGAAGTACTACAAGGGGTACGTGGATGTCGATGCGCCGACAATTCATCAGGCTGTTGCCAGGGCGAAAAAGAGGCTTTACACCGGAGCATTTCCAAGTCGCCCTTCCGGCACCTGGATCGTAGACAACGTACAGATTAATAGACTGGAGTTTGAAGCGGAGGAATCTAGATCAGGATAACCCATGCGCCCCGGCCCTGCCGCCCTACTGGGGCATCTTTCTGAAGGTAGCTGCTCAAGCAGGAACCGCTGCAGAGGGAAGGACGGGTGTACAGCGAAAGGGGGAAGAGGCGTAGTATGGCCAAGTATTTGGCCGGCACGCAATTGTAGCAGTGAAGGCCTTTGAGGCAAGAACAAGAAGGGAGTACGTGCGGATTAAGAACGAAAAGGCAAGGATTTGGGTTAACAGAGTTTTTTCCTTCCTGGTTGGGGCATTGTTGATTTATGCTGTAATGCGCCTCTCCGTGGTTCAGAATGTCAAAGAAGAGAATGAAAAACTGAAGAAGGAACTCTATGATCCAGGTCGGCTTTTGAGCAATGCGAAAGGGTTTTTCGAAAACAGAGATTACACCGAGGCGAAGAAAACACTGGAGACTCTGTTTGAAAAACACCCAGGCGCAAGTGAAATGGTCGAAGGTAAACAGCTCTATGCTGACATAGAAGCAGAGCAAAACGCGCTGGACAAGAAATGGGAAGCGGCAGTAGGGGGGATCCGAGAAGAATGGGAAAGACAGAAGTAAAACGCACCAAGAGTCGTTGAGAGTTCCTTACGACTCGGATACTACCCTGAGTGAACAGGTTCCATATCAGGCTGCTTTGTCAATTGTTCATTAGAAATGTCGAAGAAGAAAATGGAAAACTGAAGGGAGTCTTGCTCCTTCAGGACAGGTCCGGCCGGGCCAGGCCGGTGCCGTAGGCCGTCGCATCGGCAAGCCCTCCGACCAAGGAGCAAGCTCGCCACGATGCCCGGCTCCTCAACCATCATGATCGAGCCCCAGGCCTCCTTGGCTCGGGCAGGATCTCGGTGACGGCCTCGAGATCCTTCGGGGGCATCCCCCCCTCCTTAGCCAACGCACAGCTCCACCAGCTACCACTTCTCCCCAACGGGGTAATGCTCCACCTCCCAGAGCTCGCGCTCGACGCGGGTGCACTCGTTCTTGGTCTTGGTGCTGAGGTAATCGCCGATGGCCATGGATAGCCCCGTTGGTGATCAGGTTGGTGAAGCCCAGCATCAGCACTACCGCAGCGGAGAGCGAAGCCTCGGCCACGCCCGGCGACCGCATCGAAGAGGATTGTCTCCGGTCGAAGCTGCAGCCATCCCTGGCTGCTTCCACGTGCAGGCGAAGCCTTCAAGCAACACGTCGGCCTCCTTGCCTCCGGTTTACTCGCGGGGGGCGCCTGTGATATAAGGGAGGATCAGGGATTCACAGCCGTGGAAGAAGTCATCCAGAAGATCCTCGAGGCGGAGAAGGAGGCGGAACGCCTGGTGCAGGAGGCCCGGACCAAGGCCGCCGAGCTACGCAGCAAGGCCGACAGCCAGAGCGACAACAAGATCCAGAAGGCCCGCGAGCAGGCCCAGCAGCGGATCCAGGACGCCCTGAGCCAGGCCCGCCGCGAAGCGGAGCAGGAACGTCGGGAGGCGCTGGGCAAGATCGAGGAGGAGAACAAGCGCTTCCTCGAAGAGCAACAGAAAGGCATCGAGCGCACGGCCCAAAAGATCGTGGATCTGGTAATCGAGCCGGAGTACCGGAAGGAATAGACACAGGTGGCCGGAGCGCTCAAGAAGTACGCCTTCATCAACGCCAAGCTGAGGGCGAGAATCAGCAAGGTGCTTCCCGAGGAGCAGCTCCATCAGATGGCCCGGGCTTCGACCCTGTCCGAGGCGGTGCAGATGCTGCAGGGCTCGGATTTCACGCCCGTGGAGGCGGTCTACAGCCAGACGGGTGATATAAAGCTGGCGGAGCTGGAGCTGGTGCGCAAGGAGGTCAGGCTGTACCTGGAGCTGGAGAGCATGGTGGAGGGGGAAGTGGCGGGTCTGGTGCGGGCCCTGGCCACCCGCTTCGAGGTCGAGACCTTGAAGAACGCCCTGAGGCTGTGGTTCGATTCCAAGGTGAGAGGCCGGAGCATCGAGGAGGCTCTGGGATATCTGCTGCGGGAACGCATTCACCACAACCTGCACCTCGAGCAGGTGGTGAATGCGGGGAACCTGTCGGAAGCGGCCGCCGTTCTGCAGCATACCCCGTACGCCTCGATCCTGGAGGAAAAGGCCTCCCGGGTCCTGGATTCCGGCACCCTCTTTCCGGTGGAAATCGATCTGGATCGCTACTTCTACCGGCAGCTCATAGAGGCGGTGAACGCCTTGGAGCCCAGAGACCGGCAGGTCGCCCGCCGGATGATCGGGGTAGAGATAGACATGGAAAACATAAGCTGGCTGATCCGCTTCAAAACGTTCTACAACCTGCCCTTGAGCCAGGTTCTAGACTATTCCATCCCCTGGGGCTTGAACCTGAGCCGGGAGCTGATCGCCGACTCGTACCAGTCCGAGCATCCCGACGAGGTGCTGCAGGCGATGGTTCGCAAGCGCTATCCCCAGCTGGCGGCTCTGCTCGGCTCGAAGGAGCAGCATGCCGAGCGCACCCTGCGCGCCCAGTTCTCCCGCCTGGTGCTGATCGAGCGCATCCTCGAGCAGATCATGCTCCTGGAGGTCAGGCGCATCCTGGCCGGCTACCCTTTCACCATCGGAATCGTGCTGGCCTATTTCGTAATAAAAGCCAACGAGAGTAAAAAAATCATGACCATCCTCAACGCCAAGTTCTACAACTGGCCCGAGGACCGTATTATGGCGGCGATATGATCTTCACGGAACGAATGAAGCAGCTCGTGGCTGTGGTGCTGGACAAGGATGCCGAGGCGGTCACCAGGGAGCTGCTGCGGCAGGGCGTGCTGCACTTCACCAAAGTTGCCGAGGTGGACCGCTCGGTGGCCGACAAGGTACAGGAGGTCAGCCCCAAGGTTTCCGAGGCCCTTATCGCCGAGATCCGCAAACGCATCGAAAGCTTCTTTGCCATGGGGGGCGAAAAGCGACTTCCCGATATCGAGCTGCGGATCGAGGACCTCAAGGTCGTGGATCTGGAGGAGACCAACCGGGTGCTGGACAAGCTGGCCGCCCGCATTCAGGAGATCCGGGACCAGCAGCAGGCTTTGCAGCAGGAAATCCTGAAGCTGGAAGACATCAGGCGTCAACTGGACTTGTTCGGAGACCTCTCGGCCGGCATCCAGGCCCGTTCCCAATATTCGTACCTCAATATCCAGTCCGGATCGATCCGCTCTTCTCTGCTCGACGGTTTCAGCCAAGCCCTGCAGGAAGTTCCGTCTGTTCAGATCAATGCGGGTGCGGACGAGAATCAGACCAACCTCCTGCTCATCACCATGAAGCGGGATGAAGGGGCGGTCAACAAGATTCTGGACCAGTACGGCTGGGTCGAAGTAGAGATGCCCCACGAAGTGCGGGGGGGGAGGGAAGAGGCACTGCGGGATGTCGAGCCCAAGCTGGCCCGGCTGCGGGAGAGCCAGGGGAAGCTGAAAGCCGAGGTGCAGCAGTTAATCCGGGAAAACCGACCCCTGTTGGAGAGGACCTGGGCGAACCTGCGGCTGAACGAGCTGTACACCCGCATCCAGACCTATTTCAGCAAGACCGCCCGTACGGTGATCTTTTCCGGCTGGCTGCCCGCCGATCGCCGGGCGGCGCTGGCGGCGGGCATAAGGCGGGTGGCGGGTGAGCGCTGCTACCTGGAATGGCACGATCCCAAGGAAGTGCCGGAGCCGGAGCAAGCCGCGGTTCCGGTGCGCTTCAACAATCCGAAGCTGCTGTCGCCTTTCCAGATGCTGGTCCGCAACTACTCGATCCCGGAGTACGGCACCGTGGAACCGACCGTATTCGTGGCGATTGCCTACCTGATCATGTTCGGCTTGATGTTCGCCGACGTCGGTCATGGGATCGTGTTGATACTCGGCGCCCTGCTGGGCCTGCTCACCTACAGGGGAGAGAGCGACAACGTCCGCAACCTGTTCAAGCTCGTGATCTGGTGCGGGGCGGCCGCCGTGGTAGCCGGAGCGCTGTTCGGCTCCTATTTCGGCATGCAGTGGTTCAGGCCTCTGTGGTTCGACTTTCACGGCATCGTGAGCGGCGAGAGCCAGGGCGGCTACCAGGTGAAGAGCATCTACGACATCCTGTTGATCACCCTGTACTTCGGGATCGCCGTGATCGGGCTGGGCCTGGCGTTGAACTGGATCAATCTGGTGGCTAAGGGCCGCTGGTTCCGGCTTGTTTTCGACAAGGGGGGGCTTCTGGGTAGCTGGATATACGCGGGGGGCGTATACATCGCCTATTTCTACGTGCGCCACGACTACCGCCAGCTTCCCTCCGGAAACCTTCTCCTGCTGCTGGCTGGCCTTCCGGCGCTGCTTCTGTTTCTGAAGGCGCCGCTGGAGTTCCGGCAGCACCAGGACCGGTCTTTCACCATCTTCACTCCCATCGATTTCCTGATGGAATGGATCCTGGAGCTCCTGGAGATTTTTACCGGCTACCTGGCCAATACCCTCTCTTTTATGCGGGTGGCCGGGCTGGGTATTGCGCACGTGAGTCTGATGATGGCCTTCTTCATTATTGCAGGGATGGTCCAGGGCCCGGGAGGGGAGTACACGATCGGATCCTACCTTATCCTTGTTTTCGGTAATATACTGGTGATCGCCCTCGAAGGTCTTTCGGCGGGGATCCAGTCCCTGAGGTTGAACTACTACGAGTTCTTTTCCAAATACTTCAGCGGAACGGGGAAGATATACGCCCCTGTTTCCCTGCGAAAGGATTCGTAGCATCCAAACTATGAAGTTCTAGGAGGAAGCGGTGAAGAAAGAATCGCCATTGAAGCGCGAGGCCAAGGATGCCTTCAGAAGGAAGATCCTGGTGAGCGTGCTTGTTCTGTTCAGCTTGTTTGTCGTCTTCGGAGCGGGTTCCGTGGTGCGGGTGTTCGCCCAGGATGCGGAGCCTGCGGCCGCGGCGCCGGAAATGAGCGCCGAACAGGCCCGGGTTGCCCAGTTCGGGCTGGTGGCAGCCGCCATCGCCTTCGGCTTCGGCGCCTTGGGAGCGGGGATCGCCATCGGCAGCGTTGGGGCAGCCGCCATGGGAGCCATCGCGGAGAAGCCGGAGATCGCCGCCCAGGCTCTGATCTTCGTGGCCCTGGCGGAAGGGTTGGTGGTGTTCGGTTTCATCACCGCTTTGATGATTCTCGGCAGGACCTGAGGCAGCGCTACGGATGAAGTATTACATCATCGGGGACGAGGATGCGGTGCTCGGCTTCGGTCTGGTGGGCGTGCACGGACAGACCGTTCACAACCCCCAGGAAGCCCAGGCCGCCCTCGATTCCGCACTGGAAGACCGAGAGGTGGGCATCCTGCTCATCACGGAGAGAACGGCGGAGCTCATCCGTCCCCTGGTGGACCGTTATGTCTTCACCAGGAATTTCCCCCTTATCGTGGAGATCCCGGATCGGCTGGGGCCGGTGTCCGGAAAACCGGGGATACGGGATATGGTCAACCAGGCAATCGGCATCAAGCTGTAGGATTGGAAAGGTCGCAGGCGGATCATGCAAGAGCGTGAAGCAGGCCGGGAAGAGCTGATCGAGGGAATCGGCGCAGACGCGCGCCGTGAAACCGAGCGCATTCTCCAGGAGGCGAACAAGGGGGCCGGCGAGCGGCGCAAGCTGGCGGAGCAGCAATCGGAGCGGATCATGCAGGAAGCGGAGGAAAAGGCCGCAAAGCAGGCCAAGGCCATCCGCCGGCAGGCGGCCTCGGCCCTGCGCATGGAGCAGAAGCGTACGGGCCTGCGGGTACGCGAACAGGTCATCAGCCGGATCGAGGAGCAGGTACGCCGCCGGCTGCAAGAGCTGATCGGCACGCCCGGATACCGGGAAATCCTGCTGGGCTGGATCGTGGAGGCGGCCATCGGCCTGAATGCCGAGAAGGCGGCGGTCAATGCCTCGGCTCCCGAAAAACGGCTGCTGGACGAGCGGCTGCTGCGAGAGGCGGAGGGCCGCGTCGAGGAGCTGATCGGCTCCCGGGTGAAGCTGAGCAAGTCGAAGCACGAGCCTCTTCTGTCCCAGGGGGTGGTGCTTACCGCCGAAGGAGGCCGGGTAGAGTTCAATAACCAGGTGAGCACGCGCCTGTTGCGCCTGCAGTCGAAAATCCGCAAGCTGATTGCGAGCGAGCTGTTTGAGTAAGGTCATGCGAGAACGAATCATCGGAACAGTGCACCGGGTCAACGGACCCGTGATCGAAGCCGGCGGAATCAGCGACGCCATGATGCTGGAGTTGGTCAGGGTGGGGGAGGTACGCCTGGTCGGCGAGGTCATCAAGCTGGAGGGACAGCGGGCGATCATCCAGGTGTACGAGGACACCACCGGAATCGCTCCGGGGGACAACATCTACGGCTCCGGCAGTCCGCTGTCCGTCGAGCTGGGTCCGGGATTGATCGGGACCATCTACGACGGCATACAGCGGCCTCTGGAGCAAATCCAGGCCTCCATCGGGAGCTTCATCCGGCGGGGCGTGCAGATGCCCCCCCTGGATCGGGAGAAGAAATGGCGCTTTCAGCCGGCCGCTTTCAAGCCCGGTGATGCTATCAGCGGGGGCGCTGTACTCGGCACGGTCCCGGAAACCGAGAGGGTGGAGCACCGCATCCTGGCTCCGCCGGACATTCGGGGGACCGTCAAATCTCTGACGCCTGAGGGGCAGTACACGGTAACCGAGCCGGTAGCCGTGATCGAGACAGCTGAGGGCGAGCGCAGCCTGACCATGATGCAGCTCTGGCCGATCCGCACACCCCGCCCGACGGCCGAGCGCCTGGAGCCGAAGATCCCCCTGATCACCGGGCAGCGGGTAATCGACACCCTCTACCCCGTGGCCAGGGGAGGATCCGTGGCCATTCCGGGGGGCTTCGGGACCGGGAAGACCATGACCCAACACGCCATCGCCAAGTGGTGCGACGCCGAGATCATCGTCTACATAGGCTGCGGCGAAAGGGGCAACGAGATGACCGACGTGCTGACCGAGTTCCCCAAGCTCGTAGACCCGCGTACCGGCCGCAGCCTCATGGAGCGCACCGTGCTCATCGCCAACACCTCCAACATGCCCGTATCCGCCCGGGAGGCGAGCATCTACACCGGGGCGACCCTGGCGGAGTATTTCCGCGACCAGGGCTACCACGTGGCGGTAATGGCCGACTCGACCTCACGCTGGGCCGAGGCGCTGCGGGAGCTGTCCGGACGCATGGAAGAGATGCCCGCCGAGGAGGGCTTCCCCGCCTACCTGCCCACCCGTATCGCCGAGTTCTACGAACGCGCCGGGCACATGAAGAACCTGAACGAGGCGGAAGGCTCGGTGAGCATCATCGGCGCCGTATCCCCGCCGGGAGGAGACTTTTCCGAGCCGGTGACCCAGCACACCAAGCGCTTCGTTCGCTGTTTCTGGGCCCTGGACCGGCAGCTGGCCAACGCCCGCCACTACCCGGCCATCTCCTGGCTGGAAAGCTACAGCGAATACCTGGAGGAGATCGCGCGCTGGTGGGAGCAGCAGGTGGGGCCCGGCTGGGCCCAGGACCGGGCGGAGATCATGGACTTGCTGCAGCGGGAGGTCCGGCTGCAGCAGGTGGTTAAGCTGGTGGGACCCGACGCCCTGCCGGACAGCCAGCGTTTCATAATCGAAGTCTGTACCCTGTTCAAGAACGCCTTCCTGCAGCAGAACGCCTTCGACGAGGTGGACCGCTACTCCACCGCCCAGAAGCAGGTGAAGATGCTGGCGATTATACTTACCTACTGGAGGCGAGGGGCCGAGGCGATCCGCAGGGGCGTGACCCTGGTGCGGCTCCGCCGGATGAAAGTCCTGCAGGACGTGGTGAAGATGAAGTTCACCATCGACAATGAGGATCTGCGCGGCTTCGACAAGCTGGCCGCTCGGTTGGAGCGCTCCCTGGATCAGCTCGAGTCGATCTACGAGGAATAACGTGGCAGCCTATGAGTGAAAAGGTAAAAGAGACCCAAAAGATCCAAAATATGGAGGAAGCCCGCAGGAGGCTCCTGGCGGGCCGGGAATACGTCGGGGTGGACCGCATAGACGGCCCCCTGGTGTTCGTGAGGAACACCCACCCGGTGGGGTACCGGGATCTGGTGGAATGCGTCGATCCGAGCGGGGAGACCCGCCTCGGCATCGTACTGGACACCTCGGCGGAGGTGGTGGTGGTGCAGGTGTTCGCCGGCACCTCCGGGCTCACCCTGCCGCAAACCCACGTCCGCTTCCGGGGCGAGGCCCACACCGTAGCCGTCACCGACAAGATGCTCGGGCGGGTGTTCAATGGGCTGGGGGAGCCGATCGACGGCGGCCCCCCGCCGGCCGGAGAGCTGGAGCTGGACGTGAACGGCCAGCCTATCAATCCCACCGCCCGGGAGTATCCGCGGGACTTCATCCAGACCGGAATATCGGCGATCGACGGCATGAACACCCTGATTCGGGGGCAGAAGCTGCCGATCTTTTCCGGCAACGGCCTTCCTCACAACGAGCTGGCCGCTCAGATCGCCCGGCAGGCCAAGATCCGCGGGGAGGAGACCCAGTTCGCCGTCGTCTTTGCCGCCATGGGAGTAAAGCACGACGTGGCCCGCTATTTCATAAACTCCTTCGAGCAAACCGGCGTGCTGGAGAACGTAGCCCTGTTCCTGTCCCTGGCAGACGATCCTTCGATCGAAAGGCTCATCACCCCCCGTACAGCCCTTACCCTGGCCGAGCACCTGGCCTTCAGCCACGACATGCACGTCCTGGTCCTAATGACCGACATGTCCAACTACTGCGAGGCTTTGCGGGAGATCTCGACCATACGGGGCGAGATCCCCTCCCGTAAAGGCTATCCCGGCTACCTGTACTCAGACCTGGCCGAGGTATACGAGCGTTCGGGGATGCTCAAGGGCTACCGGGGCTCGATTACCCAGGTGCCCATCCTGACCATGCCGAACGACGACATCTCCCACCCCATCCCCGATCTCACCGGCTACATTACCGAAGGCCAGATCGTGTTCGAGCGGGAGATGTTCGCTCGCGGGATCTACCCGCCGGTGGCGGGGCTGCCTTCGCTCTCCCGGCTGATGAAGGACGGAATCGGGGAGGGGATGACCCGGGAGGATCATCCCCACCTGGCCAGCCAGCTGTTCGCCGCCTACAGCTACGTCAAGGACGTACGCAACCTGGCCTCGGTGATCGGTGAAGAAGAGCTCACCCCCCTGGACCATCAGTACCTGGAGTTCGGGGAGGCTTTCGAGCGCAAGTTCGTCAGCCAGAGCAAGAACGAAGAGCGCGCCGTGGAGCAGAGCCTGGATCTGGGCTGGGAGGTTCTGAGCCTTTTGCCGGTGGAAGAGCTGCACCGGGTGAGCGAGGAAGAGATCGACAAGTATTACAGGGGCTAGAGGAGAAGTCGAGAGAGGGTCGCCGGCATGGCCAAAATCGCACCGACCAAGACCAGCTTGCTGAAAACCCGCCAGGAGCTGGAGTTCGCCCGTCTCGGGCACGAGCTGCTCGATCAGAAGCGCAACATCCTGGTTATCGAGCTGCTCAATCTGGTCGACCAGACCGTGGATTTCCAGGAGCGGGTGGTCGGGTCTCTGGCGGACGCCTACCAGAGCCTGGAAGACGCGGTCATGCAGATGGGCAAGCTCAAGGTCGCCGCCCTCTCCAGCGCGGTGAACGTGGAGGCGGCGATCAACCTCAAACAGCGCCGGGTCATGGGGGTGCGGCTGCCGGTGGTGGAGACCAGCTTCCACGAGCACCCGCCCTACTACAGCCCTATGGGTACCAGCTTCTGGATCGACGGCGCCCTGGAGCGGTTCAAAGACGCCCTGCAGCTCATGGGACGGCTGGCGGAGCTGAAGATCTCGATCATCCGCCTGGCCGCCGAGGTACGCAGGACGATCCGCAAGGTCAACGCTCTCGAGAAAATCGCCATACCGGACCTGGAGCAGACCGTCGTCTACATCCAGAACCGACTGGAGGAGAACGAACGGGACATGTTCGTTTTGATGAAGATGGTCAAAAACCGTCTGGTGGAGAGGGAAGAAGGCAGGTCGTATGGACGGACCGATTAAGAGAATCCTGGTGTATATCGACGGCACCGAGAGCTCGATTACCGCCGCCCAGTACGCGGTGGTGCTGAGCCGCAGCTACCGGGCGGAGCTGACCGCCCTCTATGTAGTCAACACCCGCGCCCTGGATGATCTGCTCAAGGCTCGCATCTTTATAAAGACCGAAGAGGAGGAGTACAAGCGAGACCTGGAGGAGGACGCCAACCGCTACCTGAATCACGTGCGCAGCCTGGCCCGCAAGAAGGGCCTGGCTATAGAGACCCTGAGCACCAGCGGTACGGTGCATCAGGAGATCAAGAGCTACGTGCAGGAGCATGACGTCGATCTGCTGGTGATGGGCGAGCTGTCCCACGTGCGCAGCCGCCGCGACGAGTTTTACAACGAGGCCGAGCGGGCGATGCGCAGCGTCCCCTGCTCCGTTTTAGTCGTCAAGGATGAGGAACGGGTCTGGGAGCTCTACGACGCTCTGAGCTGAAGCCCGCTGAGTGAAAGCGAAAGGATGGCCCATGGCATTAGTTGATCTGATACAACCCGAAGTCGTGAAGGTGCCTCTGGTTTCTACTACTAAATCCGACGTGATCCGGGAGCTGGTGGAGGTACTGCGCGACGCCGGCAGGATCGCCGAAGTGGATCCGGTTTACGAGGCGCTGATGCAGAGGGAGGGCATGGGATCGACCGGACTGGAGCAGGGGATCGCCGTGCCCCACGCCAAGACCCAGGCGGTGCGCTCCCTCACCATGGCCCTGGGCATCGCTCCCCGGGGAATCGACTTTCAGTCTATCGACGGCAATCCCTCGAAGCTCTTCTTCCTGCTGCTGGCCCCGCCCGACCAGTCCGGGCCCCATATCGAGGCGCTGGCGGAGATTGCCAGGATCACCAAGTCACAGAGCTTCTGCAGGATGCTGACCGCAGCCCGGTCTGCCGAAGAAGTGGTAGAGCTGTTCAGCGAGGATTAAAGCCGGCCGCTCCACAGGCGCTGCCGGCGCTTCCTCCGTCGATGCCGACGCACTGGTCAAAAGGTCCTGCCCCCCGCAAGGACGGTTTCGGCGTCCGCCGCTCCTACAAGGGCACGATCGTAGGGCTGTCCCTGCCTGGCTGCACGGTTTCCCGGAAGCCGATCTGGCGAAGCAGGGCGAAGGCTTCGGAAAAGTGGCCGTCAAGCTGCTCGGGACGATGGGCGTCGGAGCTCACCGTGACGGCTATGCCCCGTTTCAGGCATTCTCGCAGGATCCAGGGTGAGGGATACAGCGCGCCGCTGGTGTTACGCACGATACCCCCGGTGTTGACCTCCAGGATGCAGGGGGAGGAGGCCAAAGCGTCGAGCGTTTCCCGCACCAGCTCCCTGTACCAGGATGAGTCTTCGGAAAAAAACCTCCCATCCCGGTTGTTCTTCTTGATCACGTCGAGATGTCCGATGATGTCCGGCCTCCCTTCCCGGACCATTTCCCTCAAGCGGCGGTAGTACTCCTCCACGGCTGTACGCACATTGCCGGCGAAGGTTTCCTCCAGGCCCTGCCTCAACTCCTCGACCGGACCGTCGACCGACCACAACCTACCGCTTTTAAGACGTCCTAGAAAGTGGACGGAACCGATGACGAAATCCAGTCCGAGCGCCCGGATCGACTCCGAGGAGGGAGAGATCACTCCGGGAATGTAGTCCACCTCCAGTCCGAGAAGTATCTCGACCCTGCCCTGAAATGCTCTTTGGAGCCTCTTCACCGTCTCGATATACTCGGGAAGCAGCGCCGCTGGCATGGTCCAGTCGCAGGGAAAGGGCACGGGAGCATGGGCGGAAAAGCCCAGCAGGCCCAGACCTTTGGCCAGGGCGGCGCGGACATACTCCTCCAACTCGCCGTGACCGTCGTCGAAGCGGGAATGGCAGTGATAGTTGGCCAGCATGCGAGGACACCTCCGTCAGTACGGGCCACACTGTACAGCGATGGAGGGGGTCCTGGGAAGGGGTTATTGACAGAGACAAAGAATATAACCTATAATTATATTTACGTAATACGTTAATTTTAAAGCAGGTTAAAAACAGGCGGCCGATGTTAACCTCCGAGATACAAAAGTCCCCTAAGAGAAAGACGCTGTACCGGATAGGCGAGCTGGCCCTGCAGGCGGGGGTTACGACCCGCACCATCCGCTACTACGAGGAGCTGGGTATACTCGATCCACCGCGGCGGCCCCAGGCCAGGCACCGACGCTACACGGAAAAGGACCTGCTGCACCTGCAGAGGGTTCAGCAGCTCAAGGGCTACAGGTTGACCCTGGGAGAGATCAAGGAGATTGTCGACCTTTCCCGAGGAGATCCCAGTGGCGAGAAGAGCCGGCTGGGCCTGCTCGCCCGCTACCGGGAGAAACGGCGGGAGGCGATGGAGCGCAAGGAGAGGATCGAGGCCTATCTCGAAGATCTGGAGTGGCATATCGACCAGCTCGAGCGGGTCGGTGACTTTCAGGCCTGTCCGGGGTCGGAATGCAAAAGCTGCCGCTACACGGCGATATGCAAGTTCTACAACGAGCAGTACAGCAAGGAAGACCGATGAGAGCCGCGGTTCTTGTCGGCCCCGGGCGGCTGGAAATCCAGGATCTCGAAAAACCGAAGATCGGCGCCGACGAGGTCCTGGTCAAGCTGAAGTACTGCGGTATCTGCACTCTGGAGCAGAGGCTGTACACGGGGCAGGTGAGCGCTCGCTATCCGGTCATACCGGGTCACGAGGCTGCCGGCTTGGTCGAAGAGGTCGGTCCCGAGGTGCTGGCCGACATCAACCCGGGCGATCCGGTAACCCTGGATCTGGTGAGCCGCTGCGGTGAGTGCTACTTTTGCCGAACCGGCGCTTCCAACCTCTGTCTGAACCGCTTCAAAGACGGGCAGCGTGTTCTGGGTGGGTTCGCCGAGTATCGAGCCGTGGAGGCCAGACAGGTCTTTTCGGTTCCACGGGACCTACCCTTGAAGGAGGCCGCCTTTGCCGAGCCGGTGGCCTGCTGTATCCGCTCTCTGAAGAGGGTAGGTCTCGGTCTGGCCGAAGACCTGCTGATCGTCGGCGCCGGACCCATGGGCTTGATGCACCTGCTGGTGGCCCTTTGCCTGGGCGCCCGGATTTTCATCTCCGATCCGGACCGCCGGCGGCTTCGGACCGCCCGACAGCTAGGCGCCTTTCTGGCGATAAATCCTTCCAAGGAGGATCTTCTCGAAAAGATCAGGGAGCACACTGACGGTAGGGGAGTGGACGCCTGTGTGGTTACATCTCCGGCTCCCGCCGCACTCGAATCGGCTTTCGCAGCCACGGCCGCCAACGGCAGGATCAACATCTACACCTCTTACAACGAGAAGCTGGCCCTGTCCATTGATGCCGACACGGTCCACAGGAGAGGGGTCCTGGTCACGGGCAGCGAAGGCAGGACCGAAGAGGATTTCCTCCGGGCGGTGCGCCTGCTAGCTTTCGGCAAGGTGCGGGTATCGGCCCTGATCAGCGAACTGACCTGTTTCGGCAGCATCGAGGAAGGCATGAGGGCGGCCATGAGCCCGGCCACCTTCCGCGTACTGCTCGATCACGAGGCGGATGCAGGGTGAGCCCGGGAAAAATCCTGCGCCTGAAGTCGATCTTTTACCGCGGCGACGGCCGCACCGTGATCGTGGCCCTAGATCACGGCGGTATCGCCGGCCCGCTGCCGGGGATCGTTAAGCCAGCTTCGCTTCTGCGTTCCTGTATTCAGGGAGGGGTCGATGCGGTCCTGACTACCCGGGGATTTGTAAGAGCCGCGATCGAAGAGTGGTCGCCCCACGCCGCCCTCATCCTGCGGCTGACGGGAGGATTTACGATGCTGGGCGGTAGGTTCGAGGAGCAGCAGATCTCCGGCCCGGAGACAGCCTTGCGCTACGCCGCCGCGGCGGCGGTGGTGACCGTGAAGTTCGGCCACCCCAAAGAGGGTGATTTCATCCGCCAGGCGTCCTTGATGGCTGACGCTTGCGAGCAGTGGAGCCTGCCGCTTATGGTCGAGGCCGTGCCCGCCGGTACGGCGCAGGCTTCCGGCGATCCGCAGAGCGTCAAGCTGGCCGCCCGGGCAGCCCAGGAGATCGGCGCCGATATCGTGAAAAGCTGCTACACGGGCGATCCGGACAGCTTCCACGCCGTGGTGGAAGGCTGCCCTGCGCCGGTAGTTATCCTAGGCGGTGAGAAGACGGAGGATCTCGGGCGGCTTTTCCACGAGGTTTACGGCTCCCTGCAGGCAGGCGGGGCTGGAATCGCGATGGGGAGGAACATCTGGCAGCGCCCCAACCCCCAGGTGGTGGTGGAAGCAATGGTCGGGCTCGTACATGAAGGCTGGAGTGTCAAGCAGGCCCTGGCCCACACCGCCGGTGGTTGAGGTTGCCGCGGGAGGAGGTGCGCCGGCGGACGAGCGCCGCTCCATGTGTTCAGCCCCCGCCAATGGGAAGAAACAACTGCAGCCTGTCACCTTCCTGCAACACGCAGGAAAGTGATTTCTTTTTGCCATTGACGTAGCACAGCAGATACTTGTGCTGCTCCTCCCGAACTCCCAAGCTGCTGAGCAGCCCTCCGATCGAGGTATCATGCGGAACCTCGACCTCACCGACACTTTTCACATTCGCGAGCTTGAGGACAGCCGAACGCTGCAGGACTATTTTCATTAATACGCCTTTCGCCTGGTAAAAATAAGGGCTGGACAACAGAGAATCAAGAGTGTAGCTTCACCGTTGTGAGAGGTGACATAATTCCCTCGCCTGCGTGTTATACTAGGTAGATAGCAGACAAAAAGGATCCTTCTTGGCTATCGACGTCGAGGCTCTTTACAGGAAGTACGGACCCATGGTGCTCAGACGCTGCCGTCAGCTCCTGCAGAACGAGGAAAAGGCTCTGGACGCCATGCAGGATACGTTCGTACAGCTCCTGCGCCACCGCAGCAGGCTGACCGCAGACGCTCCGTGCAGCTTGCTGTACAGGATCGCGACTAATATCTGCCTGAACGTGATGCGCAGCGAGAAGCGCAAGCCGGTGGGCGGAAGGGATGAGCTGTTGATGGAGATTGCTTGCGTGGACGAACATGAAGAGCGCTCTCTGGCCCGGGCCTTTCTCGATGACCTGTTCAGCCAGGAGAAGGCCTCCACGCGGATGATTGCGGTTCTCCATTACGTGGACAGGTTCACCCTGGAACAAACTGCAGCCGAGGTTGGCCTGTCTATCTCGGGGGTACGCAAGAGGCTTAGAGCTTTGCGAAAACGGGGCTTAGCCCTGGAGGGAGTACAAACCGTATGAAGGAACACGGTAAGATTCCCGAGCTGTACATAGAAAAGTTGCTTCTGGATGAGCTGCCGCCTGATGAGAAGGAGCAGCTGCTGAGGGATCCCGAGGTCCGGCGCCGGGTGGCGGAGCTGGAAGCCTCGAACAGGAGGATCCTGGCAGAGTATCCGCCGGAGGCGATGGCCCAGGCAATCCGCCGCCGCGAGCTGCAGTCCCGGGGCGGGGTCGAAGCTCAGGCAGGGCGGCTCGAGCAAAAGCAGATACGGAAGCAGGAAAGTCCCCGATACCCAGGCCGGCGCCGATTGGAAGGGCGGAGGTCCGGCGGAGCGGATCGCCTGAGAACTCTGGTACCGGCTTTCGGATTCGCCGTATTGGTTCTGGCGGCGGCGGTTGTGCTGGTAACCCGCTGGACTGCCGTTTTTGCTCCGGAAAGCCCGACCGAGGAGATTCGGCTCAAGGGCAGCGGGGCGCACCTGGTTTTATACAGGAACACGGCCTCCGGCGCCGAAATCCTTCAGGATGGGGAAAAGGTCGGCGAAGGCGACACCCTGCAGATAGGATACGTGGCGGCCGGCCAAGCCTACGGTGTGATTCTCTCGGTGGACGGCAGAGGAACGGTTACGGTACACCTGCCCTCCGCTTCCTCCGTAGCCCAGCCGCTGGATCAGGAGGGAATCGTGCTGATGCCTTTCGCCTACCAGCTCGATGACGCACCGGAATTCGAACGCTTTTTCTTCGTTACTTCTAAAGAGGAGTTTGACCTTACTGCCGTATTGAAGCCGGCCAGGAAACTGGCGGATGCGCCCGAACGAGCGAAAACGGACCGCCTGGCGCTCCCGGAAGAACTGGAGCAAACATCGCTGCTGCTTCTGAAGTGAAGGTCGAGGATGCAATGAAACGGATCTCGTTGCTGCTGCTTATAGCGCTTTCAGCTACCTCGCTGTTTGCCGATCAGGCTTCGGAGCAGGCCTTGAGACGCTTCGCCATGTTCATCGGTTCCAACGACGGCGGCCATCAGCGGGTACGGCTTAAATACGCCGAGAGCGATGCCCGAGCCATGGCCGGGCTGATGCAGGAGCTGGGCGGGGTGGCTCCGGAGGACAGCCTGGTACTGCTCGCTCCTACTTCCTCCGATCTGGAGGCCGCTTTCCATAAGGTAGGCGCCCGCATTCGCCGGGCTCATGAGCAGGCCCGCCGGGTCGAATTCCTGCTCTACTATTCGGGGCACTCGGACGAGCGGGGACTGCTGCTCGGAGAGGAGCGGGTCGATTATACCGACCTCAAGGAGGCCGTGCAGGGTGTCCAGGCGGACGTCAATATCGCGATTCTCGATTCCTGTTTCTCCGGGGCCTTTACCCGGCTGAAAGGCGGCAGCAGGCAAGCCCCCTTCATGCTCGATGAATCGGTTCAGATGAAAGGGCATGCTTTCCTGACTTCCAGCTCGGCCGACGAGTCGGCCCAGGAGTCGGACCATATACAGGGTTCTTTCTTCACCCATTACCTGATCGCAGGGCTGCGCGGAGCCGCAGACGCAACCAGGGACGAGCAGATTTCCCTGAACGAGGCTTACCACTATGCCTTCTCGGAGACCCTGGCTCGCACCGAAACCAGCCAGGCGGGCGCCCAGCATCCCTCGTACAATATCCAGCTAACCGGGACCGGGGATCTGACCATGACGGACTTGCGAGCCGCTACCTCCGGCGTCCTGCTTCTCGGAGATCTGGAAGGGCGTCTGTATGTCAGAGGTGCAACGGGTAATTTGATTGCGGAGATTCGCAAAAAACCCGATATCCCCGTGCTGCTGGCCTTACCGGCCGGCCGCTACTCCCTCACCCTGGATCGGGAGGGCCGCAGCTTCGTCTCCTCTCTGCTGCTGCGTTCGGGCGAGCGTCAGAGCTTGGGTTTTACCGATTTCCAGCCGACCGGCAGGGAGAGAACCTATACCCGCGGGGATCAGCCGGCTGAAAATAACGAGGAGGGAACCGGATCGCCGTCGGAAACCAGCGCTTCTGGGCCTACCGGGGAGCCGCCTGTAGCACACGCTCCCTTCGTCTTTTCGGTTTTGCCCTCTATGGAGGATGGCGGGGAAGAACCTACAGTATATACCCTGTCTTTAAACCTGCTGGTAGGCTCCGTGTACGGGATTCGGGGCGCCCAACTCTCTACCATCCTGGGTAGCACGAAGAGCGACCTGAGCGGTGTCCAGGGTTCCGGCGTGGGCAATACCATCGAAGGGGACCTCCTCGGCGTGCAGTATGCCGGAGTGTTCAACATCGTCGAAGGTAAGTCCAAGGCGGTGCAATACGCCGGTGTGTTCAATACAGTCGAGGGTGAAGGGTCTTACCTCCAGGCGGCCGGAGTTTTCAACACCTCGGGCGAATCGTTTACGGGAGCCCAGGCCGCCGGTGTGTTCAACATCAACGAAGGAAAGTTGAGCGGAGTTCAGATGGCAGGGGTGTTCAATATGGGCGAAGGGCCGCTGGCGGGCGCCCAAGTTGCCGGGGTGTTCAACCGCGCCGCCAAAGTATCGGGCGCCCAGGTTGGCGTGGTGAACATCGGACAGGACGTGGACGGTACCCAAATCGGTCTGGTCAATATAGCCGCCGGCCAGGTCAGGGGGACCCAGATCGGTCTGGTGAACATCTCGCGAGACCTGTACGGCATTCCGATTGGTCTGATCAATGTGGTGGAGGAGGGTATTTTCCACGTTTCAGCCTGGTTCTCCGAGCTCGGTATGGGCTACCTCGGACTGGAGATGGGAAGCCGCTACGTTTATACCCTGCTGTACAGCGGCATGGATGTGGAGGGAGGAGACTCCCCCGACCTCTATACGGCAGCCCTCGGCTTCGGCCTTCACGTTCCGGTAGGCCCCTTTTTCGTCGACACGGATCTGAGCGCCAAGGTCGCCTGGACCGGGTTCGACGACAAAGAGCTGGCCGCCGCCTTCGCCGACGAAGATCTGTCGCCGGTGTGGCCTTCCGCCCGTATCCTGGCCGGCGTGCGGGTGCTGGACTTCGTCTCCATTTTCGGCGGCATACTGTTCGACTTCTACCTTCCCGGACGCACGATCCAGTCCGGTCTGCACCAGGGCTCTTCGTTCACGATAGATTTCTGGAACAACCCGGCTGTGGTATATACCAAGCTGTTCGCGGGGTTCAAGCTCTAAGGCCTGCAAGCCAGCCAGCAGCGAACGAGCATCCGCCGCGGCCTCCTGCAGGCCAGGCGATCTTCACGGCCGCGGGCGTCTCTCAAACATAATCTTGACAATTCGCCGAAGGAGGGAGATTTTTACTGTAGATGATGCGTCCCTTCTCGAGGCGGATATTTTACCTCATCCTCTTTTGCGGGCTCCTGCTCCCATTGTGGGCTCAAGGCGGTAATTCGCAAACAGATGCTTATGTCATCCCTATCGAGGGGGAGATCAACCGTTCGCTGACCATCTTTATCCGCCGCGGTATCCAGGAGGCCGAAAGAGCCGGAGCCTCCACCATTATCTTCGAGATCGACACCTTCGGCGGCCGGGTGGACTCGGCCCTGCAGATCACCACCCTGATCGGCGGGGTCGACGAGATCGAAACCGTGGCCTACGTGCCGGCCACGCCCGAAGGAACCGGAGTAAGCTGGTCGGCGGGTTCCTTGATTTCCTTCTCCTGCGACCGCATCTACATGGCGCCGGGGACCTCGATGGGCGCGGCTGCGCCGGTCTACCAGACCGCCGAGGGCATGGAAGCGGCTCCGGAGAAGACCGTCAGCGCCGTCAGGGCGCAGATGGCGGCCCTGGCCGAGAAGAACGGTTACCCCAAGGGCGTCGCCCTGGCCATGGTGGATATGGACGTGGAGCTGATCGAGGTCTACCTGGGCGGGAAGCTCCAGGTCAGCACAACGGCGGACCTGCCCGACCTGGAGCGCCAGGCCGCTCAGGAAGGTCTCACCCTGGAAAAAGGAAAGACGATTTCCCCCAAGGGAAAGCTGCTTACCCTGACCGCCGGGGAAGCGGAGAAATACGGGGTATCCACGGCCACGGTGGCCAGCCTGGCGGCTCTCTACGAGCTGCTCGGGATTTCCGCCGCTTCGGTGAAAAAGATCGAAGAGAGCGTGCCCGACAAGCTGGTCTCGATCATAACGGGCGCCGCCGTGACTTCCCTGCTGGTGCTCGTCGGGCTGGTCGCCCTGTACCTGGAGATTACCAGCCCTGGTTTCGGCATTCCGGGAACCATCGCCATCATCGCCTTTCTCATCATCTTCCTGGGCGGTGCCCTGCTGGGCACGGTCGGCTCCCTGGAGATCATCCTCTTCATCCTCGGGGTTATACTCCTGGTGGTGGAGATCTTTCTCATTCCCGGCTTCGGCGTGGCCGGGATCTCCGGGATCGTGTTCATGGTGGCGGCCCTGGTGCTCTCCAGGCAGGAGTTCATCATCCCCCGGGTGCCCTGGCAGTGG
>CAYMEK010000070.1:0-20221 GCA_964389305.1 uncultured Spirochaetaceae bacterium
CCTGCAGCCATCGGCCTCGATGAGGCGCACCGTGCGGGATCCTTCCTCCCCGCGAAATCGCACGTAATAGACGTGGCGGTGCTTGGCTGCGGGGCGTCGATGGATGGAATAGGGCTTTTCCGGCGTTCCATGTGGCCTCCCTCTTGGTGGCTCTCGAGGTCAGAGCCAGGGTCAGAGTTGGACTACACGGAACCGCCGGTTGTCCGGTAGGTTCCTATCTCCCTACGACGTAGGGATTTAGATGGGCGATACTGGGATTGAACCAGTGACTTCTACCGTGTGAAGGTAGCACTCTCCCGCTGAGTTAATCGCCCGCTCACAAGTTTTATACCTTGCTTTTCGCTGCCTGTCAACGACTGTCGGCCTCAAAGTTCAGGGAATAGCAGTGTTTCACATGCAGCCGGTGGCTTGCGGCCGCACGACTCGCTGCTTCGGCCCGAAAGCTCAGAGAATCGCGGTATTTCACAAGCAGCTGGCCGCTCCGCCTCCTGCCAGCCTGCTCAAGCCACCACGTTCAGGATCATATCCAGGGCCGCCGCCTCGGGATAGGCTCCGATTATCGGCTGTGGGCTGTCCCCTATGACGGTATGCGGTACTCCCGAGATCTGATACTTGTTGGCCAGGTGCGGGAACTCGGTTGCTTCTATCATGGAAGCACGCACGTTGGGCGACTCCACGGCCAGGCGGAACGCCTGCACCACCGCCCTGGGACAGTAGGGGCAGGTTGGAGTCACGAACACCTGCAGGTAAACAGGCTTCTTCAGCCCTTTGAGCTTCTCTTTGCCTGCGGCGGACAGTCCGGACTCACCCTTGGACACGATCTCGATGCTCTCCAGCAGGGACATGAACTCGTACCCCGCGGGGATGCCGTAAAAGCGAAGGCCGTAGTCTTTGTCTCCTTCCCCAAACACCCCGATAGCCGGTATCTCGTCCATGCCTAGCTTCTTGGCCTCGGCCTCGTCTTTCACGAAATCCCTGATCTGAACCGTGATCTTGTCGGACAGAGAGGCCACTTCCTCCACCAGCTCCCTGGTTTCCTTGCAGAACTGGCACTCGAACTCCTGAGTAAAAACAACCAGCTTGACCGCACCGGTCAACCTGGAAAGCCGGTCGGCCACGGCCTTACGGTCTTTCTCGCTGATCATTGCCATATTTCCCTCCTCATTGAACAGCATCCTCGTACATATTAGTATTAATATATAGTATTGTCGTTATAATATACTGAAAAAAACAAGAACAAGCAAACTCTCACCGCCGGCCCCCGAGCGGGAAGCAGGCAGGATCAGGTAGAACAAGGAGCATTATTGGGGTACACTCAAGTGCATCTAGTCACCTGTCATGGAAACGGCCTTCTACATCGCTACTGCGATTCTAACCATCGTCTGGTCGGTGTGGACCTACCTCACCTGGTCGGACCGCTCGCGGCTGGAAGACTACACCGGCAAGCGCTTCTACCTGATCGCCTCCCCGAGCGGCTACTTCCTGCTCCTTGCCCTGTCCGGCTGGCAGCGGGTCCAGTTCCTGCGCCTGGACCTGATCGGGCTGGCTGTCTACGACTGCCTGATCGTGCTTTGCTGGGCGATCCTGCTGATCGCGCGGGGTCTGAAAATCGGGGAGTTCAAGAAGGTCTATACCCGGGTCCTGGTATCCTTCAATGTGCTGGCTGTGCTCCTGGTGGCGGGCGTGTTTCTGATCAGGCTGTTTCCTCCCCTGCTCATCCGGTTATCGGCCCTGATCAGCCAGGGTATGCGCTTCGAGTTCTTCCGCTTCGCCTGGATCGGCCTGGATCCCGAAACCCACCAGCGGGACTTTCTGTCTATGGCCAACAAGCTCTTCATCGCCCTGTTATCCTACATCCCCATAACGGTCCTGCGCACCATCTACGTAAGCAGGCAGATGAGCCGCCAGCGCAAGTGGATCACGACAGAGATAAGCACTCTAAAGCGCAAGATCGAAGAGCTGGAAAAAAAGCTGAGCTCCGACTAGCCCGGTTCTCGCCGCCGCCCTTGACAATTCCCGCCTCTTAGTACATCGTTATACTATGCATAGCTAGTCTATGCATATCTAAAACACGAAGACGGCGGTACGACGGGATGATTTTGCTACATTTTCTTATCATAGCTGGAAATCTATACTTCCTTCTGCTGTCCCTCTCCAATGTCCTCTGGCTGCGGCTCAGCTCGGTCAGGCCTAGAACAACCTGGAAAGGAAAAGTCTCGGTGCTCATCCCCGCCCGCAACGAGGAGAGCAATATAGGCCGCTGTCTGGACTCCCTGCTCCAGCAGAGCTATCCGGATTACGAGATCGTAGTCCTCGACGACCTCTCCAAGGACAGGACCTGGCAGATTATCACCGGTTACGCCGAACGATATCCCGGGCGCATCCGGGCGCTGAAAGGCAGCGCCCTTCCGAAGCAGGGATGGTGCGGCAAGACTCACGCCATGCAGACACTGTCCCGGTATGCACAGGGTGAATATCTGCTTTTCACCGACGCCGACACGGTCCATTCTCCGCAGAGCATCGCCTGGGCGGTCACGAATATAAACAGGCACAAGGCGGATATGCTCTCCGGATATGCATACCTCGAGCTCGGTTCGTTCGGGGAGTCGCTGATCGTACCGGCCACCTACATCATGAGCACCATAGTCATGCCGCTGTGGCTCATCCCGTTTTCCAGGGCGCCCGGGCTCTCCTTTGCCGTCGGCCAGATGGTCATGTTCCGGCGGCAAGCCTTCCAGGCCGTCGGAGGCTACGCGGCGGTTTCCGACCACATCAGCGAAGACGTATTCATGGCAAGGGCGGTAAAACGAGCCGGTTTCCGGGTGACCTTTCTCGATCTGCAGGACTACGTGCGCTGCCGCATGTACGAGGGCTACAGAGCCGCCTTCACCGGGCTGTCGAAGAACATCTACGATTTCTTTAAGAACCAGGCCGCCTTCTTCGCCTCCGCCGCCTCGGCCCTGGTGATTTTCGTCGTGCTGCCGGTGGTGTTGGCGGTCTTCGAGGCGCTCTCCGGCGCTCAGACGCTGTCCCTCTCTGTTCTGAGCGTGGCGGTCTTTCAACTGGCCTGGGCGCTGGCCCTGCTGGACCGCGGCCAGAAGCTGTGGCTGCCGTTCCTCTATCCCCTCACCTTCCTGCACCTGCTGTTTATGGCCTGGAAGACCTTCGGCAAGGTTAGCCAGGGACTGGGAGTTGTCTGGAAAGACCGGACCCTCAAATAAGCCGGATCGTGGTCTACGATGAGTATCCCCGGCAAGGGTTGTCTCCTCGGCTCAGTCGCGTGATTCTGTCCGGCTCGTACGGCGAGCAGGCACACCGCGCCGAAGGCGGGCCGTATTCCCCCCGCGATCGTCGGCCGCCAGCGTGTAGAAGGTGCAGTCCGCTCCGTCCGGCACTTCCTCCGGGAAATGGGTGACGATGAGCGCGGGTCCACGGTGAAGCGAGAGCAGATCCAGAAATTTCTTCCATAACCGACGCCGGGCTTCTGCATCCAGTCCGGCGAAAGGCTCGTCGAGGAGTATCGCTTCCGGAAAGCGGGAAAAGCAGCGGGCGAACCCGAGTCTTTTTTTCATCCCGCCCGAAAGCTCGTCGGGAAAGCCCGCCTCCAGCCCCGCCAGTCCCGCTTCCCCGATCAGAAAGCGCGCAAAGGATAGGGAGTCCGTGACGGATGTTCCGGAGTAGATCAGCGGGACAGCCACGTTCCAGGCATTAGAGCGCCAGGGCAGCAGCCTGTCTTCCTGGAACACCAGACCCAGCCGCTGCGGCCGCTCGACCAAGCCGGAATGGGGCGCCAGGAGTCCGGCCGTCACGTGCAGGAGGGTGGTCTTCCCCACGCCGGAGTCTCCTGAAATCACAGCGACTTCCTCCGGTCCCACCGTCAAGTCGATTCGATCGAGCAGGAGGCTTTCTCCCGGATAGGCGAAGCAGACATCCTTCAGCAAGATCCCGGCCCGCGAACGGCTCGCCAATATGTTCCTCAGCCGCTCCTGCGTCTTTCGGTCGGCCGCACCGGGGTCGAAGCGCTCCAGCCGACGGCCCCGGCCGGCCAGAGCCTGCTCCAGGCGGGCAAGCAGTTGATTGGCGGCGAGGATGAGCAGGATGAGCAGCAGCCCCCAGGCGAACAGGCGGCGCACCTGCAGGGACTGATAGGCAGCTTGGATCTGAAAGCCGATGCCATTGTTGGCCCCGAAGTACTCGCCGATCACCGAGGCCTTGATGCCCAGGACGACACCCAGCTTCACCGCCGCTCCCAGAAAAGGGCGCAGGTGGGGAACAATCAACTCGCGCAGCCTGGCCCGGAATCCCGGAGCAAACACCTGGAGCATCTGCTCCAGGGATTGCGGCCGAGACTTCACTCCCTCATTGACGTTGAGAGCGACCAGGGGAAAGCAGATCAGGGCGATCACGAGAATCGGCGACAGGTGGCCGGCGCCGAGTACCAGGATAAGAGGAATAGCCCACAGCAGGGGCGGCACCCCCTGCAGCAAAATAACCAGCGGACGAAAGAAAGCCTCGGCCTCCGGCTTGATTCCTGAGATCACCCCTACGGCCGCTCCGGAAATCAGGGCGGCTGTGAACCCGGCGCCGACCCTGAGGAAGGTGATGAGAATCTGCTTCCAGGTGTATGCTTGAACGAGCAAGGAGCCGGCTTCGAGCAGGGTCTGCCAGGGAGTGGGCACAATGAAGGAACCGGCCAGAAACGAGGCAGCGGTCCAGAGCGCGAGCAGGAGCAGGGACCCCAGCAGGTACTGGGAGGCGTGTTTCATCACGGGGCCAAAAAGAAGTCCGCCTGCAAATCTCCCCGTTTTCCCGGCAGGTATCCCTTGACCTGCCCGTAATACTCGACCACTCTGCGGCGGTTCTCCTCGACAGTCGGCACGTAAAACAGGGTGTTGCCGATGGAACTACGAACCACCTCCTGCGGGAATCCCAGTACCTCCGCATAGCCTGCCGCCGTCCCGGCTGGATCCTCGATTACCTGCCGGGACGCCTGCCTCCAGGCCAGGATCAACTCCGCCAGCAGCTCCTTGTGCCCGCCGGCAAAGCCGGCGGTCACGAACAGGCTGACCTGTGGCGAGCGGGGATCGCCTCCACTGACCGCGGCCCACAACTGCTTGTAGTCCAGCAGGCGGGGAAGTCCCTGGCCGATCACGAGCTGGGAAGCCAGGGGCTCCGGCAGCGGTGCGGCGTCTATCTGTCCTTTCTTGAGCAGCGCGGCGGTCTGGGGCGGAGGAGAGTAGCTGATGCTCAAGTCCCGGTCAGGATCGATACCCTCCTTTTCCAACAGGTAGCGGGTCTGGAAGTCGAGAGGGGAGCCGGGAAAGGGAAGCGCGATTCGCTTGCCGGCCAGCCCGGCCAGGCTCTCGATGCGAGGAGCGTACTGCGAGCCGATAAGATAGGAGACCCCCCATACTCCTGTGTCGACCATGACCAGGGGTCCGCCGTCCAGGTAGCTTTCCCAGCCCTGGCTGGTTCCCGTGAACAGAAGATCCGCCTCGCCGCGGAACAGGGCGGCCAGAGCCTGCGGATGCCCGAGCATGATCCCGGTCTGTATATCCACCTCCTCGATGGGGTCCGTGGCAGCCAAGACGAGCAGGGGAAGCGCCGAATTGGAGGCGGGAGCCAGGATCTTCAGGGTCGCCGGATAGGGCTCCTCGCAGCCTGCACGAGGTGCGCCGAGAACGATCATGGCGCCGAGCAGCAGTACAAAGATGTCGATGGCTGTGGTTTTCCTCATGTCATCCTCCCGGGAAAGTAAGCTGTGCAATTCATCGGTCTTGCGCTTTTTTCGTATTATAAAGGTCTTTCGATTTCTGTTCCATCGGACCCTCAATGGCGGATCGAGCGGCCTCTGCTCAGCACCAGGAATACCGAGACGCTCAAGATCACCATGACCAGAAACCCCAGTACCAGCAGGATTACGCTGTTCAGGCCGTAAGCTTCCTCTACGGCGCTGACCAGCTTTACCGCAAGGGAGCCGGCGCCGAAGGACAGCGTGAACTTGATCCCGTAGCTCACCGAACGCCAGCGGGCGGGCGTGAGATAGGCAATCAGGCTGTTCTCGATTGGCTGGATGCCCAAGGCGAACAGCACGAACAGGCCGGCCGCCGGAAGAAACAGCGCACCCTGAAGCGCAGCCACGGCCGTAATAAAAGGCACGGCGGCGCAGAAGAACAGGAAGTAGCCCCACTTCAGGCTGAAGCGGTCGGCGACCCTTCCCCCGATGAGCTGACCCACGACACCCAGAATGTAGACGCCCGTGGTCACCAGATTGGCCACCAGGGTCTGGAAAGCCGGTATGTCCCGGATCGCGGGAAAGCGTCCGGCCGCCAGTCTCTGGAAGGTGCGCCCGAGATCGCCCATGCGGCTCTCGATAAAGGCTGGCAGAATGAGCGTGAAGCTCCTGTACATGAACCCGCTGAATAACAGGGCGATACAGAAGACGATGAACAGCTGGAGGGCGGTCTTCGATTCCAGCTTCCGGGTGACCTTCACATCCGTGCCGCGCTCTACCGAGAAGGGTGTGGCCAGCGCCGCAGCGCCGACCGCCACCCCCAGGGCGCCCAGGATCACCACCCCCCTGCGCCAACCGATCAGGTAGTTGAGCAGACCTACCACGAAGGGCACGCTGGCGATGCCGACGTTTCCCCAAACCCCGTTTATGCCCAGCGCCCTGCCCCGCTCCTCGATGCCCTGGGACACCAGGGCGACTCCGGCAGGATGGTAGGCCGAGCAGCCGATACCCACCAGGGCGAAGGAGACGGTGATCAGCGGCAGGGAATGCACCAGGCCGGCCAGGATGAAGCCCAGGCTGGCCAGCAAAATCCCCGAAGACATGGCCCACTTGTGTCCCCAGTGGTCGCTTATCCAACCCCAGGCCAGGGCCAGCAGCCCGTACAGGAGGTACATCCAGAAGCTGATATTGAGCACCGTGGCCAGGGACAAACCCAAATCCCGGCTCATTGGCATGACCAGGGCCGGAAAAACCAGGACGTAGAAGTGGGTCAGAAAATGGATCGCCGAGGCGAAAAAAAGGATCCTTCGCTCTTGTTCGGTCATAAACGGCCTGTCAGCTATCCGCGTTCGGCTCGCAGCGGGAACTGCGGTGTACCACGATTCCGTATTTCTCGATCTTGCGGCCCAGGGTCTTGCGGGTGACCGCCAGGGCCCTGGCCGTCCTGGACCTGTTGTAGCCATTTCTCTCCAGCATGCACTCGATGATCCTTTTCTCCTCCCGCCCGGTGACTTCCTCGACCGCCTGCCGCAGGGACTGTAGCCGGGAGACATCCACCTGCCCTGAGCCGTCCTCCCACCTGGAAAAAATACTCTGTTTCAAACCCTCGATGTTGATTCTCTCACCTTCGCTGAGCAGCACCGCCTGGTTGACTACGTTCTCCAGCTCCCTCACGTTTCCCGGCCAGTTGTAGGCGGTGAGGGCCTGCAGCGCTTCGGGACTGAAGTGATCGGCTTTCTTGTTGTACTTCCGGGCGTAGAGGCCCAGGAAATGCTCGGCCAGCAGAGGGATATCCTCCCGCCGGCGGCGCAGAGGCGGTATCTCGAAGGCGACCACGTTGATCCGGTAGTACAGATCTTCCCGGAAGCTTCCCCTGGCTATAAGCGTTTCCAGCTTCTGGTTGGTAGCGGCGATGATCCGAACGTTCACCTCGATGCGCTTCGTTCCACCAACCCGCTCGAAGCTGTTTTCCTCGATGACTCGCAGCAGCTTGGCCTGGATATCCAGCGGCATATCCCCGATCTCGTCGAGGAACAGGGTGCCTCCGCCGGCGATCTCGAACTTACCCAGCTTGCGCTCGATTGCACCGGTGAAAGCCCCCTTTTCGTGTCCGAACAGCTCGCTCAACAGCAGCGACTCCGACAGGGCGGCGCAGTTTATGGATACGAACTGCCCTGCCTGCCTGTTGCTGGTAAAGTGCAGGTAGCGAGCCAGCACTTCCTTTCCGGTGCCGCTTTCCCCGGTCAGCAGCACGGTTACGGGGCTGTTTTTGATCTTGTCCGCCTGCTTGACGATGGATTCGAGCTCCCGGTTGCAGGTCAGCAGCCGGTTGGACAGGCAGCGTCCGAACAGCTCGCTGCGCAGGTAGCGGTTCTCGCTCTTCAGGCTGCGCAGCTCCAGATTCTTGGACAGCGCATCGAGGAGCTTGATATTGTCGATTGGTTTCAGGATATAGTCCGCCGCTCCCTCCTTCATAGAGGTCACAGCCGTATCGATACTGCCGTAGCCGGTGATGACGATGATCACCATCTCCGGCTCGATCCGTTTGAGCTCCTTCAGCAGCTCGATTCCGCTTTTCCCGTCTTTGATGCGGATGTCCAGCACCGCAGCGTCGATCGAGTAACCGTTTACCACCTCCAGGGCCTGGTCGAAGGTCCCGCAGGAGTGAACCGTGCCGCCCTCGCGCCTGAACAGATTCTCCAGCCCGTGGCGTATTCCCTCTTCGTCATCGACTATGAGCACCGAGCTGCCCGACAGTTTCTTTTCCGTCATTCCCGTAATTATACAGGCAGGCTGTCCTGCAAACAACGGGCGGGCGGGCGGCCGATGTCGCCGCCGGCCCGCAGGCAATAGGTGGTCAGACCTCCGGCCAATCGGTGAGGCCGTCCTTTTACCGCGGGCTCGTTCCGCCGGCCTTTAGCGGCGGACGGACCGGTCCTCAAGTTTGCATTCCCTCCAGCACCGGGAGGCCGAGGGCAATTCGGGTGCCCGTATTCTCGCGGCTGCGGACGCTGATGGTTCCGCCGTACTTGGTGATGATCCCGTAGGCAACCGACAGACCGAGCCCCGTACCTTCTCCGTTGCTCTTGGTGGTGAAGAAAGGATCGAAGATCCTTGGTATCACCTGCTCGGGAATGCCCCTGCCCGTGTCGGCGATGGCCAGCAGGATCTTCTTTTCGCTTGCCCGCATATAGGTGGAAACGAGAATGCGGCCCCGTCCGTCGATGGCCTGGATCGAGTTCTTGATCAGATTAATCGTTACCTGTTCCAGCTCGTCGGTGCTCACCATTGAATGCGGGAGCCCGGCCGCCAGGCGGGCGTCGATGTTGATCCGGTTCTCCCTGACCAGGGAGTAGCCGACCAGCCTGATTGTTTCCTCCACCACCCTGTTCACGTCGGAGCCGGCGGCCTGAGTCGCATCCATGGAAGTGAAGTTGAGCAGCTCCCGTACGATACGGGCGATGCGGCGGGTCTCCTGCTCGATCCACTTGAGCGACACCTTCCGCTCGGCACTGCCTTCCTCGTCGATCAGGTTCTGAACGTTGGTGAGAATGGAACCGAGCGGATTGTTGATCTCGTGGGCCATGCCGGCCGACAGCATGCTGATCGAGGACAGCTTCTCCGCCTGGAAGATCTTGTGCTCCAGCTCGGTCTTGGCGCTGACGTCGTCGGCCATGAATACGCAGCCGGAGGCTTCACGAAACTCGCTCCCAGAGCTGTAAAAGGGGTAGATTTTAATCTCGTAGATGCGGTCGCTTCGGGACCTTTTTACCTCGGAAAACGATTGCTGCTCCTGACGGAGCACAGCCTTTATCGCCTGCATCACCGTCTCGTCCACGATGTCGATGCCCAGGCCGGCGAGCGGCCTGCCGAGGACGCGCCCACCTTCCAGACCGAAACACTCGAGAAAAGAGTTGTTGGCCTTCTCCACCACCAGGTCGCGGTTGACGATGGCGATGCTGGCCCTGATCGAGTTGATGATCTTCTCGTTGTACTCCTTCAGGAGCACGGTTTCACGGATGTACTCCTGCATGGCCGCACGGCCCTGGTGGAGCTCGAGCGCCATTTCATTGAAGCCGGCGAAAAGCCTGGAGATCTCGTAGCCTCCTGGGGAGCTGACCTGGGTGTCGTAAGCGCCGGCCTTTATTCTATCCATACCGGCTAACAGGAGGGCAATCGGATGGGTGATGTTGCGGGAAAGGAAGAGGCTGAGGATGAGCGTGAGCAGCGCCCCGGCCAGGGAAACGAGCAGCACCGCCCGGCTCACCCTTAGTATCCTCTGGTTGTAGGGATCGTTGGAGAGAAAGGTGCCGAAGAAAAGCTCCCGCCCCTGTACCTCTCCGTTGAGCTTCCCGATCCGCTGAAAGGCGATGTTGAAACGTCTGCTGTCGACCCGTTCATTGTAGCGCTCCGAGTACGCGCTCCGCAGCTCCTGCAGGTCCAATGTCCAGGCCAGCGGCCCGGCCGGAAAAGAGCCCACCAGGTACCGGCCGCCCAGGAAGAACACAATCTGTGACTTCCTGTTCAGCACGAGCTGGCTGCAGAACTCGGAATCGATGCGCTTGAGGAGAAACAGGTCCACCCCGCCGTTTCCGGCCGTATAGAGGGAGGTCACACCGATCATGCACAGTGTATTGCCCACGAAGCGGATCTCTATGTAGGGGTGCGGCTTCTCATTGGCCAGCCGGTGGAGATCGGCCAGCTCAAAGGTGCTGTAGGTTACCGGTATGAGCTCGGGCTTCGAACCCCGGGGATCGGCCAGGACCAGATAATCGACCTTGGAAACGAGCAGAAACTCCTTGAACGTTGCGGCGATATCTCCCTTGAACGATCGGCCGCCGGAAGAGGCCAGGAGACCGGCCAGGTTCCGGTCGTTTCCGATGCCGATGAGACTTGTCCAGATCTGACGTTTCCAGGAGTTGAAGCTGTCATAGAGGATCGAAGCCTCTTCTTCCAGCTCCCGCCGGGCATCGGCCAGGTTGGCCCTCCTGGTGACATTGGTGATGAGCAGGATCGTCAATATCGACTGGAACACGATGATCCCGATGAAGAAGACGAGCGTCTTGGTAAAGAGCTTCATGGCCGGATTTCAGCCTTGAACCGCTTCCGCTCCGACAATCAGACTTACCACTTCATCGGCGTTGGTTTGCCTGGTAAGGCGTTCGGCAACCTTCTCCCCCCGCCGCATGATCACCAGGCGGTCGGCCACGGAGAACACGTCGTGAAGCTGGTGGCTGATGATGATAATACCGATCCCGTGAGACTTGAGCAGGTTCACCAGGTCCAGCACCTTCTTCTGTTCGGCCACGCCCAGTGCGGCGGTCGGCTCGTCCATGATGAGGAAGCGGGCGTCCCAGTAGATGGAGCGGGAAATCGCCACCGCCTGGCGCTGGCCTCCCGACAGGGCCCTGATCCGGTTCCGTAAGGATGGGATCATGATATCGAGCTTTTCCAGTATCTTCTTCGACTCGGTCTGCATGTACTCGTGGTCCAGCACGCGCAGAAATCCGAGCGCCTTCTTCAGCTTTTCCCGGCCCAGGAATATGTTGGCCGGAACGTTGAGATTCTCAGCCAGGGCCAGGTCCTGGTAGATGGTTTCTATCCCCATAGCCAGGGCGTCCATGGGGGAAGTGATGTTCACCTCCCTGCCCCGAAACAACACCTGGCCCTCGTCGGCTCGGTGCACCCCGGAGACAACCTTGATGAGGGTGGACTTCCCCGCCCCGTTGTCTCCCAGAAGCCCGACAACCTCCCCGGCGCTCACACCCATGCTGACGCCGTTCACGGCCACCAGACCTCCGAACCGCTTGGTGATGTTCCTGACCTCGAGCAAGTATTCCATACCGTCAATCCTCCTTGTGTATCAACTCGGGAAAAAACTGGTCGATCAGCACGGCGAAGATGAGGATTACCCCCACGGCGATAAATTTGTCGAAGGTCGGCACCCCCATCATCCTCAGCCCCATTTCCAGCACCGAGAGGATCAGGCAGCCGAGAATCGTTCCCCAAACGGTGCCGATCCCACCGTACAGGCTGGCGCCGCCTATCACCACCGCTACGATCGCATCCAGAAGAAAGGAGGCGCCGGCGTCCGCCTTGCCGGTGACGTACTCCAGCATGTAGATAACGCCGGCCAGCGTAGCAAACAGTGAAGAAATGATGTAAATGGCGATGAGGTGCTTCCTGGTATTGATCCCGGCCCGGACCGCTGCATCGATATTCCCGCCGATGGCGTAGGTGTGCATTCCGAAGCGGGTCCTCTTCAGAACAAAGGCCCCGGCGGCGACAAAAAGCGCCGTGACCACCACCATGGTGGGAATCAGCTCCAACACCGTGGTGCCGCGCGTAACCTCGGGCCGGGTAAAGAACGACAGACCCTTTCCAGGCACCCAGTACATGAAATAGCCGTTGCCGATAACGTTGGCCAGAATAGGCACGTCTTTGGCCGCCACCAATCCTCCGGCGATCAGCAGCGCGGTCCCGTAGGTTATCCCCTGGACCGCAAAGGTGGCCAGAAAAGGCGGGACCCTGAGGCGTCCGACCAGGAAGCCGTTCACCAGTCCCGGAAAAACGCCGATCGCCAGGGTGATGGCTATCCCTACCAGGATAGCCAGCCCGGGCGACATCCCGGTTTTGCTGAAAGCGGCCACCAGCTTGGCCGATATAATGGTGGCGAAGCCCATGACGAAACCGACCGACAGGTCGATCCCGCCGGTGACGATGACGAAGGTCTCGGCGGTGGCCAGAAGAGCGAGCGTGGTACCGTAGAAGAGCACGATTTGTATCCCGTTCAGGCTGAAGAAGCCCCTGCCCAGGAAGCTGAAAAAGATGAACTCCAGGACGAGAAAAGCCATGGCCCAACGCTGGCCCAGGAAGGATAAAACTGCGCTTTGCCGCTTCAATTGCTCTCGCTCCTCCTTAGCACTTCAAAACAGATCGGGGAACATCTGGTCGATCACCACCGCCACGATCAGGATCAACCCCACCGCGATAAATCGGTAGAAGGGCTCGACCCCGGACAGATACAGCCCGTTCTCCATCACGCCGAGGAGAATGACCCCAACCGCCGAAGCCATGATCCGACCCTTGCCGCCCATGAGGCTGGCTCCCCCGATGATGACCGCGGCGATGGCGAAAAGCTCGTAGTTGGCGCCCCAGGTGGTATGGTTGCCGATTCCGTTTTGGAAGACCAGGACGACTCCGGCCAGACCCGAAAGAAAAGCTGAAAGCACGTACACCAGGACGAGGTGCCTCTTCACGTCGATTCCCGCCCGCAGCGCCGCGTCCCTGCTTCCGCCGATGGCGTAGGTGTGCATTCCGAAGCGCGTGTTCTTCAAAAGGTGCCACAGCAGCCCGAGGACCAGGAGAATCAGGATGAAGGAGTTCGGCACGACCCGAACCAGCTCCCTGACCTGCTCCTCCGTGACCCCTTCCGGCCGGCCGAAAAAGCTCCAGGCCCCGCTGGGCGGGTGAAGGTAGTAGACGTATCCGTTGCCTATCTCCGTGAGCACCGGCGGCAGGTCCCCTATGGGGAATCCTCCGGAGATATGGAGGGTGACACCGGTGACCACGCCCAGGACTCCCAGTGTGGCGATGAAGGGCGGCACCCGGAAACGGGCGATCAGCAAGCCGCTGGCCAGCCCCGCGATGACGCTGGCCAGCATTCCCACCGCGATCCCTATGAGAATGCAGGCCGCCGGAGGCCAGCGGACGACCGACAGGCTCTGGGTGACCTGCGCGTAAAGGACTGAGGAAAACCCCATGATGAACCCCACGGACAGATCGATACCCCCCGTGATGATCACAAAGGTCTCCGCCGAGGCCAGCAGCAGGTAGGCCGTAGCCAGGTGAATGATGTTCTGGATGTTGTTCAGGGCGAGGAAGTTTTTCCCGGTCAGGGAGAAGACCGCTACCATGAGCAGGAGGAACAGGAAGGCCCAATTCCTCGCCAGCATCGAAACCGCGGGCGATCCCGGCCTGCCGGGGCTGGACAGTTGAGTGTCAGCTTTCACTCTGCCGATACCTCTTTCTCCGTTGATTCTACCCTGTGCGCCTGGAGCGAACAACACTCTCGAATCGTGATTTTTGCCTGGCGAAGACGCCATTGGGGCGAAGACGCCATCGGGGCGGCCCCTCGTATCGAAAAGAAAGGGCCGGCTTCCAACAAAGCCGGCCCTCGACAAGGCACACGGCCGCTATTTCTTGTAGATGAACTGCTGCATCTCCGGGTCGTTTACGTTGTCACGGGTGAAGAACTCGAAGCCCGGGATCACCTTCTTGGGGATCTGGGTGCCTGCGGTCAGGTATTTATATCCCCATTCCACGGCCAGGGAGCCGATCTCGGCGGGCTTCTGAGCCAGCACCAGGTCGATCTTGCCCTCCTTGAGCATCTGTATGAGGGTCTCGGTGGCATCCCACGAGCAGATTCTCACGGCTCCGGTGAGCCCCGCGTTCACCACCGCCTGGGCCGAGCCCTGGGCGCTGAACACGTTTACTCCGAATATGCCGACGATGTCCGGGTTTTTCTGCAGGGCGGCGAGCGTCTGCTCCTGTGCCTTCGGCTCAGAATCCATGCACCAGTCCATGCCGACCAGCTGCATGTTGGGAAACTCGGCGATGCCCTCCTTGAAACCGTTGCCCCGGTCCACGACCGAGGAGGTATCAGGGTTGGTGTTGTTTACATACACCTTGCCCTTCCCGCCTATCATCTTGGCGAGCTGCTCGGCGATCTTCTTCCCGCCCAGGAAGTTGTCCGTGCCGATGTAGGACAGCGGGAAGGAGTAGTTGCTCGACTTGGAGTAATCCCCGTCGCCCAGGTAGGTGTCCACCGTGATGATCTCCACGCCCTGATCGTAGATCTTCTTCAGGGGCGCGATGAGCGCGTCCACCGAGGTGGGCGCAATGAGCAGCATGTCGATTCCGCCCCGGGCCATCAGAGCTTCGAGGTTGGGAACCTGAGCCTCGGGGCCCCAGGTGGTGGGGTACTCGCCCACGAACAGCTTCACTCCCAGCTCCTCGGCTTTCTGCTTGATGCCCCGTTCCATGGTGAAATAGAACGGATCCGCGATGCCCGGCATGAAGGCCATGGTGACAGCCTGCTCGGCCGCCGGCTCCTTCTGACCGCCGGCGAATAGCGGCAGAGACAGAACCAGGAGCAGAGTCAGCGCCAGCACGATCTTCAAGCTTTTTTTCATAAGAACCTCCTGTTTTGAATTGGTTTGGTCAGCGACCGTGTACTTTTAAGCAAGAAGCATGCCAGCCCCGCGGCGGTCTGGACGATGGGGAAGTCTGCTTTATTCTTTTTATTAAAAGGAATTAGGTAGAACCTTGATCTGCGGGGCGGTGTTCGGCCCCTACGCTGACGACACCGCCGTCTGTTTGGATACCCGGGTACCCGGTACTTGGGTACTGCTGTACCCAGGCAGCTTTGTTGACAGAGCGGGGGGTTTTCAGCCATTATCGCAGGAGCAACTCCATGAAAGAATCGTTCGTGCACCGTCTGGTCGGCTTCGCCATCCGCCGTTCATGGATCGTGATCCTGATTACCGCCCTCCTGACGATGTTTCTCGGCTACTTTGCCCTGCAGATCCGCATCGATGCGGACATCTTCAACATGCTTCCCCGGCACCACGAGGTGTTGGAGCTGGCGGAGAAATATGGGTCTTCCAATCAAGACACCGGCCAGCTCCTTCTGGCGGTGGAGCACGAGGAGGTGTTCGATATACAGAAGCTTCAGCTCTTTGAGGCTGCGATCCGTGAGATCGAAGCTCTGGACAGCATCATCGGCAGTATAAATCCTTTCAACTTCATCACCTTCGTGCAGGAGGGCACCAAGCTCACACCTGTTTCTACCGCGCCTGAGGCCAGGGCGCCGCGCACTCAAGCTGAGCTGCAGGAGTTCAAATCCAGACTCCTGGAAAACCCGCTGGCGAAAAACATGGTCTTGTCCGGCGACGGGAAAGCCCTCTGCGCCGTATTTCCCGTTAAATTCCAGGAGGATTATACGGAACTGCTCGACACCGTCGAACGGGCGCGCTCGATGCTGGAACCGTATTTTGCCGTGTACACGACCGGTTCTCCGATCTTCCTGCAGAAAACCAAGCTCTCCCTGCTGGAGGATGTGCCGAAGTTCCTTGTCCTCGGTGTGGCGGTCATTCTCGCCATCCTGTTCCTGAGCTTCAGGTCCCTGCGCGCACTGGCCCTGCCGCTCATCGTGGTAAGCCTGGGGACCCTGTGGACCATGGGGACCATGAGGTTGCTCGGCTTCCCGCTTACTGTGGTCAGCATCATGGTGCCGCCCCTCGTGCTGACCCTGGGCAGCGCCTACAGCATCCACATTCTCAACCAGTATTACCGGGAGGCCAGGGTAAAGCCGGGAGACAAGAGCTGGATCGCCCAGTCGGTCGGACACATCAACCAGACGATCCTGATGGCCGCTCTGACAACCATCATCGGCTTCTCCAGTCTGGTATCCGCCAACCTGGTGCAGATCAGGGAGTTCGGCCTTTCGACCAGTATCGGTATCGCCTACTGCGCCGCTTTATCGCTGTTCTTCTTTCCTGCCGTTCTATCCCTGCTTCCCCCTCCCAGGGTGGTTGAGCGGGACAGGGTTCTGAAGGGTCCGATCGCCCGGTTCATGGAGGGCCTAAGTGGCTGGGTGATCAGGCACAGGTACCTCATTCTGGCGACGATAGTGCTGATCGCAGTGGCCTTCGGCTTTGCCCTCAAACATGTCAGCTACCAGACCGACTATCTGAGCTACTACCGCAAAAAAGAGCGCATCGTGCGGGACAGCCGGGTCCTGGTAAGACGCTTCGGGGGGTATACGAACATATATCTCACCATCGAGGCTCCGGAGGAGCGGAACAACTACTTCCTCGACCCGCAGGTGTTGAAGAAAATTTCCGTCTTCGAGAACAAGCTGAGCGCGGATCCTGATATCTGCTACATTTTTTCCTTCAACCAGTACCTCAAGCTGATGAACCTCAGGGCCTCGGGCTCCTTCACCGTGCCAGAGCGCCGCGCGCCGATTCTGCTGCTTTCCCGCTATATGAAGAGCATCGTCAGCTCTCCGTACGGGCAGTCGGTGGATGCCAGACCCATCAACGAACATTTCAGCACCCTGACGATCACCCTGCGGGCCTGGGACGGCACCGACGAGAGCCTGCTGATGGAGCCCGAGCTGAAAGCCCTGATTGCCAGGATCGAGGGATTGATCGAATCAGAACCCGATATCGAAGCGCGAACCGTAATTTGGGGGCGCGCCCTGGCGCTGCTGTACATATCGGAAACCCTGTCCCGGGATCAGATCCTATCCGTGCTGGTTTCCCTGGTCTTGATCTTTCTGGTTACCGCTTTAGGCTTCCGCTCGATTCCTCTGGGCCTGCTTACCCTGATTCCCATGACCACGGGAATCATGCTGAACTTCATCATCATGGTTGTTCTCAAGCTGCCCTTCGACGTGGTAACCGTGATGTTTTCCAGCGTGGCTATCGGGGTGGGAATCGACGACTCGATCCACCTGATTATCCGCTATCGGCGGCAGACACGGATTTACCAAGGAAATGTGCACCGCAACGCCGTGCTGGCTCATACCTTGAAAACCGCCGGAAGACCCATCTTGCTGACCTCGATGTCGCTGGTGGCCGGGTTGCTGGTGCTGTGCTTCTCCCAGTTCCTGCCGATTCTCTACTTCGGCATGCTGGTCTCCCTGGCCCTGGCCACGACCACCGCAGGCGCCCTGGTCATCCTGCCCGCCATTCTATCCCTGGGCTCCGGTTTCGCAGCCGGTCCCGCAGCCGGTCCCGAAGTCGAATCCAGGCCAAAGATCGAGAGCGGTCTCTGAAACGGTTACTGCTGCCGGCCTCCGGGGGGTCCCAGGATTTCCGCCCATACCACGGCGCGCTGCAGCGGCGGGAGCCTGTTCAACTTGTCGACCCTAGACCTGGCTCGTCGGCCGGGGGCGGCCGTTCCGGCTGCAACTCCAAACGGCCTCGCTCGCTCTTCTCCGCGGCCGGGCCTCTGCAAGGTCTCTCGGGCCGCCGGCCCGGCCCGTTGCCGGAGACCACCCCTCCCGGATTCGCCGCCCGCAGCCGGCTCGAAGCGCATCCGCCTTATCTCGGTCTGGGAAGACAGGGGCATATAGGTCTCACTGTCGGCCAGAGCTTTACTGGCCGGGCTTTCCCCATAAGCCACGGCTTCCCGTTCCCCCTTGAGCTGGTTGGGGACCAGCGGCGGCGGATAGGCGTAACTCTCCCGATAGGAGGGCTTCGCCATCCTGAGCCTCCTGGGCTGGGAAGCAGCGGGAGCGGTTTCGGCGGGGGTTTGCGCCACCGGCCGAGCGGCGCCGGAGGCTGCTTGCTGCTGCTTCGCCTCCTGCCGCTTAGGCTCGCTGTCTTTGCTCTGCTCCTGCCGCCGCTGCCGCCCGACCGCCCGGGCGCGCAGCAGAATCGACACCAGGGCCAGCAGAACTATCGGTAGCAGGGCTATAAGACCTTCTATAAACTGGAGCCGGATCATCGGCCTACTCCTTTCCCTCCTCGGGCTTCGCCGTTCCCTCCCCGCCGATGCTTTCCCGCATCTGGGTATCCGCCTGAATATTCCTCAAGCGATAATAGTCCATGATCCCCACATTGCCCTGACGAAAGGCATCGGCAATCGCCTTGGGAATCTCCGCTTCGGCCAGCACAACCTTGGCCCGGTTCTCGCGCACCAGGGCGGACATCTCCTGCTCCCGGGCCTGGGCTGCAGCTCTGCGCTGCTCGGCGATGGCCTGGAAGCGCCTCTTGTCCGCCTCGGCCTGGTCGGCCTGCAGCTTGGCGCCCACGTTTTCACCCACGTCCACGTCGGCGATGTCGATGGACAGGATCTCGAAGGCGGTGCCCGCGTCCAAGCCCTTCTGGAGAACCGTCTTGGATATGTTGTCCGGATTCTCCAGCACGTCCTTGTACGAGGCGGCCGAGCCGATGGTCGTGACGATGCCCTCGCCGACCCGGGCGATGATCGTCTCCTCGGTGGCCCCGCCGACCAGCCGTTCTATGTTGGCCCGCACCGTGACCCGGGCCTTGGCCCGCACCTGGATCCCGTCCTTGGCCACGGCGTCGATCGTGTTCCGCCCCATGGCAGGGTTGGGACAGTCGATCACCTTCGGATTCACGCTGGTCTTGACCGCGTCGAGCACGTCGCGGCCGGCTAGGTCGATCGCCGCGGCCCGCTGAAAGTTCAGCGGGATGTTGGCCTTGTTGGCGGCGATCAGGGCCTTGCTGACCCGGATCACGTCCCCGCCCGCCAGGTAGTGGGTCTCGAGCTGATCCGAGTCGACCTGGATTCCCGCCTTGGTGAGCATGATCCGGCTGTCCACGATCAGGCGCCCCTTGACCCGCCGGATCCACATTCCGATCAGGCGCCCTATGCTGATGTGGGCGCCGGACAGCAGCGCCCGAAACCAGAGCCCGAAAAATTTCAGGAAAATCGCGATAAAGGCTACCGCGACGATTCCAATCAGAACATACAGGATTATCATCTTATCCTCCTCGCCGCACCACGATGCGGCTTCCTTCCACCTTGATCACTTTGACCGGCTGACCTTTTTCAATGTACTCCCCGCCGGTGACGGCGCTGTACTTGCGGCCCTCTATCAGGACCGTGCCCACCGGGCGCAGGATGGTCAGGCTCACCCCCTGCTTGCCGGCGAGGTCGCTGTATTTCTCCGCCGTAAAGGAGGAGTAGCCTTTGCCCGCATCCTGGCTGTCCTTGCTGATCAGCCATCTGCCGACTACGGAACGGGGGAAGAACTTGAAATACAGCACGATGAATATCGGAACCAGGATCATGACCACGGCCAGATAGATCGTGCCGACCAGTGATCCGATCGTCCGGTATACGATCACGATACTGGCGATGATGCTGCCCAACCCGGCGATGCCGATCAAGCCGGCGGAGGGGACGAACAGCTCGATGATTATGGCCAGGACCCCCGCCCCGGCCAATCCGATGGCCAGCCACATGGCGTTCACGCTCTCCGTACCACGATCCTGTTGCCGCTCACCTCGATGATCTCCACGCTCCCGCCCGGCTCGATGAACTCGCCGTCCGTTTCCACGACCATGATTTCCCCGTCGAAGTCCGCCTTTCCCGCCGGTCGCAGGGCCGTTACCGCCGTTCCCTTCCTGCCGAGCAGGTCGCTGGAGCCTTCTAGGCTCTGCACCGTGTAGCCCGCGCTGGTCTGCTGTGTGCTATTAAGGATCAGGCGCTTCAGCCCCGGAGTGCGGGGAAAGATGCGCAAGAGCACCAGGAACAGGATCAGAGAGCCGAGGACCCCTAGCCCGACGTTGCGTAGGTTGCGCAGGAACAGGTCCCACTGCCAGGGCACCCGGGGGATGATGAACTCCTGCCTGGAGAGCACCAGGGCTGAGATCATGAGAACGATCCCGGATATACCGGTTACGCCGAAACCGGGAATGAGGAAGATCTCGATAACCAGGAGTA
>CAYMEK010000071.1:0-8159 GCA_964389305.1 uncultured Spirochaetaceae bacterium
GGATGAAGATGGTAATCGCCATCAACACCAGGGCGTTGAACAGGGACAGCCAGAAAGTCCTGTCGGTGAGCAGGATGCTGCGGTAGTTTTGAAAACCGATAAAGGTAAGCTTGCCGAACCCGGCCCACCGCGTCAGGCTGTAGTATCCGCTCAAGGCTACCGGCGCGGCGATGGAGAAGATCATCACCACCAGACCGGGAAAGATCAGAAGGAAGATGGCCTTCTTGTTGGAAAACAGGGACCTCACCACCGCATTCTATCGCAAAAACTCTACAGAACGAAGGGAAAGGATCTCCGGGCCTGCTGATCGGGGCAGGCCCGGGACCCCAAGGAGATGCATAGCGGCGCTTGCGCTCATCCACAGGCGCGCCGCCGCGCCCCACACCAGCACAGGCTGCAAACCCCAGCTCTACTGCTTGGCCGCAGTCTCCGCCGAAGCGTCCAGCTGCCTGGCGAACTGCTCCGGGGTGAGCACCAGGGCGGCCAGGTCGCGGACAAACTTCTGCTCGTCCTCTTTGAAGGCCGGCGTGGAGCGGTCCAGGCTCGGTGTGCCGCTGGACTGCTTGGCGTCGGCGGCGATCTGCAGCAGACTCTTGGCCAGATCGCTGTCCTTTGCCGTGGGCTCGACCCGCTGGGCCGGCACAGCGGCCTGCTTCTCCCAGATCAGGGTCGGGAAGCGCTTGGCGTAGAACTTGAGATAGTCTATGCCCAGCTCCTTGTACCTGCTTCCGGCATTGACCACATAGTTGCCGCCGAACCAGGCTACCAGGTCATCCCGGCTGCCCTTTCCACCCTCGATCAGGGGGAATTTGAAGACCGAGATGTTGTCCCGGAAGCTCTGCGGGAAGTTCTGGTCGGTAACCAGTCCGAGCTCCCAGGAGCCCATCAGGTACATGGCCGCCTTCTCCTGGCCGAAAAGGTTGCGCGATGCCCCGTAGTCGGAGGTGACCAGGTCCGCCTGGAAGAGCCCCGCCCTGACCATGTCCTGGAGGACCTTCGCGGCCTGGACGAAGGGGGGATCGGTGAACTTCATCTTCCGGTCCAGGGCCGCCTGGACGATGCTGTAGTCCCCGGTGAGCCGGCCGATGATGTTGTCCCAGGTGATGCACAGGGGCCAGGAATCCTTACCGTCGGTGGACATGGGGATAAGACCCTGAGCCTTGAACTTGGGTATCGCGGCCAGAACCTGGTCGCTGGTTTCGGGTACAGCTACCCCTGCCTGTTTGAACAGCCGCTTGTTGTAGTACACGACCCAGAGATCTCCGGACACGGGAATGCCCCAGAGCTTGCCGTAGTACATGTTGGACTCCAGGGCGCCGGCCAGGTAGTTCAGCCCCTTGAAATCCGCCATGTTCAGCTCGGCCACCAGCTTGGCATCCACCAGGGGCTTCAGCAAGGTGGAGAAGCTCCAGTACTTGAACACGTCGGGGAGCTGTCCCGAAGTGGCGTAGAGCTTGATCTTCTGCTGGTAGGGCTGATCGGGATAGCTCTCCGTCTCGATCCTGACATTGGGATGTTCCTTGATGAACTCGGCGTTGATCTGTTCGACCACCGCCCCCCAGGTGCCGGTCCGGTCGGGAAGATTGTCGCCCATCTTCAACAGGATCTGCTCGGCCTTCTTCTCCTGCGTTCCCGTCCCCCAGACCAGGGCCGGCAGCAGGAGCAACACCGCCGCCAGGCACAGCAGAGAACGAACGACGCTTGCTCTCATATCCTTCCTCCTTAATACGGTTGTTTTGCCCTCATTATGGAGCACCGCCCCTGGCGACGTGAATGACCCTGTTTTCGATTTCTTGATGGAACTAACGATTTTTCCCCGCCTGGTTGCAGGTATTGGGGGTCAGTCCCGTGTAGCGCTTGAACACTCGCGAAAAATGTTCCGGGTTGAGGTAACCGACCCGCTCGCTCACCTCGTAGACCTTCAGGTTCGTATCCACGAGGAGCTTTCTGGCCTCCTCCATGCGGACCTTGGTGAGATATTCCTTGAATGTCTGGCCGGTCTCCCTGGCGAACTGGTAGCAGAAATGGCTGGGGCTGACGCCCAGGTACTCGCTGATCTCCGCCAGGCTCAGGGTAGGCTGATTGTAGTGCTGGTGTATGTATCTCCTGGCCCTGACCGCGATCCTGCTGGGTACTCTCCGCCCTTTCCTCGCCTCTTCGTACAATCCGTGAAGGGACGAGGAAAGCTCCGAGACGCGGCTCGATCCGAAGCCGACCTCTAGGTTGGCGTAGTGCCGGAGCGCTTTGCGGATTTCCTCCAGGATCTCCTCGGTTTCCCGATCTTCGGTCCGCTCCCGCTCGCTCGCCTTAGCCGAATCAAAGGAAAGGAACAGCACGTACTGCTCGTCGGAGATGCTTATAGCCTCACCCCAGGGACGCTTGGAGAGTATCTGGCCCACGGCGTTCAACACGGTGGCCCTGAGGACCCCTGCCGACTCCGGGCAGTCCGCGTAGCGGCGGACTATGGTGGGAAAGTCCTCGATCCCGAGCAAGCAGATCCTTACACGGTTACCGATGCGGATGCCGAGGATTTCCCTGTGCTCTTCGAAATGCTCCACGCCCTCGGCCCCGAGCAGGCGCTGCAGCAGCTCTTCCTTCAGGTGGCGGCCTTCCCGGCGCACCAGCTCCTGGGGGGTCGAGCTGGCCTTGCGCCTGTCCTCGATCCGCTGCGTCACGGAGCGCAGCAGCTCCAGGATGCGCTGCGGATCGATCTCGGTCTTGAGGAGGTAGTCGTTGACGCCCTTCTTGAAAGCCTCTCTGACCAGGGGATAGTCGTCGTAGGCGCTCAGGATGATGATCTCCGGCTTCCTGCCGGAAAGCTGCAGCCGCTCGAGAAGCTCCAGGCCGTTCATCACCGGCATGGAGATGTCGAGAAAGACGATGTCGATCTCCGGATGACTCTGCAGCAAGTGCAGCCCCTGTTCCCCGTTTCCGGCCTCCAGCTCGCAGTCGAAGCCGTGCTGCTGCCAGGGGATCAGCGACTTCAAAGCCAGGCGCACCAGGGGCTCGTCGTCGATCAGCAGCACTCTATACATCGGCCGCTTCCTTCTCCCGCAGCACCGGCAGGTGGAGCGTAATCCGGGTATAGGAGCCCGCGCGGCTTTCGATATCCAGGTCGTAGGGCTCTCCATGGGTGAGCAGGATCCGGGAGCGCACGCTGCTCAAGCCCACCCGCAGGAGGCCTGAGTGCCGGCCGCCCGACGCCGAAAGAGCTTGCCGGGCGGTGCTCTTCGACATGCCCCTGCCGTTGTCGGCCACCTGCAGGACGAGCTTCCCGTCCTCGACGCCTGCCCGGATGAGGATCTGTCCCTTGCGGCCAAGGCCGTTCAGTCCGTGCAGGATGGAGTTCTCGACCAGGGGTTGCAGGATCATACGCAGCACGTAGAGATCCCGAACCGAAGGCTCTACCTCGTACAGCACGTCGAAGCTGTCTCCGTAGCGGACCTTCATGATTAACAGGTAGTTCTCGAGGATCTCCAGCTCGCGCGCCACCGTGGTAAGGCCTCCCTCCTCCCGCAGGCAGTCGTTGAGCACCTTCATCAGCGCCCCGGTCATTTCCTTGATGCTGTCCGCCTTGCTGATGCTGGCCATCAGGCGGATCGAGCTCAAGGTATTGGTGAGAAAGTGAGGGCTTATTTTGAGACGCAGGGCTTCCATCTCCAGGCGGGAGCGCTCTCTTTCCTTCTGCTCCTTTTCGCGGGTGAGCCTGCGGACCTCCGAAACCATGGAGTTGAAGGCCCTGCCCAGCTCGGCCAGCTCCGCCATACCGGACTCGCCCACCGAAACCCGGTAGTTCCCGCCCCCCACCTGTTTCATGGTGTCGATTACCTGGTGGATGGGCCGTACGATCTCGTAGAAGAACAGGGCGATGAAGACCACGAACAGCAGAAAGAAGAGCATGATGGAATAGCGGGCCGCCGACAGGTAGATATCGATTCTCTGGGTGATGTGGGCGGTGTCGATGCTGCTGATCAGCCTCCAGGAGGAGAAAGGCAGGTGAATGGAGGAAACGAGGTATTCGTTCCGGCCCTCCTCCCTGAACACGGAGCCATCGGCCAGATCGGGCCCCTCCCCGGAGGCGAGCATGTTCTTTACCCCCTCGCCGGCTTCCCCCGGAGCACTGCTCAGGAGCACCTGCCCGGCTGGGTTCACCAGGTAGAGCTCTTCCCCGACCCCGAGGCTCTCCCCGTTCTGCAGCTGGTCGAAATAGCTCACCTTGAAGGAAACTACCAGGACTTCCAGTCCCCGCCTGTAAACCTCCTCTCCCGGACAGACGGCCACGGAGAGAACCGGCCGGTTGGCCGAGCTGATGCTGTGGCTGCGCAAATCGGGGAGGATGCGCGTCCTGCTCTTCTCCTGCAGCACCTTTCGGTACCAATCCTCCTTTTCCAGAGCGGTCTCGAAGAGAAAGGAGCTGTTGCGGTACACGTACGGGTCCTTGTCGCGGAAGAATACCACCACCGCCCCGATCTTGTTGGAGTAATTGAAGAAGCTGTTCAGGTGCTGCTCCATCCGCCGGGACCAGCCGTATTCGGAAGCCCCGTCTACGGCCTGGTTGTAGCCGACGCCGTAGTCGGTGAACTGTCCGTCGAGGGCCAGAGCGGCGGCCAGAAGGGAGATGCGCTTGGCCTCTTCATCGATGCCGTGAGCGATCTGCTCCAGGGTCTGCAGCGTACGACGGGAAGCGTCCCGCAGTAAGAGCCTCTCGCTGATCCTGGCCACCAGGATGCCGATAACGGATACCGGTATGACTACCGTCAACAGGAAAATCAGGAGGAAGCGCCTGGCGATGGTCGTCTTCAGAAACACCCGCAGCGCCTTCATGATCCATGCTCCATGGCTTCATTATAGCATAGACGGGGGAAACAAGCCGGGCCAGGCGCGTCGCCATACGGCGGGCGGGCCTCCCGGCAAGCGGGCCATCCGGCGGGCGGGCCTCCCGGCGGCTGCATTGACAATCTCGTACGTGCGGGAAATACTGCACTGCGGAGAACACAAGGAGAACAAACCATGAACGATCAGGCCTTGAGCTTTCCAAAGGGCTTTGTCTGGGGGGCGTCGACCGCCTCCTACCAGATCGAGGGGGCCTGGGAGGAGGACGGTAAGGGAGAGTCGATCTGGGACCGCTTCAGCCACACCCCCGGAAACATCGTCGACGGAAGCAGCGGAGATGTGGCCTGCGACCACTACCATCGCTACCCCGAAGACATCCGGCTGATGAAGGAGCTGGGACTGAAAGCCTATCGCCTGTCGGTCTCCTGGCCGCGCGTGCTCCCCGCCGGCAAGGGGCGGATAAATCCCAAGGGGCTGGATTTCTACGAGCGGCTGGTGGACGCCCTGCTGGCTGCGGGAATCGAGCCTTTCCTCACCCTCTACCATTGGGACCTGCCCCAGAAGCTGCAGGAGGCCGGCGGCTGGGCGAACCGGGAGACCGTGGGCCATTTCGAAGCCTACGCCGAGGCCGTCTCCGGCCGGCTGGCCGACCGGGTGCACAACTGGATGACGCACAACGAGCCCTGGGTGGCGGCCTTCGTCGGGCACCTGTACGGGGAGCACGCCCCCGGAATCAAGGATCTGAAAACGGCGCTGCAGGCAGCGCACCACATCCTGCTCTCCCACGGCCGGGCCGTGCCGCTCTTGCGGGCAGGCGGTGACCGCAGGACCAGAGTGGGAATCGTGCACAACCTGGAATGGGTCAATCCCTTCAGCGAGCGAGAAGAAGATCTGGCCGCGGCGCGGCGCCACGACGGGGCCTTCAACCGCTGGTTTGTGGATCCGCTGTTCAAAGGATCCTATCCGCAGGACATGCTGGAGTGGTACGGCGACAAGATCCCGAGGATGGAACAGGGGGATCTCGAGACGATCGCCGCTCCTATAGACTTCCTGGGAATCAACTACTACACCCGGCGAACCATCGCCCACGACGAGCAAGGCGATTTCATCAAGGTGAAGCGCATCCGCTACCACTTCATCCCCCACGCCAACTTCGAGCAGTGGGAGGTCAACCCCGAGGGGCTGTATCTTCTGCTGCGACGCGTGCACCGGGACTACGGGGAGCCCGAGCTTTACGTCACCGAAAGCGGCACACCCCTCGGCGAGGAAGTACGCCCCGACGGCACGGTGGCCGATCCCGGGCGCCTGGAGTACCTGAAGCGCCACTTCGCCGCCGCCTGGCACGCCATCCAGGAGGGTGTGAAGCTGCGCGGCTACTTCGTCTGGTCGCTCATGGACAACTTCGAGTGGGCCTGTGGCTATACCAAGCGCTTCGGCCTGACCTACGTGGACTACGCCACCCAGAAGCGTACGGTCAAGCAGAGCGGCCGCTGGTACGCCGAGGTCATCCGCAGGAACGGGATCGCGGTCTAGCCCCCGCTGTCTAGCCCCCGCAGTATGAGCCCTGGTCGTTCCCCGTGGTCCAGCCGCTGAGAAAGGAAAAGCCATGGATGTCTTCGAAGCGATTCGCACCAGAGCCAGCGTACGCAGCCTGGAACCCTGTACCGTCACCGAAGCGCAGCTCGAGCAGATACTCGACGCCGGACGCCGGGCGCCCTCGGGGTACAACCGCCAGCCGTGGGAGTTCATCCTCATCCGCAAGAAGGAAATCCTCGAGCGACTGGGAAGGATCCAGGGCTGCATTGCCGAGGCCTCCGCGGCGATCGCACTGGTCATGGATGAACGGACCAGTGCGTACTGGAAGGAGGATGCCGGAGCGGCGATCGAGAATATGCTTCTGGCGATCGTGGCTCTCGGCTACGCTTCGGTGTGGGTGGAGGGGTACGTCCTCGCCCAGGAGGCCTACGGCAAAAAGGTTCTCGGTGTACCGGCGCATCTGCGGCTGCTGGCCGTTCTTCCCATCGGCAAGCCCGCCGCTGCCCCCCGTCAGGCCCGCAAAAAGCCGCTGGCCGATATCCTGTTCTACGACAGGTACGGCGACATGGAAAAACCGTAAGCGGTTTCGATCCCGCCCGTTTCGCCAGCTCGCCGGGTACAGGCTAGTTTCGTCTTCTCCATCCATTCGAGACATCTGAGCGCGCAAGATTTTGCTTGACAGCGGTCTACAATCGTGATAAGATTTATGCAATCGATTGCATATATTTGTGTCGTGCTGAGCAGTTTTATGACCAAAGTCCGGACTCTGGCGGACATTGCCGCCGAACTTAACGTGTCCACCTCTACAGTGTCGCGCTCACTGAACGACAGCCCTCTCATCTCGGAAGCCACCAAAAAGCGGATCAAGAAATTTGTTCGCCAGCATAACTACCAGCTTCACATCGGCGCTAGGAATCTGCGTCTCAAACGGACCAACACGGTGGCGGTTTTGATCCCCTTCGGTGCTGAGAGCGACCGTCAACTTTCCGACCCTTTTTATCTCGAGCTTCTCGGCTCTATCGCCTCGGAGCTTTCAGTAAACGATTACGACCTGCTCCTGTCCCGGGCTAATGCGGAAGATGATCGCTGGTACCAGCGTTACATCATGGGAAAAATGGTAGACGGGCTGATCATCGTCGGTCGCAAAATCCAAGATCGCGGTATTGCCAAGCTCGTTGAGAGGGAAGTCTGCTTCACTGTTTGGGGTCCACCGCTTGCCGACCAGTCATACCTCTCGGTAGGAACCGACGGCGTTTCCGGGGCTATACAGGCTGTCACTCATCTGGCCAAGCTTGGCCATCGTCGCATCGCCTTTATCGGCGGCGATAAAGACGAGACCGAAACCGCGTTTCGGCTCCTGGGATACAAGCAAGCTCTGGCGGAAGCCGGTCTGGAATCACGTTCCGAATTGATTACGTACACGCAATTCACCAGTGAATCGGGTTATTCGGCAATGTGCCTGCTCCTCGAGCGGGTGCCGGAGCTGGATGCGGTATTCGTATGCAGCGATCTGATGGCGACGGCAGCCATCACCGCCCTGCGCAAGGCGGGCCGCCGGATTCCGGATGATGTTGCCGTGGTCGGGTACGACGATATCTCCCTGGCTTCGCACTTCAATCCAGCGCTCACGACGGTGAGGCAGCAGATCTCGCTCGGCGGAAGTCTGCTTGCCAGTACCTTGATGGCGGCATTGCGGGGAGAAGAGACGCAGTCAACAACTCTGAAGGCGGAGTTGATTGTTCGAGAGTCCTGCGGGGGCAGGACCACGGAGGCGGCAGACAGCGGGCAGT
>CAYMEK010000071.1:8259-12411 GCA_964389305.1 uncultured Spirochaetaceae bacterium
TTCTGCGTGTGCGCAGCTCACAACACTGTGCAAGAAAGGAGATACTTATGGAGATTAACATGTTGAGTAAAAAAGGAATGATCCTGGTTTTAGTATTGCTGTTGCTCGGTTTGACGATGGGCTTTACCTCTCCCACCCAGGAAGTAGCCGAGGAGAAAACCTTGACTATTCTTCTTCCCATCGACTGGCGGCCGATCATCGATGAAATATCCCCGCAATGGGAAGAGCAAACCGGAGTGAAAATCGAAATCATCTCCCTGGCATACGACGAGGTTCACGACAAGATTCTCAGTTCCGCCCGTGGCGGCGCTGATGTCGACATCGTATACGTCGACACGATCTGGCCGGCCGAGTTCGCCAGGGCTGGATATCTGCTGCCGGTGGACAGATATATCACCGCCGACATGCGAAGGGGGATCGACAAACCGCTGTTTGAGCAACTCGTCTGGGACGGGAAGCTGTGGGCTTTTCCTTTCAACAACCAAAGCAAGTGGTTGTTCTACAACCGAGAAATCCTGGAGCGGGCGGGCTACGATCGCCCTCCCAAAACCTGGGAAGAGATGCAAACCATGTCCCGCCGAATGATGGACATGGGATTGGTCAAATACGGAATCGCCTGGGGGTGGGCTCAGGCGGAAGGCCTGATCTGTGATGTTACCGCTTTTCTATACGGTTTCGGTGGACAGTGGCTCGAAGGACCTGGGGTATGGGGCTTTGCCGACAGAGCAGGGGTCGACATGCTCGAGTGGATGATGGACTCGATCGGAGAAGGCGGATGGGCCGATCCGGCTTCAACCAGCCTGAATGATCGTACCAATCTGAACCCATTCCTCGTGGGCGACACGGCCTTTGTGTTGAATTGGGCCTTCGCCTGGGGTTTGATACAGGATCCAAACGAATCCCAGGTCGTTGACAAGGTAGGAATTACCCTTATACCCGCAGCCGAGTCCAGCGGGCTGGTCAGCTCCAGCGTAACCGGAGGCGGCGGGTGGGGCATCCTGGCCGGCAGTGACACGCCGGATCTGGCGGCCGAGCTCCTGCAGCACTTGATCACCAAGGAGGTACAGACCAAAGCGCTCGAACTCCAGCAGAACATGCCTGTATGGACAGCGATGTACAATGATCCTATGATATTGAAGGCCTATCCTCATTTCGAAGCCATGGGACCTCAGTTTCAATATGCGCACTTTCGCCCGGTGCTTCCCTGGTACAGCGAATGGTCTCAGAAAGCACAAGCAGAGATTCAGGCGGCCCTAACCGGGACAAAATCAGCACAAGAGGCTCTGAGTGATCTGAAGGATTGGTCGGACAACAAATCCAAGGAGTACGGTGACTAGCGGTCATCTTCGTCGGCAAACAAACAAGCTGGGACCCGAGGCTCTGTTAGCATACGGGCTGGTGGGTCCCAGCATCCTTCTCATGGCGGGGCTGATTCTCTTTCCTCTTCTGCACGCTTTCTGGACGAGCCTTCATCGGGTCAATTTCCTGTTTCCCGGGGAGCCTTTCATCGGTTTCAATAATTATTTGCAAATGGCCGCCAGCCCGGAGTTCTGGGATAGTGTGGGCCGGACCGCCTATTTCACCGCGGTCTCCATTCTTTCGCAAACGATCCTCGGAATCGCCATTGCCCATCTTCTCAATCGACGTTTCCTGGCCCGGCCGGTTGTCAGGACGCTGTTTCTTCTTCCCTGGGCTGTGCCTACGATCGTCAACGGCACGCTCTGGCGGTGGATCCTGGACGGCAGCACCGGGGCTCTGAACCACCTGCTGATGCAGATCGGCTTCATCGATCGAAACATCATCTGGCTGGGAAAACCGTTCCTGGCGATGAACATGATCATCATGGCGGATACCTGGAAGATGCTGCCCCTGTACGCCATCATGTTTCTAGCCGGGCTGCAAACGATCCCAGACGAGCTGTACGATGCGGCCAAGGCCGATGGAGCGCGAGCCTGGCAGGTTTTTCGCTACGTCACTCTGCCTTCGCTCAAGTCGGTAATTCTCGTTGTCCTGATCCTGCGTACGCTGCAGACTTTTCGGGTGTTCGACATCATCTTCGTGATGACTCACGGCGGTCCTGCGAATGGAACCATGGTGGTTACCTTCTTGACCTACCTCACCACCTTTAAGTTCCAAAACTTCGGCTATGGAGCCGCCATGGCCTTCTTTATCGGCGCCACTTGTCTAGCTCTCGCCTGGATGTACATTCGAATTCTTCGCTCAGGCGGGGAGCCGGTATGATTGGGTATCGACGGTCCGGCCTGCCCAAGGCAATTCTCACCTATGTGGGAATCCTGTTGCTCTTGATCTGGACTCTGGCGCCGATCTACTGGCTGGGTGTGTCATCGATCAGTCCATCCCATGAGCTTTCCGCCTTTCCGCCCCATTGGTTTCCGGAGAAACCTTCTCTAAACCGGCTGCGGTCGATTCTGGGCCGCGAAACCTTGCGTTCCTCGAGCATGCAGACCATGGCAGCTCCGGCTGCTTTTTTTCGCAAAGCCCTGGTGAACAGCACCATTGTGGCCGTGACAACCACCACTCTTTGTCTTTTCTTGGGATCCCTCACCGGCTACGTTTTCGCCCGACTGCGTTTCCCCGCAAGGAAGCTACTCATGCTGCTTCCACTTGCCCTACAGATGCTGCCCCCAATCGCCCTGGTCATATCTCTTTTCTCGATTGTGCAGACTCTGGGTCTGACCGACACCCTGGCCGGGCTTATCCTTATTTACCCGTCGTTTCTGCTCGTGTATGTTGTATGGGTCATGAGTGGCTTCTATCAGGGAATTCCGAGGGATCTGGAAGACGCAGCCAGAATTGACGGCTGCTCACGTCTGGGCGCAGTCTTTCGCATCGTCCTTCCTCTTTCCAAACCAGCGCTGTTCAGTACGGGTTTGCTGACCTTTCTTCTGTCCTGGGATGAGTTCCTTTACGCTCTGGTTCTAACCAGTTCTCGCGCCAAAACCCTGCCGGTGGCGGTGGGTGAGTTCAGCACGCAGTTCGGTATCGACTACGGAATGATGATGTCAGGAGGCTTTCTCGCCAGTCTTCCGCCGATTATCATTGCACTGTTGTTTCAACCCCTACTCGTTCGTGGTTTGACCTCGGGCTCACTCAAAGGATAGGACACTTGCTGGTCGAGCCAGGAATCCACCAAATACGCTTTCCCGTCGATCGCACGACGTGGGGAACCTGTTACTTCATAGGCGGCTCTATCCCCGCGCTGATCGATGCGGGAACCGATGAAATTCCGGCCTTGTACATTCTGCCATATCTGAACAGGCTGGGCGTGAGCCTGCAGGACATCCGCATTGTCGTTGTAACCCACCGACACCGCGATCATGCCGGCGGTATCAAGGATCTTCAGAAGCGCGGATCCTTCAAAACCCTCGCCGGGGAGTGGGAAATCCCTTACCTGGAGAATCCCTGGCTCGAGGTGGAGGAGAGGAAAAAACGACATCCGGAGAATCATATCTACCAGGGACTGGCAAAAACAGAGATAGAAGGTTTTCTTCCCCCAGCCATCAGGATCGATGACCGTCTCCAGGACGGTCAGTACATCACGATGGGAGATCGCCAGTGGCAGGTGTTGCATACTCCCGGTCACTGTTCGGGGATTATCAGCCTTTACCAACCGAGCTCCAGAGTGCTTCTCACCTTCGACAGCATTCAAGGCGGAGGCACGAGAGGCGGACTGGCTATCTACGACGATCTTCCGGACTATATGCGTTCCATCGAGAAGATCGAAGCTCTCGAGGTACGCAAGCTCATCGTCGCCCACCCGTTAAGACCTTTTTCGAAGTCTGTACTCGAGGGCGAGGAGGTCGCCTCCTTACTCAACGCCAGCCGGGATTTCCCGCTCCGCTACGAGAAGAAGATCCTCGCTCTTGCCGATCGACAGCGGAATCCGCTTTCCCTCTCCCAGATCACCGATAAACTACGGCGATGGCAGCGATGTGACGGCCCGCGTTTCCTATCTTTAATGACCGTCAGAGCCCACCTGGATCAGCTCGAGAGCCGGGGCGTGGTACTTCGCTGACGTACACCTATATACCGTAGTTGCCGCCGAAAGCCCCAGCCCCGCGATTGTCTTCCGGATAAACCGGGGCGCTCCCCGCAGGCCAGTCCCCGAAACAGGCGATCCAGCTACTCGGT
>CAYMEK010000071.1:12511-20219 GCA_964389305.1 uncultured Spirochaetaceae bacterium
GGGTGGAAAAAGAGATGAAGTAGCATCCCGATTGTCCCAGCCGGCTGACTTGACCCTGATAAAGCCTTTCTTTAAATTCGAGCGGCAGATGATGAGTAAAAGCAGACGAGTGGAGATGGTGTTGCTATGCCTGGCGGTGGCGATCCTGGCCGGGGCTGCGGCAACTGCGGGCGTCTTTTTTCGAGGGGACGGTTCGGTGAACACGGTGGTCAGCCCGCGGGGCGAACACTACGAAATGATCGTGTCGGGACTCTATCGATACAACGCCGAGAGAATCGTGGCCGAAGGCGTGGGCTGGGATATCTTCACCCTGTTTGCCGCCGTACCGGCGCTGCTGCTCTCTTTGCCCTGGCTGGCCCGCGGGACGCTGCGCTCCAGGCTGTTCTCCACCGGAATCCTCGCCTTCTTGTTCTACCAGTATCTGATGTACTCGGTGACCTGGGCCTTCGGGCCCCTGTTCCTCCTGTTCGTAACGATCTACGCGTTGAGCCTGGCGGCCGTCGTGCGGATCGTTTCCACGATCGACCTGAAAGAGATTGCCTCCCGATTCGATGAGCGCTTCCCGACACTGGGAATGGGGCTGTTCAGCCTGGCCATGGCCGCTCTGCTGATCGTCATGTGGCTCGCTCGGGTCATTCCGGCCATGGGCGGAAAGATCGAAGGAGTGCTGCTGGGGCAGACCACGCTGGTAGTCCAGGCGCTGGATCTCGGGCTGGTCGTTTCGCTCGCCCTGTTCACCGGCGTGACGGCCCTGCGCCGCCGCCCCATCGGGTACCTGCTGTCAGCGGCGGTTGTGGTCAAAGGCACGGCGATGGCCGCGGCTATTTGCGCCATGCTGATTCTCGCCTGGATCGTGGAAGACGCCCTGGAAATCATCCCGCTCATCGTTTTCGCCGCCGCTGCGGCGGTGGCCGTGTGGCTCGGCCTCAGGATCTACCGCAGCATTCTGCCTTCAGCATCAACCTAGAGACCAGTTACTCGATCTCTCCGTGCGGAAGCCGCAGGGTGAGGACAGTTTCGTTGACCGAAGACCCCGTCCCTCGTACGGTCATTCTCCGGCCGTTATGACGGCTACAGCAAACTCTGTACCTCCTGGTTCCGGGGAACGATCACCTGGGCGGCGGACTCGATCACGGCGGTTTCGACGTTGATGATCCTGCCGAAGATGAGTACCGATTCGGAAGCCGGAATCACGGTTCCGGTAACCAGATAGTTGGCGGCCAGGATTTTGCCGACCTGGATCGCCTGATTCGGTTCTACGAGATCCGAGAGAGCCAGTTCCTGCTCCCTCAGGATGGCCTCCAGCCTGTTGCGCTCGACCACCGTGTATTTCGAGCCGGCCAGCCTGGCAAGCCGAGACGCGCCGGCCTCGTTTACGTAGTCGAGCAAAGCGCAGGTTCCCTGTCCGGACATGCTGAACCCGGAGACAGCGATGTTCCCGCCCGGTACCTCTTCGAGGCTCAGGAGCAGCTCGCGGAACAGGCTGTCCAATTGGTCTGCCAGCGGGCGGTCTTTCTCCGGTGGGGCTACCTCGTCGTCGGCAATGAACTGCTGGACGAGGCTGTCTTTCAGACCGATTTCGCCGCCCAGGATGCCGATGTACTTCTCCAGCAGCGCGATCTCGGAGTCGAAGCTCTCATCGTGCAAGCGCATCCTGGCGTTTTTCAGCTCTTTCTTTACCTCGAATGCCCGGAAAAACGCGTTGTAGAGCCTGGGTGCGTAGTAGTAATCCCGGCTGATATCCTGGATCGCGTAGGCATAGTGCAGCAGGCTGCCGGCCTTGAGCGCCCGGGCGTCGGAATAGCCGGCGACGGGGTTGCTGACGTTCACGAAATCCAGCGCCACCTCTACGGGTTCGAGCCGCTGCGGGACGCCCTCGAGATCTGTATAACCGGCCTCCACGCGCGCCACGGTACGAGCGCCGGCGGTCCCGGTCTTGGGCAGGTCGATCTGCAGCAGGATCGTCTCGTAATCGCCGCTGTGGATGGCCGGGAGCGTGTAGCGGACGCCGCTGCGCATGGAATCTATCTGGTGGCCGTAGCCCCAGGTGGCCGCAGCCGTGGCTCCCGTCAGCGATACGGTCAGGTGGATATCTCGAGCCAGGGGAACCGTGGTGCGGGCCAGCCCCGAGCCGAAGATCTCCTCCATCCGCTGCCTGTCCGAGACAAAGCGGGAGCTTCCACCGCCGGCCTGGACCAGCGCCTCGCCGAAGCGGATATCGAATTTTTCCCCGTAGCCGATCATCGACACTTCCACTCCCCGCTTTCTGTAAGCCCGCACGAGGCGTACGATGCCCTTCGCCTTTCCCCAGCCGTCTGTCAGGAGCATGACCCTGTTCGTGTACTCGGGAGAGAAATGCGACATGGCCTCCTGAAATCCCAGGGTGAGTCCCTCGGCGATGTCGGAGTCGCCCCCGGCAGCCAGCAGCCGTATCTGCTCGAGGAACCGCTCTCTGATCCCGTCCCGATTCATCTGAATCGAGGGGATGAGCACCCGGGCCGTATCGTCGAAAACCACCAGGGATACGAAATCCTTATCCCTGATGGTTTTCAGAAAAATCCTCAGCGACTCCTTTACCCAGTCCAGCTTGTCCGGCTCGCGCATCGAACCGCTCTTGTCCACGACGAGCACGTAGTTCATCGGCGGCAGATCCTGAAAAGGCTGGCGCTTCCCCTGGAGACCGATGCAGAGGATCTCCTGCTGCCCTTCGGTGGAAACCTGCCGGTGACCCGTGTAAACGGTCACCCCGAACTCACCCTCGGGATCCGGATAGCTGTAATCGAAAGCGCTGATGAAGTCCTCGATTCTGACCTCGTGCAGGGGAATGATCGTTCCCCGATCGGCCAGATACTCCGCCCGCGCGGCGCCCGCTTCCTCCTGTCCCCCGGCTGTCCAACCGAGTGCGCTCGAACAAAGCAACAGGCACAATGCAATGCGGCGGTTCATTGTTCACTTCCTGATATTTTCACATCGCGGAAGGGTTCGTCGATCCTCGCCGCACTGCTCCCGATGACGATGAACATAGGAACGGCCAGCAGTGCGCCGGCAGCGATTCCGGCGGTATATCCGTATCCCACATCTTTCGTATTCGGATTTGGATCCATCAGCGCCGTTCCCAGATAATAGGTTCCGACCGGCAGAGCCGTGGACAGAAGAGCGAACAGGGCCCCGTATCCCCTTCTCTGCCGTTCTCTCCTGGCAATTTTCCGGAGAATCAGGACGGCCCTGTCCTCTCGGGCTTCCGCCTCCACATCGAGCAGGGAGCCGTACTCGGCTCTGATATCGACTTCAGGAACGACGAGGTAGGAAAGTCCCATGCCCATGGTCGTGTTCAGATACAACCCCTGAAAGAACCCTCCCAGAGCCGCTCCCCAAAAGTACGATTTCTCTTCATCCTCCGATTCCCGATCGTCCGGCGTAACAATCAACGCCAAAACCGCGCACCCTACGGAGAGCGTGCTGCCGCCGATGAAGAAGTTTCGCATCATGCGCCTGTTGGGGTCCTCCAGTCCCGGGCTGTGTTCCTCAACGTATCTCTCCAGGACTTCCAGGGCCGTGCCCGGTTTGCTCTCGCGTCGAGGGCCGGGGTAGATAACCGGCGCTGGTTCCGACGGGACCGATACCGCAGCCTCCGTCGACACGGGACTTGCCAGGTCGATCGGGGAGCCCGCAGATTGAGCGCCCGCAACCCGGGTACATGCCGCCAGACAAACAACAGTAAGTGCTGCTATCTTTTGCATCATCTTCCCACCTATATCGATTGCCCCGCCCGTCTGCCTGATCCTGAATCGGCGCGACCGAACGTTGAGGCGCGGGCGGTTTTCTATACTTCCATTATAGTGGAGAGCCGACAGTCTGCAAATCTCTAGGTGTACCCGGAAGAGGATTCCTGCTGTCGCGCGGCAACGGCTGCCCTCACCGGCTCAGCGCCACCTCCACGGTCAATCCCGAGCCGCCACGCCTGGCGCTCGGGGTTGCTTGCCGGATCACAGATATTACCGCTTGATATGTCAGGGGCACAATTACCCGCCTCTTGACTGCCTTGCCGATACTCCGGATACTCAGCTCCATGCGAAGCCTGCGCTGGTGGCGCATCCTGACCGCCGTGGTAGCGGGATCGATTCTCATCCTGTCTCTGCTGCCGGAGCCCCCGGAGATACCGGGGAATGTTCGCTTCGCCGACAAGATCGCTCATTTCGCCGCCTACGCGGTTCTTGCTTTCCTGCTTTTCACCTCCTTGTTCAAGGCAAAGAAACTCCGCACCGTCATGCTCGTAACCCTATTGTGTCTGCTCTACGGCGGATTGATCGAATTCCTGCAGACCTTCACCCATCGCCAGCCCGAGATCTGGGACCTGATCGCTGATGCGATCGGAGCTGTTGGCGGCGCAGCGGCGGGAGCCGGTCTGAGCCGCCACGTCCGCCCCAGGAGCGAGCCGTCCAGGAATTGATAAAAACAGGCTGTAACTACAGGGAGGGGTAAATTTATTTCCCTGGCGCCGGTACGCGGAGCTGGCGCTTCTCCTCGAGCTCACCCTATTTGGAACAGGGATCGGCTTCCTCTCCAAACCATACGACCGCATAGGAGCCGTGCAGCCCGACGCCCATGGCCTTCCAGGTCATCCGACTCCAGGCGCCGGAGTTTACGATTACGGCGTTATGCAGAGGGCTGCTTCTCCATCCGGACAGGGCGCCCTCGGGAGTGTTTTGCCCGCTGCTCCACGAAGAGATCTCGTAGCCGTTGCCAGAGTATCCGGTCAGCTCTCTCGGCTTGTCCCACATACAGGAAGCCCTGGCATGGTCGCCCGTGTAGCAGCAGGGGGTCCATGGGCCGTTCTCGGACCAGCTGTGGAAGTTGCAGGCGCCGGCAGGCGGATGGACTTGAAGATCCCGTACGTGGGTCTTGGCAACGAAGGATAGACTCGGGGACAGGGGAATGGGGGGCAAGCCTTTCGATTTACGGTAGTCGGTAATGAGCCGGTACAAGCGCTGTTCATCGGCAGAGAGAACCGTCTCGCATGGATCTGCGGGCAGAGTAGTTGCCGCCCGTTCCCGCTCTGTTCGCGCGCTTATCGGCTCCCCGGCGCCGTCGGATCTGCCTCCTATTTGTGCCTCGAGAATACCCAGGGTGGAGCAGGCGGAGCTGCCCAAGAATATGGATACGAGGAGCACATACCTTGTCTTGAACCGGATCCCCACTGCGGCTGCCTCCGTACCATTGAAGCTCGTGCGCTTAAAGCGTTCTTTCTATCGCGCCGTCGTGGAGGCATTTTGCCTCATCGAAGCGGTTCGCGCAAGATCAAGATCCTGCCGGGAGGCAGGAGAAACGCCTATCCTATGACCGCTCCTGCGGTAAGCCCTCGCACGAAGTACTTTCCCGAGATGATGTAGACAAGGAGCGTCGGTATTCCGGCGATGATTGCCGCCGCCATATCCACGTTGTATTCCTTCACGCCCGTACTGGTATTCACGAGGTTGTTCAGGGCCACCGTAATGGGCTGGCTGTCGCTTCCTGAAAAGCACACCCCGAAGAGGAAGTCATTCCAGATCTGGGTGGTTTGCCAGATAATGGCCACCACGAAGATCGGCCCGGAGATCGGCAGAAAGACCCTCCAGAATATTTTGAAGAACGAAGCCCCGTCAATCTTGGCAGCCTCGACCAGTTCATTCGGAATCGCCACGTAGTAATTGCGAAAAAACAGGGATGTAAACGGCAGTCCGTAAATAGTATGGACCAGGATCAGGCCGCGAATGCTCTGGGCCATGCCCAGCCAACCCAGCGTCCGCGACGTGGGAAGCAGAATCACCTGAAACGGAATGAAGCATCCAAGCAAGAGAAAGAAGAAAAAGGGTTCACTGCCCCTGAATCGCCATTTTGAGAATACATATCCGTTTACAGCCCCTATCAGGGTCGAGAACACCACGGCCGGAACCACCATTCGTACGGAGTTCAGGAAGTACCCTTTCAGTCCCACGCAGTTGACGCCGATGCAGGCGCTCCCCCACGCTTTTTTCCAGGCCTCGAAGTCTATCTCGCGGGGCATGGAAATCAGGTTTCCGCTGCGGATGTCGGCCATGGTTTTGATCGACGTGACGACCATCACGAAAAACGGTATGAGAAAGGAGATCGCCGCAGCTGCCAACAGGGCATATACCAAGACCCGGTAGAAGACGCGCCCCGGGGTCCACTCGCCGACTATTCTTGCTTCTGTACTAGGCATTGCGGGTGCCTCGCAATTCCGAATACAGGTAGGGGATAATAAAGGCCATCACCGCCAGGTACATCACCACGGCGCTCGCCGCACCCAAGGCCAGCCGGTCGTAGCGAAAGGCAAACGAGTACATGAAGGTCGCTGGCATATCCGTGGCGATTCCCGGTCCCCCCTGGGTCAACACCATTACCAGGTCGAAGCTCTTGATGGCGATATGCGACAAGATGACCACGGAGCTCAAGAACACCGGCCTCATGATGGGAATGAGAATGCTCGTGTATATCCTGGGCAGGGTGGCCCCGTCCACCTGAGCGGCCTGGATGAGGGAGTTGTCGATCCCGCGCAGTCCGGCCAGAAACAGGGCCATCACAAAGCCTGTGGATTGCCAGACAGCGGCGATCACTATCGTATAGATCGCCATCCTGGGATCCACGAGCCAGCGAAACGTGAATCCGCTAAAGCCCAATTGTCGAACGAGCCGCTCCAATCCCAGGTTGGGATTCAACATCCACTTCCATATGGCGCCTGTCACGATGAAGGAAAGAGCCATGGGATACAGGTATACGGTTCGAAAGAACCCCTCGGCGCGGATCCGCTGATCGAGAAAGATAGCCAGCAACAATCCAAGGAGAATGCACAGGAAGATAAACAGCGCGCTGAAGACGAACAGGTTTTTGATGGCCACCCACCAGCGAGGTTCCTGGGCAAACAGGGTGACATACTGCACAAATCCTACCAGTTTGTAATTAGGCAGGATCTTCGAGTTGGTAAGGGAGATCCAGACAGTCCATAGAATAAATCCATAGATAAAAACGATTGCGGCCGCCATGGTGGGAGCCAGCACCAGTTTGGGTAGGATGTCGTCGCTGCGGCGAAGAGATCTTTTTTGCCTCACTTTAGCTCCTCTTGCTTGATGGTAATGTAGGTTCTATCAGTTTGCAACGAAAAAAACTGGACACCACTGTCGTGGTGTCCAGTTGTAGAGACCTTATTTCTACCTGTCTTATTTGGCCCCTCGTACTGCGTTCGCCATTTGGGCGGCGGCATCCTTGGCACTCATATCCGAGTTGTAGAAGGCGGTGACCGTATCCATGATCGCCCCTCTGATAGCTCGACTGGTGGCCATTTCATGGGCCATGCTGGGCACCAGATCGCCGCTCTTGGCGCTGGCCGCGAAATCCTTCATGGACAGACGCGCGGGAATGTCAAAGGGATCTTCCGGCATGCCCATGCGAACCGGGATGGACCCTTTATTGATGTTGAAAACCTCCTGAAATTTGGGTTCCAGGATCAACCGGGCCATCGCCTTTTGGGCCGCCTTGGCGCCCGGGTCCTTCACTTCGAACATGATGAAGCTGTCGACATTGAACAGGAATTGGTGGCTCGTTTGCGGTGCGTGGGTGGCGATGTAGTCCACGTCCGGCTTCTTGCCGGCTGCCGTAAACTCGCCCTTGGCCCAGTCACCCATGAACTGCATGCCCGCTTCGCCCTTGATCA
>CAYMEK010000072.1:0-11772 GCA_964389305.1 uncultured Spirochaetaceae bacterium
CGGAGCAGCAGAGCGAGTACGAGGAAGAGGGATAAGGAGGTGAGGCGATGACATTCTTATGGGTCAGCATGGTGGTCATGCTGCTTTTAGGGTTTCCCTTCATGGTCACGATCCTGGGACCCCTCATTGCGCATATCAACGTGGATATACCCACGCTGAAGATGACCGTGTTGGTACAGCAGGTGCTTACCGGACTCACTCCGCCGGCGCTGGTCTGCGTACCCATGTTCATCCTGGCGGCCAGCCTGATCACTTCCGGAAAAGCGGCTCGCAGGCTGATCAACATGGTGAAGTCCTTCGTCGGGCATATACCGGGCGGGCTGCCGATCACCACCAACGCGAGCTGCACTCTGTTCGGCGCCGTCTCCGGCTCCACCCAGGCCACCGTGGCGGCTATTGGAGGCACGATGCGCCCCATGCTCCTGGAAGCCGGATACAAGAGCCCCTTCACTCTGGGGCTTATCATCAACTCCAGCGACATCGCCTTCCTCATCCCCCCGAGCATCGGCTTCATCGTCTACGGAGTGGCCACCAGCACTTCCATCGGCAAGCTCTTTCTGGCCGGCATCGGTCCGGGGCTGCTCATCTTTTTCATGTTTTCGGTCTACTGCTATTTCTATTCGAGGACCAAGAAGGTGGGCCTGGCGCCGAAAGCGAGCTGGAAGGAGAGATACGTGGCGGTCAGGGACGGGATCCTGGTCCTGGGCTTCCCCGTGCTCATCGTGGGAGGGATCTACACGGGGATCTTCAGCCCCACGGAAGCTGCGGCCGCCTCGGTAGCCTACGCCCTGATCCTGGAAGGATTGGTGTACCGCAGCCTGACCTGGCAGAAAATCTACAAGGCGTTCCTGGACACCGGGGTTATCACCGGGGTGGTGTTCATCCTGGTGGGCGCGGGACAGGCCTTCTCCTGGCTGATCAGCTTCCTGCGCATCCCCCAGGCCTTCATGCCCGTGCTGTTCGGCACCGATCCTTCTCAGCTGAAAGTGGTCCTGATCGTGGTCATTTCCTACTTTATAGCCTGCATGTTCGTGGACCCCATCGTGGCCATCTACATCTTGAGCCCGATCTTCCAGCCTTACGTGGTGGCCACCGGGATCAACTCGGTTTTTCTCGGCGTGCTGGTTACCCTGCAGGCGGCCATTGGCTCGGCTACGCCCCCCTTCGGCTGCGACATCTTCACGGCCCAGCTCATTTTCCGAAGACCGTACCTGGAGGTGATCAGGCACACGCCGCCGTTTATCTTCATCCTGATCCTGGCGACGATCCTGCTGATCCTGTTTCCCGGCATCGCCATGTTTCTGCCCGACACCATGCTGTCGCGGTGAGCCTTCACATCCGGCCGGGTAATACCGATGCTGCGCCCTGCCGGGCGGCGGCGAGGCATTTGTAGCCAGGCTTTGGTGGCTGGGCGCAGCCCGGGCGGAATCGAGAGAAAACTGGAGGAAGAAAAAAACATAGGAGGTTATCGTTATGCTGGTTTTTCCGGAAAAAGAATACCGCCAGAGGATCCAGAAGACCAAGGAGCGGATGCAGGCCGAAGGCATCGACGTGCTGCTGGTCTCCCAGCCGGCCAACATGAACTACCTCAGCGGCTACGACGGCTGGTCTTTCTACGTGCACCAGGGACTCATGGTAGCCCTAGAACAGGAGGAGCCCATCTGGGCCGGCAGAGGTATGGACGGCAATGGGGCCAAGCTGACCACGTTTTTGAGCCACGAAAACATCCGCTCCTACGCCGATGACTACGTGCAGTCCAAGGTCAAGCACCCCATGATGTTCATAGCGGACATCATCAAAGAGAAGGGCTGGGGGCGTAAAACCATCGGCGTGGAGATGGACCAGTTCTATTTCACGCACAGGAACTACGTGGAGCTGGAGAAGGCGCTGCCCGAGGCCAGGTTCAAGGACGGGAACCTGCTGGTGAACATGGTGCGGCAGATCAAGAGCGAAGACGAGATCCGCTTCATGAAAATCGCCGGCCAGATCGCGGTCAAGGTCATGCAGACCGCCATCGACACGATCGACGTGGGCGTGCGGGAGTGCGACGCCGCGGCGGCGATCGCCGCAGCCGAGTACCGGGGCACCGACGAGCACGGCGGGGACTATCCGGCGATCGTGCCCCTGATGATGGCCGGAGAGGGCACCAGCACGCCCCACCTGACCTGGACCGACAAGAGATATGAAAGCAACGAGCCGATCATCCTGGAGCTGACCGGCGTGTACAAGCACTATCATGCACCGATCGCCCGGACCATGTTCCTGGGCACCCCTCCTGCCCTGATGAAGGAGGTCGCCGATGTGGTCATCACCGGGCTGGCCGAGACCCTCGAAATCGTCAAGCCGGGGGCGACCTGCGAGGAGGTGGAGGCGAAATGGAGGCAGGCCATTTCCGGAACCAAGGTGGTCAAGGAGTCACGAATAGGTTACTCCATAGGCCTGAACTATCCCCCCGACTGGGGAGAGCAGACCATGAGCCTGCGTCCCGGCGACAAGACGGTGCTCAAGCCCAACATGGCTTTCCACATCATTCCGGGTATCTGGGAGCAGAAGGTCGGTTTCGAGGTGGACGCCACGATCAGGGTGACCGAGGATGGCTACGAGCAGCTCTACCAGTTTCCGGGCAAGCTGTTCGTGAAGTAAACAGATGCCCTCACCCCCGATTCCTCTGTCCGAAGTCTACCTGGCTCGCAGGCGAATTGCCGGCAGGGTGTACCGGACTCCGTTGATCCCTTCCCCCGGCCTGAGCGCCCGGGCCGGGGCAGCGGTGTATCTCAAGCTCGAAAACCTGCAGAAAACAGGCTCCTTCAAGGCGCGGGGAGCCTTCAACAAGATCCTCGGATTGAGCGAGGCGGAGCGCAGGTCGGGAGTGATCACTTTCTCCACGGGCAACCACGGCAAGGCCGTGGCCTGTGCCGCTGGTGAGGCGGGAATCCAGGCGGCGGTCTGCCTGTCCGAGCACGTACCGGCATACAGGGTCCGCTCCATAGCCGCCTACGGAGCGCAGGTAGTGGTTTCGGGAAAGAGCCAGGACGAGGCCGAGGAGCACTACCGGCGGCTGCAGAGGGACCGGAAGCTGGTGCCGGTCGAGCCTTTCGACGATCCCCTGATCATAGCCGGGCAGGGCACCATCGGTCTGGAAATCCTGGAGGAGCTGCCGCAGGTCGACTCGGTTCTGGTTCCCCTGTCCGGAGGGGGCCTGCTGGCAGGGGTCGCCCTGGCTTTGAAATCCGCCAACCCGGTGTTACGGGTTGTCGCCGTATCGATCGAGCGCTCGCCGGCGATGCAGGAGAGCGTAAAGGCGGGAAAGGCGGTGGAGGTGGAGGAGAGGGATACCCTGGCCGATTCGCTTCTCGGCGGGATCGGGGCGGACAACCGCTACACCCTTCCCATGGTCGCCGAGCTGACCGACGAGTTCATCGCGGTCTCGGAGGAGGAGATTGCCGGGGGCATGGCCTGGGCCCTCCAGGAGCACGGGCTGGTGGTGGAAGGAGCCGGCGCGGTGGGGATCGGGGCCCTGCTCGCCGGAAAGCTCAGGAGTTCGGGCAGGCACACGGCGGTCGTGGTCAGCGGTTCCAGCGTGGAGCTGCCGCGCTACCTGGAGGTGGTGGGCCGGCGCATCCGGCCGAACCGCCAGCCAAACCGTCAGCAGAAGTGAATAAAAAAGCGAGGTGATGAGGTGGAAATACTGGTGTTGACGGAACAGGACCTGCGCTCCTGTATCACTTTGGACAACGACGCCGTCGAGGCGGTGGAACAGGCCTTCGTGCAGCTCTCCCAGGGAAAGGCAACGGTTCCGCCGATCATGATGCTCCCCGTACCCCAGCGGCGCGGGGAGGTGGACGTGAAGTCCGCCTATATCCAGGGATTGGACAGCCTGGCCGTCAAGATCGCCTCGGGCTTTTTCGAGAACTTCAAACAGGGACTGCCCAGCGCCAGCGGACTGATAGTTCTGGTGAGCACGGAAACCGGATTCCCCCGGGCGGTCCTCCTGGACAACGGCTACCTGACCCAGGTACGCACCGGCGCGGCCGGGGCCATCGCCTCCAAGTACCTGGCCCCCAGGATCGTGGAGACCGCCGGGGTGGTGGGAGCCGGCACCCAGGCCCGCTATCAGGTACGCGGCCTGAAGCTGGTGCGGGATTTCAAGCGGCTTTTGATTTACAGCCTCTACGAAAAGGATACGGACAAATATATAGAGGAAATGTCCGCGGAGCTGGGAGTGGAGATCCGCAAGGCCGCTTCGGTCGAGGAGGTGGTCGCCAACAGCGCGGTGGTGGTAACCACCACCCCGTCCAGAGAGCCGTATCTGCAGGCGCAGTGGCTGCACCCGGGCCTGCATCTAACGGCCATGGGGACGGACACCGAGGAGAAGCAGGAGCTGTATCCGGATGTCCTGGCCAGGGCGGACCTGCTGGTCTGCGATCTCGCCTCCCAGTGCCGCCGACTGGGCGAGCTGCACCACGCGGTGGACCGCGGCCTGATCGGCGAGGCGGACGATGTGGCGGAGCTGGGCGAGCTGATCGCCGGCGCCAGAGCCGGCCGCACCTCGGCGAGCCAGATAAGCGTTTGCGACCTGACCGGGGTCGGCGTGCAGGATACGGCCATCGCCCGGCTGGCCTTCCAGAAGGCGGCGGAACGAAAGCTGGGCTTGCCCGTGGTAAGCTGAAGGTTTTTTCTGGCAGCCGGGGCCGGAGGGGTTACGAATCGTGACGAGCACAAAGGCAAGACAATCGAGTGCCGAGGATTCCTCTCCCCCGATAATCGCCTACCTGCAGCTCGCCTTCGCCATGATGATCACCGGCAGCCACGTGGTGGTGGGCAAGCTGGTGATCCGCTCCTTCCCGATCTTCTTTGCCAGCGGCACGACGTTGGGACTGGCCTCGCTGATCTTCGTCCTGCTGCTGCTGCTGAAAGAGGGCCGCTTTCCGCGCATCGGCTGGCGGGATCTGGGGCTGCTGGCCGCCCAGGCCTTCACCGGCCTTTTCCTCTTCAGGATAGCCACCCTGAAGGGCCTGGAGTACACCGGCGGCATCGAGGCGGGCATCATCCTGAGCAGCACCCCGGCGGTGATCGCCCTGATCTCCTTCACGATCCTGCGGGAGAAGGCCCACTGGAACAAGATCGCCGCCGTGCTCCTGGCCTTTGTCGGCATCCTGATCATCAACCTCTCCGGCGCCGCCGGCGCCCGGGAGCCGGGCGCCCGGCCGGCCCTGGGCAGCCTGCTGCTGTTCGCGGCCGTGCTCGGAGAGGCCTGCTTCACGGTGCTTCGCAAGATGCTTTCCGGAAGAATCTCGGTGCTGGCAAATTCGGCGGTGGTGAGCTCTCTGGGCTTCCTGATGCTCCTGCCCTTCACCCTCTCCCAGATACGGGGGGTGAGCTACTCTCAGCTCGATGCCCTGAACTGGATCGAGCTGCTGTACTACGGGACCGTGGTTCCCCTGTTCGCCTTCCTGCTCTGGTTCAGCGGAGTGAGCAAGGCCCAGGTCAACATCGCGGGCGTGTTCACGGGGTTCGTTCCCATCAGCGCCCTGATCCTGTCGGTGCTGATTCTCGGGGAGCAGGCGCTGTGGTCCCATTTCGCCGGGCTGGGGCTGGTCCTGGCCGGCGTGGCTCTGGCGGTGGGCATCGCCCCAAAGAAGGTCATGGAGGTGAAGCACAGATGATATACAGAGTGAAAAACGGGCAGGTCAGCTACGGGGAGGCGATAGGGATCATCCTCCTGGAGAACTACGCTCCTTTCATTCCCGGCGATGTGGCCAACGCCACGACCTACGATTTCCCGGTGCGCTTCCAGCGGGTGGAAAACTTCAGCGTGGAGCGCATATTCAGGCACGATATGTCCCTGCTCGACCCGGTCCTGGAGGCGGGCCGGGCGCTGGTGCGCGAAGGGGTGCGGGCGGTCACCGGCGACTGCGGCTTCATGGTGATCTACCAGGATGAGCTGGCCGCCCGGTTGGAGGTGCCGGTGTTCATGTCCAGCCTGCTGCAGATCCCTTTCCTGAGGCGTCTGATCGGCCCGGAGGAGAAGATCGGCGTCATCACGGCGAACTCCGAGTCCCTGGATGAGCTCGTGCTCCAGAAATCGGGCGTGGAGTCCTCGGCCCCCCTGCTGATCAAGGGGCTGGAGGGCAAAGAGCACTTCGTCAGCGCGGTCATCAAAGAGCAAGGAGTGCTGGATTCGCAGAAGATCGAACAGGAGGTCGTTTCGGTAGCAAAAGAGATGACGGCGCAAGACCCGCAGGTGAAAATCATGCTCCTGGAGTGCAGCATGCTTCCTCCCTACGCCGCGGCGGTGCAGGAGGCGGTGGGCCTGCCGGTTTTTGATTTCGTTACCATGATCAACTACATGTTCTCCGCGGTGGTGAGGCAGCGCTACCAGGGCTTCATGTAGTAAATGGAGGATTTTGAGTTTTTATGAACAGGAAGCCGGTCTTCGAAGAACAGGAGTACAGGCAACGGGTAAAGAAGGTCAAGGAGCGAATGGACGCCCGCGGCCTGGAGGTCATTCTTACCATGGATCCGGCCAACATGAACTACCTGAGCGGGTACGACGGCTGGTCCTTCTACGTCCACCAGGGAGTCCTGCTCGGCCTGGGCTCCGAACAGCCCATCTGGTTCGGACGGGAACAGGACAGCAACGGAGCCCGGATAACCACCTGGCTGGAGGAGCAGAACATCCACGGATATCCCGACGAATATGTTCAATCCCGGTACACCCATACCATGAAGTATGTGGCCGGCTTGATGAAAGAGCTGGGATGGGAGAAGAAAGCCGTCGGCCTGGAGATGGACAACTACTGGTTTTCCGCAAAATGCTACACCCAGCTCCTCACCGAACTGCCCCAGGCGGCATTTCACGATGCCACCTACCTCGTCAATTGGGTAAGGACGGTGAAAACCCCGGCCGAGATCCACTATATGCGCCAGGCGGCACGGATATGCGAAAAAGCCATGCGCAGGGCGATCGACAACATCGAAGCGGGAAAATGGGAGAAGAGCGCGGCGGCCAAGACCGTGGAAGCCCAGATCGAAGGGACCGACGAGTACGGGGGCGACTGCCCGGCCATATTCCCGATCATGCCCGCGGCGGAACGCACCTCCACCGCCCATCTCACCTTCGATCCCGAGCGGAAGTACAGGAAGGGAGACGTGGTTCTGCTGGAGATCGCCGGGGCCCGCTGCCGCTACCACGCGCCCCTGTCCCGGACCGTATACCTCGGCAAGCCTCCCGCGGACCTGGAGAAGGTGGCGGGGGTGGTGATCAACGGCTTGAACGCCACCCTGGAGTTCATCAAGCCGGGAGTCACGGCCGAAGAGGTGGAAGCCCGCTGGCGGGAGTCCCTGAAAGGCACGGGCGTGGAAAAGCCTTCCCGGGTGGGATACGCCTACGGGCTCAATTACGTGCCGGATTGGGGGGAGCACACCGTGAGCCTCCGGCCTGGAGACAAGAGCATCCTGAAACCCGGGATGACCATCCACTTCATGCCGGGCATCTGGCTCAAGGACTACGGGTTCGAAAACAGCGAGCCTCTTCTGATTACCGAAAAAGGGTGCGAGAAGTTCATCGATTTTCCCCAAAAGCTGTTCATAAAGTAGCGCTTTGGGAGCGCACCCCGTTTGCTCCTGTACAATTAATCACCGGAAGATATTCGTGCTGCGCTGAACTACGCTGGGGAGCTGATCGAGCAGGAAGAGTTCCATCCATTGCAGTATTCTGGACGCATCAGAATACGAAAGTCATGATTCCACCATGTTCCAGCTCCTTCCTGCACTCTACCGCGAGAAAGGCTCTATATATATCTGTATATATATTGAATAAAACGACATAGCCTCTTGGTGAATATATCGTTAATTTACTATACATGAGGCTAAAGGGTGCGGCGATCTCGAGTCCGGTCCGGACGGGGATAAAGGCGGCCGTCGGGGTGCTGGCACTGGCCGCCCTGTACCCTCTTTCCCTGTACAGCTACCTCCTCTTCCACAGCCTGGCGGAGCTGTTCAGCATCGTCATCGCCTCCGGCATCTTCATCGTGGCCTGGAACTCCCGGTCCTTCTCCGAGGACGATTTCCTTCTGTATATCGGGATCGCCTACCTGTTCATCGGGGGGCTGGATCTGCTCCATACCCTGGCTTATGAGGGCATGGGCGTGTTTCCAGGCTACGGAGCCAACCTGGCGACCCAGCTCTGGATCTCGGCCCGGTACCTGGAATCCCTCTCTCTCCTGGCAGCTTCCCTGCTGGTTGCCAGAAGAATTCGCCCCTGGGCCGCTCTCGCAGGCTACGGCCTGGTCTCCGCCGTTCTGCTGGCCACGATCTTCTCGGGAGTCTTTCCGATCTGCTACGTGCAGGGAGCCGGCCTGACGCCGTTCAAGAAGATCAGCGAATACGTGATTTCCTTGATCCTGGTTTCCGCGATCGTGATGTTCGACCTGCAACGCCGGCATTTCGATCGCCGCGTCTTGCGGTTGATGATAGCTTCGATCACCGTCACCATCGCCTCTGAGCTATGCTTCACCTTCTACATCTCCGTGTTCGGTTTGTCCAATCTCATCGGCCATATACTGAAAATCGTGTCGTTCTATCTCATCTACAGCTGCGTCATCCGGACCGCCCTGAAGGAGCCCTACCAGCTTCTCTTCCGAAACCTGAAAGAGCACGAACAGGAGCTGGAGCAGGCCTTGAACAAGGTCAAGAAGCTCAGCGGCCTGCTGCCGATCTGCGCGGTGTGCAAGAAGATCCGCAACGACAAGGGCTACTGGCAGCAGGTGGAGGTGTACATCCACGAGCATTCCGAGGCCGACTTCTCCCACGGGGTGTGCCCGGAGTGCGTCAGAAAGCTCTATCCGGAGTACGCCGGTGCAGAGGAAATAGAGAAGAAGTGAGCCAGGGAGGCGATCGGCCTTTCTTTAACCTGTACTCCTCAGGTCGCAGACTCCCCGACAGTTTCTGCAAAGTAAGCAGGGATGTTCTGGATCGTCCGGTGCTCGAAATCAATCGATGTGCGAGGGGCGAAGCTCACAATGTATCCCCTGGGCAGGGAGTACAAACCCAGGTAGTCCGCTACACCTTTCAGGTGCCTCTTGCTGATCTTCAAAGCTGCCTTGCATTCGACGGGGATACTCGTCGCTTTCCCTTTGAGTACAAAGTCGATCTCCGTGCCGACAGAGCTCTTCTTCCAGCCTGACACAGCGTCTGTGGAACGCACCAGATCCACGGCAATCTGGTTCTCCAGCACTCCACCGAGGGGCGTACGAGCCGCAGATGAAATTGTGCCCAATACTCGGATCGACGGCACGGACGATTCCCTCAGATGGCGTAGAATACCGGTATCGAAGAGGTACCTCTTGGGCAGGTAGCCGTAACTTCCTTGCGGAGAAGGACCGCCCTGCTCCGACCGGATGACTAGGTGCCAGCTTTCCAAACGAGTGAATATTTCATTGATCCGCTGATTGAGTGAGGTAGTGGGTGATGGGATCACGGCGGTGTTTTTAGAAACCCCGCCTGCAAAGTTGGCCACGCTACGCAGGCACCCCCTGACAATATACATCGACTCCTCCCCAAATAGGCGGATAAAATCCTGGTCGTAGTCGGCAATGATCTGAGCGCGCACTTTCCGATAATCCCCTTCACTAAAGAAGGTTCGTACGACCAGCGGCAAGCCGCCTACTTCCAGGTAGTTATCGTAAAGCGCTAGAAGTGTTTCATGCCGTTTCCGGGTAACTTCCACAGATTGCTCTAGTATCTCCCGGGCCAGGTGCGGTTTATCACCGGCCCTCAGGAAATCGGAGAATGTGAAAGGCCACAGCACGAGTGTCTGGACCCGCCCAACGGGATAACGCGTATCCCCCCGGAATAAGCGCGTCAGCGTAGAACCGGATAGGATCGAAGTGGTCTTCGGCCACTGTTCCTTCATGAAGCGTACGTAGCGTCCGAGTGCTCGGCTCTCCTGGGCTTCATCAATAAAAAGAACGCAGTTACTGCCTCCGGAAAAACCCAGCCGATCCTCCAGCAGATCGTTAAACTCCCGGAAATCCCTTGTATCGTCGATATCTGCGCGCAGCAGGGAGTCGAGCTCCAGATTGACTTCGAAGGAAGGTTTTCCAGCCTTGCGCAGGGCATGCTGCACCAGCCAGGTCTTGCCTACCTGCCGAGCTCCCTCGATCAGGAGCACAGACTTATGAGACGTTTTGTCCAGGATGAAACGCTGCAGGACCCGGTCTTCCCGACGACGTACGTATGGAATATCCATATTCTATACCAAATTCTTTTATAGAATATGGATATTCTGTACCGAAAAGTGCAGCGTGTCAAGACCTACAGCGGCATCGATGTTCAACACGCACTCAAGCTCTCCGGGGTGAAATTCGTAGGACTCTCAGCAAACTTATCGCTGCCTGACTTTCCTGCATTCAGCGCTCGCCGTGAGCCTGCCGGCTCTTCCGGTAGTGCCTTTTAGCCTTGGCCCTGTTGCCGCAGCTCTGCATATTGCACCAACGCCGGCTGTTGTTCTTGGAGGCGTCCAGAAAAAGCCACTGGCAGTTCGGCGTGCTGCAGCGCTTCAACCGTGAAAGGTCCGCGTCGATCAGCAGGTCCGAGGCCGCCTTCAACACCGGTCCCCGGAAAAAATCCAGCCGGTCCGTCTCGTGAGCGAAAGACCAGAAAAACCGCCCGTCCCTGGCTTCGATTTCAGCCCCGCCCATGGCGGTTCGCACCGCCCGGTTGAAATCCCCCCAGTCCCCGGGAGAGGGTGTGCTTTCCTGGATGACTGAGTTGAAAACCCGGAACAGCAGCTCCCGAAGCTCGCGGCCCTCACGCAGGACCTTCTGCGCTTCGGCGCTCTCCCGCTCTGCTTTTCGCGCCAGAGCTTCCGCTTCCTCTTTGTTCAGCAAACCGACCCGCACACCCCACCCGAGAAGATCCAGGTATTCCTTCAGCCACTCGTGTTCCTTCGCAGTTCCCCGCCAGTCCACGGTATTGGTGAAATCCAGGGCAAGCTGCCCTCCGTCGAGGTCGAATTGCAGGAATCTATCGATCGATCCTTCCAGGGTTCGTGAGTCCATCAAAAAAACTCTATAACCAATAAAATCTACTTGACTAGTTAGATCACCCGGTCTATACTATAACTATCTAAAAGGATAACGCCAGTTAATAAGTCCGTCAAGGGTGAAAGCACATTGCGCCTGGAGGCGGCAGCGCCCCGATCCGGTGGGGGAAGCCATCGGGGGCGATCAACTACAAAGGAGGAACCGTCATGGTTGAAAAGCTGTTGGCGCGGTTCAAAGCGCGGGGCTGTCAGCTCCGGGTTGTACCCGTGGGGCGGCTGGATGAGCTGAAGGAAGAAATCGAGAGCCGCCACCGGCAGGGCGGATTCGACGAGGAGTTCTACCGGAACTGGATCGTCGGGTTCGACTCTGTTCCCCCGGAGGGTTTTCCAGAGGCCAGGTCCATCATTCTGGCGGCCGTTTTCCGACCCCAGAGGCAGGTGGTCGTTGCCTGGGACGGGGAGGAGCGCTCGCTCGCCATTCCACCAAGCTACTTCGAGGGAAAGCTGGAGGGCGAGCTCCAGGCCTTGGCGGCGGAAGTCCTCGCGCCGGCGGGATACCGGGTTGTCCGAGCCTCTCTGCCCAAGAAGCTCCTGGCCGTACGCAGCGGCCTGGCGGAATACGGGAGAAACAACATAACCTACGTACCCGGAATGGGAAGCTTCTTCAGTATGGTAGCCATGTACTCCGATCTTCCCGCCGGGACGGATCGATGGAGGGAGACGAA
>CAYMEK010000072.1:11872-19784 GCA_964389305.1 uncultured Spirochaetaceae bacterium
GCTTCCCTCCGGTTTGATCCGCAAGCTCGAGCGAGCCGAATTGGCCGAGATTCTCGAAGTCCTGCCGCGCAACCTGCGCGTCATGTTGGAACAGGGCCGGAAGGAATCCGGCTCTACATAGCGTTTATAGGGGTTGTCGCAGGGAACGGCGGGCCTGCTCCGGGGAGACTCCGTCGACCTGCGGCGGTCAGCCGTCCCCTGGAGTTGCCGAACGGTCGTCCACCCCCATCTCCTCCAGGATCCTGGCCGCGTCTTCGACCATTTTGACACATACCGTATCGAACAGCTTCCGCTCCTGCGCCTGCTTCATCCCCTCCGGCGTGCTGATGTCGCAGCCGAGCAACTCTCGGCAGACAACCGATCCGTTCCGCTCCCGGAACCGCTTGGTGAAATCCACGACGCGGGCGTACAGGTCAGCCCTCTCTGCGGCCGTATCGCATTTCTCCGGAGCGTAGCGGAGCCCCAGGACCATGATCGCCCCGGTTACCGCGCCGCACGTCTGTGCCAACCGCATCCCGCCGCCGAATCCGGCTGCAATCTGCAGCGCCGTAGTCCGGCTCAGCCCGAGCGGCTGCCCATAGGCCGCAACGATGGATTGCGAGCACGAACACCCTTTATTGAAGAGATGTAACGCCCTTGATACTCTGCTCATCCGGATCCTTTCTCAAGAAAAAGCATTCTAATGCAGAGTCGATCCGTACGCAAGGTGAGCCTCTTGCCGATTGACTCGCTCTTTTTCAACCGGGCCGGCAAGACGCTTCAACAGACGGCTGAGCCCCGCTGCCGATCTCTTCACCAAGCCGGATCATAAGTTCCACGACGAATCCAAAGAAGCAGACCGTACTACTATATACTTGACAAAAGCAACTATTTAGTGGATAATGGCAAGTAATAGGGGCGAACAGGGATCATCATGGCCAACGCGGTATTGCCGGAACACATTGCCGCGGTCAGGCGCTTCAGTCGCTTTTTCACCAGACAAATCGGGGTGCTGCGCGAAGGCCTGCTCCACAGCCCCTACTCGCTCACCGAAGCCCGCATCATCTTCGAGCTTGCCAATCGCAGCAACATAACCGCCTCCGGCCTGTGCAGAGAGCTGGGTCTGGATGCCGGCTATTTGAGCCGCATCTTGAACAAGCTCGCGCGGCAAAATCTCATTGAAAGAACGCCTTCGGAGGATGACGGGAGGCGGCGCCTGCTCTGCCTGACCGGCGAAGGGGAAAAAGCCTTCTCGCTGCTGGACAGCCGTTCCCGTGACGAAGTTTCGGAAATGCTGGGCGAGCTGGGTGAAAGCGAGCGGGCACGTCTCATAGAGGCCATGCACACCGTCGAGGGTATCCTGAACCGCGGCTTTAAATACTCGGGGCCATTTTACCTGCGCAACCACGAAGCGGGGGACATGGGCTGGGTTATCCACCAGCACGGCCTGCTGTACAGCCAGGAATACGGGTGGGATGAAAGCTTCGAGGCTCTGGTCGCTCAAATCTGCGCGGACTTCATCAAAAGCTACGATTCCCGGAAAGAGCGCTGCTGGATCGCTGAAATGCAGGGCGAGCCGGTCGGCTCGATCTTCTGCGTCAAGGCAACCGATGAGGTTGCGAAATTGCGATTGCTCCTGGTGGTTCCCAAAGCAAGGGGGCTGGGCCTGGGCACCCGCCTGGTCGAGGAGTGTATCCGCTTTGCCAGGCGCTCAGGCTACGGCAAACTGACCCTCTGGACTAACGACATTCTCACGGCAGCCAGGAAAATCTATGTCAAGAAGGGCTTCGAGCTCGTCGAAGAGGAACCCCATCACAGCTTTGGGCATGATCTGGTCGGGCAGAACTGGGATTTGATGCTCTGAACACGGCAACTTCGGATACGCTCACTCGCCGGCATCGTACTGCAGCAGACTCAAGACTTCCGCTAAACCGGCTACTCGTCCAGATACTGCATAAGTTCCGTACAGCCCGTGTATCGCAGAATCAGCTCTTTCTGATCTCCGATCAGGGCGCCCTCCTGTTCCAAGATTTCCTCCACCAACTCGATGACATCTCCTTCCCCTTCCCAATTCTCGCTGAGCAGCTCTGCTTTGTTTGTTCGAATACGCACCTGATCGGCCACATAGGCGCAGAAAAAGATGTCATCGACATAGCCGTACGGACCATGGATTTCCTCGGAGATTATGTCAGCCGGGATGATGAAATAGGCAATAGCGCACGATACCAGCGGCTTCAATCTGCCGGGGAGCCGCGGATCATCGAGGAGATTGGTCATGAGCCGGTACCAGTAGGGAGTCAAATAGATAAACTCATCATGACGCCCTTCATATTGAGCGATGTCTGTGTTGAGCTCCTTGAAGAAATCCTGCATATTTCCCTCCTTTACCTGCCACTGTAATACGGGCAGATCTCCTGGAAATCCTGGCAGAACGGACAGAACTCGGTTCGGGGGCTGAACTCCTCGTTCTTAATTTGTTCTATGATTCCATGCAGCTTCTCTTCCGCCGCTTTTTTTCTGTCCCTGTTCCACCTACTGGTATCCTGCTCGTTGTCGACCAGGTAATAGACCGCCCTCGACCCTACTTCATGGCCCAGGCTGCGCTCACCCCCCAGTGCGTAAAGGTCCATCTGGAGATTCGTTTGATCCCGATCTCCGTACTTGGACTCGATCGTCTTGAAATCGATGATTTCCTTGGCCCTGCCATCCAGGCTTCTCACCAGATCGATCCGTCCGGTGATAATGCATTCGTTCGCCTGGTAGGAAAACGTCGCTTCCACATCCACGATGTTCAAACGGGCAGGATGAGCCTTCGAAACGTAGTTGACGACCTGTCTCACCGCCGCCTTTTTGAGCTTTGCTTCTTTTTCCTTTGAGGCCTTTACCAGCGGGCTCCAGGTTTCCTCGACGACATCTTTGATGTTGATCTCAGGCTCGGCTTTTCCGTTCAGTATCACCCGATGAATAAGCTCGAGAGCCCGGTGAACATTTGCGCCGAAGTTCAGATAGTAGGGATGAAGGACCGCCAGGCCGTCCTCCACGATGTATTTGAACCTGAGAGGACACTGCAAAAAGTAGGCGAGCTGGCTGTAGCTCAACCGCCTTCTCGGCTCGTAGAGTTCTTTCGCAGACTCTTCTACTTCAACCAGGGACTTCAATACCTTTTCGGTGCGTTGAATCGCACGGTCCATGTTGTCCCCGAGCAGCTCGGAAATGAATCGAGAGGGTCCTCCTCCGCGCTTGTTCACAACGTCTGCGGTACCGATCACCAGAAGGTCCCGCGCCCGGGTCGAAGCGACATAGAACAGCTTGCGCTCGTCGGCGGTGTGATAGTCTTCTACCTCCGGTCTTCCGCTTTCACACAAGCTGTACGGTATCTCATACCGCGGCTTCCGATGAGAACCCGGAAATCTTCTTTCCATCGCCGCTCCGATCACTACCACGGGAAACTCCAGACCCTTGGCCTGGTGAACGGTCATGACCTGAATCGCGTCAGAGGGCGCAAGCATGAACGAATCCAAACCGCTTCGTTTCAGAAGCTTCAGGTAGGACAAGAAAGGATAGACGTTCGACGTTTTTCCATGTTGGTCAAAGACCTCTGCGATCCTCGTGAGGATGGCGAGGTTTCGGATTGCTTCCCGATTGCCGTCTCTTTCCGAACGCTCGAAATACCCGGTGATCCGGAAGAGCTCGTACAAGAGCTCCATGATTGAGGAGAACCTCCTGCCGAGGGCTTTTCTCTTCAATTCGATCAGCTCGACAATGCGCTTTGCCTCCTCCCTGTTTTTTACGCCGATTTTGCGAAGCTCACCCTCGGTTCCGATCTTCGCAATATCTTGCTTGTAAGAGCTGAGCGCGGCTGCCGTCTGCTCCGACAGATTCATCGTATCACAGCGGATGAACTTGTCGGCCCACGACTTGGATTGGCCTAAAAAGACAAACAGGTTGTAGACATCCAGAATATCCGGGCGTGTAAAAAATCCCCCGTCCCGGGTCAGTACGTACGGCAGGTTGTGTTGTCGCAGAGCCTCCAAATAGGGCTCCGCATAGGATCGTACGCTTCTGAGGAGGATCGCCACATCCCTTTTCTGTTTGATAACCCCCGTTTCGATATAGTGGTTCAAGATACGAACGACCGCTTCCGCCTCTTCCGCTGCGGTTTGCCTGTGCACGAGCAAGATGTCATTGGCGAATCGATCCCGATGGCAGAGAAGATTTTTGTCCGTCCGTACAGGGTTATGCCGGATCAATCGAGATGTATGATGGAGGATGGACTCCAGCGACCTGAAATTGTCTTCGAGCTTTACCACTTCAACCGGCGTTCGATTTCCGTATGTGCTTTCAAAGTTGAGGATATTTCTGACGGTGGCGCCGCGAAACCGGTAGATGCTCTGATCGTCATCGCCCACGACAGTTACGTTCAGCTTCGGTTCGGCCAGCGTTCTCATAATCCTGTCTTGAAGGCCGTTCGTATCCTGGTATTCATCGATCAGGATGTATGTGAACCGGTCGCGGAGGGCCTGCAGGACTTGCTCGTTGTTTCTGATCAAATCGTAGGCATGGCGCTGTAGATTGGCGAAATCGGTCGTGTTCGCCTGGTACAGCAGTTCCAGATACTTCTGATACGATTGAGCCACGATTTCTTTTTCTTTCCAGAGAGTTTTATCGTCCGGGCCGGCTTTTCCCAATTCGCTCCGGCAGTAGGCGATTAGCTCCCGTGGTTCGGTTTGCTCCTCTGAGGCGAGATTATACATTCTTCTCACTTCGGAAAAAAACTCGCTCTCCCTGCCCTTTAATATACTGTTCAGCTCCAGCTCGACCCGCCTCGTGTAGATGAACAGCAACTGGCCGGCGTCATCCAATACACTGAAGCCGGTACGAAAAGGACTGAGATCACGGAACTCATTCAGAAGATAGTGGCAGAATGAATGGATAGTCGATATCTGCATGGATTCGACATTCACATCCGGCAGCTTGCTCTGGATTCTATCCTTCAGCTCCAGTGAGGCTTTTTCGGTAAATGTCGTGACCAGCAGATCATCCGGCTCCGCCGAACCGGACAGTACGAGAAAAGCGGCCCGCCGGCTGATCACTTCGGTTTTTCCGGAGCCGGGTCCGGCGATGATGAGCAAAGGACCATCCAGATGAGTCACCGCTTTTCTCTGAGATTCGGTCAGTCCTGCCAGGATTTCCATATAGATCTTCATGGGGCCGGCTCCTCTGGGTCAGATCAGAGACGTTGGGCGCTCAAAAGCGATAACGATCGCCTCATCTCCTGTCTGGAAGCTGTCGAACTCATGGAATCTCGGGTTTACGTAAATCGTCCCGTCTTTCTTTACCCCGATCAATACGAGAGGGTTATTGCCTGTACGATTTTCCAGGATATGTGCTCCTACCTGCGCAAAGGTTTTTCCGACCAGCTCTTCAGGAATGGGCAGCAGATAGATTTCGTTCGTTTCCTCGGAAACCGTGAGCAAGTTCCGGTACACATCGCTGAGACCGTGAACCAGCGCCGACTGAGACAACAGCAGGGTAGTGAAGTCATTCGCCGAGATGATTTCATCCGCACCGACTTTTCTCAAGTGATCGATATACCTCGTTACCACCCCCTCCACGGTGATGTACGTCTTGCCTGTCTGGTTCTCCTCGCAGATGCTTTTAATCGCCATACAGATGAGAATCGATTTCGAGTCCGCGACTTCCCGTTCTTGTTCCTGCACAAGAATAATGGCCGAATAGGCTTGATGCACGTTCGCCCGCTTTAAAACGATCTGATTCGTGGGATCTCCCGGGACCAGATACACATCCTCGAATTCGGGTATGTCTTCGTCATCGGGAAGCTGAATCGAATCGGCCGACTCGGCTATGATGACGATAGGCCTCTTATCCTCGATTATCGCTGCATGTGCTTCCCTGATTATGGCCAGACCCTTTTCATTCCAATTGCAGATCACGATATGATCCTTCAAACCCTGTCTCGGTATCATTCTCTTTCCTCCTAACCGTCGCTCGATCATGATGGAAGCGAGCGTCGCGGTGAAGACTCCGACTATTCCCAGACTCATGATCAGAATTATGGTGACGATTACCCTTCCAGCCACCGTGGTCGGCACACCGCTGTCCAGTCCGCTGAACAGGTAGATGGCGATGTTCCACAGGGACTTTCCGAGTGAGTTGAAATCGGCGTTTTTCACCCCCTCGGTCATCCACAGCAGGGACGCGCCGATCAGCCAGATTACGAAAATGATGAGAAGAAGCCGTAGAAGCTTGTTCTTATTGAGGAATTTCCTGATGTTTCTCCGCACACGACCTGCCATCTGACTACCGAGCACCATTGTCGCCAATAATGAAGTCGTTTCAGAGCATATTGTACCATGGCCGACCGGTCGGTCAAAGCGACGCTGCTCGGTGCCGTGGCTATCCTTCTGTGTCGTACTGCAGCAGACTCAAGACTTCCGCCTCCGACTTGTCCGCATAGTCTCCGCCGAGCCCGTACTTGATGCCCCTACCCTGGTTCTCTCTTATGCGATCCACCAGCTTTTGAAGGCCGAATTTCTTGATGTATTTGACGCATCCGACGAACTGGCCCCTGGACTTTTCATCATCAGAGAAAAACCCCTGGTTGCAGGGAAACTCCTCACACTCCCAGCATCCCTTTAGCCTTTTCTCTAGACAGCAGATCCTGTGGATACATTCTTCTTCGCCGCAATCGGAGCCCGATCTGCAGCCATCGCAGTTCTCGAAACAAGAATCCAGCGCGCAGACCAATCCGCAGAACGCGATGGTACCCAGCATTTCGTTGTCGTTCATCTTCGTTCCTCCACCTCCCGATATCGATCATTCCGCCGGCTGTTCGAGCTCCGCGATCCCCTCGGTCATTCTCAACCAGTTTTCGTACACATGGCTTTCCAATTCGAGGGGATCCATCCCTCTGATCTGAGCAACCTTCGCCAGTACATCACGAATCACTGCGGGCATTCCGATCGATTTTGTGAGCCATTCATATCCACCCGGATTATCCGTCTCGAGCAGCAGACGGTCCAGTGGAATGAGCTTGGCGATTCCCCTCCGGGCAGATGAGGACGAATCAGCCCGCCGCGCCGCCTCGGCGGCCCCTTCGTACTGCAACGTATCAGGTATTTCGGGGCCAGCATATCGCCCGACCGATTTTTGGAAAAGATCTCTTTTCACGTTGATAAAACAGACGAATTTTGATCTTTTTACAAGGAAAAAAAGACGAATTCTGCCTTTTTATCCTGCAAAAAAGCGCTTCTGAACATTTCCGGAAAGACCAGGCGGGAAGCTTCCGGCGCTGCCTCGAGAAAGACTTGCCATGGGCGCCGGCGCGGAAATACGGTAGAATAATCCGGCCGTGAAAGGTGAAGCCTTCTGCCACGGCGTGAGCCGCAGCAAGCTCTCAGGGAGAAGATAAAATGAAAACCAGAAGGAAAAGCTGGCAGGAGAAGCTGGCCGACAAGAAAGGCTGGCCCAAGGTTATGAAACTGGAGAAGAGATTCCCGTGCTACAACGCCGTCCACAAAATGGGGGCCGAGGCCGGCGATCCGATTGTCCTGGCGAATCCGAGTGAAGTGGTGGAGCTGATGGGCAAGGTGCCGTACGGCAGGCTTACGACGATCGTCGAGATCTGCCGGGCCCTGGCGGCGAGGCACGGCGTCAGTGGCTGCTGCTCTCTGACAACGGGGATTTTCATCATGACCGCGGCAAATGCCGTCGAGGAATCGAGAAGAGAGAACGGGAATCTGAAGATCCCCTACTGGCGGACCCTGAAAGCGGACGGCTACCTGAATGACAAGTACCCCGGAGGAGCGCAGTCGCACAAAAAGCTTCTGGAAAGGGAAGGGCACAAGGTGCTGTCGAAGGGCAAGAGATACCGCGTCGAGGATTATCAAGATCATCTGGTGAGCTACCCGAC
>CAYMEK010000073.1:0-19414 GCA_964389305.1 uncultured Spirochaetaceae bacterium
GTTGACAGGGAATTTTGGATGATCTTTTTGGGGATTACTACTTGACGAAAAACAGGCACTCAATGAAGAGAGAATACAGAACCATTACTGTTGCTGCTCTTCTCCCTCGCCGGAAGAATCTGTTTTTTCCTTCGATTCGCCGTACTTGCGCTACCGTTTCTTCTTGCGATAATCCCTCACCATCTATTCGATGGATCGATGTTTTCAAGGCGGTCTTTCTCGAAATGCTTGATGTACAGCTCTTCGATATACTCGGGCAAGGGCAATTTCCAGGGTTCCTGCTTCGTGTTGGCCAGGCTGCTCAACTTCTTGGGATTCAAGCCCAGCTTTCTGGCCATCTGTATGTGGGCATGAGAAAGATGGCAGTGCTTCCGCGCATCGATCCATCGTTGATATTTCTCCAGTATCTTGATCTTTGCCAACGGACGAGATCTTCTCGGATTGCAGTTTTGTGAAAATAATATGCCATGCCCGCGATCCCTAGGAAAACACTTGAGGCAAGTTGCCCAAGGTAGTAAGTTTCTATGAGGAGCCGCACGAAGAATCGTAGCACCATGTCCGTTGGCCAGAGAGATGAGAAAGTATGAAGCACGTCTCCTAAGAGATCAAATGGATGAAACACTTATTTTACACATTTTATGGAGGAAAAATTGCCTGATCGCACATCAGCCCGCATTGCTTTTGTTGGCATCGGGACGCACGCCACGGAGTCCCTCTATCCCAACATCCCGCTTATTCCCGAATTTGATCTGGTAGCCCTGGTGTACCGATTCAACCGGGAGAACGCCGAATACTGGGCCAGGAAGTACGGCGTGAGGCACTTGTATACCGATGTCGGACAGATGCTGGATGAAATCCACACCGATGCGTGTTGCATCTGCGGTCCCCCGGAGATTCATCAACAAGTTGGACTGACGGTCCTTGAACGGGGGATTCCCATCTTCATTGAAAAACCCCTAGGCGCAGATCTGTCGGAGGCGTTAGCCCTACGGGACGCAGCCCGGAAGCATAATACTTGGGGCCAAGTCGGTTTCATGAAGCGCTTCGCCCCTGCCTATGTACTTGCCAGAGAATATATGGTCGGCACGGATTTCGGTTCCTTCTCCTCTATCACCCTGATGCACGGCTGTGGACCATATTAAAGCTTCGTGGAGATGTTGTGCTTCAAGGGCATTCACATGATCGACCTGGCTCGTTTTTTCAGAGGGGATATCGACTCTCTCAGCGCTTACAGCGCAGATGGAGGACACTCCAATCTCGCAGTAGCTGTATCGGGCCTATTCAAGACCGGTGGGGTATTTCAGTCGAACGTAAATTCAGGTCAAAGCTGGGCAGACTGCTTCGAAGGTGTATACGCAACGGGTAGCAGGTCGGGCATCGTCATCGAAGGTTCCTCCGAAGTCGAAGTCATGTCTTCAGCACATAAATTCGCCCAAGGCAGGGGATTGCGAACCTTCGGATTTCGACATCGCCACACCGTGTCGGGGAACATCACCTATTGGTGGGCCGGTGGTCATTATCAGCGGGGCTACTGGGGAGAGCTTAGTTGCTTTGCGAAATCTGTACTCGGGCAGATGGAACCCTTCCCTTCCCTCGCTGATGGGGTCGAGGCACACCGGATTATAGCGGCCATTTTGCGGAGCGTGCAGTCGGGCAGGTCTGTAAAGGTGGAAGAATTGGCAGGATAGATCTGGTTGATCCCCTAGAGCAACCGGATCTTGTCAGCTCCCATGCGCATGGGAATGATTCCAATTTAGAAAATGCCGGTAACCCCAACGTCCGTGGATGAAGTACTACAGAGTTTTGAAAGACTACGCTGATGAGTCGGTGAATAGTGGTCGAAGCGCCGAATAAAGGCTGGCGTAGCTCTTTCTGCTGCTGTGATAGCTGGCTGCCCGCTCGGTCCGGGGGGCAACGATTGCCCCCGTTCGGACCCAGGAAAGGACGAGCTGTTCCACACGAATCGACGGTTCCAAGGCGCACATTCCGAGCATGCCGCACGCCAGACAACCGGCTTCTTCGACACGGAGAGGAGTAACGGACCGGTTGAAGACGTCCGCCCGCAACTGCACCAGTTCGTGGCTGCGAGCTCCCCCGCCTCCGACGTACAGTTGGCGGACCGGAATGCCCGCCTGCTCGAGAGCCTCGAGGTTGAGCGCCATCTCCTGAGCGATCCCCTCGATTATGCCCAAAGCGATATCGCGCCGCGTGGTGGCCAGGGACAGGCCGATCATTGCTCCCCGGGAATGGGGGTCCATGTGGGGGGTGCCGCTTCCGGAAAAGTGGGGCAGCACCATAACCGGACTCTCACTCCGCAGGGCATCGGCGACCAGCTCGGCAAAGTAGTCCTTGCCCGCCTCCGTCAGCCGCTCGGCCCGCTCGGTGTCCAGATGATCCCGGAACCAGGTGAGCAGATTCCCTCCGCTCAACGAAAATGCGTTGGTACAGTACAGGTCCTGTGCCACGGCGGGGGTGCAGGTGAAGTGAGCCTCCAGCATCGGGTCGGTCGTATTTATGCCGACATAGGTCGCGTTCAGGCTGTCGGTGCTACCCATTGAGTTCACGACGATCCCTTCTTCCACTGCTCCGCACCCCAAGGCTGCGCAGACCTGATCCCACCCTCCGGAGACGTACACGCAGTCCCTGGCCAAACCCAGCAGTTCAGCCGCCGCCGCTGAAACCCTGTCTACCACCCGGCCCGCAGGTACGACCCGAGCCAGCTGATCCTCTTTCAAGTGAGCCAAATCGAGAAGCCGCTCAGACCATCCGCCCTGTCGAAGGTCATACAGGCCAGTCCTGGCTGCCAGGGACGGAGAAATTCCGGGATCGATACCCAGTAGTACCGCCAGCATGTCGTTCCAACACAGGAACTTGCCGGCCCGATCGAAAATTTCGGGTTCCCGGTCCCGCCACCAGAGGATCTTGCATATCGTGGCGATCGGATGCAGGCTCTGCCCCGTGAGCCGAAAAAACGCAGACGGATCGATCATCGCCGCCAAAGCCTGCGCCTGCTCCGTGGCTCTGTGATCCAGTGCCACCACCGTGTTGTACAGAGGGTTACCCTTTGAATCGATCGGTAGCACCGCTTCGCCTAGGGCGGAGGAGGCGATAGCCCGGATGCTGCCCAGACCCACGGATTCTGCAACACCCCGGATTACCTCTCGGATCGCCTTCGACATATGCCGGGAATCGAGCTCGTAGTAGCCGGGTTTGGGTCGTTGAAGCGGGTATTCCCGATGTGCGGAGGCCAGCTGTTGACCCCGTTCGTCGAAGGCGATTGCCTTGACTGCGGTAGTTCCGATATCCAGGCCCAGTGCGATCATGTTGAATCGATGATATCAGAATGCTCGGCGCCGTCAAGGAATAATCAACAAAAATTCACATTTTACAACATTTTTTGTTGACTTTTGTTGATACATTCGACAATGATGATGGCGGGTAGCTCAATCGATGTACGAGACCAGAAAACGGATCATCTTCGATCTCCTCCACCGACAGTCCACGGTAACAATTTCCGAGTTGCAGGATGCTCTGGGGGTCAGTGACATGACCATCCGGCGGGATATTCGAAGCATGGCCGCCGAGGGGCTGCTGCGAAAGGTTCACGGCGGTGCCGTGGCCATGGAAGAAATGTACGAAGAACAGTCCTTCGTTTCCCGGCAGGTGCAGGAGCTGGAGCGCAAGCAGGCCATCGCCCGCCGGGCGGTGGAGTTCCTGAACGGGGGGGAGGCCGTGTACATCGACGGCAGCACCACCTGCGGCGAACTGGCCAAACAGCTCTCGGCAGCCACGAGCAAGAGCTTCCTGGTCATAACGGACAGCCTCTACGTGCTCCTGGAGCTGAACGACAAAAAGAACATCGAGCTGTTGCTCCTAGGCGGCATGTTGGACAAGGACGGCAACACGTTCGACGGGGTTCTGACTATAGAGAATGCTAGCAAGGTGATGGTGGACTGCTGTTTCTTCTCGGCCAAAGGATTCTCTCTCGACCAGATCAGCAATTCGGTAATGACCGGCAGCCAAGTCAAGCAGCTGATGATTCGCCAGGCCAAGAGACGATTCCTCCTGGCGGATTCCACCAAGTTCGGCCGGCAGGGGATATTCAAGATCTGCGATTGGGGTGAGGTGGATGTTCTGATCACCGATGACTCCCTTCCACAATCAGAGCTCGCCGGGCTGCAAGAGCAGGAAATCGAGATACACCGGGTGGAAGTACCAGCACGGAAAATGGGGGAGGCAATATGAAGGCTCTGGTCCTCCACGACCCCGGCGACTACCGGGTCGAAAGCGACTGGCCGGATCCCCCGGTGAAACCCGGTTGGGCGCGGATCAGGGTACGCCACGCCGGCATCTGCGGCTCCGATCTGCCCCGCTTCGCCGTCACCGGCTCGTATCATCACCCGATGATCCTCGGCCACGAGTTTTCCGGCGTGGTCGAGACTCCGGCTCCCGGCTCGAAGCGATTCCAGGCGGGACAGGCGGTGGCGGTTCTGCCGATAATCCCCTGCGGCCGCTGCGCCGGCTGTGCCACGGGGCAGCCGTTTCACTGCACCAACTACCAGTTCCTCGGTTCCCGGAACGACGGCGGCTTTGCCGAGTACTGCCTGGTTCCGGAGGACAACCTGTTCCCCTTGCCTGAAGAGCTGGATCTGCGCGTCGGTGCTTTCATCGAACCGATCGCCGTGGCCCTGCACGTGCTGCGCCGCTCCGGCTTTCAGCCGGGACAGAGCGCAATCGTCTATGGAGCGGGCACGATCGGCATCCTCATTGCACTCTGGCTCGAAGTGTTCGCAGCCAGGCGCGTGGCGATCGCCGACATACGACCGGAGAGCCTGGAAACGGCCCGTTCTGTGGGACTGGAGGAGGTGCTCGATGCCCGGGAGCCGGGAGGCGCAGGCGGCGGAGCACGTGGTTCAGCCGGTGGCGGCGCGGGATCCCCGTCGGAGGACGGCTCCAACACCGGTTTTGACGCGGCTTTCGAAGCCGCCGGTTCAGCGGCAGCGCTTCTCTCGGCCGTCGAAACCGTGCGAGACCTGGGCCGGATCACGGTGGTGGGAAGAGACACCAGGGACACGGTGATTCCCCTGTCCAGCTTCGAACGGCTGATGCGTAAGGAGATCGGCCTCCAGGGCTGCTGGGGATACAACCTCAGCGGGGAGGAGTATTTTGTGCGGGAAAGGCTCAGCCGGGGAAGCTTCCCCGTCAGGAAACTGATCAGCCACGAGATCTCCCTGGAGCAGGCGCCGGGGATGATCCGCCGCATGGTCTCCGGGGACCTGTACTTTACAAAGGTCATGGTGAAAATATGAAAGCAGCCGTCGTACACGCCAAGGGTGACTTGAGACTCGAGGAGCTTCCATTGCCGGAGGTGCCGGCCGGTTCGATCCGCGTCAAGGTACAGGCCTGCGCCATCTGCGGAACGGACCTTCGCATCTATCGAAAGGGAGATCACCGAGCCGAGTATCCGGTGGTGATCGGACATGAGATTGCCGGCATCGTGGAGGCCGTGGCCCCCGGCGTGAAGGGTGTTCGGGAGGGAGACCGGGTCTGCGTGGCTCCCGGACACGGCTGCGGGGAATGCCGCATGTGCCGGGCCGGTCACCCCAATGTCTGCCTGAAGCCCTTTCCCTCCCTCGGCTACAAGGTCAACGGCGGGTTCCAGGAGTATTTCGCCGTTCCGCAGAACATCTTTCGCCTGGGCTTCGTCAACCCGATCCCCGAAAGATTGAGCTTCCGCCAGGCCTCGATGTCCGAGATCATCGCCTGCTGCCTCAACGGACAGCGCAACAGCCCGGTCCGGGAAGGGGATGTGGTTCTGATCTTCGGCGCCGGACCGGCTGGGATCATCCACTCCCAGCTGGCCCGCACGAACGGCGCCGGCAAGGTAATCCTGACCCAGCGAAGCCGTCCGCGCCTGGAGCTGGCGGCGAAGCGTTTTCCCATCGACCGGACCGTCGCCTCCTCCGAGGAAGATCTGGAACGGATCGTCATGGAGGAGACCCATGGAGAAGGGGCCGACGTGATCTACGTCTGCGCGCCTTCGGCGCAGGCTCAGGAGCTGGCCACACGCCTGGTTGCTCCAAGGGGCCGGATCAATTTCTTCGGAGGCCTTCCCAAAGGAGCCAACACGATCACGCTGGATTCCAACGCCCTGCACTACAAGGAGTTCTTCATCGGCGGAGCCTCATCCTCCCTCCCGGAGGACAGCCGGGAGGCGCTGCGACTGCTGCCGGAGCGAAAGATTGACGCGGACAGGCTGATTACCCACACGTTCACGATCGACCAGATCGTCGAGGCATTCGACGTAGCCGAAAGCAAGCGGGGCATCAAAATCGTGGTGGAGTTTCCCGACGGCGGAGAATCCTGAAACGCCCTGCATCTGAACGAGAAGGAAGGAAAATGGCGCAAATTACACTCGGATTCAACTGCAACTGCTTCACCAACCGCTATGACGAACCCGAACAGTGGACGCGCATCTGCCGGGAGCTGAGTATCAAAAAGGTGATGTTCAACATCGACCTGATCGATCCGAACTTGCCCTGGGAGCTGCAGCGCCGGCTCTGCGACCGTACCCTCGAAGCCTGCCAGAAAAACGGCGTACGGATCCTCTGTAGCTTTGGCGGGCATCACGGGCACCAGCACTACCTGGGTCATCCCGACGCGTACTGCCGCCGGGAGGCGGAGGCCTTCTTCGGCCGGGCGATCCGCCAGACAGCCTACCTGGGCGGCAGGAGCTTCGGCACCTGCTTCGCCATCCTCACGGTCGCCTCCCAGGAAGATCCGCAGATCCGCGCACAGATCATCGAGGGCGCGATCCAGGCCTACCATCGCCTGGCCGAGTACGGGGCCGAGCAGGGCTTGCAAGCACTTTCCTATGAGGCCACCAGCGTGCCCCGAGAGAGCTGCGCGACCTTCGCGGAAAACGACGCGGTGCTGGAACGCTGCGCCGACATGGCCATCCCGATGCGGATCTGTCTGGACATGGGGCACCGCTACCGGGGCGGGATCCCGGAAGAGGCGGATCATCTGGCCTGGATCCGCCGCTACGGCGCCTACTGCGATGTGATCGACTGCCAGCAGACCGATCTGGAGGCCAGCCGCCACTGGCCGTTCACCCCGGAGAACAACCGCCGGGGCATCATCCGCGGGGATGAAGTCGTCCAGGCGATCGAAGATTCCGCGGCGGGGGAGATCCTCCTGGCCTTCGAGCTGCGCGTGTCCGCCTACTATCCTCAGGAGCTGGAGTTTATGGACAATATGCGCTCTTCCGTGGAATACTGGCGCCGGTGGGTGGCCGAATGAAACAGCCCGATCCGTTCCAAGAAAACTGGACCCTCATCCTGAACGAGATCCGCACCGCCCTCGAAGCGGTGGACGAAAAGCAGGCAGGGGCTTTCGCTGATACCGTCCTGGCCGCGGAGAAGGTTTTTTTCACCGGTGTGGGCCGGGTAGCCCTGTCGCTGCAGGCCATGGTCAAACGGCTCAACCACCTGGGGGTTCAGGCCTGGTTCGTGGGCGATCTGGCCGAGCCGGCAATCACCGAGCGGGACCTGCTGGTGGTGGGCTCCGGCTCCGGCGAGTCCGTGGTTCCGGTGGCGATCGCGGGCGTGGCAAAGAAGCACGGTGCCCGGATCGCTCATATCGGCAGCAATCCGGACAGTTCCCTACGCCCCCTGACCGATATCTTCGTGCGGATCCCGGTGCAGACCCGGCTGAACAGAGAGGGGGAAATCCCTTCGCAGCAGATCATGACCAGCCTGTTCGAACAGGCTCTGTACGTATTCGGCGATGCAGTCGCGCTGATGATCATGGGGCGCAAGGGGATAACCGATCTATCAGATCTGTGGGAACGCCACGCCAATCTCGAGTAGCGGCGGAAAGATGGGCCGGGAAAGGATTTTGCTATGAAAAAGATCTCTGAATTGAAACGACTGACTAAGAGACTCTAATATAATGGATTCCATGATACGAGGGCGGACCAACAAATCATGATACACCCCAGCACGAGAAGAGCTTCATGAATATCGTCACGCCGTTCGTAGCGAACACGAAGTCGTCGAAATTGATGCAGCCACGACAGAGTGCGTTCTACCACCCAGCGGTAGCTTCCCAATCCGCTGCCATGCTCTGTTCCGCGTTTGCGGATCAGAGGGATAATCGCACGAGACCGCAATTGGCGACGATACGGTTCGGAATCATATCCGCAATCACCTTGAACGATCTCAGGTCTTCGTCGGGGCCGACCTCTCTTGCCTCGGATCGGCGGAATCGCTTCCACCAACGCCAACAACTGGGTCACGTCGTGCCGATTCGCCTCCGTGATACGGACCGCAAGGGGAATCCCCTGAGCTTCCACGATGAGGTGGTGTTTCGTGCCGTTTTTCCTGCGATCCGTGGGGTTCGGCCCCGTTTTTGCCCCCCCAATACAGCCCTCACCGAGGAGCTGTCGACCACTGCCCGAGAAAAGTCGATTTTGTTGGCTCCTCGAAGCCGGGCCAAAAGCACCTCGTGGATCTTCTGCCATACTCCCTGCTCCTGCCACTGGCGCAGATACCGCCAGCAGCTCATCCCTGCGCCACATCCCAGTTCTTGTGGCAGCATTTCCCAGGGAATCCCGCTTCGTAATACATACAGAATCCTCATCAGAGCTCGTCGGCGTTCCATGGGTTTTCGACCGGGATTTCGGGATCTGCGCGGTTTGGTTGGCGGGAGTAATGGCTCGATCTCCTTCCACAAGTCGTCAGGAACGAGATCTTCTACCATCATAGCCCCCTCCCAGATAAGGACTATCGGTAGTATCTCTCGTTCAAGAATCAATATCAAGTCATTATGTTAGAGTCTCTTATATGCTGTTGAAGGATCCACGGAGACGCGGGCCAGAAGAAGCCCTTAGAGTATACTGCCCATCAGTATTATAGAGGCTAGATAGCATTTATGATGGCGACATTTCTGTGCATCAAACCAGCGTCTTTCAAGGGTGTCTCTTAGGCGTGGATGGGTTATTGTAAGGGGAGAAATATCCGGCATCTTGAGAAGTTGTAGATTAGGTTTGACAATACCAGAATCATCGTAGCTATTCAGTTTATTGTTTAACTCCTCTTACAGACCTGAGGCGTCCATTGACCAATTTTTCCTGAAGACTCTCCGGCGAATTTTACCCTCGCCCGCCGTCCATGGGTGTATGGTTTTCCCTCCGTCGATCGCCCCACGCCGAAGGACCTGATCCCGGCCCGGTTGGAAACCCTGGTGTAACGAATCGTGCGGCGGGGCGTGGTTGATGAACCTGCTGATTCTGGCCGCCTACTCACCGGCACTGGCAATGGCACAAGGACCGGCGCGGTTCAGGGCTTCTCGGGAATCGCGGGAAATCCGGCGGCCTTGCGTACAGCCCGCTTCCAGGCGAGTTCCTGCTCCGGACTGAGGGAAGGCCGGGCGTTGCCGAGAGAGTAGTTGCAGGCTTCCAGATACGTGCCGAGCTCCGCCACCAGCCACTCCACTACTCCACGCTGAAACTCCATCAGCCACCCCGGTACGGTTCGCCTGTCCTCCTTCAGTCGGCTTGTGAGGGCCTGAAAATGGGGAAGGCACAGACCGTCCGAGCTGAGCAGCGCTTGCCTCAGCTGTTCATCCTCCAGATGCCCGGCCACCAGCGTCAGGTAGGTCGATTCCGTCTGATCCTTTTCGCGACAGGCCGGACAACCCGGCAGGGCTCCGGAGGAGGCCTGCACCGGGAACGCCGATGGCCGCTCCAGCCAAGTGGCTAGGAGGTCCCGGTAGAAAATCGATCCGGCCAAGCCGTCGTGATAGCCCATGAACTGGAAGGAATGCATGTTACAGAACCCTCCGGCACTGCGAAAGCGGCGGCGTAGCTCCCGATCGTTGACCTTCTCGTACAAAAGGCCGTCGAAATACTGCTCCACCCTCCGGCGAACCAGGAAGCAGAGGGGGCATTCCTCCTCGCTGCAGGCCTCCACCAGACGGAAAAAGGCAATGTGCTTCTCGGGACGTCTGGACAGACGTCGCTTGGACTTCCCCAATGGACTTGTCCTGTCTTCGCTCAAGCTTCCCTCCTAGCTCCCGTGCCCGGAACCGGAGGTCCCAGACGCCTCGACATGGCGATCAGCAATGGGAGAGCCGCTGCCTGTACGATCGTGGAGAACGCAATCAATGTGCCGATCGAAAAGCCGTACAGGTAACCCAGAAGCGCGCTTCCGCCGAACCAAGCGGCGCCGTAGGCGGCGTTGAACAACCCGAATGCCTGTCCCCGCGACCCGAAGCCAACGATCCTGGCGACAATGGCCCGCATAACCGACTCTTGGGCGCCCATCCCCACCCCCCACAGCACCATGCCGGCGAAGGCGGCCGGCAGCGCACCGGTGCCGCGGAAGGCGAACACGAAGGGGCTGAACGGCAGGGCCACGGCCACGCCGATCCCCATAGTCCGTGCGCCGATTCGGTCGAAGAGCGCTCCAAGCAGCAGGGCGCTTAGCGCATCCACGGCCATCGCGGTGGCGTACAGGACGGGGATCATGCCTGGGGCAGCGATCTCGGCCTGGGAGAAATGGAAAGCAACGAGAGGAAAATCCGCGAATCCTCCTGCAACGAGCATCATTGCCGCCATGAAGAGCCAGTAGGTGCTGGGAAGATGAGAGGGACCTTTGGATCCGGATTCCTCTCTGCCGCCGGCCTGCTCAAAGCGTTCGGGTTTTGAGAATACCACCCGCCCGGTGATAACCACACCCATGGCAATTACAGCCGGGACCAGAAGCCAGGCGTAGGTTTGTCGGTAGCCTCCCCGAAGGGCGAGGAGGAGCGCGACCAGCAGCGGCCCGACGGTTGCTCCGACCTGGTCCATCGCCTCGTGAAACCCAAAGGCCCGACCCTGCCCGACGGCGCTGCCGGCGGCTGAAAGCATCACGTCCCGGGGAGGATTTCGCAACCCCTTTCCGATACGCTCGGCGACCATGAGGACTGCGGCCATGGGCCAGTTTCCCGCCAGGGTCAGCGCCGGCACGGCGAACAGGTTGATCCCATAACCGATAAGCACGGCGGGCCAGTAGGATCTGCATCGGTCCACAAGCCTGCCGGAGAACAGGCGTAACAGGTAGCCCAGGAATTCACCCCCTCCGGCTATAATCCCCACCGCGAGGCTTCCGGCTCCGAGAAGGGCGAGGTACGGGCCGTTGATGCTGCGCCCCGCTTCGTAGGTCATATCCGCGAATAGGCTCACCACTCCCAGCAGAAGCACGAAGGAGATAGCCTGTTTGCTTTGGTCCTTACTCACCACAAAATCCTCGAAGTGGCCGGGCAGCGTTCGGGCGAAAAGGCGGCTCCGGGTATCATCCCAAGGGATTTTCGAACACGGCTGCTTTCCCTAGCTCGGCTTCGATCTCAAGCAACCGGTTGTACTTCGCGATCCGTTCGCTCCGGCAGGCCGAGCCGGTTTTGATCTGTCCTCCGCCCATGGCCACAGCGAAGTCGGCCATGAAGTCGTCCTCGGTCTCTCCGCTGCGGTGGGAGATCACGAACCCCCAACCGGCCCTCCGGCAGAGGTGGATCGCCTCGACCGTCTCGGTCACCGTTCCGATCTGGTTGAGCTTGATCAGTACCGCGTTTGTAGATCTCTCTTCGATGCCGCGAGCAATGAACTTTGTGTTGGTCACATACAAGTCGTCCCCCACGATCTGGGTCCGCTCACCAAGGGCTGCGGTGTGCGCCTGGAACCCCGTCCAGTCGTTTTCCGCCAGGCCGTCCTCGATCGAGACGATCGGGTACTTCTCGATCCACTCCGCGTACAGCTGTGTCAGCTCTCCGCTCGACTTGGTGCCCTGGCCGCTCTTGGCCAGGTCGTAGGCGCCGGCCTCGTAGAAGGAGCTGGCGGCCGGGTCCAGGGCGATGGCCATGTCCTTGCCAGGAGCGTACCCTGCAGCCTGGATCGCCTCGACGATCACCTCGCAGGCCTCCTCGTTGCTCTTCAGGTTCGGCGCGAAGCCGCCTTCGTCGCCCACGCTGGTGGCATAGCCCTTGCGGGCCAGGATCTTTTTCAAGGCGTGGAAAGTCTCGGTGCCGTAGCGCAGGGCCTCGGCGAAGGTGGGAGCGCCGACGGGCATAACCATGAACTCCTGGAAGTCGACGCTGTTGTCCGCGTGCTTGCCGCCGTTGAGGATGTTCATCATCGGCACGGGCAGCCGGACCGCGGTCGCCCCGCCGAGATACGCATAAAGCGGCAGACCCATGGAAGCCGCCGCGGCCCGAGCCACGGCCATCGAGACGCCCAGGATCGCATTCGCCCCGATCTTGCCCTTGTTGGCCGTGCCGTCCAGCTCGATCATTAGCCGGTCGATCTCCACCTGGCGGCGGGGGTCCATCCCGACCACCTTGGCCGCGATCGTCTCGTTTACGTTCCTGACCGCCTTGAGCACCCCCTTGCCTCCGTAGCGCTTCTTGTCTCCATCCCGCAGCTCCACCGCCTCGTTCTCTCCGGTGGATGCCCCGGAGGGCACGGACGCGGAGACTACGACACCGTCGTCCAGCGCGCAGAATACGCGCACCGTCGGGTTGCCCCGGGAGTCCAGAATCTCCAGGGCTCGCACGCTCGCAATTACGCTCTTCATCTTCCCTCCTCGATATACATTGTACCGGTCTACGCAGAGCGGATCTGCGCCCGCTCTGCGGCTGCGAAGATCCGCTCGTACAGATCCCTGCCGTAACTGGTCTCCAGCGGCTCGCCTTCCTCCATCTTGAAGGTCCTGGTCCCGTCCTCCCGCCGTCCCGCCCTAAGAAAGGTCCCCCCGTAACCGTTGCGATCATAGAAGCCACGGGCCAGCTCGTACATATGAGTAACGAAGAACACTTTGACCGCCTTGTCAAGCAGAGCTGTCACGATCTGCCTGGCGATCTCCGAACCCTCTCGCTCATTGGTGGCGGAAAAGGATTCGTTGAACAGGACGAGGGAGTTTTCCCTGATGTGCTCTACGATTTCGCTCATCCTGCCGAGCTCCTCGTCGAACTTCCCGCTCTTCATGTTCGGATCCTCTTCCCGCCCGTAGTGGGTGAATACTCCCCGGCAGATGTTGGCCCGGAAGGACCGCGCGGCCACGAACAGCCCGCACTGCATCATGAGCTGGGCTATGCCGATGCTGCGGAGGAAGGTGGACTTTCCACCCTGGTTGGCCCCAGTGATGAATGCCAGTTGTTTGCCGTCCGCTTCTACATCGCTGCCCACTACCGTGTCCTCCATAGTTAGGGCCATGGAAGGGTCGTACAATCCTGAGCAGGTATGCACGCGCTCGTCGGCGGGCACCGGGTCGGGCATGCAGATCGACTGACTCCTACGCGCCAGCTCTTCATGCAGATTCAGGCAGCCCACATAGAAGGCCAGCTCCGTCCGCAACATGGTGAAGAAACCCACGACGTGGTCTGCGGACTGGGCCAGGGCATTGGCCACCGGGTTGATCCCCTGGTCCCGTATTTCTCCCAGTGCCCTGGCTCCGCTTTCGTCCCGGTCAGCGATGCGGAAAGAGAAGGTGGCCGGCGCCCTGGACAGGAGACGTTTCAGCCAGCCGCGGCTCTTGTTAGGTCGGAGAAGCACGTTGTCCTTGCCCTTGTTGCCGTCGCCCAATCGGGCTCTGACCAGGGCGCCCCTTGGGAGTTGCAGCTCCCTCAACTGCTGGAACACGATGGCCAGATACTCCTCGCTTAATTCCCGGCGCAGCATGCCGAACAGGGAGGTAAACCCCTGGGACCGGAAGGCGACGCCGTGGTTCTCCGCGATAACGCGCAGTTCCCTGAGCATCTCCATGTACTCGTTGAGCAGGTCGACCGAACCGTGCAGGATCGAAGAGGGGTACCGGGAGAACACCCCCAGGTAGTGTTTCCTCTTGCGCTCGATCGCTTCCCCGGCAAGGTTGTAGAGTCCACGAACGACCTCCGGATGGTTGATGCAGTCCGCTAGGATCCTCTGGCGGTAGTGGATGGCTTCCACCTCCATGAGGCTGCACAGAAGGGCTCTCCGTGCCACCGCGTCGATGAGCTCGTCGCCGCAGGACATGGCCTGTAGAAGGGTTTCCAATCCCAGATCCTCCCGCAGCGCCTGCTCGTTCCACGGCAGCTGCGCCTGCTCATCGAAATCCTTGTCCCTGTGCATGAGAAACACGTTCATGTCCGTACCCTCTCTTTGATGGATTCATAGGTCAGGCGGTGCCTGTCGGCCATTGACAGGGCATAGGCTAGACCGTCAGCTGGGCCCCGCAGCACCTTGAAAGTCCGTACCATGGGGTCGCGCGGGTCCACTGCTGCGACCATGCTGACCGTGTGCGGCCCTGCAGCGGTCAGCTCGTCCAGGAAGGTGACGAGCACAGCCAGGGAGCCTTTTACGAATACCTGCTCCAGGATATTCCTGCTCAGGAACAGGGCGTCCTGGACCGTCGTGGAGGTAAAGATCTCGTTCATGATGATGACGCTGCGTGCGGCAGACCGGGTCAAGATAGCGTGGATCCGCAGGAGATCGTCCTCCAGCTTGCCCCGCAACTCGGCCAGGTTCTCCCGCTTTCCGAAGTGCGTGAATACATCGTCGGCGAGAAGCAGACGTGCTTCGCGTCCCGGAACGGGGCAGCCCAGGGCGGCCAGGTAGTGCATCTGGCCGAAGGCACGGGCGAAGGTGGTCTTGCCCCCCTGGTTGGGGCCGGTGACCACCAGCACACGTTCTTCACCGCTCAAGTGAAAGTCGTTGCACACGACTTTGCCACCCTCGGCAACCAACTTGCAGGCAAGAGCCAGATCGTACCCTCCACAATTATAGGTGTCCGGGACGGAAGAGGCCAGCCGGGGGTAACAGCGCTCGAGCCCGGCCCGGTTCAGAGGAGTGATTAATTCCAGATAGGAAACGTAGAACTGTACCTCGCGGTCGAAGGCTACGATCGCCGCATCCGCAAACTCACGGTTTTCATCGCAGAACTCGTCGAGCCTGGCGAAGACCTCGGGGAACAGCCGGGCCACGCAGTCCAGGGCCATCGCTTCCACGTGGTTCAGGTTTGCTGAGCTCCTGATGTCGACCAGATAGCTCTTTTGTGCATCGTGTCGGAACTTGGCGAACGTGTGCTTGACCTCCGGGGCGTAGTTTTGCTCAGATGCATACCGGCGCACCTTCACCGCGAGACCGTTGATCAGAAGGCAGTAGCGTATCTTCGACAGCTCCTCCTTCAGCTCCGCGGCTTCAGCCTGCAGGGAATGAAACGGGCCGCTCTGGACGTAGCATCGAACATAATCCCGAAGGGCGGCGAATCCGCGGGAGCCGATGTCCGCATCGAGTAACTCCTGTGCCAGGGTGCTCACGGCGCGGCAATACACGTCGATGCCGTCCAGCAGCCAGCGCTTGTTTTCGTACCGATAGTCAAGCTTCTCCGCGAAGGCGAGATGTCGGCGCATCGCACGCATCTCGGCCGCAAAGGACGTGACCGCCGCGAACAGATGCTCCTTCTCCAGATCCTGGAACACCTCATGGCGATAGAGGACTTCTTCCTGGTTGCGCAGGAGTGTGTAGAAGAAGGGTTTGAGACCGTATTCCTTCCTCCCGGTCGTCAGGCGGTCGACTACCTGATCGAGGTTGAGATCGCGAAAACAGGGAGGCTGATCAAAGTTCAGCTCTTCGGCTGCTGCTTCCACCCGACTGAACAGAACGGAAAACATGAAAAACCTCCTGAGGGCATCGAGCCTGCGTGAATGCAAGCATACGACATGCCCGTCTTAGCTCACTCCAGGAGTCATCAGCCCTTCACCCGGGCGGTTGTACAGGGAACTCCATCCCTGTTCCACGTTCAAGCGCTTCCACAAACGGACGGCAGCCGCCGGAATCGTCTCATGCGCATCGCCATCGGTGCCGGGGCGCGGGCCGGAAGCGACCTCACCCCTCAGTCCCTCCCGCCGTCACCATCGCTTCGATCATGTTCAGGAGCTTCCGGCTTTCACCATCCTTGCCGCTCATTGCCAGCGCTCGAGACACCCACCCCCGTGCTTCTTCGTAGGCGCCCTGTCTGTACAGGCACCAAGCCAAATGCTTCATGAAGCGCGGTTCGAATGGGTTGAGCCACACCGCCCGGCGCAGCTCGCTCTCGGCCAGGTCGAACGAGCCGATGGCGATCAGATGTATCGCGATGGAATCGTGATCGTAGCCAATGAATCGGCTCGGGCGCATCTGCTCATCCCGCTCTGCGATCTGCTGGGGAGTCAAGGCCCGGCGCCTGGAGCGTTTCATTCTTTCACCTGGCCGCAGGCACGTCCGTCCGGCCCTTTCCCCTTGTCAATGAATCGGCAGAATGACTCCAGGCCTTCGCCGAGCCGGCGAAGCTCCCGCAGAGCTGCTTCCAGTCGCGCCAGCTCGCGGCTTGAGACCTGCTCGACCGTGCGTTGTTTCTCCAGCGTTCGCTGCACCGCCTCCTGGGTCGCCTCCTTGATCGCTGACAGCCGCTCGCGTGCCAGCGGCTTGTTGAGGAGGAAAGACCGTTCCAGCCTCTGCAGGAGAGACCAGCGCAGGCTCTCGACGTTTCGCATCACCAGCTCTTCTAGCTGCTGCGACACGCGCCTCAGGAGTCGATCCTTCCGTCGCGACTTGGGCAGGAGCCGGTCCACAAGACCCGGCGGGACCGGGTGCAGCGCCGTATTCCACGAGTGAGTCACCCATGTGGGCTCTTCCATATCCTCGAGCAGCTGTCCTCCCGTGAGTACACTCATGGGCACTTCGAACAGCTCTGCCGTATTGGACTGCAGCGTCGCCACCAGCTCCTCAGCCCGGCGCCGATGAGGCTCCAGTACATCCTCCAGAGCCTCTGTGAAGCGCTGCACCGCCGCTGTCATCTCACTCCCGAAGAACGTAGGGATCGCTCCCGCCAGGGCCTTCTGAAGCTGCTCTTCGGTGAGATCTTCGGTACGGCCAGCCTCCTCGGCGATCACCTCTGTGAGAAAGGCACGCGCCTTGACGTGCAGCGCCTCAGCATCCTCTTCCAGCCTCTGCCGCAAACGCTGTCGATCACCGTCCAGGAGTTCCTCTATTTGCTCTGCCTCACAGTCAAGCTTCTGTGCCCTGGCAGAAAAGGTCTCCGCTTTCCGCTCCAGGTCGGCCAGCGGGAGCTGCCAGGAGCGCATCTCCAACTCCGTGCCCAGTGTAACCTTCTCCAGCACCGTCCTTGTCCTGGCACACACGGCCTCCGCCAGCGTGTCGTGCTTCTCCCGCGTCAGGAAGGCGACCAGGTGTTCTTCCAGCTCTTTGAGGCCGCTCTGTTTCCAGAGGCGCGGATCGAGATTCTGGCGCGCCTCCATGCCCCAACGGGCGGAGGTACAGAAGATGCGGGTGGACGGGTCAAGTCCCGCCTTGTCCGTGAGTACGCCGCTTACGAAGGTTCGAGTCTGCTCGAGCTCGACGGCGTCGAGGTAATCCACCTTGTTGAGCAGAAAAAATATCCTCCGTACCTTGTCCCGAACCGCCTTCAAGAACTGGGCTTCCGCCTCGGTGATCGGCGGATCCGTCGACAACACGAAGAAGGTCGCATCGCATTGAGGAAGGAAGTTGAGCGTGGCTTCGGTATTGTGGCGTAGCGTGGATCCGATGCCGGGGGTGTCGATCAGCACAACCCCCTGTGCCAGTAGGGCCGAAGGTAGGAACACGTCCACCTGGGACACCCCCAGGCGGTTGCCCGGATTACCGGCCTCGGTGACCAGTCCCTCGAGAGTCTGCCGGAGCTCATCGATGCTCCGGGCCTCACGGTTCTCGGTCCTCCTACCGTCGCGGTAACTCGCCCGCAGAGCTAGGGCATCCCCGTAGCGCAGAAACGTGGGCACAGCGGTCAACGGCACCACGGCAGTGGGGAGAAGCTCCTGACCCAGCAGGGCGTTAAGCAGACTGCTCTTACCGCGCTTGAACTGGCCCAGGACGGCCACATGAAGACGCCCTGCGGCCAAACGTTGCCTCAGCGCACGAACCGCGCGCTCCGCGGTACCCGCAGGGCCGTCAAACTGGTGCAGGAATCCTTCGATCTGCTCGAGCTTCTGGTACAGGGGATCGGGAGTATCAACCCGCTCGATTCCATCCGTAGCGCGTGCTGCCCCCACCTTCCGTTCCTGGGTCTTTTGAGTCGGATTGATTGTGGTGGCCGGGGTCATGCCGCCTCTCCTTCACCACGCGGAAGGAGAAGGCTATTCGGACCGCTTACTCCTTCCGTGGGAACTGGTAGGAGTCATCAGCCCGAAAGGCGGTTTTAACCGGTGAACTCCATCACCGTTATGAACAATATAATCAACAGGCGGAGCCCGGGTCAAGACCGCCCGAAGCCGCCGGATGCTATGGGTCCATCTTCTCGTCGATCATCTTCAGAGTGGAACAAAGGCTATGACTCTTTGTTCCTCACCCCGAGCCCTGTAAGTGACAAGTGTCGTTCACTGAACGGAGCGTGAACGAGCTGCCTTCAACCTCGATGATGTTCACGGCGCAAGGCTCCTGGCCCAGCTGCCAGAAGTGGCGCAGCCCCACCGAAAGGGCTCCGAGTAGGATAGCCCGATTCACCACCGTGTGGCCTACAGTCACGACCGTCTGGCCGGGATGAGAAGCAGCGATTTCGAGAACCGTCTGCAGAACCCGGCATTTGACGGCCCTCAGCGACTCACCTCCCGGTGGACGAGCCCATCGGGAGCCCCGGTACCAGCTCCGTGTGCGGCGAGGGTGAAGGAGCCGGGCTTCGGACGGGGCCATTCCCTGCCAACTGCCGTAGTCGATATCGATGAGCCCAGGCTGAACCTCCAGAGCGACGCCGCAGCGTCTTGCGATCGCCTCGCCTGTGGCTCTTGCTCGCGACAGAGGGCTGCAGTACACTGCAGCGGGTTTCCACTGCCTGGCAATCCGCTCTGCGGTAAGTTCCGCCTGGGACCGCCCTGTGTCATCGAGGGGGATATCCTCCCTGCCGCGAAAGCGCTCGTTCACGTTCCAGGCAGTCTGCCCATGCCGCACTAGGATCAAAGTCGTCACTTGGGAATCCTCCGGTCCGTCGTGCTCATAGTCCCTAGAGAGGGACCCTTCTCTGGCTATACTTCACCTTGGATAGAATAGGTGAAAAAAATCTGCCGTGTCGATAGGTCCTGTGCGTCTGTGGAGGCGGTGGAGGGATTGCAGAGGGAAGGGCTCAGAGGGGGAGCGTGCCCGGCGACTTCCTGTCCCCGGGCTTTTGATACGGGCGATTGGATAACAGGAGGTCACCCAATCGGTCGGTCTGGGGAAGTGAGATCGAAGTTCAGAGAAACCAGCGCAGTGCGGATCGTTCTTGGAGCCCCTGATTCCGTGCTGAGTTGTGATTGCCTTTGCGGTTTTACCTACACTGCCAGTGCCGGTGAGTAGGCGGCCAGAATCAGCAGGTTCATCAACCACGCCCCG
>CAYMEK010000074.1:0-5574 GCA_964389305.1 uncultured Spirochaetaceae bacterium
GGTGAAGTTCAAGAAGCTGGCCGGGGGCGGGTACTTCAAGATCATCAACAGCTCGATTCCCCCGGCCCTCAGGCGGCTGGGATAGCAGCGGGAGCAGATTGAACAGATCACCGCCTACTGCGTCGGCAGCGGCAGTCTCAAGTCCGCCCCCGGGATTTCCTGGAAAAAGCTCAAGGAGAAGGGATTCAACGAGGCGACTCTAAAGAGGGTCGAGGGGGCTCTGCGCAATGCTTTCTCCATTCACTCGGCCTTTACCCCCTCCGTGGTGGGAGAAGGATTTCTGCAGAAGCAGCTGGGCCTGAGCAGCCGGAGCTACGGGAAGCCGGGCTTCCAGCTTCTACGGCACCTGGGCTTCAGCCCCGAAGAGATCGAGGAGGCCGAGCGCCACGCCTGCGGCACCATGACTCTGGAAGGCTCGCCCCATCTTCGACCGGAACACTACCCGGTGTTCGACACGGCCGCCACAGTGGGCAGGATCGGAAAGCGCTGCATCCCCTGGCAGGCTCATATCGAGATGATGGCCGCGGTGCAGCCCTTTGTCTCGGGAGCGATCTCCAAGACCGTGAATATGCCCAATACCGCCAGCGTGGAGGATGTCAAGGGCGCCTATTTCCTAGCCTGGAAGAGCATGCTCAAAGCCGTCGCCGTGTACCGGGACGGATCCAAGCTGAGCCAGCCCCTGTCCTCGCTGGCCGGATCCGGGTCCAGGCTGGCCGGGCAGATTCTGGCCATTCAGAGGCGCTGCGAGTCGGATTCGCCTGAAGTGCAGGACGCACCGCAGAGGCAGGCCGGGGCAGGAAGTCAGGCGCCGCCAGCCGATGGGAGGGCAGGACCGCGCGCGCCGCAGGCCGCGCAGGAGCGAGAGATGCGGACAAAGCGCCCGGCCGCAGAACAGCGCCCGGCTGGACGGCGCAGCCCTCTGCCCGGCCGCCGCCAGGGCTACACCCAGAAGGCCAAGATCGGCGGGCACAGCCTGTTCCTGCGCACCGGAGAGTATCCGGACGGGAGCCTCGGGGAGATCTTCCTCGACATGCATAGGGAAGGGGCCGCCTTCCGCAGCCTCCTCAACAGCTTCGCCATCGCCGTGTCCCTCGGCCTGCAGTACGGCGTTCCCCTGGAGGAGTACGTGGATGCCTTTGTATTCACCCGCTTCGAGCCCAACGGGATCGTGCAGGGGCACGACAACATCAAGATCACCACCTCGGTGCTGGATTTCATTTTTCGCGATCTGGCCCTGACCTACCTGAAGCGAACCGACCTGGTGCAGGTGAAGCCGGACGATCTCATCGCCACCGGCACCAACGGAGCCAGAGAGGAGGAAGGGCCCGGCGGCGACGGCGGGGCAGCGGGAGCAAAGGCGGGCGGCGCAGGAGCGCCCAGGGGCGACGGCAGAGCGCCCGAGACGGGTGAGCCGGAGCCGTTCGAGGCGACGGAGGCCAGGGATATAGCCCGTCTGCAGGGCTACGAGGGGGACCCCTGTTCGGTGTGCGGCCATCTCACCCTGGTACGCAGCGGGACCTGTCTCAAGTGCCTGACCTGCGGTTCCACGACCGGCTGCTCGTGAGTGGGAAAGCCGGCGGGACACAGGCGGGCTGCTCGTGAACGCGACGCCCGGAAAAACGTGGCCCGGCGGCGCCGGGAGCCCGCCCATCAGCGAGCCGCTGCTGCTCGCCTGGAGCAGCGGGAAGGACAGCGCCCTGGCCCTCCAGGAGATCCTGCGCTCCGGCGGCCGCGAGATCACGCTGCTAAGCACCATCACCCAGGGCTACGGCCGGGTCAGCATGCACGGCGTGCGGGAGCAGCTCTTGCGGGCTCAGGCGGAAAGCCTGGCTCTTCCACTCGATATCGTATACATACCCAGGAAATGTTCGGATCGGGAATACCGGCGGCGCATGGAAGCGGCGTTGCGGGTGCATAGGGACAAGGGCTGCCGGTCCGTGGTCTTCGGGGACATTTTTCTGTCAGGGATTCGGGAATACAGGGAAGAGAACCTGGCCGAGGTGGGCATGGAGGCGCGTTTCCCCCTCTGGGGGCGCAGCCCGGAGGAGCTCAGCCGCAGCTTTCTGGAGGCCGGCTTCCGGGCGGTGATCACCTGCGTAGATTCGCGGGTGTTGGACCGCTCCTTCGCCGGCAGGCTCTACGATCGCTCCTTCGTGAACGAGCTGCCGGATGGGGTCGATCCCTGCGGCGAGAACGGGGAGTTCCATACCTTTGTATTCGACGGTCCCATATTCGGCACTGGCATAGGTTTTGACCGGGGGGAGACTGTGCTGAGGAACGAACGTTTTTATTTCTGTGACCTGGTGCCGAAAGCTCAGGCGCCGAAGGCCTCCACATCGGCCAGGGAGTGAAAGGGAGAAAGCTCCCGCAGCCTTTCCACGATGCCGGGCAGAGTCTCGAGCACGTACTCCACATCCTCTTCGCTGTTATAGACGCTCAAAGAGAAACGCACCGACCCGTGGATGCTGGTGAAGGGAACTCCCATGGCCCTCAGCACGTGGGAAGGCTGCAGGTTCCCCGAGGCGCAGGCCGAACCGGTGGAAGCGCAGATTCCCTGCTTGTCCATGGCCAGAAGCAGGGCTTCCCCCTCGATGAAGTGAATGCCGATGTTGGTCGTGTTGGGCACCCGGTTCTCCCGGTTGCCGTTGATTTCGGTGTGTTCGATGCGGGAGAGGATGCCGTCTTCCAGCCGGTCCCGCAGCTCCCGCACCCTGGTATGTTCCTCTTCCAGCCGGCTTCCGGCCAGCTCGGCGGCTTTCCCCATGGCCACGATGGAAGCCATGTTCTCCGTGCCGCCCCTGCGGCTGCGTTCCTGATGCCCCCCGATGATGAAAGGTCTGATCTTCAATCCCCGGCGGATAAACAATCCTCCGACCCCCTTGGGAGCGTGGAACTTGTGCCCGGAAAAAGAGAGCAGGTCGACAGGCAGTTTCTGGAGATCGATCGGGACCTTGCCTACGCCCTGGACCGCGTCGGTGTGCACGAATACACCCCGCTCCTGGGCGATTTCGCAGATCTCCCGGATGGGACAGAGCACTCCGGTCTCATTGTTGGCCAGGATCGCCGAGATCAGCAGGGTATCGACCGTGATGGCCTCCCGCAGCTCCTCCAGATCCAGGCTGCCATGGCGGTCCACCCCGATCTCGGTTACCTGCAGCCCTTTGCGGCGCAGATAGGGAGCCTGGTTCTTGACGGCCGGATGCTCGACCTTGGTGATGATGACATGTCCTTTCTCTGGGTAGGCGTCGACCAGACCGCGGATCGCGTGGTTGTCGCTTTCGGAGCCGCAGGAGGTGAAGACCAGCTCGGTGGGATGGCAGTGCAGCAGGGCCGCCAGCCGCTCCCGGGCTTTCTCCAGGTCCTTGTGCACGGAGCCGCCGAAGCTGTACATGCTGGACGGATTCCCGTACCTGTCTTGCAGGAAGGGCAGCATCTCCTCCAGCACCTCGGGAGCCACCGCCGTGGTGGCGTTGTTGTCCAGGTAGACGCTACGGGGCTTCATCTTCCACGACCTCAAGGGTGGGGTCGATCAGCTCGCGAAGCTTGTCCTGCACCAGTCCTTTCAGAGTCAGATCCGAGGCCAGGCAACCCCGACACATGCCCATCAGGCGAACCACGACCTTGTTCTGGGCCAGGTCGACAAGCTCCACATCCCCGCCGTCGCGTCTGAGCACGGGCCTCACTTCCTCTTCCAGGATCTCTTCGATCTTCTTGATTTTCTGCACCGTGGTCAACCGGCCGGCTCCGGGCGTGTGCTTGCGGCTTTCATCCCGCCACAGCTCCTCCAGAATGTCCTCGATCCGGGGAACGCAGGCCCCGCAGCCCCCGCCGGCCTTGGTGTAGTTGGTTACCTCTTCCACGCTGTGGAGGTTGTTGGCCAGCGCCACGCGCTTGATCTTGGTATCGGTAACGCCGAAGCACTTACAGATCACCTCCCCCTCGTCCTCTTCGCGGGCCGTGATTTTGACACCCTTGAAACTGGCTATAGCCGCCTCGAGAGCTTCCTGACCCATCACCGAGCAGTGCATCTTCTCCTTGGGAAGCCCTCCCAGATAGGCGGCGATATCCTGGTTGGTGATCCTGGAAGCCTCTTCGAGGGTTTTTCCCTTGATCATCTCGGTGAGCGCGCTGGCCGCGGCGATGGCGCTGCCGCAGCCGAAGGTCTTGAACCTGGCGTCCTTGATGACCCCGCCTTCGATTTTCAGGGTGAGCCTCAGCGCGTCTCCACACACCAGGGAACCGACCTCGCCTATGGCATCCGCGTTCTCGACCTCGCCCACGTTTTGCGGACTCTGGTAGTGTTCCATTACCTTGTCACTGTAATCCCACATGATCCTGTCCTAGGAAGCTTATATTTCCAGTTATAAAGTAATACCGCACAGGGGTTGTGTAAAGTGACTTGTACGCTGATCCGCGTTGCCGGCGCCGGGGCGGCTCCCGGCGGCCGGATCCGAGAATTGCGGAGCAGGGGTGTATCTGGCTCCTTGTGCCCGGAATCAGGAGGGCGGCAGGAAGAAGGTGGAGACTCGGAACCCTTCGTAGTCCCGGGCGGTTTCCGGATTGATGGGATCGAGCACCCGCTCCCCGTTTACCCGGTAGTAGTAGTAATGCCGGCCGGCCGGCAGGCGCAGGCTCAGACGGTATTCGCCGGGTCGAGTCTCGACCAGGCGGTTCCAGAAGGGATTCCAGTTATTGAAATCCCCTGCCACCGAGACCGCCCGGCCCGGCAGAGAATGAAACAGGAAGGTAACGGTCCCTTCGCTTCCGATCCGCGGGCTGACCGGGGAGGGCAGCGGCCGGTTGGCCAGAGAAAAAAGCGAGAAGCTGCGACCGAACTCATCCTGCATCTGCCGGGGATTGAAGGGATCGCTCATCCACAATCCATCCACAACGAGTCTGTACGTGAGCGTTTCAACCTCTTTAGGTACATCGAGAAGGAGAAGAAACACGTCGTACTCGTTCCTGAAATAGGTGTGAAAGATCCGGTACTCCTCGTGAGCGAAGCGGGCCCCCACCAGGCGTACCGACCGATCGGATTGAAAGCTGAGCAGGACCTGCGTCCCGAGATACTCCGGCGGTCCGGCCTGCTGTATCCCCTTGATGCGGATATCCAGTAGATGAGAGTCCAGGGCGAACAGGGGAATCGATGTTAGCAGCAGGAGTACGGTGACCGCCGGGAGGGCTCGTTGGTGGCTTTTCATTTTTTTGCTATACTTTTACACGTTTTGTCGATTGTATTTTCCCATGAATCGTTGCCGTTCGAATCGCCTTACCCGATGGTCAATCACGGCCAGCGGGTGTACACTAGTGCTTCGACATATGGAAATGCCGACTTGAGCACGAGAATCTCAACATCGGTCGCAGGAGAACCGAAATTAAAGGATAGGGAATAAATGCCTACACTGCAAGAGGTAGAACAGTTCAAAACCATACTCAACGAACTCGGGGACGAGCCGGAAGTTCTCGCCGAGCGCGGCGAGGAGATCGAGGACGTGCCCCCCCCGGAGCAAGGTCTGCCGGCCGGCTTGAGCGACCTCCTGGAAACCGAAGAGCAGGCAGGGACTCCAGGTGCTG
>CAYMEK010000074.1:5674-19278 GCA_964389305.1 uncultured Spirochaetaceae bacterium
GGAAGCCGCCGGTCCACCTGCAGGACGGGAAGCTCCCGCCGCCGAAGAACAGATCGACCTGTCCGGCCTCGCCAGTGAGGAGGAGATCGCCGGACTGGACATCCTCGAGGGCCTGGAGTTCCCCTCCGAAGAGCAAACTCCAGGCGAGCCGGAAGCTCCCGCCGAAAAGCCAGCGGATGTGACGTTCCCGGTCGAAGAGCTCGAGACGCCGGAAGCGCCCCTGCCCGGGGAGACCGCGCCGCCGGAAGCCGCAGAACCGGCCGAAGGCGAGGAGGAGGCCTTAGAGCTGCCCGAGGAGTTCCAGCTCCCGGAAGCCGAAGAAGGGGAACAGGCGCCTGCCGGTCAGGCTTTCCCTCCGCAAGCACCGCCCCCGGAAGCTTTGGAAACAGGAGAAGAGCCTCAGGCCGCCGCGGAGGTTGACGAGTTCGCCATTCCTCCCGGACTGATCGAGCCTTCCGAGGGTGAGGATCTCGGCCTGCCCGAGGGCGAAGCGCAGGCGCCGGGTGGGGAAGGCGAGGCCGGAGAGGGCGAGTTCGAGCTTCCCGAGATGCCGGGATTCGACCTGGAGAACCTGGAGGTGGAGGGCCCGCAGCCCGGCGAGGCGGAAGCCCAGGCGGAGGAACCCGAGCCTGCCGGTGAGGAAGCCTTCGAATTTCCGGTGGAGGAAGGGCCGGCAGAGGAACCTTTCGAAATGCCTCCGGTCGAAGAAGCTGCCGGTGAGGAAGCCTTCGAGATGCCTCCTCCCGAACAAGCCCCTCCGGAGCAAGCCTTCGGCGAGGAGGCCTTCGAGCTTCCCGAGGATTTCCAGCTTCCCGCAGAAGGCTTCGAGGAAGCCGCGGTGGAGGAGCCGGCGGAAGCAGAGCCGTCCGAGGAGGAGGCGGATTTTCTCCGGGTTCTCCAGGAGGAGATCTTTCCAGGGGAGGAGGCGCCCGGCGAAGCCGAAGCGGTACAGGCCCCTGAGGAGGCGGCAGCGGCCGCAGCCCCTTCGCCGGAGACGCCGGTGGCCGAGCAAGCGCCTTCGGAGGCGGCTTTCGCGAAAGGAGAGCAGGTAGAACTGGAAGCCGAGGCCGAAGCACCTGAAGCGGCCGAAGAGTTTGCACTGGAGGAGTTCTCCCTCGAGGGTCTGGGTGAGCCCTTCGCCGTGGAAGAGCCGCAGAAGGCCGAAGAGGCTGCGCCGGCAGCGGCCGAGGAGCTCCCGGCCGAGGAGGCGGGAATCGAGGAAGAGGTTCCCGAGCAGGCGGCCGCGGCCGGCGCGGAAGAGATCACCTTCACGGAAAAGCAGTTTTCGGCCATCAGAAGGAGCCTTTCCCGCCTGCCCAGGAATTTGAAGTTAGCCATCGAGGAGCTGATCGCAGAGAGAGGACTGGCCGGGGAGGAACTGCGATCGCTGCTGGCCCTGCTCATCGAGGGGGCGGCCCCGGTCGCCATCGCCGGCCAGGTGTCCAGATTGACGGGCAGGCGAATCGTTCTGCCGAAGAGCTTTGAACGTCTTTCGGGGATCGCCTTCGAAGAGGAGCGCCGGACCTTCGCCTACGCCTTCCGGGAGAACATCCTGCCCCTGGCGCGGGTGGTGCTGTTGAGCCTGCTGTTTCTCGGCCTTCTGGGCTTCCTAGGCTACCGCTATGTGTACAAGCCCCTGTACGCCAATCACCTCTACCGCCAGGGCTACAGACAGATCGCCAAGGAACGCTACCGGATGGCCAACGACAGCTTCGACAGGGCAACCTCGACCTGGCTGTTCAAGAGTTGGTTCTACCGCTACGCGGATGCCTTCACGGGACAGCGGCAGTACCAGCTCGCGGCGGAGAAGTACGATCAACTGCTGGACCGGTTTCCCGCCGACCGAAGGGGGATCCTGGACTACTCGTACCTGCTCACCCACCATCTAGCCGGCTACGAGAAGGCGGACGCGCTGCTGGAGGAGCTTCTCGAAGAGAATATGAGGGACCGGGATGCGCTGCTGGCCAAGGGAGATAACTTTCTCGAATGGGCCGAGGAAGACCCGAGCCGCTACGCCGACGCCCGTTTCGCTTACGCCTCGATCATCGATTACTACGGCGAGCGCGATGAGGTGCTGCTGCGCATGATGCGCTACTTCATTCGAACCGACAAGCTCCAAGAGACGGTGACTCTAAAGGCCTACCTCGATTCGAGGAGGAAACCGGATGTCGAGCCGGAGCTGTACGCCTCGACCTACGCCGAGCTGTCCGGGTACTGGATGGACAAAAACCGCTACGACCAAGTCCAGGACATGCTGTTCAAGGCCATGGACGTCAAGCCGGATGTGCCGGCCATCCACTACCAACTGGCCCGCTACTACCGCCGCGTGAACGATCCCGGCGAGGAGGAGCTGGCCCTGGATACAGCCATCGGCCTTCTGGAGAGGATGCAGCCCCTGGACAAGAAGCACCTGGCCATGCTGATAGACGCTCACAACCGGCGCGGAGAGACCTTCTGGCGCAGGGAGGAGTACCTCCTGGCGGAGGAGCATTTTCAGAGATCGATTGCCATGATCGAAGACGCCCAGAGGAGAAGGATCTTCGGGCCCCGGAAGGAGTTCGGCCTGGTCTACAAGAACTACGGGGATATCTACTACTATGTCAGCCACGACCTCGAGCCGGCTCTCGACCTGTACCTCAAGGCGGCGAACAACCGCTACGCCGACTCCGACCTGGATTACAAGATGGGTTACATTCACTATGCGGCCGATCGATACGAGGAGGCGCTGCTCAGCTTCTCCAAGGTGGTGGACGAGAAGCCTACGAACGAAAACGCCCTGTACGCCCTGGCCAACAGCCTGTACCTGCGGGGGTACTACTCCTCGGCTCAAGGCTACTATCTGCGGCTCTTGAACCTGCTGGAGGCCCGGGAGGAGCGTATTCCGCTGCTGCAGATCTACAAGAATCCCGAGCACCAGGCCCTGGAGGAGGACATCATGAAGGTCTACAATAATCTCGGCGTGACCTTGAAGCGGCTCGCGGACCGGAGCCGGGACCCCGAGAAAGATTCGAAGGCCCTGGTGAACATGACCTTCTCTTCGGAGCGTTTCGACCTCCTGTCCCGGGACCCGCAGACCGCCGAGCGGGGCCTGACCAGGAACCTGGCCTACCTGAATCAGCGGGGAGTGTTGTACCCGGCCTCCGACTTCGAGCTGCAGATCTACTCCCGCCTGCCTATCGATCCGGAAGCCCCAAGCTTTTAGGCCGGCGGAGCCAAAGCTCCCAGATTCTGACTTCCCCTATGGCAGCCCGGTATTTTTGCGCTCCTCAAGGAAAGGGGCGGTATCAGACCGTTACCATCCAGCCGTAGCGGTCTTCGAGTAAACCGTACTGGATCCCTTTGAGGGTCTTCAGCGCGTGGGTGGTGAACTCGCCCATCCTGCCGTTCCCGAAAACCACCTCTTCGCCCCGGTGGGTGATCGACTCGATGTAGGTGACCCCAGCGGCCGTGCCGCTGGCGAACGCCTCCCGGGCTTCGGCGAAGACCTCCTCCACCGAGATGCGCCGCTCCTCGGTCTTAAGGCCCCTGTCCCGGGCGATCTGCAGGACCGAGAGTCGGGTAATCCCGGGGAGGATGGTGTCCTCCAGGGAGGGGGTGACCAGGGTGCCGTCTTTCAGCAGGAAGAAGAGGTTGCAGGAGGAGCCCTCCTCGAAGTACTTCTGCTCCTCCGCGTCGAGGAACAGGGCTTCCATGTAGCCCTGGTTCTCTGCTTCCTTCTTGGCCAGGGCGCTGGTCACGTAGTTGGAGGCGCATTTGATCCAACCCGTGCCGCCGCGGTGCGCCCGCACGCGGCTGGTGGTCACCGCTTTGGAGCTGCCCGGCTTGAAGTAGGAGCCTACCGGAGTGCTGATGATGATCACCCAGGGGTGAGAGCTCAAGGAGACCCCGATCCCGGCTTCGCTGTAGGCAAAGGGGCGGATGTAGACCGAATGCCCGGAAACGAAGTCCTCCTTTTCCCAGGCCGCATCGTAGCTGGGCGCAAAGCCCAGCTCCCGGTTGCGTTTCACCACCTCCCGGACAGCCTTGAGGAACAGCTCCTCCGGGTAGGGAGGCATCAGCAGGCCTTTCATAGAGCTGGCCATACGTCTGGCGTTCCCCTCCGGACGGAATATCTTCAGAGAGCCGTCTTTCTGCGGGAAAGCCTTCAGGCCTTCGAAGCAGCCCAGCCCGTACTGGGTCGTATAGTTGACCAGGGGCAACTCGGGGAAGGAGTTGCGCCTGGCCAGCAGCTCCCGCTTCTCCTCCTCCGGCAGGGACGCCTCCTCCTGCGGGCTCAGGTGCTCCTTTTCCACGTATCTCTCTTCCCAGCGATCCTGCGGACCGTATTTGGCCAGGTAGACCCAGGGATAGATCTCCAGTGTAAATCCTTTGGCCATTGTGCAGCTCCTCGTTCCGGTGGTATCGCTCCCTATACTATCGAGGCCCGTTGGGGCGGTCAAGCTTCAAAGAGGCTGCGGCTTTGTGGAACGAGAAGCAAAAAAAGCTAACCGGAATCGCGGTGACAGGTCGATGATAGTACCAGAATGAACAACACCAGGGACCATATCGTCTTCTTCTTTGCTCAGAAGATGTACTACCTGGAACGGATCGGGAAGACCGAAGCCTACAACCGGCTTCTCGATTTGTTCGAGCAGATCAACCTCGACGGACTTCTGAACTACCTTACCCGCTACTACTCCGTGGACATTTCCCGCGAGCTGGACGACTTCTTCCTCGAGGAGGGCGAGCTGGTGTTCCTCAGCAGGCGCGGCGACTACCGCTACAAGCACGTGTACCGCGACGATAAACTCTGGCTGGTGGGGATCGAGCTGCTGGAGTAGCCGCCTGCCCGCCTCATCCGATCCGCTCCTCAAAAACTGGTTTCTGTAGTACACTGGCTCCATGATCAATCCCATCCCCTGGAAAGCACGGTGGTAAGGCACGCCGTAATCCTGGCCGGAGGGGCCGGCACCCGTCTCTGGCCGGCCTCTACCGAGAAGCATCCCAAGCAGTTCCTCGACCTCGCCCAGGGGCGGAGCCTTTTCGCCCTGACCCTGGAACGGGCCGTCGGGCTCGGCATCGAGGGATTCATCTGTGTGGTGACCCATCGAGACCACGCGCGGGCGATCTCCCGCCAGTGTGCGGCGTTGCTGCGCAAGCTCCCCTTTCCCGCCAACCGGATTGTGATTCTTCCCGAGCCTCAGGCCAGGAACACGGCGCCGGCCATAGCTCTGGCCTGCTGTTTCCTGAAGGCGCAGGGATCGGAGGGAGATACGCTGCTGGTCATGCCCGCCGATCACACCGTAAGCCCTTCGGCCACCTTCGCCGAGGACGTTGAAACTGCGGAGCGCCTGGCCGCCGAAGGATGGCTGGTGACTTTCGGAATAACCCCCGAGCGGCCGGAGACCGGCTACGGCTACGTGGAGATTGCCGGGCGGCTCGCCGGAGGATTCAAGGCGGCAAGGTTCAAGGAGAAACCGGATATCGAGACCGCCCGGGCGTTTCTGCGGCGGGGCGGTCACTACTGGAACTCCGGGATGTTCGCCTTCCGGGTGGACCGCTTCCTGGGCGAGCTGGAGAGGCACGCTCCCGAAGTGGCCAAGCCGTTCCTCTCCGCACCTCTGCCCGGCCCGCCCGCAACGGCTCAACCGGGCAACGGCCCTGTTTTCGCCGGCGCGGAGGAAACACTGGCGTCGATCTACCGGCAAACCCCGGGCATATCCATCGACTACGCGCTGATGGAGAGAAGCAACCGCTGCGCGGTGGTGCCGGCCCGCTTCTCCTGGAGCGACGTGGGTAGCTGGGACGTGGTGGCCGAGCTGTTCGGACCGGAGCTGGCCGAAGGCCAGGCCCGGGACCTGGTGTCGGTACAGGCTGCGGGAAACTTCGTGTTCTCCGACATCCCGGTCACCCTGGCCGGCGTAGAAGACCTGGTCGTAGTGGTGAAAAACGGCGCCCTGCTGATCTGCCGCCGGGGGCAGACCCAGCTGGTCAGGGAGGTGGTGCAGGCTCTGAGAGACGCCGGGCGGGAGGATCTTTTGTAGGGGAGAGACCGCAGGCCGGAATGGGGCAAAGAGTCCCGCCCTAGGGCCGGCAGGCTCACACGGGCGGAGGCTACGGGACTTTCTCCTCGACCCGGGCGAAAAGCTCGATAACCCGCACCAGCTCGTCACGCAGGCGGCTGCTCAACTGAAGGGGACAATCGCCTCCCGCACCGGCCGCAGAGCACAGTACCCGGTAGACCCGGTGCTCTCTTTCCACCAGGGAGAGAAACTCATCCTTCTGCCTGTACAGGTTCACCAGGATGCTGCGGGTCTTGTACTTGTCCTCCCGGGTAAAGGCCAGGGTCGAGCGCAGCCGGGATATATTCTGGGCCTGGGTGCTCAAAAAAGGCGAGAGCTCCTGAAGGGAAACCACGGCGAGCAGGTCCTGCCTGCTGTCCCGCTCCTGACGCCCCAGCTCTTCCTCCCTGAGGATAGCGGCGTAGTTTTTCTTGATGCTGTCGAGGATCCTGGCGAAGGTGGCTCGGAAGTTGGCCTGGAACACCGCTCGTTTTTCCGATTTGATCGTGGGCAGCAGCTCCGCCATCTTCTTTCTCTCCTTCTGGTAGATGCTGACCTGCATGAACACGTTCTTGACCGCGGGGTGGCGGCGAAAGGCGGGATCCCTTTCGATGCGGGCCCGCAGATCGGCCAGGACCGCGTTGATGTCGATATCGTCCACGCCTGCAGGTTCGCCCGCCCTGGCTTTGGGCAGCGCTATGGCTCCGGTGCACAGCAGCCTCTGCACCATGATCACGAACAGAAGGTCCTTCAGCGGTTCCTCGCGGGCCTGCAGCTCGGAGAAGCGCACCGACTGGAACTGCACGGCCTCCAGGGTGATAAAGGTCCTGCGCAGGACAACGTTCTTGTATTCCAGAAGCCCCTCTTCCACGGCCCAGCGCAGCTCTCCGGCGAGCCTCTGCAGCCGCTGAGGTTCCATGTTGAGGTGCTCTATGAGGGTATACTTATCCTTTCCGGCTTCCCGAAGATCGATCCAGTCTCCGCTGATCCGGCGTTCGAGGTCGTGCATGCGAGGATATTGTATTTGCCAGCGGTAATATATTCAATTGCATAATGAAGAAGTGTTTCGCTGCTATGTCTGGATATTTCCTAAGCAAACCTGGCCGCTACAAATACTTCAGAATCGGTAGGAAAACTCGAAGAGCCCCAGTTCCTCCTCTTTGCTCCTGTAAACCGGGATGTACAGCTCTGCTTCACCGTGGGTTGGAGTGTTGCCCAGGAACACCAGGTAGCCTTGCAGTGCGCCGTTTGCCGGAATTGTATATGAATTGGGCAGGACGTTCTTCTTGATGATGTTCTTCCTCTTTGATACGTAGGTCGCCTCGGTGTTCCGCTGCGAATCTTTGAACTGCCAGTAATCCTCCAGGCGAAACTGAGTGTACGGAGTTAGCGTTTTGCCCCCGTACTGAAGCTCGACCCGGTTCAGAAAAAACTGCACGGCTTGATCGCTGTGGTTTTCCAGGGTAAGCTCGAAAACCATGATCCGTTTGAACTGAGCGGAGTAGTAGTCACTGAGGAACGGATTCGCCTCTTTCCTGTACTTCGCGGCCAGGATTCCATCATCCATGAAGCCGACGGTAGCACGGAAATCATCAACCTCAGCTCTTTGGATCAAATTGCCCTTCAATTCGAGCGGCGGCCGACCGGTGAACAGACAACCGCTAAGAAAGAGCAACAGTGCGCTCAGTGTAACTAGCGGATAAAAAATTCGTCCTCGTACAGTCACTATTGCAGCTCCTGAGAGTATTGTCCGCTGCATCTTAAAATAGAATCCAGTCGCTGTCAACGAAAGGCGGTAGCATGAAACGGTTTGGACATCCCCATGGCTCCTCACGTCCGGGCACCTTTGACCGTTCAGTCTGAAATCCTCCCTATATTGCGCACGACAATGTTCAGCCCGTTGGGATCTCCCGGGCATCCTGCACGGCAAAGAGCTTGATTCCTTCCTCTTCGAAGCGGCTCTTCACCTCCGCCACTGCCTGGGCGATCTGCTCCGCCTCTGTTTCTCCGCAGTAGATGATGAGCAGGAAGTTCTCCTCCGGCCAGATCGGGTCGCCCAGCCTGGGATTCGAGCTCCCGACCCCCTGGACCGAGGGTATCTTGGTATAGAACCCCCCGACGCCCCTGCGCTTCATGGCCTCGAAGATATCCTCTTCCACCGAATGATTGGCGATGATTTCCATTCTCATTGTGGGTTCCCCTTTTTCATCTTGCGTCTGTGCTCATTGAACAGGGAGTAGAGCACAGGGACCAGGAACAGCGTGATCAGGGTGCTCGTTGTCAGCCCGCCGATGATGGTGATTCCGATGGGCTTGACCTGCTCCGATCCGGCTCCCGGGAAGAAGGACATGGGAATCATGGCTGTGATCGTGGTCAGCGAGGTCATCAGGATGGGCCGCAGCCGGTTTACCCCCGCCACTATGCAGGCCTCCCGGACGTTCGTTCCGCGGGAACGCAGCAGATTGGTGTAATTCACCAGCACGATACCGTTGTTGACCACGATCCCGATCAGCACCACGATTCCGACCCCGCTGAAGATGCTGAAAGGCTCCCCGGTCCAGGCGTACATCAGGATCACGCCGATGAAAAGCAGAGGGATGGCGAACAGGATGATCAGCGGATCCTTGAACGACTGGAACAGGGAGGCCATCACCCCGAAAACCAAGATCAGGGCCATCACCGCGATCACGGCCAGCCCCCCGCCGGTCTCGCTCAGCTCCGACATGGAACCGGTGAACTCTACAGACAGCTCGTCGTCCTGAACCACGTTTTCGCCGACCAGGGCCCGCAGCCGGGCGTCGATCACGTTCGTTTTAGAGCCCGGGGGTAGGGAGCCGGTCACATGGACCACCCGCTTCTGGTTCTCCCGGCTGATATCCACCGGCCCGGTGGTCTTAGCCTGAGTAGCGATACTGGACAATGGGACGCGCTGCCCGCCGCTCGTGACGGTAAAGATACGCTGCAGATCGGGGAAGTCGCTGCGGTCCTCTTCGGCCAGGATCACCAGAACATCGTATTCCTCCCCGCCGGAGCGGTAAACCGTGGCGGTTTTTCCGGCCATGGCCGCCTCCAGCTCCGCAGTGACGGAGCTTATGCTCACCCCGAGGTCGAAGGCCTTTCTGCGGTCGATGGATACCTCCACCTGGGGCAGTCCCGTGTCGATGTCAACCTCGATCTCCATCACCTCCGGGAGGTTCTCTTTGACCAGCTGCTTGATCTGATCCGCCGTATCCAGTGCACGATCCAGATCACTGCAGTAGATCGAGACCTCCATGTCCGAGCTGCTGCCCATCCCGTGGAAACGCCTGTAGGAGAAGGCGGCGTCGGGAAACTCGCCGTAGTGGTTCCTCAGCTTGTCCTGGGCGCTCCAGGAATCATCCCCTCCGGAGCCCAGATCCAGGGTGATGAGCAGGCTGCCGGAATTGCCGCTGGAGGAACCGCCGAAGAAGCCGCGGCCGCCAGCCGTGCTGATGATGTTCTCATATCCGACGAGCTCCTCCCGGGCTATGGCTTCCAGACGGCGCACGACCTCCTCGGTTTTCTCCAACGGGGTTCCGACCGGAAGGGCCACTTGCAGCCGCACCATGTCGTCTCTGGCTGCCGGGGTGAATTGAAAACCAACCTTCGGCACCAGGGTAAATGCCCCTGCCAGGAGGGCGAATACCGCCAGAACCGTGAGCCACCGGAATCGCAGCACAAAGCGCAAAGCGCCGCGGTACGCCTTCTGCAGGCTGCGGATCGCCCCGGCCAATCCATCGTCCAGGGCTCGCAGAAGCCGGTTGCGAACCGGCCGCTGCCGGCTGGTGTAGACCGGAAGGGCGTAGCTGGCCAGAACGGGAACCAGAATCGTGGCCACCCCGAGAGAGACCAGCAGGGCGATCACCACGGTGAAGGAGAGATCTTTCACGAGCTGCCCGATCATCTCCAGGCGGTTGCGGAAGATCATCAGGGGCACAAACACACAGACCGTGGTCAGGGTCGATGCGCTTATGGCAGTCGTCATCTCCGTGCTTCCCAGGACTGCGGCGGTGGTAAGCTTGCTCCCCTTCTCCCTGTACTGATAAATGTTCTCCAGGATCACAATGGAACCGTCCACCACCATGCCGAGAGCCAGGATGAACCCGGTCAGGGAAATCATATTGAAGCTGATGTCGAGGAAGTACATGCCGATAACCGTAGCCAGGATGGCCACGGGAATGGCGATTGCCACGATCAGAGTGGTCTTGATCTTCCGCAGGAACAGCAGCAGCACCAGGACGGCGAACCCCACTCCATAGAACGCCGAGGAGACGACCTGGGATATCGAATTGCGTATCATCGAGGTGGTGTCCATGACCGTTACCAGCTCCACCCCTTGGGGGAGTTGGCGGTTGATCCGTCTGAGCTCCTGCTTCACCTGGTCGGCCACTTCAATGGAGTAGCTGCCGCTCTGTTTCATGACCTGGATGTAGATCCCGGGTTCGCCGTTCACGTAGACCACGCTGTTGGCATCCTCGTAGCCCCATCTGACATCGGTCAGGTCCCGGAGGAGCACGGCCTGACCTCCGCGATAGGCAACCGCGGTGTTCTCGATGTCGCCGAGACTCTTGAACTCCCCTGCAGAGGTAACCACGTAATTGCGGTCGCCTTCGGTGATATCCCCGCCGCTGCCCTCCACGTTCTGGCGGGCCAGGGCGTTGGCTACTTCGGTCAACGAGACCCCGTAGGCTTCCAGCCTGTCCTGCGGGACCTCCACCCGGACCATCCGCTCCCGGCCGCCGCGCACATTGGTGGTGGCCACCCCTTCGATCCGCTCTATCTGAGCCTGGATGGTCTCGGTGGCCAGGCTGTACAGCTCCTCCACGCTGCGATCTCCGCGAACGGCCAGCTGTAGGATCGGCATGGAGGAAGGATCAAACTTGAAAATCGTGGGGCTGCCCGTCCCGTCCGGCAGGCTGTTTCGGATCCGCTCCAGGCTGTCCCGCACGTCGTCGGTTGCTTCGGCCAGATCCGTGCCCCAGGTGAAGGAAAGCACGATCCTGGCCGAACCTTTGGAAGAGGTGGAGGTCATCTCCTCCATGTTGGTGACATTGGCCAGCGCCCCTTCCAGCACCCGCGTGACGTTCTGTTCGACCGTTTCGGGCGCCGTCTCCCCATAGCTGCAGCTGACCATGATGATCGGCGGTTCGGTTTCAGGGAATTGGTTCACCGGAAGCTGGGTGATCATATAGGCGCCCAACCCTATGATCAGGGAGAAAACGACCAGCCAGGTCACCGGTCGTGCGACAACTCGTTTCGCCAGGCTCATGTACCGCCTCCCTGCTGCTCGCTGCTGATAATTCGCACCTCGACTCCCTCGGACAGCAGGCTCTGGCCGCTGCGGACAACCTCCTCGCCGGCGGCAATCCCCCCGGTAATCTCCACCATCCCCTGGGAGGAGAGTCCGGTGCTCACCTGCCTTTGGACGGCCCGGTTTTCCTCCACTACGAACACGACCTGTCTGCTGTCCTCCCCGTTACGGCTGACCACGCAGCCGGCTGGGATGATGACGACCCCCTCCCGTTTATCGGTGATCAGCCCCACCGTTGCATACATGCCCGCCTTCACCCGGCTGTCGGCCCGGTCCAGCGCCAGCGTAGCTTTCATCGTACGCGAAGTCGAGTCGACCACCGGGCTCAGCTTTACAATCCGGCCGGAAAACTCCTGCCCGGGCCAGGCGGCAAATGAGAATACCGCCTCGGTTCCCACGCGAACCTTGCTGATGAAGCGCTCGGGAACGAGCGCCTTGATCTCCAGGGCGTTCAACCGGCCGATCGTGGCAATCGGTGCGGTGGTGGAGATCGTATCGCCCACCAGCACGGCCACAGAGGTGACCGTACCGGAGATGGGAGCGGAGACCGGGCTTTCCGCGTACTGCTGGCCGGGCTTGGAAGGATCGACTTTGGCGATGAGCTGGCCTTTAGCCACAGTATCGCCTACTTCGACCAGCACCTCTGTCACCTTGCCCGCGATGTCGGCAAATGCGTTCACCTGATATTCGGCCACGACCTCTCCGCCGATTTCCAGGGTCTGGCTGATCGAGCCGAGCCGGGCCTGCGTGGTAGTCACCGCGACGACGCCGGCGGCCGGCGCTCCGGGATTTACCGCCGCCGGCAATCCCGGGGGCCCGGATGCGGGGCCCTCCGTATCTTCGGAACCCTGCTGCCGGAAGAGGCCGCAACCCGACATGGTGATCGCGACAGCCAGAGACAGGAGAAGCGGGAGGACGGCCCGCCCGATTGATTTTCGTTTTCCATTTGTATCATTCATAACGTTTCTCCAATTCGGTCAAAGAGGTATTCAAAGAACATCCGAGATCTATCAGAGCGGAGAATTGCGAATAACTCCAGATCCCCTCTGCATTCTGATCTAAGATAGCACCGGCAGAGGCCTAGAAAAATGAACAACCCCTTAACATTAGCATAACGGGGGACAACCAGTCCAAGATGGCGATTGACGGAACCCACGCTTGTCGTCGAGCCTCGAGTCCCAGCTCAAGCGACCTCCAAGGTCTCTGCCTTTCGGTTCGGTGCCTCACGTGGCAATACTCCCGTGCCGTAACAGTAGTATTATGCATAGTTTATGCCATACTCGTATCCGGTGCTTGCTCATAAATAAGATTTGACCGATCGCGATACAGTGAATATTCTGAGTCTTGGATTTTCAGTGCCGCAGTGCTCTTCCGAACAGGCTATGTCGTCATTCGAGTGGGCAAAATTTTCCTACATGCCCAAAGTGCGCAAATATTTCACACTGGAGTTTGAAATTTCTTCCTCGCCGGGAGGCTGTGGGTACGTACCGACTTTTTTTACGTTGGAGCAATCGCGTGAACAGGATGCGGACCCGTCAGCCTGCCCGCGGGGCAAAAAAACCCCGGCTCTTACGAGCCGGGGTTACAGGCATCATTTACTTCTCTGATCCGGTCAGGTTCGCTTAGAAGCTGAGATTGGTGCCCAGGTAGAAACCGTTTCCGGTTACACCATGGCGGCCGGCATCGTCGTCCTCGCACACTATGGTTGTGAAGTCATCCTCGGTGGCGATAACATAGCCGGCATAGACGGTCATGGCGCCCAGGGCGTACTTTGCACCGATATCGAGCGCCTGGAAGCCTTCTTCTTCTCCAGAACCACCCTCGGCGATTCTATTGTACATCTTGCCATAGACGGTAGCGTTCTCGATTAGATTCGCCGTGACTTCGGCATCGAGAACCTCGAGGAAATCTTCGCTGACGTCGCCACCCTCACCGGTACCGAGACCAACGTTCACACCGAACATCTTATAGCCGACCTTGACACCGGTACCGTATCCAAAGGCTTCACTTTCCATGCTGTACACGAAAGAGAAAGGAACGGTCAGGGAGATATCACCGAAGCTCATCGCATAACCGGCGTCACCATGTATAAATGGTTTGCGGTTCCCAGATGCGGCCCAGCCGGCGAAACCCACGATGAAGTTGAGACCCTCTAGGAGCGTGTCTGTCGATTCGACGGCGACCTTGGCGCCGTTCAGAAACTCATCGCCAGCAGGAACGAATTCGAATAATGA
>CAYMEK010000075.1:0-19151 GCA_964389305.1 uncultured Spirochaetaceae bacterium
AAGTCCCGTCTCCGGCAAAGGAAGGCGGAAGAAAGCCTTCTCGAGTAAATACTACGGCACGAAGGGCATGAACAGGCGGAAATCCGCTTTATACTCCGCGGTACTGTCTAGGGGATTCCCCTAATTTGCGGGTAAAATATTCTGATTGAAATCGAAATAGAAAGAGCCTATCATTTTTAAGCGGAAAATGGCATTCACCGGATTCTTGGTGACGCTTACTTTCCCAGGGCCGATTCTCCTTAGGAGATAGAGGGTTCCAGCCACCTGGATTCGGGGACGAAAAGGACATAGAAACGATGATGGATGTTGTCATCGCCCAGGTCGACATTGCTCTGTTCATCCGCCGCGAACTTACCGAACAGGTAGCCACATTCACCTGGCAGAAGCCTGAGAACGGGACTGCTATGCTCGATCTGTCCGGGGGCGATCGCATTGTATCCATTCCGGTTTCCTTGTTGGAACTGCAGGACTACGACTACGTCGAGACCAAAGAACGTATCCGTAATGAAATAAGGAAAGCCGTTGATGGGTGGCAGTCTACGGTGCGCAGGCCCCTGAGCATTACTACGAGGTAATTCTGGACTATCAGAATACTCAAAACAGGGCGGCAACTTTTGTTCTACCGAATGAATAGAGAGATCATGGGCTGGATATCTAAGCAATCTCGAGATAGCGAGTAGAAGCAGTTACAGCGGTAGAGTTTTTCATTCATTACCGGAGATGATAAGTGAATGAGAGAATAGGCGAAACATTGGTCCGCATAAACGTTATGAAAACCTATCAGGTGGCAGACGTCCTTAGTGCCCAGAAGGCCGGCGATAACCGTCTCTTCGGCGAGATCGCCATAGAACTCGGCTATATCAATGACGAGATCCTCAAAAAGTACGTGGAGGCGAAGGAGATGATGAAAAAAGAGGACTGATATGACCGAACAAGAAAGCGATTGCGAATATCGAAAGACCTGTCATTTCTACAACATGAAGAACATGACGCCGGCAAATAAAAGGCTCAAAGAACTGTACTGCCTCGAATGGCCGCTGAAATGTGCGATTAACCAGGCCAAGACGGTGGGCAGGCCCGTTTCTATCACCCTTTGGCCTACGGGTAAGCTGCGGGGATAGGAGAACCATTCCGGGTTCAGCCTTCTTCGCCATCAGGAGTAAGAGGAAATAGTCGCTATGGGAGGATGGAATCCATTCAGACGAAAATGCAAGCTGAGAGTAGAACCTCACGAATATTACGACAACGAGTTGACGGAGTTTCTCCAGAAAGGGGACATCATCCTTTATCGCGGCGAGTATAGGAGTCTTACTTCGGCACTGATCATGGAGTTTACCCGCTCGCCGTACTCCCACGCGGATATCTATGTGGGAGACGGCTGGTGCATCTCGGCCGAACGCTACGGCCTGTCGCTGGAAGACCACTGCAACACCGAGTTCATCGACCTCCTGAGGCTCAAGAGCGGGCTGTCACGGGAGCAGCGAGCCATAGTACTGGAAAAAGCCTACCAGTCACTGGCCAAGCCGTACGAATATCTGGGACTCCTGGGGTTTCCCTTCGGAAGCGAGAAAGCAGCCGCCAGGCGGTCGGCCAATCAAGCCTATATCTGCTCCGAGGTAACGGCTTGGTGCTACAAGGAGGCGGGAATCGATTTGATACGGGACCGGCCTGAGGCAATCGAAGCACCGGCCGACCTGGCTCGCTCCCCTGAGCTGGAATGGCTGGGCGCCTGGAAAGCTGGCCGGCCGTTCCCCGGTGCCCAGCACAATAAGTTCCACAAATTGCAGCTCAACAAGAAAGCCGGGTTTGCCAAATGGTTGGTAAGAAACGTAGCCGATCTACTGTCGGAAAGAGACGAGTACTACGAGAAGCTCCGGGACGAGCAGGTGACCGGGAGCAGACAGGAACACTACGGCAAAATCGAGCAGGTTTTCAGAACCGCCTTGCAGAAATCCCGAAGACTCCTGCAGGAAGCGGCGGACTGACGACACCGGGCAGGGTTGGCGCCGGTGGAATCCTGCGCGGCCTCTGTCTCACCCACCGCCGGCGCGCATGATAGGCCTGCAGTGGGAGTCTTTCAAGATCGGAACACGGGGATCCCGACCTTACGGCAGAACCAGGGTGCTCCAGGATTCCGGCGGCAGCATCAGGGCCGCGGCCTTTTTCCCCACTTTGACCTTCAGAGGTATCTGTTCGACGGTGGCGTTCTGCAGCACGAGGACTAGGCTGCCGTCGGGATTCTTGAAGGCGAGGGCATCCTGCCAGGTGCCGGTTGTTTTCGTCTTGATCAGCAGGGCTCCCGGCTTGACGAAGTGGCTGAAATGCTTGAACGCGTAGTACATGGGCGTGTATGTTACCGTCTTCGTACGCGAATCCACCACCACCGCCGCATTCTGCGGCCACGGCCTCAGCGCGTCAATGCTCTTGCCTTCCTGGTCGAGTACCATGTTCCAGAGCATGTACGAATTGGCGCCCTTAGTGAAATATTCCTTGACCTTATTCCAGGTGTAGACCCCGTAATTCCAGTCGTTCTGGGGCTTGTCCGGGTCGAAGCCCGCCTTCCAGTAAAAGTTGCCGCATTCGGTCTCCGTCTGCATGATCCGCTTGTCCGGGTAGTGTCGACGGGTCCATTCTACCGAGTACAGGCCGTCCCATTGGAAACCCACCGTCGTGACATAGGCGCTGGCCTGCTCGTCGGCCAGCACCGTGGCCGGATATTTGGTGTAGTCGCCATCCTGGATGGTGCCCAGCCAGATCTCACCGCGCACGCCGCGCGCTTTGAAAAGCGGGCCAAGGTGGTTCCGGATGAAGATCAGGACCTGCTGCTCGGTCCACAGACAGCTCGGGTAGTTGGTGGAAATCGTGGGCTCGTTTTGGACGCAGACGGCGTACGCGTCGATGCCCTCTGCCCGGTAGGACTCGAGAAAGCGCGCCAGGTATAGCGCGTATGCGTCGTACGTCCTCGGGTCGTCCTTCATTTCGCCCCCGTCGAACTCGCCGTTGCTCTTCATCCAGGTAGGAGGCGTCCAGGCCGAAGCCCAAATCCTCAGATCCGGCCTGACTTCCATTGCGGCCTTGATATAGGGAATCAGGTACTGCCGGTCCCGTTCTATAGAAAAGTACCGCATGTCGTAGTCGCCAGGAACTTCATCGAGGGTGTAGCGGTCCACGGCATAATCGCTGGCCCCGATCGGCACCCGACAGATGTTGAAGCACGCTCCCGTATCGGGATCGAAAAACGCCCTGAGCACCTCGTCTCTTTCAGCGGGCGACAGCATGGACAGGGCGACCCAGCCTTTCTCGTTGAATGTTCCGCCGAAGCCATCGATCGTCTGGGCGGTCAGGCTCTTGTCGATCGCGATATCGAACCCCTCGCCTGTGTCCCGGCTCAGGACCACAGGACCTGCATCCCGCCAGGGCCTGTCCGCTGTGGTCACGGTCCAGGAGGCGTCGGTGCCCCGGATCCCGCCGGCAGGGAGGGTTTGCAAGACTAGCAGGGATAGAAGCAGGATTGACAGAATAGCAGTACCCCGTCTCATATGCACAATCCTTCTGGTGGCCGTGCCTCAACACGCCCGCGATCCCGATCGGCCGCAGAAATGTGGATTTGCTTCCCAAGACGGTGAAGCGAAGCTGTGATTTCTCGTCACCTATCTGCCAACGCCGTCTCGGCCGCTTCCATGGTAGTGCAGCAGGCGGCACCGGTCAATTCACCTGCGGTAAGGTTTTTAAGTGAGGCAATTAGAGTTGCCGGTCCTGCAGGCCGTCTTGTCGGCACCAAACGGATCATTCCGCAAGGATTTCTCTGGCTTGCCTGTAGAACTCGCTGTATACCGTCAGGGCGTCCCGTGACATTCCGAGACGACCAGCCAGTGTGTACAGGGCTTTGCGGGCCCGGCGGTCGGCGGGATTGTGCCCCAGGCGTCGCTGCGCTGCGGCGATCCGACGCAACGGCAGGGCGTCCTCCAGCACACCGACTAACCGGCCCAGCTCCGACCTGGTTCCCTCTCCCCGCTCCAGCGCCTCGCGAAGATCCAGATGCTCTACCAGCCAGGAGGATTCCGCCGCCACCGGATCGACCTCGCCGGAGTCCCGGCCAAAGATATCCGGACAGCTCCTGGAGCGGATGGCCTTGTAGATGCGGCTCAAGAAAACGTCGACCAGCGGCTTGAGGGCCTCCAGACCTCGGGACGCAGCCGCCGCCTTAGCGCGTAGGAGCGGCAGATTCCTGCGGCGCTGGACCCACCCCAGGCAGGCCAAACCAGCGCCGCCCACGGTCATCAGCATCTCATCGGCCAGAGGGATCGGATCGGGAAAGATCCAGTTGATCAGACCGACAGCGGCAAGCGCGCTGCCGGCCACCACGAGCTGGTTGAGGCGGGAGCCGTAGCGCTTTGGCTCACCGAAGCACAGGCGAAGGAGCTCTGCCCGTATGGTCGTCTCGGCTTCTGCCGGACAGTCCGCGTATATAAGAATGGCCAGCTTGTTCTGGACCGCCAGATCCAGGAGCTTCTTGCCCAGTGAAGCGGTACAGAGGACGCGGTACGGGTCAGGCTGCGCCGAAAGAGGCAGCAGGTAGATGCATTCCGGGCGTATAAAAGGTCTATAGGCCGGATCGAAGCGCATTGGGCGGTAGGTCATGCCAATCCTATCTAGGGGAATCGAGGCGGGGCTGTCAAGCAAGACATGCGGATGAATGCCCCTCCCGCCCCTGTCCGAAAGCACCCGGCAGCGGTAATGGCAGTAATCGTCATTCTCGTGTATGCTCACGATGCATGCACCTGCGTTCCGGCAGCGGGCTTAAGCTCGGCTTCCAGTATCTCGTCCCCTTCCTGATCGTCGCGGCCGCTGTCCTGCTGCTGGTCTTCCGTCCCTTCGCGGCTGCGATTCTCGACGGCTCGTTCACCACTACGCTGCTGATCGTGGTAACCGTGCTGTTCCTGGTCCACAGCGCCCTGGCCCTGCGCCTGCACCAGATCACGGCCTTCTTCGCCGGTCTGGAGCTGGTTTATGCGGACCTGCTTCTCCTGCGCAGCGGCTCCGCAGCCCTGGCTGGCGCCCCCCAGCCCGTCTATGCCTGGCTCCTGGCCCTGCTCCTACCCTACACTCTCTTGATCGTTTACCTCTTCGGTCAGCGTCCGCTCTCCAGACCGGCCAGCATGCTCAGAGCGGCGCTCATCCTGGGGTTGCCACCGGCGCTGGCCTGGGCATCCGACCTGGCGCCGCGGCTCGCTGCTGTCTTGCTCGAACCCCCTTCCCTTCCTCTTTCCAGAGCTCCACTACCGGCCAGCGGGATCGCCGGGCTGGTCCTGCTGGCCGCCGTGCTCGCCCTGCGAGGCCGCCGGCGAACAATCTACGAGCTGTGCCTCCTCCTCGCTCTCGCCCCGGCCTACACTCTGTTCGCCCTGATCGGCCGGATTCCGACAGACCGTTCCGGCGGTGCCGGGGAGCCGGTCGATGCCGGCGCTGGTTCCGCCGCCTTGCCGGGGGGCTGGATTGTTATCACATTCGCCGGGGCTTTCCTTATCCTGCTGTACGGTTTATACCGTCTGTACTGGCAGCGCGCCTACCTGGACGAGCTGACCGGCCTGGCCAACCGTCGCGCCTTCGATGAAAGGCTTCGTTTTCTGCGGCGTCACGACACTCTGGCCATGATCGACATTGACCACTTCAAGAAGATCAACGATACCTACGGTCACGCCGAGGGAGACAACGCCCTGCGTTCGGTGGCCGGCCAAATCCGGCGGGCCTACGGAGGCCAGGCGTTCCGCTACGGAGGCGAAGAGTTCGCTTTGATCCTGCCGGGCGTGGGACGGGAGGCGGCTGTCGAGAGTCTGGAACTGCTGCGGCGAACCGTGTCGGAGCGGCGGCTGGTGGTTCGTGCAGCCACCGAGCGCAGAAAGAGCCGGCGGCAGCGCGGGGACCGCCGACGACGGCCAGCCGGCGCCGCCCGTTCGGCCCGCTCCACGACGATCGGCAGGCGCATCCGGATTACGGTCAGCGTGGGCTTCGCTGCCTGCAACCGGAGGGGCAAACCCGCGGAAATGCTGCGCAGGGCGGATCAGGCTCTGTACGAGGCCAAGAGCCGCGGAAGGAATCGAGTCGTAGGTTATAACTGAGTAGCGGCCGACGACAGCAAGCCCGGCCCGCCGCCTTCAGTGCACAGTGGGATGGGAAGTCCGTTGATCTTCGGCGACGTCCTCCGCTTTCGGGAACAACCATTCCTTCGCTTCATGGATGATCGGCGTGAGGAGGACCATTTGTATATGTCTGCTGCTCGATTCGATTTTTCGCTCCCAGCGTTCGGGGCTGTAGAGGGCGGCCAGCCGGCGCCGGGCCTCCTGAACACGCCGGTCGGTCTCCGGTTTGTTTCGGATCAAAGAGGCCAGCATGTAGGCGGTCAGCAAATGCAGCACCGGTTCGGGATTGCTGTCGAGCAGCTCCAGAAGGGTTGCTTTGGCGGCTTCAAGCTGCTTCTGCTGCAGCAGAGAGAAGGCATAGTTCCAGCGCAGCCAGCCCCGATGCCGAACTCCCTTTTGTTCTCCGTAGCGTCCGAAATACTTCTCCGCCGCTTCGGCGTCGCCTGACAGCAGATACGGGATTCCGAACTGGAGGGCGAAAATCCTGAGAAGCCTGGGGCGCTTGTCGCGCAGACGAGATTCCAAGACCGCTATTTTAGCAACCTGGGAAGTGACCAGATAGGCGTTGATCAACATCTTGACGTAATTGCGTCGCAGGCGGCCCTTCTGGAAGATCCGCTCCTCCAGAAAGCCGATCAGTCCTTGCCAGTCCTCCTTCTCCAACAGGCGAAAAAGCTTCCAATTGGCGAGGAAATAGCCATTAATAGCTATGAGGGTGGCCGCAAACAGTGCCCCGGCAATCCAATTCTTCGCGACAAAGAAACTGAAGTACTCACTTCCCAACAGCGCCAGGGGCATGAAGAAGATAAAGGCGAAGGAAACCAGAATCACGGCGTTGAACAGTATGTAGATGGTTTTAAATTTCATCGATTGCTCCTATAATAGTATCTTATAATAGTCTAAAATTGTACGCCTTTTGGCAAGGTTATTATGGATATGAATGCAATAGCGGTATCAGAGCTTCGGGAGAACAGCTATTTCAACGCTCCCCTGTACCTGGAAGACGGGTATATTCTGCTGTCTCCCGACACAGAGATAACAGCCGAGTTGATCGAGCGGCTCAAGCGTTGGGGCTACCAGCAGGTGCTCACCGAGGGGAGAGCGGTAGAGGCTCCCACCTATGGCCAATCCGGAGCCACGGACACCAAGACTTCCGTGTTGGAGCTGGACATCAAGGAAAAGCAGCAGATCGAGGAGGCCAGGAAGCTGTACTACAGCCTGGCCAACTTCAACGTGGAGACCTTCAAGCGGTACCGCGAGGAGAACAAACTCAGCATTCCGCACTTGAGCGAGCAAATGAAACAGCTCATCGAGAAATTGAAATCCAGCCGGGATGCCATGCTGCGCTACCCGGAGTTCTCCTTCCCGTCGGAGAATTACCTTTACACCCACAGCGTGAACAGCACAATCCTCGCCCTGGCCATCGGCGATCTTATGAAACTCCCCCCGCACCGCCTGATCGAGCTGGGTATAGCGGCTGTGCTCCACGATATAGGCATGCTCAAGCTTCCGGACGCCATCTACTTGAAATCCTCCACCCTGAGCGAGAAGGAGCTCCAGATGGTCCAGGCTCATACTACCCTCGGTTACAGGATCCTCAAGGGGTTCTCCGTCTCCGAGGAAATCGCCCTCGGGGCATACGAACATCACGAGCGCCTCGACGGTTCCGGCTATCCCAGGGCTCTGGTTGGCGATAAAGCGAGCCTCTATTCGCGGATCATCGCGGTGGTCTGTTCCTATGACGCTATGTCCTCCAAAAGGCTGTACAAGAGCCAGAAGGATATGCACACAGCCTTGATGGAGCTGGTCAAGCAGCGGAATAGAAAATACGACGAGAGAATAGTCCGCTCGCTGATCGTCTGCCTCTCGGTCTTTCCGCTGGGCAGCCTGGTGCTGCTCTCCGACGAGGCGATCGGCCGCGTGGTGAAGACCAATCCCGAAAACCCCCGATTCCCCTTCGTGCAGATATTGTTCGATAGAGAGGGCAACCGGATAACGGAAAATCCGCTGGTAAAGACCGCCGAAGGGGGAGGGATTTCCATTCAACGCTGCCTTTCAGCACAGGAAGCTGAAGGGTTGAACATCTAGCGGAAACAGCTCGGGGCAGCTACATGGACGTCACAGTTACCCTTCCATCGGGTGAAAAAGTCAGCTATCCCTCGGGGACGCGAGTGGAGGAGATCTTCAAGGAACAGAAGCTCGCCTCGCAGGCCTCTCCAATCGTAGCTGCCCAGGTAAACAAGGCGCTGGTCAGCCTGACCTACCGCATCGAGGTCGACAGCCGGGTCGAGGCGGTTTACCTGAATACCCGGGAGGGGGCCAACATCTACAGGCGCTCGCTGTGTTTCCTGCTGACCATCGCGGCCAAGCAGCTTTTCCCGGACAGGAGGCTGGTCATCGGCCACTCCCTGGGAAGGGGCTACTTCTACTACTTCGACGACCAGACCGAGGCTCCCGAGTCGGACCTGCTGGCGCTAAAAAAGCGCATGACCGAGATCGCGGCCGCCGGCCGCCCAATCCTGCGCCAGGTTGTCTCCTATTCCGAGGCCATTCGTTACTTCGAGCAGAACAACCAACCCGACACTGTGCTGCTGCTCAAGAATCGCAATGACCTGAAAGTACCCGTGTTTGCCTGCGACCGCTTCATGGATCTGGACTATGCCCCACTGGTGCCCAATACGGCGCTGCTGCAGGTTTTTGATATCATGAGCTATCCACCGGGCTTTCTGCTGCGCTATCCCCCCTGGAATCGTCCGGACAGGCTCGGTCCGTTCAGAAAGAACTCAATCCTGTTTTCCATCTACAGGGAGTACAAGGACTGGGGCAAAATTTTGGGCGTTCGCTGTGTAGGTCACCTCAACGACCTGATCAACGAGCGCAACGTCAAGCAGTTCATCCAGGTGGCCGAAGCCCTCCACGATAAGAAGATCGCCCTGATTGCCGACAAGATATGCGACCGCCGTGAGGCGGTGAAGGTGGTGCTGATCGCCGGGCCCTCCTCCTCCGGGAAGACGACCTTCGCCAAGAAACTCTCCATCCAGTTACAGGTGCTGGGTAGAAATCCTTTTCCCATATCTTTGGACGATTACTTCCTCCCGAGGGAGCTGACTCCTCTGGATCGGGATGGCAACTACGATTTCGAAAGCCTCAGGGCGATCGACATAAAGCTGCTGAACCAGGACCTTCTGCGTCTGATGAGAGGGGAAGAGGTATACCTGCCTCGCTACAGTTTTCAGACCGGGGAGCGACAACTTTCATCGACGCCCGCCAGACTTCCCAAACGGGCCATAGTCGTCCTGGAAGGGATTCACGGTCTAAACGACGAGCTAACCCATTCCATACCCCGGGAGACAAAGTACAAGATATATGTTTCGGCCCTGACCCAACTCAACCTGGACGATCATAACCGGATATCCACCACCGACAACCGCCTGCTGCGCAGGATCGTTCGGGACTCGCAATTCCGGGGCCATAGCGCTTTTGACACCCTGTCTATGTGGCAGTCGGTGCGAAATGGAGAAAACAGGAATATCTTTCCCTACCAAAACTCCGCCGATTCGGCTTTCAACTCCGCGTTGGACTATGAGCTGGCGGTGTTGAAAGTATATGCCGAGCCTCTCCTGAGAACGGTCAAACCCGATCAGGAAGGTTTCAACGAAGCCCTGCGCCTGCTGTCTTTCCTCAACAACTTCGCTCCCATACCCCCGAGTTGGGTACCCGAATATTCGATCCTGAGAGAGTTCATAGGAGAGAGCGCCTTCAAGTACTAAAGCCTCGATTGATGAGCTTTCCGATCTGTATTATACTTTGGCTGGTAATCACAGGAGGTAGAGGATGAAAAAGTCAATCTCTCTTCTGGTACTCCTCGTTTTCGTTGCAGCCAGTCTTTCGGCTCAATTCTACACCACCCTGCCCAGGGAGCAGAGAAGAGAGCTGGCGGAGGCTTACTACCTGGTGGGCAAGCAGTACGAACAAAACGGCCAAACTCAGAAGGCCCGGGATTTCGAGCAAATGGCCTACAATATCTTTCCCGGACTCGACCCGTCCAACATCCAGCTCAGAGATCTACCCAGCGCGGCGGCGTTGATTCTGGAGGGAAAGGCCAAGCTGGCTGCCGCCCCACTTGAGCGCGAAGAGGCCATCAAGGAACTACTGAAATCCAAATTCTTGAGACTGGTTTCCGCCTTTCTGAGCAAAGACACGGCAGCGATGCTCAAGCTCATGGATGGCTCGGTGTACCTGACCGATCCGGGAATAGAGCTTACTCAGGCGCAGATCGAATCTCAACTCGACAGCTTCTTCAAAGATACCGACCTGTTCGGGCTGGCACCCTCCCATGTTTTTGAGCTGAACAGCCTGGAGGTGGCTCCCCTGTCTTCGGCCGCCGCCGGCTGGGGCCAAACGTATGCTATCCGCATACGGGCCAAGATGGATTTCTCCAAGCAGGTGGTTTTCTGGCGGGAGCAACAGCAGTACCTGATGCACCAGGTGAAAGGGCAGTGGCTGCTGTTCAGCGTCGGGCAGAAGCTGCCCCCCTCAGGCTGGACTCCTAAACCGGTACCAGCAGCCCGCAAGACAACCTCTGTGTCTCTGAAGGCGGGACCCCAAAAGGACATTGAACGAGCGCTGCTCGCCTGCCTGGAGGCCTTTCTGGCCAAAGATGTGGATACGGCTTCCCGATACTTTGCCGACGAGGTGATAGTCATCCGTCTGGACACCACCCTTACCCGGGAGGAGATCGCCGCGACCTTCCAGGGCTACTTCGAGGGCGCGGACTTCTCCGGGATCAGCGCTTCCGACGTGGTGGACGAGGACAGCATCTTCGTATCTCCCAGCGAGGAGTTCGAAGAGGAAATTGCAGGAGCAGTATACCTACTTACCGTGAAGACGCGTCTCGATCTTTCCGGCACGATTCCCTTCTGGACGCGTTTTCAGGACTACTACTTCACCGAACAAGGGGGCGCCTGGAGGATCTTCGCCATATTCTGAACTTCTCTACGTATCCGCAGCTTGCAGGCAGTGACGGATCGAAGAGGGCGGTAAACAGAGTTACCTTTCTGCATTCAGGGCAAACACGGAAACGCTGCTCATACACCTTGCACAATTTCGTTGTGCGGTCAAGATAGCGGCAGGGGGCGTTGAAATCGATGATCAGGCGGCGCAAGCTCCGGCGCCGCTCGTAGCAGCATAAACCGCAGCGCTTGCACAATCGTTCCCAGTTTTCTTTCCGTTTCTGTTTTCGTGTCACCAGTCCTGCTTATCCTGAACAAAAAAGCTGCAAATGCAAACTGTGAAACGAGAGATCGGGCAACGGAACAAGGCGTCAGTCGGAAAGGGGAGCGAAATACCCGCTCTCGGTCCGGCCGCTCTTCCTGTGGAAAACCGCTTCCGCCTGCAGATCCAGGTAGTTTCGTCCGAATCCCGGATCGGAACTGGAGATGTAGCCCAGAACATACTGGAAGCCCGGACGCTCCCGCAGATCCCTACATACGGTATCGATTCCCTGGGGAGCAAAGTAATAGACCACCCTGCCGCCTGTCTGGGCGCATATGTACTCCAGCTCCCGATCGGGTTCGGCCGTGAAACTTACTACGTACAGTGCGATCGAGTTATTTTGCAGGTAGTCGGTAACCTCAGCCAGGCTGTAGTCGCCGAAAGCCCGCTCATTCAACCGCCCGGTGGTCAGAAACACGACAGATTTGCGAGCCGTAGCGGGAATCAGCCGGGAGGCGGCCAGTCTCAAGCCCCTATCGAAACGCCAGCCGTGGCTCCACGGTCCGTGTAAAGCAGCCTCAACCGCTTCCAGGCGCGTGGCGCCCGCTTCAGCTGCGACCACGGCGGTCTCCCCGGCGCCGATCACTTCGAGTCCGCTTACTCGCGCGACGTCGTTTCCGACTGTCTGAACATACAGCGAAGCGACTCCTTCGGAGAGGTCCCGGCCGAACTCTCTCATTTCCGGTGAGCTTTCTACCACCAAAGCGATTTTCTGTTTGGGGGGCTCGCTGGGGGAATACAGGAGCTGGACAGCCCCCACCTCCCGCAGGTGTTCGCTGAGGATGAAATTTTCCGCCTGCAGCCCCATTACCGGTCGCCCCTGAAGATCCTCTACGGTAAGCTCTGCGTTTACATCGGGAAAAGCGAGGGAATTGACGCGATCTACGCGGACAAAGAGACTGGTGTACAGGGAGCTCATCTCCGAGAGAATGTAGATTCTGCTGCGATCGAAATCCACTGCATACAGCTCCCGGTTCGGGCTTAAAGCCAGTTGGGTCAGATGACCGGCGATGGTACTCATGTCGCTCAAGGTGGTCCAGGTTTCGCTCTTCAGATCGTATTCGAGGATCCTGTTGGCGTCCGCCACCAAGAGGGTTTCTGCATCCCGGAAGGTGATGCCTTCCGGTCCGGACAGAAATCCCCGGCCCACGGAATAGAGATAGTTGCCGCTGTCATCGTAGACGATTATCCTCTTGCCACCGCGATCGGCCACGAATAGCTTTCCCCCCTGGAAGGCGATTCCCGTGGGGCTGTTTAACCTGGCTTCGGAGCCGCCCCTGCGGCCGATAGTGAGGATGAAATTCCCATCGAAGTCGTACTTGTTGATCCGGCCGTTACCCCAATCGCTGACATAAAGGTAACCCCGGGGATCCGCTGTCAGGTATTGGGGGCCAAGGAGCAGGCCCGGATCGCTTCCTCTGCCACCAATCTCGGCGACTTGCCGGCCCTCCAGGTCCGCCTTCAATACCCGGTTCCTACCGTATTCTGAGATAAACAGGTAACGCTTTCCGCTGCCGGGAACTTCGGCTTCGAGGCAGCTGTAAGGCCGGTCGTAGCCCCGCCACCCTCCCCGAAACACTGTACGAACCTGATTGTTGATATCGAGCAGAGCTATCTCGCCCGAGCCAAAGGCCACCACGTAGACCGAGCCGTCCCTGCGCGCGAACACGGAGGAAGGACGGCGTATGGGGTAGGTGTCTCGATCACTGCAGTCTATCTGCCCCGCCACCACTAAAGGACTCTCGGTCTCGAGCTGTTCGCCCAGACCTCGCCGGTAATCGAGAACCTGTACGGTATTCTGAAGAGCCACGTTTCCCGGATCTCGCTCGAGCAGATAGCGCCATTCACTCAGGGCGGCTTCCTCGAAACCGGCCCGATACTGAGCGTTTCCCAGCCAGAAACGGGTACGCAGATCCTGCGGCTTGATGCTCAGGGACTTTTCGAGTGATAGGATGGCATCATCGAAGAAACCTGCATGAAAAGACCTTACCCCCCAGCGGAAATCCTCTCCTGCCCTGACCTGATCCATGTCGATTTCCTGGCCGGCTGCCAGAGCGCAGACTATGACCAACAGAGGCAGCGGGAGGCGGATTCTCACCATTAAAACACTATACAACAAATCAGGCGAAGGTATCTACACGATGAGGCTCTGAACCGAGATCTGTTATTTTTCCCTTTACGCCCAGGTAAAGAATGCTTTTTATCTGCTGCAAATCGATGACGGCCTGTGCACCGCTGTCAGGTGAATTACGGGTCTCAGGAGCTATCTGTGCGGATGAAATATACTCGATATTCATCTTCACTCTCCTCTTTAATTATCGACGGACGAGATTTACACCTTAATATTTCAATTGCAGACTAAGGAAAACAAATTTTTTTTTTAGTACAAAAAAGAAGCCTGTCGGTAGCGTTCCTCCACGTCGTGATTCGCCGGATGGACCACGATCGGGGAAAGGGAGACGAACCCCTCCTCCACCGCCCAGTAATCCGAGCCCTCTTCCCGCTCGCTGTCGGGGATCTCTCCTCCTATGAAGCTGTACAGATCTCCCTGGGGAGAGGTGAAGCGTACTATCTCGTCTTTGTAGATCCGGCGTGTGGGAACCGTGATCACCACCTTCGCAGCGGCCTTACGATTCGGGAAATTTATATTCAGGAAGTGATCTTCGGACCACAGCTCTCTGAATAATCCCAGGTTGGCACACATGAAACGAACGGCGAAATCGAGGCGCAGTGGGGGGGTGAACGAGTTGATCGAGCAAGCCACTGCGGGCTTACGCATGAAAGCGCCCTGCCGCGCCGCGGCTGCGGTTCCGGAGTACACCAGGTCGGTGCCCAGATTCGGCCCCAAGTTGATTCCCGCCACAACCATGTCCAGCTCTTGCGGAACCAGTCCCAAGCAGGCGTGGAGAACACAATCGGCCGGGGTCCCACCGGAGGCGTACTCCCGCTCGGCAAGCTGGTGAAACCTGGTGGGCAGACTCAGGGTAATAGAGTGGGAGCTGCCGCTCCTGTTCGTCTCCGGGGCTACTACCCAGACCTCGTGTTCGATCGCCAGAGCCTTCTGCAGCCGCCGCAGGCCCTCACTCTGTATTCCGTCATCATTGGTAAGCAGGATTCTCAAATCGTTCTTAGCCTCTTCAACCGTTTTCAACGGGCGCATAGATAATCTTGGCCCCGTCGGCTGGCTCGCAGATAAAGGTCTCTGGTGTAAAGCTGAAGATACGTTCGTACGCCTCCAGCCGGGACACGTAGTTCGGGATCGCCTTCTCCTCGATCAGGGTAACGGTGCAGCCTCCGAAACCCGCCCCCGTCATCCTCGATCCGTAGACGCCTTCGGTCTCCCAGGCTCGTTTAACCAGCCAGTCCAGCTCGGGGCAGGAAACTTCATACTGGTCTCTCAAACTCTCATGAGAGCGGTTCATCAGCTTGCCGAAAGAGACCATATCCTTCTTTCTCAGCGCTGCTTCGGCTTCCCTTACCCGCTCGTTTTCCTCCACCACGTGCAGGCAACGCTTGCGGGTGGTCTCCGGGATCAGGCCCATGCTGTCCCTCAAGTCAGCAGGCGTGTAATCCCGCAGCGAGCGGCCGTTCTTGCGGGAGCTGAGGAGGCTTACGCACTTCTCGCATTCGGCCCGCCGCTGGTTGTACTCGGAGTCGACCAGGCTCCTTGGCACGTTGGAGTTGGTGATCAGGATCTTGACGCTATCCAGTTCCAGGGCAACGTGACGGTACTCCATGCTGCGCGTATCGATTAGAATGGCATGTCCCGCCCTGGCCATGCGGGAGACGAACTGGTCCATGATACCGCACTGTACGCCCACGAAGTTGTTCTCAGCTTCCTGAGCCAGCCTGGCCAGCTCCGGACCGGATATGTTCAAGCCCAGCAATTTCTGCAGAGCAAAGGCCGTAGCTACCTCCAGGGCGGCGGAGGAGGACAGACCCACTCCCACCGGCACGTTTCCCTGAACCGTGAAGCTCAGGCCCCCGGTGTCATAGCCCCGGTTTAGAAGCACGCTGACAATTCCTTTCGGATAGTTGGCCCAGCGGTCCTCCTTCTTGTACCGCAGATTACTGAGGCTGGTGCGTTTCCTGTCCGTGAGATCCACGGAGTAGAAACGCAGATGCTGGTCTTTTCTACGGGAAACGGCCACCTGGATGTAGTAGTCGATAGCCATCGGAAACACGAATCCTTCATTGTAATCCGTATGCTCTCCGATCAGATTGACCCGACCCGGCGCTTGCGCAATGATGTGTGGGCTCTCGCCATACTCTTCCCGATGGCTGCGAATCAGATCGTCCATGAATGACTCCGCTGGAATGAGATCGAAAACGGTGTTATATTCTATGGGAAAAAACAAAAGATTTCAATCAAACGCCTTTTTTGAACTGTCGATGAAGTAGTTGTATGACCGAAAAAGACCTGCAGTACGGTGAGAAGGTGCGAATCGAACCCGGAACGCAGATCTATACTGCGGGCGATCCTCTGACCAAGCACCCTATCTATTACCTTATCGCCGGTTTGATCCGTCTCGATATCGATCTGAGTGACGGGACGAAAGTGCCGATCTATCTCCTGCCCGACTCGGTTTTCGGAGTCGTGGAGGCGCTCCTCGATTGCCCCCGCCTGGTCAGCGCTTACTGCATGGAGAACTCGATACTCTACCGGTGGGATAAGGAAGGCTTCGATGTCGCCTCGAGCGTGTCCTGGGAGCTGGCTCTGGAAACGATTACGGGAATGACCCAGACTCTTCGAATACTCAATGCTGAGTTCGGTGATCGTCTCAAGCCGTAAAGAGGAGAAGGCTTAACGCAATGTCCGATCAGAACTACGCCGAGATCATGAAGATCGCCTTCCAGGCCGAGGAGGCGATCAATGATGAGATTATTTCCAAGTTCGGCAGGCGCTACGAGAATAAGACGGCTATAATCAAGGAAGGCGACATACAGCAGGAGATATTCTGGATCTTGTCCGGTGAGGTGTACATCACTCGCAAGGTGGGAAATAAGTACAAGGTGCTCACCACCCTGGGTAAGGGCGAGCTGATCGGAGAGATGAGCTTCTTTGACAAATCCGTACGTTCGGCTACGGTGATTACCAAAGGACCGGTAGAGGTACTGGTCTTTTCCAGGGAGAATTTCCAGGAAATCTTCGCAGCCAGTCCGCAGTGGACCAAACGGCTTCTGTTATCCCTGTCCGGTCGTATAAAACAGATGATCGAAAAGATCACCAACCTGTAGGCGCCGGGAGGTCGGCCGCCTCCTGGGTTCTACAGAAACTCCAGATTGTACCTGCCGGCCTTGAAGCCGAGGCGGCACCTGTGACCGAACAGCCGCGAGATAGTCTCCGACTTGAGGGTTGTTTCCCGGCTTCCGCTGGCCAGTACTCCGCCCGCCTCCAGGATCAACACTCCCTGGTAGGCTGCCGTGATCTCCTCCACATGATGGGTGACCGTAACCACGGTCAGGGCCTGCCTATGGGAAAACAAAGCATCGAGGGACTCCAGGAACTCCTCCCGGGACAGAGGATCCAAGCCCATACAGGGCTCGTCGAGCAAGAGGATCCGGGGTTCCGCCATCAAGGCGCGGGCGATCAGCACCCTCTGGCGCTCTCCAGTGGACAGGGTCGAGAACCGTCGGTCGATCAGGTGCTCGGCGTGGATATGGGCAAGCGCGGCCCGGGCCTGCTCCCGCTCCCGGGGAGAGCTTTCCTCGTAGTAGGCCAGGCTGCCTCTCTTTCCGGCCAGCACCACCTCTGCTACACTCATAAAATCCGGGATCATATTTCTCAGGTCATAGTGGACCCAGCCGATATGGACTCGCAAGCTGCGTAGATCCGTGCGGCCGAACTCCCGGCCGAGGACGGCCGCCCGTCCCCGGGAAGGATAGAGGTAGCCGGTTATGAGCTTGAGCAGGGTGGTCTTTCCACTGCCGTTTGGACCGAGCAGAACCCAGCGCTCGCCTGCCCTGACCTTCCAGTTGATTGCTTTCAGCAGCGCGGTGCCTTGTACCTCGAGCCACACCTCCTCGAGGAGGATCGAGACATCTTCCCTTGCGTGCATGTTCACTCCCTGTAGCGAGGAGCCAGAGACATCGCTGTCTTGCTCTTCCCCTTCCTTTCGGCTCAGACTGACTTTCGATCCGACTTGGTTACATTACCAAGTTTTTGGGCTAACATAGTAGAGGATGGCGGAAAATACTGCTCAGGTAACGATTCGATTCTACGAGGAGCTAAACGATTTTCTTGACCCTTCACGCAGGAAAAAGCCTTTCAACGCTCCTTTTCATCCGGGGGATACGATCAAGGCGCTGATCGAAGCCCTCGGAGTTCCCCACACGGAGGTGGACCTGATCCTGGTGAACGGCGAATCGGTGCCCTTCAACCACCGGCTGCATGACGGGGAGCGGGTCAGCGTGTATCCCGTGTTCGAATCCATCGAGATAGGAGGGATAACCAGGGTGCGCCCTTCGGGACTGCGACGTACTCGCTTTGTTCTCGATGTCCACCTTGGCAGGCTGGCCAAGCTGCTGCGTATGTTGGGCTTCGACGCCCTGTATGCGAACGACCTTGCCGATGACGCTCTGTCCCGCATCTCCCACGCAGAAGGACGGATCGTCCTGACCCGGGACCGGGAATTGCTGAAACGCAGCCTGATAAGTCACGGCTACTGTATCCGCTCGCACCGACCTCCAGAGCAACTCGTCGAGGTGATCAAGCGTTTCGACCTGGCGGGAAAGATCAGGCCTTTCAGCCGCTGTCTGTGCTGCAACGAGGAGCTGCAAAGGACCCGGCGGTCCCGGGTTGCGGCTTCAGTCCCCCGCTACGTAGCCAGGACTTACCGGGCTTTCAGTACCTGCCCGTGCTGCGGTCGCATATACTGGCCCGGGAGCCACTGGGAGAATATGAAAAAACTCCTGGCCGGGGAAACAGATCGCAACCGGCGGCCGCCTAATCCTTGATGTTGTACCTCTTCTTGAACCGTTCCACTCGTCCGGCTGTGTCTACCAGTTTCTGCTTTCCCGTAAAGAAAGGATGGCAGCTCGAGCAGATCTCGACCTTGATATCCTTGATGGTGGAACGCGTTTCTATCACGTTGCCGCAGGCACAGGTAATGGTGGTGGGCTCGTATTTCGGATGAACGCCTTTCTTCATCTGCGCTTCCTTATATCTCGTCGGCCGCCGAGGTGTTCATGGACTTCAAGAACGCCTCATTATTCTTGGTTTTACGCATCTTGTCAATCAACAGCTCGATGATCTCCACGTCGTCCATCGGGTTGATGACCTTGCGGAGGATCCACATCTTGTTCAGCACATCCTCGGGCAGCAGCAGCTCTTCCTTGCGGGTACCCGATCTTTTAATGTTGATGGCGGGGAACAGCCTTCGATCGGAAAGCCGGCGATCGAGGTTGATTTCCATGTTGCCGGTGCCCTTGAACTCCTCGAAGATGACCTCGTCCATACGGCTGCCTGTCTCGATCAAGGCCGTGGCCACAATGGTCAGGCTCCCGCCCTGCTCGATATTCCTCGCTGCGCCGAAGAATCGTTTGGGTTTGTGCAGGGCATTGGAATCCACGCCGCCGGAAAGTATCTTCCCCGAGGTCGGCACGGTCTGGTTGTAAGCCCTGGCCAGCCGGGTAATGGAATCGAGCAGGATGATCACGTCCCGCTTGTGCTCGACCAGCCGCTTGGCCTTCTCGATCACCATCTCGGCGACCTGGACGTGCCGCGTGGCCTGCTCG
>CAYMEK010000076.1:0-18568 GCA_964389305.1 uncultured Spirochaetaceae bacterium
CGCCTGGGACGCCTACCGCCGCTTCATCCAGATGTTCGGCAACGTGGTCAAGGGCGTGGAGCACGAGGCCTTCGAGGAAGTCCTGGAGTCTCTGAAAAAGAAAAAGGGGGTGGAGCAGGACATCGAGCTCGCCGCCGCCGACCTCAAAGAGGTGGTCAAGCGGTTCAAGGCGATCTATAAAAAGCACACCAAGGAGGATTTCCCGCAGAAGCCGAAGCGGCAGTTGTGGGAAGCGATCGACGCGGTGTTCGGCTCCTGGAACAATCCCCGGGCCATCAAGTACCGCAAGATCCATGAGATCACCGGACTGCTCGGCACGGCGGTGAACGTCCAGGCCATGGTATTCGGCAACTTTGGAGACGATTCGGGAACGGGTGTGTGCTTCACCCGGGACCCTTCCACGGGGGCGAACGAGTTCTACGGAGAATACCTGATGAATGCTCAGGGCGAGGACGTGGTGGCCGGGATCAGAACGCCGCTCAGCCTCAAGAGCCTGGGCAAGAGGAATCCCGCGATCTACAAGCAGCTCAACGACGTGCGCCTGCGCCTGGAAAAGCATTATCGGGACATGCAGGATATGGAGTTCACCATCCAGCAGGACAAGCTCTACCTGCTGCAGACGCGTACAGGCAAGCGCACGGGTCCGGCAGCCGTCAAGATGGCCGTGGACATGGTCAAGGAGAAGCTTGTCGGCAGGCAGGAGGCGGTGATGCGGGTTTCCCCCGATCAGCTCGATCAGCTCCTTCACCCGATGATCGACCCCAAGACGCGCAAGGACCTGAAGGTGCTGGCCAAGGGGCTCAACGCTTCTCCCGGGGCGGCCAGCGGGCAGATCGTGTTCACTGCCGATGAAGCGGAGGAGTGGGCCAAGCAGGGCAAGAAGGTCCTGCTGGTACGCCGCGAGACTTCACCCGACGATATCGGCGGCATGCATGTCTCCCAGGGCATCCTGACCTCCACCGGGGGCATGACTTCCCACGCCGCCGTGGTGGCCCGCGGCATGGGCACTCCCTGCGTGGCGGGCTGCAAGGCGGTGGAGATCTCCGGGAAGCTCGCCTCCATCGACGGCAGAAAATATAAAGAGGGCGACTGGCTGACCATCGATGGCACCAGCGGAGAGGTGTTCGAGGGGGAGGTCCGCCTGGTGCAGGCCAAAGTCGCCGGCGAGCTGGCCGTATTCCTGGCCTGGGCTGACGAGATCCGTCTGTCCGCAGTGCGGCCCGGCCTCAAGGAGAAGGGTTTCCGCGTACGCACCAACGCCGACCTGCCCCGGGATGCCAAGGTGGCCCGGGAGTTCGGGGCCGAGGGAATCGGCCTGACCCGGACCGAGCACATGTTCTTCGACGAGGGGCGCCTGGAGATCTTTCAGGAGATGATCGTGGCTGAGGACCTGGAGGCCCGGAACAAGGCCCTGAAGAAGCTGCTGCCCCTGCAGAAGAGGGATTTCAAGGGCATTTTCAAGGCCATGGACGGGCTGCCCGTGACCGTACGGCTGCTCGATCCTCCCCTGCACGAGTTCGTTCCCAAGACCAGGGAGGATGCCAGGGCCCTGGCCGATCAGATCGGAGTACCCCTGAAGAAGCTGCAGGCCAAGATAGACGCCCTGCACGAGCTGAATCCCATGCTTGGACACCGGGGCTGCCGCCTGGGGGTAACCTACCCGGAGATCTACGATATGCAGGTGCAGGCCATCGCCGAAGCCGCCTGCGAGGTAGCGGCGAACGGAGTCAAGGTGCTTCCCGAGATCATGATCCCGCTGGTTGGTGTGGACACCGAGCTGCGGATGCTCTACCAGCGCGCCAGGCGGATTGTCGAGGAGGTCATGGCCAGGAAGAAGGTCAAACTGGACTATAAGATAGGCACCATGATCGAGATCCCCCGCGCCGCCCTGACTGCGGACAGAGTGGCCAATGTGGCCGAGTTCTTCAGCTTCGGCACCAACGACCTGACCCAGATGACCTTCGGCTACTCGCGAGACGATGCCGGGGTGTTCCTGCCCGAGTACGTGGACAAAGGCATCCTGGATAAGGATCCCTTCCAGTCTCTCGATCAGGAAGGCGTCGGCCAGCTCGTGGAGATGGGCGTGAAGAAAGGCCGCTCGAGCCGGCCGGACCTCAAGATCGGCATCTGCGGCGAGCATGGCGGAGATCCAAGCTCGATCGAGTTCTGCTACCGGGTGGGGATGAACTACGTTAGCTGCTCTCCCTACCGGGTGCCCATCGCCCGGCTGGCGGCCGCTCAGTCGGTGGTAAACAACCGCGGCGCGAAGGGAAAGTAGTCGACGGCTTGAACGCAGCAACCCCCCGCGCCTAAGCCTTCCCAGCCGGCAGGCTCTGCGAAAACAACAAACAGGTATCCCACAGACTCTTCCTCTCAAAAAATAAAACTATGTTCTATATTCTTTTGACATTCTATTGACAAACAGCCCCGAACGATCTATAAATAAAACAGTGTTTCAAAATACTAGGTAACCGGATTAATTAGCAGCCGGCGGCTGCTGGCTGCCCAGGGAAGGAGGAAAGTTGTGAACAAGGTATTTCGGAAGAGCGCTTTGATCGTTTCTGCTCTGATGGTGATGGTTGTACTGCTGGCTGTAGGCTGTAGCAGGCCCGGGGAGCCGAAGCCCACCGCTGAGGAGGCGGAGGCCAGGCCCATGCTGGACGAGGAGTACATCTATGTCTCCTGCATGGGAAACCTGGAGTTCTTCAACGCCCATAAGTTCGGGTGGAAATGGGCCGGGGAGCGGCTCGGCGTAAAGACCTCCTATGTCGGTCCTCCGGAGTACGACCTTAACGCCATGGTCGCCGCCTTTGATCAGGCGATCGCCAAGCAACCCAAGGGAATCGTCGTATTCGCCGTCGAGCCCGTCTTGACGCCGGAGATCAACAAGGCGGCCGATGCAGGTATTCCGGTGGTGACGATCCTCGGCGATCTTCCCGATTCCAAGCGCCTGACGTTCGTGGGGTCCCACCAGTACGATCTGGGTTATCTCGGCGGCCAGAAACTGGCTGAAGAGCTGGGCGGAAAAGGCAAAGTTGCCGTGCTCAGTATCCCGGGAGTGCAGATGTTCGACGATCGCGAGGACGGCTACCGGGCCGCTTTCGCCGGTTATCCCGGCATCCAGGTCGTGCAGGTCGGAGATACCAAGGCCGATACGGTTACCGCCGTCAATACGGCCAAGGCGATAATGCAGCGTTTCCCCGATCTGGCCGCGTTCGCCTGCACTGATTCTACGGGCGGCATCGGTTCGGCTACGGCCGTGGAAGAGGCCGGGCAGGCCGGCAAGGTGAAGATCGTTTCAATGGATCGCAACTCTGACGTCTTGAACAAGATCGAGAATGGCGTTATCACGGGCACGGTGGTCCAGGACGACGCGGCCATGCCGTACTGGGCCCTGCTGGTGCTGTATTCGTACAACCACAATCAGCCGCCCCTGACCAGTGACAACCAGGCGGCCCAGTCCCAGGCCGAGCCGCAGATTGTTTACACGTCTGTCAATTACGCCGACAGCTCGAATTTGCAGTATTACCTCGAGGCCAACAAGCTTTATCTGCCCTGACCGCGCGCACGCGCAGCACTGCCGCGGAGGTGCGGCGTCTGAAGCCGCACCTCCTTGTTTGGCACACAGGCGAAAATGAAGCGGCTACTGGTTGCCGAGCATATCTCCAAGAGCTTTCCCGGCGTGCTGGCTGTCGACGGGGTGAGCTTTTCTCTGCGCCAGGGTGAGATTCTCGCCCTGGTAGGGGAGAACGGCGCAGGAAAGACTACCCTCATGCAGGTGTTGGGGGGAGTGCACAAACCTGAGAGCGGCCGTATGCTGCTGGAGGGCCGGGAGCTTTCCTTCTCCTCCTCCCACGATGCGATTGCCGCAGGCATAAGCATGGTATTCCAGCAGCTCTCCCTGGTCGCCAGCCTCTCGGTGGCGGAAAATATCTTCGCCAACCGCCAGCCGGTAGGGGCTCTCAATAACATCCGCTGGCGCCGGCTGTACCGTGACACCACCGAGTTTCTGGAACGTTTCGATCTGGAAATTGATCCGAGGCTGCCGGTGAAACGTCTGTCCATGGGACAACGGCAGATCCTGGAAACCTTGAAGGCCATCTCCACCAATCCCAAAGTGCTCATCCTCGACGAGCCGACCTCCTCCCTTACCGAGGGAGAAACCGGGCAGCTATTCAGAAATATCCGCCTGCTGCAACAACAGGGATTGTCGATCATCTACATTACCCATAAACTTTCGGAGGTGTTTCGAATCGCCGACCGGGTCATGGTCATGCGTGACGGCCGCTATATCGCTACCACCAACGCTGGTGAGGTGACAGAAGCGGACCTAGTGGCCATGATGGTGGGCCGCAAGATCGACAATGTCTACGGTGGTCGTCCGGCGCGGCGGGGGACTTCAGAGTATTTCCGGGTGGAGGATTTCAGCCGCCGGGGGGCTTTCGCCGGCGTCAGCTTCGGTCTTCGCCGCGGGGAAATACTGGGCATCGCCGGGCTGGTCGGAGCGGGCAGGACCGAGCTGGCCCGGTCGGTGTTCGGGATCGATCCCAAGGACTCGGGAAGGATCTATCTGGACGGAGCGGAGATAAGGATTTCAAGACCGGGCGATGCGATCCGGCACAGGATAGCGTATCTGACCGAAGACAGGACCCTGCTCGGGCTGTTTCTCGATATGAGCATCCGCGATAACGTGATCGCCCCCTCCCTGCGGGATTTCGCCTCGGCCCTCGACCTGTTAAAAAAGAGCCGGATCGACGCCTTCGCCGGTGAGCAGGTGAGGGAGTACTCCATCGTCTGCTCTTCGACGTTCAACAAGATCCGCAACCTCTCGGGAGGCAATCAGCAGAAGTGCCTGATCGCCATGTGGATGGGTATTCGCCCCAGGGTTATCCTCTTTGACGAGCCAACCCGCGGGGTGGACGTGGGCGCCCGGGAGGAGATCTACCGGCAGCTCAGGGGTTTCGCCTCCAGGGGAACCGGGGTCCTCATCATCTCCTCCGATCTGCCGGAGCTCATCGGTATGTGCGACCGGATCCTGGTGATGCACCGGGGGAAGATCACCGGCGAGCTGGGGCGGGAGGAGTTCTCCGAAGAAAAGATCCTCTCCTATGCCACCGGATTGAACAGGGAAACGGTTGGAAGATGAGCGGAAGCGAAAAGGATACGACGATACTGCGGATCGGTCGAGCCATCCTGGCCTTCCGCGAATCCGTATTGATCGGCGCGCTCCTCGTATTCGGCATCCTGATGACCATCGCTTCTCCGTTCTTCCTGACCTGGAGGAACCTGGAGGCGATTCTTCTGGGGCTGTCCGTGGAGGGGACCATCGCCGTGGGCATGGTCATCCTGCTGGTCTCGGGAGGATTAGATCTCTCGGTGGGATCGACCCTCGCCTACACCGGAGTCGTCAGCGGACTGGCCCTGGCGGCGGGCGTTCCCGTCATCCCGGCAATCCTGCTGGGGCTGGTGGCGGCCCTGGGAGTAGGTCTGGTCAACGGCCTTTTGATCGCCAAGCTCAAGATCAATCCTTTCATCACCACCCTGGGCATGATGATCACCGTGCGGGGACTGCTGCTGGTGATGGCCAGCGGCCGCGCCGTGTTGAATCTGCCGGCGACCTTTACCGTGATCGGCCAGGGACGGCTGTTCGGCGCGCAGTATCCCATCTACGTGGTGATCCTGCTGGTGGTGGTCGGCGACCTGCTGTTGAGGAACTCGCGTTTCCTGCGCCAGAACTACTACATCGGCGGAAACGAGCAGGCGGCCCGGTTGTCCGGGATCAGGGTCGACCTGATCAAGATCTTCAACTACTGCCTGACCGCGGTGCTGGCCGGGGTCTCCGGCCTGCTGATCACCGCCCGCTTCGGGTCCTCCTCGGTCACCGTCGGCAGCGGCATCGAGCTGCGGGTGATCACCGCCACGATCATCGGCGGCGCGAGTTTGAGCGGCGGGGTAGGCTCGGTCCTGGGAGCTTTCCTGGGAGCGTTATTCATGGGGGTGTTGGCCAACTCCCTCAACCTTCTCGGCGTGGACGTATACTGGCAGAACCTGATCACCGGGTTGATTCTTATTCTGGCCGTGGTCTTCGACGTGCTGAGCGAAAGAAGAAAAGAGCGCCTTAAATGACCAGCAGCGACTAAACCCGGTAACCGAAACCGGCCCCCATGGTGCAAACCGGTTCCGCGCCCCGCCCGGCCTCAGGCGGAGCGTCTAGATCCTGCCGAACTTCTCCAGCAACTCCTCCACGGTAGCCCCCTTGAGGATCTCCGCCCGGGAGGCTTCCTCCTTCCTGGCCAGACTTTCAGCCTTTTCGAATACTGCGGCCAGATCCTGGCGGGGCACCACCGCCACGCCGATTTCGTCGGCCACGATCATGTCCCCGGCGCGCACCAGGACTCCGCCACACACCAGCGGCCTGTTGATCTGGATCGGCTCGAAGCGCCCCGAGTAGGCGCTGTGGGCGCCCCGGGGAGTCACAGACTTGGAGACGATGGGGAAGTCCAGCATACGAGCCTCGTCGGTGTCCCGGGCCGAGCCGTCGATGACCACCCCGACGACTCCCGCCGCCCTGGCGAGTCCGGACATCAATCCACCCCAGATCGAAGTTTCGGTTTCGCCGAAGGCGTCGATTACCACCACGTCGCCGGGCTGGGCGATCTGGAAAATGGGCAGGCAGTCCACGATATCGCCGGCCGTCAGCTTCACCGTCAAGGCCGGACCGATGAAGCTCCTGTTCACGCTTCTCATCTTCATGTCACTACGCATGACGTTCTCTCGCTCCATGGCGTCGCTCACCACACAAGAGACGCTCATCACCTCCCTCAAGCTGAGATACTTGTCCAACATTGCCTTATCGATAGGGGCGTGCCGGTCGATTTTCTTCATGAATCTCTCCTTCTATGCCATCTATCTATCTGTGCCGGTGTGACGGAAGCGATGGTCGCCGGTTTCGCGCTTCCTGCCGCATCCGCACGGCGCTCAGCCCGGCGGCTTGACCGGGTTCGGCGGCCGGTGCCCGAGAAGAACGGCCTTCGCATTTTCCGAGGCTACCCGCCGGCATTCGCGCAGCGAATCTTCGGAAACATAAGCCACGTGGGGCGTAACCACGCAGTTGGTGAGCGAGAACAGGGGGTTCTGTTCGGGGCTCCAGCGATCGAGCTTGGCCGGCTCCTCTTCGGTGTCGTCCAGCCCCGCCGAAGCGATCCACCCTTCCGTCAAGGCCCGATACAGGGCGGAGTTGTCCACGATCTTGCCGCGGGCGCAGTTGATCAGCACGGCCTCGCGCCTCATGAGTCTCAACCTGCTTTCGTCGATCAGGTGCTCGGTTTCGGGGGTGTGCGGGCACATCAACGCCACCACGTTAGAGCTTTGCAGCAGCCCCTCCAGCTCCACTTTCTCCACGCCAAAGGTGGCCATAAAACCCTCGGAAACATAGGGATCGTAGGACAGAATGCGGGAGTTGAACGCCCTCACCTTGCGGGCGATATTCTGCGCGATTCTGCCGAAGCCTATGATTCCCCAGGTGGCGTTGCGGAAGCGGGGAATCGCTATCCCCGACTCGCTCCAGTGCCATCTACCGGCGCGGGTGGCCTCTACGAACCAGGGTATTCTCCGCATCAGCATGAAGGCCAGGGTTATCGTGTGGTCCGCCACTTCGTCGAGGGCGTAGTCCGGTACGTTGGTTACCACCATCCCGTGCTCGTAGGCCGCGCGGACATCCACTATATCGACCCCGATGCCGTAGCGGCAGATGGCTTTGCATTTCGGCAGCTTCTCGATGGTGCTACGGGGGATCTTGGCGTACTGCTGCAGGATGGCGTCGGCGTCGGCGGCCAGCTCCGCCAGGCCCTCGCCGGTCTTGCACTGCAGCCCGATCACCTGGGCGCCGATCGGCTCCAGAATGCTCTTTTCGATTTCGTTGTCCGGGTAGTCGAAGTCGCTGATGTAGACCTTAAATCTCGCCATTATTAATATCCCACCGTTGTGAACTCCTGCCCCGGGCGGTCCGCCGGGGTGGTTCGGGCCCCGGTCAGTCCTTGCCGGCCCTGCGGACGGTCAGCCGGAGGATCAATCCTCCCAGCTCTCTGCGCCACATGTCGATGAATACGGCAAACATGATGATCAGTCCTATGACTATATTCTGCACCGACGTCGGCACCGCGTGGAGGTTCAGACCGTTCTGTACGATCGTGATGGTAAGAGCGCCGAACAGGGTGGCTATGACATTGCCCTTTCCTCCTTCGAGGCTGGCGCCGCCGATTACGGCCGCGGCAATGGCCGACAATTCCATCCCCACTCCGTAGTTCGGAGAACCGGAGTTCAAGCGGGCGGCCATCAGGACCGAAGCGAAGCCGGCCATGATCCCCGCCATGATGAAGGAGCTCATGATTACCTGCCGCACATTAATGCCGGAATAGCGGGCCGCCGCCCGGTTTCCGCCCACGGCATAGATCTCCCGGCCCAATTCCGTGTATTTCATCATGAAGGAGGCCAGGAGAAAGAAGAACAGGATGTAGAAGAAAACCAGGGGAACTCCCAAGGCGGTTCCATAGAAGATCACGGTCAGGGGATCGGAGACCGAGAATACCGGGGAGCCGTTGTTGAACATGAAGGCCAGCCCCCGGAAGATGCTCAAGGAGGCGACCGTGGTGATGAACGCCGGGATGCGCAGATAGGCGGTCAGGACGCCGTTCCACAACCCGAGCACGGCTCCGATGAGGACTGTCGCCGCGATACCCAGGGGCGTAGGAAAGCCCAGGAACTTGATCAGGGAGGCTAGAATCATGGTCAGGAGGGCGATCGCCGATCCGGGGGACAGGTCGATTCCGCCGGCGATGATCACCAGGGTCGAGCCTATGGAGACGAGGGAGACGATGCTTACCTGGAGCAGGATGTTGCGCAGGTTGCCGGGAGTAAAGAAACGCCCGGAGCTCAGTCCAACCATGGCCGTTACGATGATGACGGCCACCAGGGGTCCTATAATCGAAGAACTCTTGAATCGCTGCAACATCATCGCTAACTCCTTATCCGAATCTGGGCGACGCTCCGCCACCGGCGGATTTACGGCCTTTCCGCCGCCGGGTCACCTCTCCTGTGCACGGAGGCGTTCTCCATCAGGTATTTCTTGTCGATTTCTGTGGCCTCCCGGATTTCTATGATTCTTCCCCGGTTCACGATTCCGATACGGTCGCTCATGGCCAGAAGCTCGTCGAAATCCGAGCTGATGAGGACGATTCCCTTTCCTTCTCTGGTGAGCTCGTTGATGAGGTTGTAGACTTCGACCTTGGCGCCTACGTCGATTCCCTGTGTCGGCTCGTCCAGGATAAACACCTCGGCCTGAGAGAACATCCAGCGGGCGATGATCACTTTCTGCTGGTTGCCGCCGGAGAGGAACTGCACGGAGCGTTGTACCGCCGTCGGGGTGATGCGCAGTTTGTCGATGTACAAGCCCACCAACTCCTCTTCCCGCTTGAGGCTCAGCACCCCGTGCCTGGAAACCTTGTTCAGCTTGGCTATGGAGACGTTCTGCGGTCCGTTGAAGTTCATGAACAGACCGCTGTGCTTGCGGTTCTCGGTCAGCAACGCCACCCCATGGCGTATCGCCTCTCGCGGGCTGGAGAAGCTGTCCCGTGGAATGTCCTCCTGCAGGCTGTACAGGCGGATATGTCCGCTTTTCACCGGGTCGATGCCGAATATCGCCCGGGCGATCTCGGTCCTGCCCGTGCCGATCAGGCCGGCCAATCCGAAGACCTCTCCGCGATACAGGTCGAAACTGACGCCGTTGACCCCCCGATCCGTGAGCAGGTCGGTTACGGCCAACAACGGCTCACTGGTCCGGTTCCGCTCTTTGGGATAGTGCTCTTTGACGTCACTGCCGATCATCATGGCCACGATACCGGCGACGCTCAACTGTCCGCGAAGCCGCTCTCCCACCAGTTGTCCGTCTTTCAGTACGGTCACCCGGTCGGTGAGGCTCACCACTTCGTCCAGACGGTGAGAGATATAGAGGATCGCGATCCCCTGTTCGGCCAGATTCCGCACCAGCCCATGCAGCCGCTCGGTCTCCTCCAGGCCGATGGCGGCGGTGGGCTCGTCCATGATTACCAGGCTGGCTTTCATGGACAGGGCCTTGGCGATTTCCACCATCTGCTGCTCGGCGACCGAAAGGTCTTCGATGACCCGGCGGGGGTCCAGGTCGATGCCCAGCTTCTCCAGGAGGGCGGAGCTTTTCTTGTAAATAACCTGCCAATCCACCCTCAGTCTGACGGTTCTCGTGCGGGGCAGGCGTCCCACGAAGATATTCTCGGCAACCGTGAGCGTCGGAATCAGGGACAGCTCCTGATAGATCGTAGCCACACCCAGGGAGAAGGCCGTCGTCGGATCGTGGATGCTTACCGGCTGTCCCTGGTAGTAAATAATGCCGGAGGTAGGCTGATGGACTCCGGAGAGACACTTCACCAGCGTGGACTTGCCGCTTCCATTCTCTCCGACCAGCCCGTGGATCTCGCTCGGGAAGATTTTCAGACTGACACGATCCAACGCCTTGACGCCGGGAAAGGTCTTGGTCAGCTCCTCCAACTCCCACAGCGGCTTCGCGTTCTTCTGCCTGCCGGCGCTCCTTGCACTCTTGTCCATGAATTTCTTTAGAAAATATAGGAGCCGCAGGGGTCGATTGTAAAGCCCCTGCGGCCGTCCGGCTAATCCTGAAGCTTCTCAGTACTGCTTGGAAGGCTTCGGATACAGTGTCTCCGGCTTCCTCAGATATTCGAGCACATTTGCCTTGTCGACGATCACGGTGGGCGTCTCCACGTAACCGCCCTTGAAGTTCCCGTACAGCCCGTCCAGTCCGACCTGCAGGGCGATTCTTCCCATCAGGTAGGGAGTCGTGTTGACCGTGGCGGTGATCTCACCGGCGGCGATCTCTTCAAGCGCCGCCGTATCGCCGTCGTTTCCCAACAGAATCAGGCTCCCCCGCCCCAGGGAGCTGGCGGCTTTCTCGGCGCCCATGATCTCGTAGTCGTTGGCCGCGAAAATGAGGTTGATATCCGGATGAGCCTGGAGCATATCCATTCCGGCGACATTGCCGCCCTCGACGTTCCACTTGCCGTCGAGGCTCGAGACCACCTTGAAGTTGCTTAGTGTCTCGATGACATCGACGAAACCTCCCACTCGTTCGGTTGAGTGATAGCCCGGCTGGCCTTCGATCAGGCCCACAATAGCCTGCCTGCCTTTCATCAGTTGCTCTGCATACCGCCCCATTTTGCGCGTTCCGTTACGCTGTTTATAGCCGACTACACCTTGCACCGGGGTGGGAAAATCCGGGATGTCCGAATTGACGATGATAATCTCGATGCCTTTATCCACCGCCTGCTTGACCAGGGGAGCGGCGGCGTGCTCGTCGTGGGTGGAAAGAATGATCATGTCCACCTCCCGGGTGATCACATCCTGGATCATCCCCATTTGGCCGTTGATGTCCGCGCCGCTTTGGGGGGCCAGCATGAAGGTTTCGGCTCCCATCTCCGCCGCCAGGTTCTTGATTCCTTCGCCGATTGCCATATAGTAGTTGAACTCCGTGGCCGGCGGCATATAGGCGATCACGGGTGCCAGCCCTTCTTTGTACTTCAGGCCGCCGAACCCGGCCTGGGCCTTGATCGATACGGGCTGCGCGTAGCTCTCTGTCTGCTCGTACGTGAACTCCTTTTTGGCCGCTTCTTTTTGCCCGCCGCTGTAGATTGGCGCCAGCACGACCAGCAGCAGGGCAACGACAATACATGCCGTCAAGACTCTCTTCATAATCCTCCTCCTAATTGGATTATTTGGTGGTTTTTCTTTCCACCATATTGGTGACCTGGGATGTAAAACCATGGACAACATCCCGGCATTGTTTCGTGAACATACCGACATCCACCGAATAGCAGATATACCCGATGCCCAATTGCGTCCATTTCTTGGCGTCTTCCAGTTCCTCGACAAAGGTGCCCACCACGATATCTTTCTGCAGGCATTTTGCTACAAATTCCCGTGTAGCCTGAATGACCCGCGGATGATCGGTCTCGCCGGTGACGCCAAGGGATTGGGACAGATCGTAAGGACCGATGAAGATGATATCTATCCCCGGCACCTGGAGGATATCGTCCAGATTGCTCAAGGCTTGCTCTCCCTCCAGCTGAAGCACAACGATCGCCTCGTTGGCTGCTTTAAAATAGGAGAAGCGATCGGCTGAGGAATAGTCCGCTGCCCGGACGAACCGGCATACCCCGCGCATTCCCTCCGGGGCGAAATTGGCCAGCCGCAGCACTCGCCAGGCTTCTTCGGCCGAGGTGATCTGGGGTACCTGGATGCCGCCGGCACCGATGTCTAGCACCTCGCCGATAATCGATTGCAGCTGTTCTTTAACGCGCACAATCGGAAAAACGTTGCTGATCTGGGCCGCACGGATCAGATTTTGCAGGGTTTGAACACTGTTGGGGCCGTGCTCGAGATCGAGGATAACAAAATCGAATCCGGCATAGCCCATGATCTCGATAAAGGCGGGATCTGAGGTCTTGGAGAAAGGGCCAATCACGTTTCGCCTGTGGATCGTGTCGCGGAACGCCTTAATCCTCTCAGTAATCATTCCTTACTTCATTCTCCGCGCATCATAAAATGAAACATTGTTTTATTATATTCACTTGATTTGAATATGTCAAGTTTTGAAACCGGGTTTTATTTTGATAATTGCAGGTTGTTCCGTAGCTGCTTCAGTAGCCGCTGTGCGGGCGGCGCCGGGCGGCGGGCATCAGGCGCAAAACTTGCTCTCCGGAAGGCCCTGAACTCCGGGTTTTACGGCGAACAGCCCGCCCGCCTGGGGTTGTGCTTGGATTTGTTGCGGGCTCATCTGGTAGTGAGCAGAGGTGATAAAGAGAGTATCGAGATCCTTCCCCCCGAAGGCCAGGCAGGTAGGATTAAAACATGGCATCTCAAGGATCCGATCGATGCTTCCTTGCGGACTGTATCGGACCACCCGGGCACCATTCCACTGGGCGTTCCAGAGATAGCCTTCCGCGTCAATGATCGAGCCATCAGGCAGGCCCGGTTGATCGTCAAAACTGCAGAAGGTCCGCCGGCTGCCGAGGGAGCCAGTCTGCGGGTCGTAGTCGAAAGCCCAAATCGCCGCCTGCGGGGTGTCAGCGAAATACATGGTCCTCCCGTCAGAGCTGAAGCAGATGCTGTTGGCGCTGGTGAGACCCCGGAGAAGCTGATGCACGCTCAAATCAGGATCCACCCGATACGCTGCAGATTTCCCTTGGCCGCTGGAGTCAAAGCCGCCAACCAGGAAACGGCCCCGCCGGTCACAGCGACCGTCATTCAAACGTGTAGCAGGCAGGTCGGTTTCTATGTCCTGAATGCGCTTCCGTTTTCCGGTATGGGGATCGAAGAAGGACAGGCCGGAGGAAAAGGCGGCCAGCATCCCACCTTTTTCACGGAAGGCCATGGAGCAAAGCTTCTCCGGCAGATCCTGCGAGCTGCTCCGGCCAAGTACGGGATCGTATTGCCACAGCTTCTTGGACTCGATATCGGTCCAGTAGAGCTTCTGCTCCTCTACAGACCACACCGGTCCTTCTCCGAGTATGTTCCGGCAGTCCACCGCAAGCCTCACATCGTTCATTAGCGGATCCCCTTTCTTACTCAATCCTGGGAAAAAATAAAACTATGTTTTAAAATAGTATAAAATCGACTTTTTTGTCTGTCAACCGATTTTTATTTTTGACAATTATGAAACTTTGTTTTATTATCTTGTGTCGGTTCGCCGATTTTTGTTATTATTCAATCGTTATGCCGGAAAAAGAAGCGGCAAAAGCCGTGGTGAAGATCATGAGTATTCTCGAATCGCTGGCTCAGCACAAGGAGTTGGGTGTAACCGATCTGGCCTCCCGGGCCGGCATGCACAAGAGCACGGTATACCGCTTCCTTAATTCCCTGAAAGGTCTGGGATACGTTCGTCAAGACCCCGGGAACGAGAAGTACAGCCTTACGCTGAAGCTTTTCGAGTTGGGTTCATCGGTTCTCAGTCGGATGGAGCTCTGGGAGCAGGCTCATCCGGTCATGGAAAAGCTTGCTGAACAATGCCATGAAACGATCCATCTGGCCGTATTGGATGAAGGAAGGCTGGTCTATCTGGGCAAAATCGAATCCACCCAGTCTCTTCGCGTTTCGATGATGTCGCGCGTTGGACAGAGCGCTCCGACTTACTGCACCGGGGTGGGCAAACTCCTTCTGGCTCATCTTGCGCCTGAAGAAGTGGAGAAGATCCTGAGGCGGGAAACCGTGCAGCGCTTTACCGACAATACCATTACAGACCGAGTGCAGTTCGCCAGGGAATTGGAGAGTATCCGGCAAAATGGCTACGCATTGGACAACGAGGAGCACGAGATTGGGGTTCGCTGCGTGGCGGCGCCGGTACGGAACAACAAGGCAGAGGTGATAGCGGCGCTGAGCATTTCCGTTCCCTCCGTTCGTATGCCTAACAGCGAGATTCCGCACTACCGGGAGCTGGTGACCAGCTTCGCTATGGAAATCTCCAAGAGACTGGGTGTACCCGGGTAACCGCTTGGCGATAACGGCGCCGGGGCAGTATATTCTGCTTGCCCTGCAAGGAAGCCGCAGGCTTTGGAGGGCCGGAAGACAGCGATAACAACCTGCGGGAGACTTTGATCATACTAGATACAAGGAGTGTTCTATGACCCATCCCCGAGCATTCTCACACATAGGTTTGACCGTGCCTGACCTGGAAAAAGCAGTGGATTTTTACACCAAGGTCTTTGGCTGGTATCTGATCATGCCCCCGACTGAGATCGTAGAGGACGACAGTGCCATCGGCGTGATGTGCAAGGACGTTTTCGGCGAGGGCTTCGGTTCATTCCGAATCGCCCACATGTCCACTTCCGATAAGATCGGCGTGGAAGTTTTCGAATTTCCGAATACCGAAATTCCCGAGAACAACCTTGAATACTGGAAAAGCGGGATCTTTCATTTCTGCGTCCAGGACCCGGATATCGAAGGCCTGGCCAAGAAGGTGGTAGAGCACGGTGGAAAGCAGCGCATGCCGATCCGGGAGTACTATCCCGGCGAGAAGCCCTATCGCATGGTCTATATGGAGGATCCTTTCGGCAACGTCTTCGAGATCTACAGCCACAGTTACGAGTTGACCTATTCGAAGGGAGCATATCAGAGCTGACCGGCGCCTCCCTACCGCAGTCGCTTGCGGAAGCGCAGCGCGCTGAGCGCCAGGATGGCCAATCCGAACAGCAGCAGTGCCAGGGCTTCGTCCCACAGCTCGCTCAGGCCCGAACCTTTCAGAAATATTCCCCGGATAATCACGAAGTAGTAGCGCAGCGGCAGCAGATAGCTCAGGTATTGGATGACTCGCGGCATGCTGGCGATGGGGAAGGCGAAACCGGAGAGAAAGAACATCGGAACCATGACGAAGAACACAGCGATCATCATGGCCTGCTGCTGCGAATGGCTCAACGTCGACACCAGGAGGCCGAGCCCCAGGGTGCTGAGCAGGAACAGCAGGGTAAGCAGGAACAGGAGCAGCAGGCTGCCGCGGGGAAACAGGCCGAACAGCAGAGGAGTCACGGCCAGCACGAGCGTCACGTCCACCAAGCCGATGAGCGCGAATGGGACGAGCTTTCCGGCTATCACCTGAGCAGGCGCCAGCGGGCTGACGTTTAGCTGCTCCAGGGTGCCGTTTTCCTTCTCCTTGACCACGGCCAGAGAGGTGAGCAGCGTGGTCATCACCATCAGCAGAAGAGCCAGGATGCCGGGCACCATGAAACGCCGGGTCTCCAGTTGGGGGTTGTACCAGATCCGTTCGCGCACGTCCACCGCCGGGCCGGCGGCTGAAGCAGGCGATGCGCTGTCTGCCGGCCCTCCCGCCCCTCCTTCCAGGCCCGATACAGCGGCCCGGGCTGAGCCTCGCAGGCTCTGACCGAAGCGCTGGACGATCTCGGCGGCCTGGCTGAGCGCTACGGCGGCCACGGTGGAGTTGGCCCCGTCGGCGATAAGCTGCAGGGCAGGTCGCCGGCCAGCGGCCAGATCGGCGGCGAAGGAGGCGGGGATGACCAGGGCAAGGCGGGAGCGCCCTCGATCTATCCAGATAGATATCTCCGCCGGCTGCCCGGTCGAGCCGACCAGGTCGAAGGTCTCGGTTTCGTCGAAGGCCGCCGCCAGGCTCCTGCTGATCGGGGTGCAATCCATGTCCACCACCAACAGCGGGACCTGCTTAACGTCCAGGTTGGCGGCGTAGCCGAGCAGGATGAGCTGGAACACCGGCGCTATGAACACGATGGGAAGCATCTTCCTGTCGCGGCGAAGCTGCCTGAGCTCCTTGACGAGCATGGTCTTGAGGGCGCGCATCATTGCTGCCTCCCGGCGGCCAGACGCACGGCGCTCAGCGCGATGCTCACGGCCGAAAACAACGCCAGAGCGGCCATCTGCGGCCACAGGACGCCGGCGCCGAGAGACTTCAGCATGATGCCGCGTAAACACACCAGGTAGTAGCGGGAAGGCACCAGATAGGTCACCGCCTGGATGGCCAGGGGCATGTTCTTTATGGGAAAGACGAAACCGGAAAGGATGAAGGAGGGGAGCAGCGCCGATATAGTGGCCAACAGGAAAGCAAGCTGCTGGCTGTCCGACAGCGCAGAGATCAACAGGCCCTGACCGAGACAGGCGAGCAGGAAAAGCAGGGTAACGGCAAAAAGCAGAGCCAGGCTGCCTTTGACCTCCACCCCGAACAGCAGCGCACTCGCCCCCAGGATTCCGGCGGCGCCCAGCAGGGAGAGCAGCATGTAGGGGATGGTTTTTCCCACGATGAGCTCCAGCGGAGACAGAGGGGAGACGATGATCTGCTCCATGGTGCCGTGCTCTTTCTCCCGCACGATAGCCAGGGCTGTCGACACGACTGCAATGACCACCAGGATGAAGGCGATCAGGCCGGGAACCAGAAAACGGTGGCTGTCCATTGCCGGGTTGAACCATACCCGGGGTCTGTAGTCGATTGGAGTGTTCTGCAGCCCACGGGCCCCGGCAAGGGGGGCGAGCCGTTCCTCCGCCGCCTCTGCGATGATGCGCTTCAAGTAGCCCCTCGCCGCGGCGGCGGTGACCGGGTTCGATCCGTCCATCAGGAGCTGCACCGCCGGCGAGCGCCCGTTCAGCAGGTCGCGCTGGTAGTGCCGGGGGATTACCAGCACCGCGCCCGCCTGACCTCGATCCAGCAGGAGCTGCGGGCTGTCTCCGGCGGCAGGCAAGGGCACGAAGCTGTCGTCGTGAAAGAGGCTGCCGGTAAGGGCCCGGCTGGCCGGGGTGCGATCGTAGTCGAAGACCGCAACGGGAAGCAGGTGCACGTCCAGGCGCACCGCGTAGCCGAACATGACGAGCAGGAATACGGGTACGAACAGCAGTACCGCCAGGGTGCGCTTGTCCCGCCAGATGTGGAGCAACTCCTTGACCGCCACGGCCAGTATCCGGCTCACGCTTCGATCACCCGTATGAACACGTCTTCCAGGGTCGGCGCCACTACCTCTATGCTCTGCGCCTCTACCCCTGCTTCTTTCAGGACAGCCCGACCCCACCCGACCGGATCGCTGGCGGCGCGCCGGAGGCCGACGTGGAGCAGGGAACCGAACACCGAAGCCGAAACCACCTGGGGATGGCGCGACAGGGCTTCTAAAGCCGGCCCCAGGGGTTTCGCCGCAATCTCGAGAAGCGGTTCCGCAAACCACCGTTCCTTCAAGGCCGAGGGGCTGCCTGCCGCCACCAGGCGGCCGACGTGCATCAACACCAGCCGGTCGCAGTACTCCGCCTCGTCCAGGTAGTGGGTGGTGACCACCACGGTGGTGCCCCGGTCGGCGAGCGCGTAGATGCGGTCCCAGAAGCGCCGCCGCGCCACCGGGTCCACGCCGCCGGTAGGCTCGTCCAGGAACAGCACCTGGGGCTGGTGGAGGAGGGCGCAGGCCAGGGCCAGACGCTGCCGGTGTCCTCCGGGAAGCGTTCCTGTCAGCTCCCGGCCGCGGCCGCCCAAATCCGCCTGCTCCAGGGCCTTTGGCGGCACGGGGACGCCGTAGATTCCAGCGAAGAACTCGAGGTTCTCTTCTACGGTGAGATCCCTGTATAGGGAGAACTCCTGCGACATGTAGCCGATGTGCCGCTTTACCAGCTCCGGCTGCCTGGCTACGTCCAGCCCGGCCACCCGTGCGCTGCCGCCGGTGGGGGCCAGCAGACCGCAGAGCATGCGGATGGTGGTCGATTTACCGGCGCCGTTGGCCCCCAGGAGCCCGAAGATGTCGCCGGCAGCCACCTCGAAGCTTACCCGGTCCACGGCGGTGAAGCTGCCGAAACAGCGGGTCAGCTCGTTCACCCGGATCGCCGGCCTGCCGCGGGTCATGCCGCCTCCCGGCTCCGGATTCTGCTGATAAACACGTTCTCCAGGCGCGGCCGGACCGGGCGGACGGGCGCCGGCCCCCCACCCCCCGGCGCACCCACCGCCGGGGAGCGTTGGTGGTTTGAGAGCCGCGGGTAGCGC
>CAYMEK010000077.1:0-18398 GCA_964389305.1 uncultured Spirochaetaceae bacterium
GCGCTACCTGATGCTCGGCTGGGTGGTATACATGACGGCGGTCACAGGCACTCTGATCTTCCAGGACATCGATCCCTACTTCGCCCTGTTCAACTTCTGGACGGCCGAAGCGGCGATCGGCGGGCTGATCATCCTGGGTGCGGTGCTTCTGCTGTCCCTGGTGGTGGAGAGGCCCTTCTGCAAGTACGCCTGTCCATACGGGGCGGTCCTCGGGATCTTCAACCTGTTCCGCGTTTTCAAGATCCGGCGAAACCCGGCCACCTGCATCAACTGCAAGGCCTGCGACCGGGCTTGTCCGATGAATATACCGGTGTCCACCGGTACCGCCGTGCAACACCACCAGTGTATTGCCTGCCTGAAGTGCACCTCGGAGCAGGCCTGCCCGGTACAGCGGACGGTTGAGCTGACCACTGTCAAGCTGGAAACGTCAGAATCGGCGAAGGTGAAAACGGAGGTATCGACATGACTCTGAGAAGCAAACATCTGGCGGTAATCATCCCGGCTGTATTTGTCGCGGGAATTGCGAGCACCATGATTCTCAATCTCTGGCAAACCACTTCGGACAAGGTTCCCGTGACCTACGAGAGCGGTGAGTTCGCCGGCGAGTACAATCCTGCGGACATCCGGGGCTCCTACAGCTTCGAGGACATCGAAAAAACCTTCGGAGTGCCGGTAGCCGTCCTGGCCGAGGCGTTCGGCGTGGAAGCCCGGGACAACCCGGGGGCTTTCCTGTGCAAGGAGCTGGAGGACCTTTACGGCGTAATGGAAAACGGCGAGATCGGCACGGATTCGGTGCGCTGGTTCGTGGCTCTGTACCGTGGTCTGCCCTACACGCCTGCGGAGGACACCCTGCTGCCCTCACCGGCCATTCCGATCCTGGCGGAGCGGCTGAGCGAAGCGGAGCTGCAGGCCCTGAGGACGAGAACGGCCGGTTTTCCCGGAAGCGAGCCGCCTGAGGCAACAGCGGCGGCCGAAACAGAGCAGCCGGCTTCCGAGCCAGAAGCGGCGGCGGGCGGCGCTGCGGCCCACTCCGAAGGGGAAACCGCCACGGTGAGGGGGCAAACCACCTTCGCCGAGCTTCTGGCCTGGGGCGTTTCCGAAAAGGCGATCGAAGAGGCGCTGGGGCTGCCCGTTGGTCAACCCGGTAGGACTCTGCGCGACTACTGCCTGGAAAACGGAATCGAGTTCTCGGCGGTCAGGGATAGGCTCCAGGCCGCGGTGGATCAGGCATCGAGGAATCCCTAGAGACAAAACAGCACAGGAGGTAACAAAATGGCAAATAACAAAGGGAGTAAAGCAAAAATCAACTACTTCGTAGATGTGGTTATCGGTATCAGCTTCTTGGCGGCAGCTTTATCGGGACTGGCGCTTTTCTTCGTCGGCTCCGGCGGCTACCAGGGGGGAAGGAATCCCCGTTTCGCTCAGGAGGTACTGGGCCTGAGCCGCTTGCTGTGGAAGGACCTGCACGATTGGAGCGGCATGGTAATGCTGGCCGGGGTGTTTCTGCACCTCGTACTGCACTGGAAGTGGATCGTGTGTATGACCCGCAACATTTTCAGGAAGCCGACGCGCTCCTCCCGCTCACTCCGGTCCCGGGCCGAGGTGGAAAGGGTGGAAAGCTGTCCGGTGGAAGGCTGATCCTGCCGATCCCGCCCTACAGCTTCAAAAAAGTGTGTTTGACCTCGATGGCTCCTTCGGGGCAGATCTCCTGGCAGCAGAAGCAGCGGATACAGCGGCTGTACTTGTAGGAAGGGGGCCGCTTCCTGTTTCCGTCGTGCCAGTCGAGGGCTTTGGGATCGACCGGGCAGGCCTCGACACACGTTCCGCAACGGGTGCAGCGCCCGCTGTCTATGACCGGCCTGCGCCCGATGGCATTGTCGACGAAGGACATGATCCCCTGGGTAGAGAAGTCCCTGACCGGTCCCCGCTCGACCTTGAAGCTGACGGGACGCGCCGGGCTCAGCGAATCACCTGCAAGCTCGATTTCTTCCCTGCTGTAGGTGCCCAGGGACCAGCGCCTGCCCGGAGCGCTGGTGGGAACGCGCAGCGGGTTCAGCTCGATCAGATCGCACATCACCGCGTCCAGGGCCACCGGATCGGTTGAGAACAGCAGCGCTCCGATACGGACGGGATCGCCGTTTCTGGGCCCGTTTCCTTCCATGCCCATGATGCCGTCCATGATATGCAGCCGTACCCGGGGCTTGAGGGTTAGATTGAGCGCTACGAGGGCTTCGGCAAAATCGAAGGTGCTCGGATACATGAAATGGTACCTGCGCTTGGTCTGTCCGGGAATGCAGCCGTAGAGGTTTTTGACCGCCCCGGTCATCCTGGTGAGAGTGTGGGTTTTCAGCTTGGACAGGCTGACGATGCCGTCCGCCTCCAGGACGCCGTCGGCGATCAGGAAGCGCCTGGCCCGGGAGTAGCCTGAAAGCTCCACGGGCGTACCCCGCTCGAAGTCGGCCAACCTCAGCCCGATCTCTTCGGCCGCCGCAGCGAGGCCGGCGGTTATAAGATGCGGCAGGGGATTTCCGGGACCCGGGGAGTCGCCGAAACACATATCAGCCGTGACGGAGCGGAAGATTCGCCCCACCGCTTTGAGGACCGAGGGATGCGTGCAGACACACTGCTCCGGCGGAGTTCCTACCAGCACGTTCGGCTTCAGCAGCAGCTTCTCTCCGCGGGCGGCGAACTGCCCGGGGCCGCCCAGCAGCTCGATTCCGCTCTTTACGGCGGTAAAAACCTCCTGCTCGTCGTAAGAACTACAGCGTACCAGGGCAACCTTGGATTTGGCCATCTATTATTTCCTACATCGAAAGCGGTAGGATTTTCAATTGTTTTGTGCTACTTTTTTTCTTGAATCGATCGATAAGTGTGAGTGTAGGATATTTTTTCCGGTGAAGAACAGAAAACTGCGCTCCGGTCTTCTCGTCTGCCTGCTCGTTTGCCTCTTGCCGGCATTCGGTGGGGCCCAGGAAACTTCGATTTCCCCGGAACTGCTGAAAACCTGTCTGTTTCCCACCGTCGATCTTTCCCAGTCAGACGAGTACCAGGATTATCGACAGATCATCTACAACCAGATACAGACGGAGCTGCAAAACGCCGGATTCGCCCTCGCCGCTCATGAAGAATGGGAAGCCGCCCGGGAACGAAGGGGAACGCCGATGGGAGAGCTGTATCGGGGCGCCGAAGCCGCTGCCGTAGCCGAAGATATCGGCGCAGACCTGACGGTGGTGAGCTCTTTCAGCGTGGAAGAGCAGCTTATGGCGATCGACATCAAGTGCTACGATGTCGCCCAGAAAACGCTGATCGCCGGAGTGTTCAAGACGGCGCGAGTGAACCTTTCCATCTACAACGCCATAGCCGAGGCCGCCGCCGAGCTGATTCCGAGGATCCACCTGCTCGGCCCGCCGCCCAGCGAGAAGTCCCCTGTAGTAAAAGAAATAATATTGCTTTCCAATGACGAGGAGATGCAGATATATCTTGGCGAGGAGGGCTACATCGGTTCGATCGGAGGCGGCAGGCTTCCGCTGCCGCCGATTCCGTTTGCCTTGGGCACGAAAATCGATATCGAAAAGAGGAAAGAAGGATATCATTCCGGTGAAGAGACCCTGAAGCTAAAAGAGCCGGAGATGGACATACGCCTCAAGCCCCTGCGGAAAAAGACTTACATGGCCACTGAAGTGAATTGGACCCTTGGACAGCTGCTGGGCTTCGGCCTGGCCCAGCGCTTCTATCTGAAACCGGACCTCTACTACATCGGGGTCGAGCACTATCTCTACCTGCAGCACGGTTTTTCGGGCGGCAAGCCCGTGTTCCATCACGATCTGAGGGCTCTCTTCGGCGGCTATCTGTTCAGCGGCCCGCATCGCTTCGTACGCTTCAACGTCTCGACCGGCCTGGGTATGATCGTTACCTACTTCGTGATCAAGGATCAGCCGATGTACGCCGATTTTTACTGGAACCTGCTCAATACAGCCCTGGAGCTGAATTTCGCCGACTTCCTGCTGTACCTCCGGGTGGAAGCCAAGTACGCTCTGGGACTGGGGCCGATGAACCTGCTGGGGCGCGACTGGATAAGCGTATTCGGCGACGGCGGTCCTTCAGCAGTAACCCTGGGGTTTGCCTGGAAATGGTAACAAGACGGACTGCCATCCTTATCTGCTCCCTTCTCCTGTCGTTCGCCCTGGCCGGCTGCGAGTTCCTCAAAGATGTCTTTTCCATGTCCCCTTTCCCCGGCTATCTCAGCCAGGCCGTAGCCTCCGTGGACCTGTCCGAAGAGGTGGACGACTTTGTCGGCGGGGAGACCCACTGGTCGAGCCTTGTTTTCGTGCTGCACAGGCTCTCGGATGGAAACGATTTCGTGTTCCTGATTATCCAGAGAGATTCCGGGTGGCAGCGGGTGTTCGCCCTCGACGACTCCCTCGACCTGCGCAGCTACGGAACGGTCGATCAACACAACGAGATCCACCTGGTCGAGGCAACCGGGAATTTCGTCGTAGGAGACGTACGCTTCGACTCGGTCACGCTTTCCGCCTCTACGGCGGGGCTGCCGACGGATGCCTGGGGACAAGCCTTCTCCGACGGAACCAACAACTACGCGTTGAGAGACGAAGGCACCCAACTCAGATGCATTTTTTGGGATTCCGCTTGGACAGATCCACCATCAAACGCGTATTACTACATAGAGGATATGGGATACGGATACGTCAACTACAGACTCGTCGCAGTGAGATACGATCCGTTCCTGCCGGATGTAGAGCTATTGGATTTCCCTGTGTATCTGGTATTCTACAACTGGGAGGAAGAGTACCTGCGCATGGTCAAGACCCCGGTCAGTGAATATCCGGATACCCTCTCGGCGCCGCTCGTCTCCCCGGCAGCTACCTACCCCTACTCCTCCAAGGTGTACGAAATAAGTGAGGACTTCTTCTGCTATACCCGCAAGGGCGCAGTAGCTTCCTCCCGCCAAGACGGGGTGTTCTACCGGCTCCGCTTCGACGGCGAGGAGTTGGACCGTTTCAGGGTGAGCAAGGAGGACCGCCCGGTCATGGACTTCGATCTGGACGGAGAGTATTACTACTACTTCGATGAGATGAATACCCGCCTGTACAAGGCGGTCACGGGATGGTGAGATGAGGCGAATGCTGATCACGCTGCTGATGATTCTCTGCCTTAACCTCGCCCTGAATGCCCAGGAGGGCGGGGTCGATCAGGGGCCGACCCGCCGGCTGCTGGTGTACTTCGAGCTCGTTCCCGGCTCCGATCTGTCGGAGCGCGAGGGGGTGCTGCTGTACGAAACCCTGCTGATCGAGCTGGCCGACGCCAGCCAGAAGCTGGCGGTGAAGGATTTCAGAGAGGCCGAGATTCCGCCTTCGGACATCGAAAAAACCGAGACCGCCGAGGAGCGGCAGGCTGACTGCTGGCTGGAGGTGGTGGTTTCCGGGAATACCGATGCGCTGCAGATCCAGGTTCGCTCGCTGGACATGCTTTCCGGCCAGCTCGTCCTGGACGAGACCCTGGAAAAGGAGTTGCGCCGGGGCATCCGCGACCTGCAGCGGCTGTTCTGGGCTGATGTAACCGCCCCGCTGGCCGATTACTACTCCACGGCCTTTTCCAAGGACGTCAGCGAGGGAACGCTGGTCTTCGAGGCGCTTCCCGGCACCCGCATCGGAGGGTCGGCCTGGAAAAAGCTCCAGGTCGATGCCGAGGGACAGACGAGTGTCCAGGTGCCTCTGCCGGCCACTCTGCCGTATCGAGCCACCAAGCCCGGCTACTGGCCCGTGGAGGGGGAGATATACATGGACCAGACCCGCAAAGTCCTGGCCCTGGAGCAGGAACGGGGCGTACGCTTCGCCCTCGACGTCTACCTGCAGAACCTCTCCTACCCAGGATTCGATTTCATGTACTTCTTCGTTCCGGATACGGTTTTCGCCAGGATCGGTTTTCTAACCTATCTGCTGGGTATCGTATTTGACGACAGGGAAGATTCCAGGGACAGCATTTTCGTCAGCCACAGTCTGAACAATATCGTTCTTTCGGCGGGCACGTACCTCAACGCACCGGACCGTGTTTTCCGCCCCTATTTGGCCGCCGGCTGCCTGCTGCGGCTGGTTACCGCCAAGGGCTACTGGGGACTGGAGCCGATCGCTCCCCTCGCCCTTCAGCCCGTTTTCGGCCTGGAGTACGGCCGCAGCTCCCGGTTCAAGCTGTACGCCGAATACGCGCCCTACATCTATTGGGCACCGGACCGCTTTCTGTTCGCCCTTTCCATACCGGAGGACAGGAACATCAAGTTTCTGGTCATGCCTCTGGAGAAGTACGTGGGCGACTCGGTACGCTGGGCCTGGATATGGGAGGCTGTGCTCTTCCAGGTTGGCTTGAGGGTACGGTTGTGAGGAAGCTGCTGCCGCTTTTATTCGTCTTATTCGCTCTCGCGCTGGCGGGCTGTTATATGCCTCCATACCAGGAAGAGCTGTCCCTGGCCATGGTCACTGCGGATAAACTGGAAGGCCGAGCGGTGATCGGGCCCCTCGATCGCGGGCCCTACGAATTCAGGAACATGGAGGTCCGCTTCTATCCTTCCAAGGACGACCTCGACGGCAGCGAGTTCATAAGGGGATTCGTGGTCGGCGTGGGCAAGTACAGTGCCCGGATCATGTACGTGTCTCACAGCGGTGTTATCGGTGACAAGTACGAAATCATGAACGATCGGACGGAGTCCGTGGATAATGCGGATCCGGATCTATTCAACCATAGCTTCTTCAGCGTGAAGGATGGAACACCAGGCAGCCCGGACTATCTTGGCTTCATACGGTTTGACAATAGAAGCGATCTCCGGGAGTACCTGCTCTTCGATGAATTTTTTAGCATTATCCCCGGGCCGGACCCTCTCGACCTGAACGATGGATCAAAAATACTCTTCGGTGCCAGCACCTTCCCGGAGGACTCAGCGACTTCCGACTTTTTTCACACGCTGCGCGTTGAGACCGGAACGGGGCTTTATTCCGAGCAGGAATACCTGGCAAGTTCGTCCGGTATATCGCTCGATACCGATATACGCTTGGATTTCTCGCTGCTCTCCGGAAAGCTGCCCTCCGACCTGAGGGGCGCTTTCTACTTCAGCTCGCCCGATTCGCTCTCGCCTACCAACCGGAGCTACCTCAGCATCTACGATCCGGTGCGCCGCGGCTACAGGAACTTCTCCTGGGACGACAACCTGCAGCTCAAGGTCCTGGCGGAGATGAAGGGCCACCGCATCGACTTGCTGCTGTCCAACGGCTGGCTGTTCGGCCGCGACGGGAACAGGGGGTACGTCTATGACTCGAAGGGCGAGCTGCTCAACGACTTCGCCCTGGGGGGCTTGAACCTGGTGTACGAGATGTTTATCGGCGGTGAAGCGCAGGTGATCTTCACCATCGCCTCCTGGGCGCCCCAAGACGTTGGACTCGGCGGTAATGACGGGGACGACAGATTATACTGCGTGGTCTACCGGCTGCCCACCAACCAGCTCGATGACCTCTAAGAACCTGTCTGCGTCCATGAAAGGCCGGCCCGTCAAGCGGCCCTTAAACCGCCCGTAGCCGGTGCAGCACCGCTACGAGCCTCGCTACCAGGCGGTGGCGATACCGCCCCTCTCACCGGGGCCTCAAGATCTCTTGAAACCCTCCAGAACCTCCAGCACGAAATCGATATCCGCCTCGGTGTGATCGGCGCAGAGCTGGAAGCGGATCTCCTCGTCTCCCTTCGGCACCACCGGGAAGTTCAGCCCGGTGGCCAGGATGCCGTGCTCCTTCAGGTAGCGCACCAGCTCGGCGGTGGTGCGGGTGTCCCGGATCATCAGGGGAACTACCGGATGCTCCCCCCGGATCACCTCGTAGCCCAGCCCGGCCAGTCCCTCTTCGAAACGGGCCGTCAGCGACCGCAGGCGCTCCAGCAGGCGCCGGCCATCCGGGCTGTCCAGGATCTCCAGGGCGGTGAGGGCGGCCCTGGCTTCGGAGGGGGTGATCGGGTTGGAATAGACGTAAAACGGGGAGGTCTCTCGCAAGAAAGCGATCACGGCGGCATCCGAAGCCACGTAGCCCCCGTTTACGCCCAGGGCCTTTCCAAGAGTGGCGATGAGCAGGTCGATCCGCCGCTCGCCGGTGAATTCCATGGTACCCCGGCCGGTAGCCCCGAAAGCGCCGACACCGTGGGAATCATCCACGACCAAGATGATTCCCTCTTCGAAGGAGCCCTCGTACCGGGCCTGGAGGTCGGCGATTTCCCTCAGTGAAGCATGGTCGCCCCGCATGCTGAAGATTCCGTCCGTGGTGAGCAGCACCCGACGGCAGGCGCCCACGGATTCCTCGAGCGCCTTATCCAGCTCTCCCATGTCGTTGTGCCGATATACCTTCTTGTCCTTGGGGTGGGACAGGCGGATGGCGTTAATAATGCAGTTGTGGTTGAGCTGGTCGCTTATGACTATCGTATCGCTGGAAATCAGGGGAGACAATGTGCCCATAACGGCGGCGTAGGCCGAGCTGAAGAGCATGGCCGCCTGTTTGCCATGGAAACGGGCCAGCTTTTCCTCCAGCTCCACGTGAGTCTGGAAGGTGCCGCTGATGAAGCGCACCGCCCCGGGGCCGGCCCCCAGCTCGCGAGCGGCTTTCTCTTCCGAATCGATCACCTCCTGCCTCAAAGCCATACCCAGGTAGTTGTTGGCGTTCATTCGCAAGAATTCCTTCCGGCCCTGCCCCTGGATAGTGTACCGGGGCCCGAGCTTGCCGGCGGCGGGACGTATGCCTGTGATAACGGTTTCCTCCCCTTTCAGGGTCCCTTTTTCTTTCAACTGTTCCAGGTGGTTCGACAGGACGGCGTTCAATGTGGACAAGGACATGGCTGCTCTCCTCTTAGCCTCTTCAGTTTCTGTTAGCCCTTTTTCAAGACGTGATGTTCGAGCTTGAGCTTCCGCGAAAGCTTCTCCAGCATATCGGCGGTCATGGATTCGAGGTCGTAGCGCGGTTGCCAGCCGAACTCCTCCCGGGCCGCCGAATCGTCTATGCTGCCGGGCCAGGAGTCCGCGATGGCCTGCCGCGCCGGATCGACCCGATAGGTCAGCCGGAAATCCGGAATGTGCTTTCTGATGACCGCGGCAATGGCCTCCGGGTCGACGCTCATGGAAGTGATGTTGAAGGCATTGCGGTGCTTGAGCTTTTGCCGGTCCGCCTCCATCAGCTCGACGGCGGCCCGTACGGCATCGGGCATGTACATCATGTCCAGAAAGGTTCCGGCCCGTAAGAAACAGGTGTATTCCCCATGCCGTAGCGCTTCATAGTAGATTTCCACGGCGTAATCGGTGGTCCCCCCTCCCGGAAGCTGCCCGTAGGAAATCAGCCCCGGGTAGCGCAGGCCCCGGCAATCGACCCCGAAGCGGCGGAAATAGTAGTCGCACAGAAGCTCGCCGGCCGCCTTGGTTACGCCGTACATCGTGGTCGGGCGCAAGAGAGTATCTTGAGGGGTGCCCTCGGCGGGGGCGGTGGGGCCGAAGGCGGCGATTGAGCTGGGAGCAAACACGGCGCAGTCGAACTCCCTGGCGACTTCCAGGACGTTGTACAGCCCGCTCATGTTCACTCCCCAGGCTTTTTGAGGAACCTCTTCCGCCCGGGCCGAAAGGATCGCCGCCAGATGGTAGATGACGCCGACCGAGTGCTCCCGGACCGCTGCGGCCAGGGCCTCCCGATCGGTGCAGTCGAAGGTGAGAAAAGGGCCGGAATTGTAAAGCGCCTCAGGAGGCTCCCGGCGGTGACCCGCTGCAATCACCCGCTCCGCACCGTAGCGCTCCCGCAGGGCCGGGGTCAGCTCGCTGCCGATCTGTCCGGTGGCGCCGATAACCAGAATGTTCCTGATGGCGCTGCGTTTCATAGCGCTAATTTCATTATCTCAAACGAATTTTCGATATATTATACGACAGGTCGGGGTTTCGCGCAAGCCGTAGTTCGCTTTTTTACAGCGCGGCACCCGTTTTCAGAGCGGTGACTCCGTCGACCGGCGCCCTTGACATGTTTCTTCCGTTCACAATAATGAACTAGCGGACGCTATCCTCCGCTTTCGGCGAAGGGGGAGGAATGGAAACGGGTCGCCCACCTTCGGTGGGACGAAACATCCAGAGGATACGCAAGCAGCAGCAGCTAACCCTGGGAATGCTGGCTGAGCGCAGCGGCGTCTCTAAGGCCATGCTCTCCCAGATCGAATCGGAAAAGGTCAATCCTACCGTAGCCACCGTATGGAAAATAGCCAGAGGCCTGGAGGTGGAGCTGGACGCCCTGTTGAGGGGAACCGGTGCCCCGGTACGCAAATTCCTGGTTCGTAGCAAAGAGGAGCTTTCCAATCTAGATACGGCAGCGCATGGACCCCATATCCAGGTTCTCTCCCCCGTGGCCATGGCCGAAGACCTGGAGATCTACCTGTTCTCCTTCGATCCGGGGACGGTCTTACGGTCGCTGCCCCACGCCCCGAAGACCGAGGAGTACCTTACGGTGCTGGAAGGCCGCATCAGGGTACGCGCTGGGGAGAAGAGCGCCGAGCTTGAGGCTGGCGATTTTATTATTTACAACTGCGACATCGAGCACTCGATCGAGAACCTCGCCTCCGGTACCTCACGAGTCCATATGATTGTCCGCTTCGTCCGCAAGCCCTTCGGATAGGGCGATCCGATTATCCTACCAGATCGTCTAGATCCTCGATCAGGTTCACCATTTCCGGCACGTCCCGGAAGCGGGCCTTCTCGCTTTGCAGGTACAGCTCCCGGGCCTCCGGGCGGCTGCGCAGAGACAGCTCGAAGAGGATGTCGCTGACGTCCTCGGCCGTACTGGCGCGGCCCGCCTTCTCGAAGGCCTCGTCATAGCGCTTTATCCGCTCCCACAGTCCGGGAAACTCCTCTTCGCTGGCCGTCAGGAAAGCATTCAGGTAGAGCTTGCTCTGGATCAGGGCGTCTGTCCCTCCGGCTTGCAGCAGGGCGTCTTCCTGGTCGGCGTATTCCTGGTAATTATGGATCAGCTTGTTGTACCGTTGCTCTATGCCTTCCAGCCGGGTGATCTTTTTTCTCACCTCTTCGTCGAGGTTCTCGAGGGCGGCGGCCTGCTCCCGGCGCATCTGCTCGATCTGCTCATTCAACGAAGCGATTTCACTCTCCAGCTCCTGTTTCTCGCTCTGCAGGGTCTCGGCCAGAGCTACTTTAGCCTGAAGCTCCTTCTCCAGCTCGCCGACCCGCTGCCTCAACTCCCCGGTTCCCAGAGCGGCGGTATCCGCTCCCCGGGCGGCCGTTCCGGAAGCCGTGGTGCCCGCTACCGCGGTCCTGTTTTCCAGGGCGGCCACGGACTTTTCAATGCCCGTGGTGGCGGCGCTCACCTGGGTAGAGCGGGGGTGCTTGGCGATCAGATGGAGATAACCGAGGATCGCTTCCTTGTAGTCTCCCTGATTATACAGGTTTTCCGCCCGGGCCAGGGGCACCGCCGCGTCGGCTGACTCCTGCCGGCGCTGCTGGCTGGAGCCCAGCTCGTATCCCGCGCGCCGCACCTGGGCGACCATCTGCTCGATGGTGGCCGCGTCCTCGGGAAGGTAGGCCAGAGCCTTGGTATAGCCGTCGACCGCCGCTGCGTATTCCTGGCGGGCGAAGGCGGCTTGCGCTGCCTGCAGGTAGTCCCGGAGGGTCTGCCGCCGCACCTGTTCGGCCTCTTCTGCTTTGTCCAGGAAGTATTGGTGTGCCTTGGCGATCTCGGGGATTAAGACCAGTGCGTCTCTGTATTTCTCCTCGGCCGCCCCGATCTTCCCCTGGCCAAACAGGCTGTCCCCTTCGATGATCCGGTTCTTGATGCCGTTGAGTAGGTCGGCGGAGGCGATGATGGAAGAGGTGTCAACTTCGGTTTTCTGCATTTCCGTCGTGACCAGGTTGGAAATCGAATCCACTACGAACAGCTCGATCTCCCTGCGCTGCATGATGTTGGGCAGGGTTGCTACAGAGGGATCGTCGAGATACTCCCTGATCGAGTCCAGGTCTGTAAGCGCTTGATCGAAATTTCCATTCTGGATATCGTTTCTCGCCCGCAAGTAGAAGCCATTGAGCTGGCCCGCCGCCAGCGTCTCCTTTTCCTGCTGGGCGGCCAACCGGTTGAGTTCTTCCCTGGCCTGCAGGGTCTCCTGTTCCAGCTCCTCGGCGCGGGCGTCGAGCTGGCTGCGCAGCTCCGCCTCCCGTTTCATGGACTCTTCCAGAACGCGCTGCCGCTCCGCGTTGGCCTGCGCCAGGCTCTGCTCGTACTCGGAGCGAAGATCCTGCAGGTTTTGCTCGGTCTGCTGGCGTTCCTCCTCAGCCTGGCGTTTGAAAAACTCCAGATCCTGCTGAAAGGCGGCGGTTTTCTGCGCCTCCAGCTCCTGCAGCCGCTGGTCGATATCCTGTTCGGAAAATCCTTGCTGGCGCAGGCTCTCCCGCTCGGCGGCCAGCTCGGCTCCCAGCGCTTCTCGCAGCTCCGCCTCTTTGGCTTCGATCTTCGCGTTCATGTTGGCCTGCAGATCCTGGCGCTGCTGGTCGATATCCAGAAGACGGGACTGGATCTGGGATATCTCGCGGTTCTTTTCGAGCAGCCTCGCCTCCGACTCTTTCTTGAACTCTTCGATGAGCCGGCCTTCCGCCGAGGTGATGGCGCTGCCTTCCGCCATCATAACGGTCTCGCCTCTCTGGAACAGGTAGTAGAGGGTGAATCCGCCGCCGGCGAGCAGCACAACGGCGAAAATATTCACCAGCAGGGGAAACAGGACTCCCTTCTTGGCGGCGGCTACCGTCATGGTTTCGGGAGTGACGGCGATCCGGCTCTGCTTGGATACCTTTTCTATCTCTTGCAGGATCTCCTGCTGATCCTCTTTAGAGATTCCCGATTTCTCATCCAAGACGAACTCATCTTGAGGATCGGGTTCCGGTTGGTTATGATTCTTCATGTCAAGGGCCCTCTGGAACAAACCGCTCACCGTTCGTGTTCCTTAGTTTCTATCACTACTTCTCCAACATGATCTCCACCCCGTCCCAGTTGGCCGGCGGCGGAGTCGATTTGAACCGGCGGCAGCGTTCTATCATCGTTTCGGCGGGATGATCTTCGGGGAAAACCTTCCGCACCTCCTGAAACCCACGGATCGCCTGGTCGAAGTTCTTCTCATAGTAGCGATCCATCGCTGTGTTGTGAAGTGTCCAGGCCTGCTTCTCCTGATCGCTCAGGCTTTTCTTGGCCGTGTATATCCTTACTCCCTTGGTTTTGCCTTTGACCGCGACTGCATCGATAAGACGGCAGGGGACTTCCTCCTTGACCTTCTCATACAGACTTTCTGAAATTAATAGCGGTTGATGATACTTCTTGGTCAAGCCTTCCATACGCGAAGCCAGGTTGACCATGTCGCCTATAATAGTATAGTCCATCTTTTTTTCGGTTCCAATGTTGCCGACCGTGACCACCCCGTAATTGATGCCCACGCCGATCCGGAACTCCGGCTTACCCATCTCCCTCTGCTGGGAGTTGAACTCCTCGAGAGCTTCGGTCATATCTATCCCGGCCAGCACGGACTGCAGGGCGTCGTCCTTATGCCGGACCGGCGCGCCGAAGAAGGCCATGATGGCATCCCCGATATACTTGTCCACGATTCCATTGCGGCCCATGATGATGTCCACCATCACGGTGAAGTAGCGGTTGAGGGAGTTGACCAGGTCGTCGGGCATCATCTGCTCTGAAATGGTGGTGAAGCTGCGGATATCCGAAAAGAGTATCGAAATGACCCGGTTTTCTCCAATTAGCATTTTCTCGGGATTGGTAAAAAACTCGTCGATCACGTCGGCGGGCACGTACTTCTGGAAGATGTTGCGGATCTTGTGCTCCCGCTTCTGGGCCAATACTGCCTTGAATGCGTAGCGCTTGATCTGGTTGTAGGCGGTCTCCAGGGCTCCCGCCATGATGTTGAAGGTGTGGGCCAGCTTGCCCGTCTCGTCGTGGTATTCGACCTTTACCCGGCTGGACAGGTCGCTGGTGGAGATGATCCTCTCCATGGCCGCCACGACGCGCGTGAGGGGATTGGTCAGATAGCTTGCAAATACCAGGACCATGATGACGCCAATCACGATGGCGGCGATCAGAATGATCCCCGTTCTCTGGGTGATCTGGTTGACCTGGCTGTAAAACGTTTCCCGCTCCTCGGTGACCAGGACGTACCAGTCGAAGGGCTCGAAGTAGAAACCCTTCGCCACTCTTTCCGTCCCTCCTATCCGGGGCGTTATCAGCTCCGTAGTCCTGGAGGCGACGATCTTTGCCAGCGCTTCCCGTTCCCCCTCCTGGATGGCAACCTGGGAGGTCGCCATGACAACCTCCAGCCTGTCGTTCAAGGCGAAAATCGCCTCAGTGGCGCTGCGTACGATGCTGTTGGCGTAGCTTTGGACGGCCGCTTCGGTCGCTGCAACCATGGTCGGCCTCTCGGTCATGTTGTTTTCGACCAGCAGCAGCCACTGACTTTCAGCGTACTTCTGCAGTTCCTCAGCCTTGAAACCGAGGAACTCCTGGGCTACCCCGGTAATGGCGTTAGTGGCTGAAAAAAACGAGGAGGCCCCGGTAAGCAGCAGAGTGGTGATAATGAGGGGAAGGACAATCAAAACGATCTTTAACCGGATACTCATGACATATATTATATCGGAACTTTTCTTTTTTTTCTTGGCCATAAAAGAGTTGCATTATTCTTGACTTTTTTAGTAATATATGTCATATTGTTTTTTCCTATAGGGGGAACCATGAACGGTAATTGGAACGTGGCCGCCCCTGCGGCCAGACGCCGAGGCATGATAGGGCGATGGCTGGGAATCCGGGTATGAGGTCCGATACCGGTCCTTCGTGCTGGGCTTCGGCGTGCTTTTTCCCTTCTCCTTATAGAGCAGGTTAGCTGCCCGGTCTCAATTCAGCTTCCGGATGCGGACCTCCACCTCCGGTACGTCTTCGAGCAGCTTAACGAGCCTCTCCGTGTCTGTGTCGCCGAAGTGGTAGGGATACAGGATTTGCGGCCTTATGGCCCGGGCCGCCTCGGCGGCCTGTTCGGGGGTCATAGTGTAGGGTTGATTCATAGGCAGGAAGGCGACGGCGATGTCCCGCAGCCCCATCATCTGCGGATGGTTCTCCGTGTCTCCGGCCACATATACCCGCTTACCTGCGAACGTCAGCAGGTAACCGTTGTCTCTACCTTTGGGATGGAAGCGATCTCTGCCCGGACTGGTATTGTAGGCAGGTACCGCTTCGATGGCAATGCCGGATACTGTACGTACCTCGCCGTTGTTCATCACCTCGCCCTCACCAAGTTGGGCGGCTGCATCGGCGTTCAGCACGATCCGGGTGGACTCCTGGCGGATTTGCCGAATCGCTTCCGGATCGAGATGATCGAAATGACTGTGGGTGACGAGAATCAAATCCGCTTTCGGCAGCTTGCTGTAATCCGCCTCTGCGCTTACAGGATCGACGTGAATTACCTGCCCGCCATACGTGAACATCAGCGTTCCATGACCGATGAAGTACATATCGAGGGTTCCGCCGCTGACAGACAGGCTGTCCGATTCGATTCCCTCCAGGGAGAACAGCGCGGCCGCCGAAGACAGATACCGGAGATCGAACAAAAGCCTTCTCACTATCGCCTCCTCTAAACTATGATAATCATCTCACTTAGACGGGGCAATCGCCCCGCTGTTCCTGTAATGCGCCGGCCTCAGTTCCTCTGTTTCCCCTCTTTTTCACGGTACATGCGCTCATCCGCCTCCGCCATAAGCTCATCGAGAGAGCGCGGTTTCTGCGGGTCGTAGTGAGCAATACCTGCGCTCAAGGAAAGCTTGTAGGGGCGATCCTCGGTGACGGCGTGCACATCCAGGGTTTGCTTCAACCGGTTGATCAGGATGTTCTCCGAGGCGCCCTGGAAATGGACGGCCAGGGCGGCGAACTCGTCTCCTCCGATGCGGCCGATGATGTCCGATTTCCTGAAAGTCTTTTGGAGAACTGCTGCGGCTTCGACGAGCACCTTGTCGCCCTCTTGATGACCGAAGGAATCATTGATCCATTTCATGCCGTCGAGATCCACAAAAACAAGGATCATGGCTTCCCTGGTCCTCTCTGCGATCTTGAACTGCTGCTGGGCAAGAAGAAAGAAGCCGCGGCGGTTGTAGAGGCCGGTCAGCTCGTCTGTAATCGACATTTTCTCAAGCAGCGATTCCATTCTCTTTCGATCCGTTATATCGAGGATGATTCCGATCAATCCCTCTATGTTGCCCTCAGCACCGGTGTAGGTGGCCTTGTGGTAAACAACGTGGTGTATTGTACCGTCGGGGAATCGACGGCTGGTTTCGTATATCTGGATCCCGGGATTCGCATACAGCTCTTCATCCTTTTCGTGGTACTTGTCGGCCAGCTCCTTGGGATGAAAATCATAGATAGTCTTGCCGACTATCTCCTCCCGAGAAAGACCGAGAGAGACGGCGAAAGCCTTGTTGCAGCCTCGATATACTCCCTTCCTGCTCTTGTAGAATATAGGGGCGGGGATACTGTCGATCAGTTTCTGCAGGAACTGGAACTGGTCGGCGTGTACTCTTTGTGTGAGCAGTTGCTCGGTAATGTCCGTCATCGTACCCAGAGCGGCTGGCCGGCCGTTGTACAGCGATCGGCAGGCAAAGACATCGACGTGACGCATTTCTCCGTCTTTTCTTAGTAGCCTGCAGCGAAAACAGCCGCCGGCCGCTTCGCCGCTCCCGTATTTCTCCATGTTGTCGGCTACGAGCCGGCGGTCGGCGGGGGCTACGAAATCCATCAGGCCGCACGTATCAATGCACTCATCGGGAGTGCATCCGCAGATCCCTGCGCAGGCCCTATTCAAGTACCTGAAAAGATTATCCTGGATCAGGTATACACCGAAACTCGTGTTCTCAATGAGGATCTTGTAGAGTTGTCCCGACTCTTTGAGCAGACTCTCCCACCTCCCTCGAGTCGAGTTATCACGAAGGCCCGAAGTTGCAGGCGAATTATACCATAAATAAGCGGGGCTTTCACTGCGCCAGACAATAGATTGCGCTTTCCTGGTGCAATATCAGGAAATCCCTGATTGTCTCTCTGAGACCGTTGCGTATCATATTGAACGACAATGGGACCTGGCGATATTATATCGAAATCATCGCAGTCTCAGTTGGAAGACGGAGATGATGCGTGGAGGAAGAAAGAGTATCGCGAAGGAGGATTGCATTATGAGCGACCTTAATCCAAAACACGGAATGGGATGGCTGCCGGACTATCCCGACATACGTGACTACGACGTCGATGCGACCCAAGTGAGCAGCAGACTGAAGGCTCTCGGACGAAAAGAATCGATCAAGGACATGCTCAAAAGGATCGGAATCCCGAAGCTGCAATCGGCGAAGCTGGATCCCCAGGTGGATCTGAGGGACTATTGCACGCCCATTGAAGACCAGGAAAACATCGGGTCCTGCACAGCCCAAGCAGGCGTCGGCCTGGTGGAATATTTTGAGAAGCGGGCTTTCGGACGTCACCTCGACGCCTCACGGCTCTTTCTGTACAAAGTCACGAGGAACCTCCTGGGATTGACCGGAGACACCGGGGCGTTTCTCCGGACCACGATGGCCGCAATGGCCCTATTCGGAGTTCCTCCTGAGGAGTACTGGGAGTACGAAACAGAGAAATTCGACGTCGAGCCCAGTGCATTCTGTTACGCGTTCGGACAGAGCTATCAAGCCCTGCAGTACTACCGGCTTGATCCGCCGGCCACGCCGAAAGACGAGCTGCTTGCTCGAATCAAAACGGGGATAGCCGCGAAGCTGCCGTCGATGTTTGGATTCGTCGTGTACGAGTCCTATCGGCAAGCCGAGGCGACGGGCGAAATCCCCTATCCGACACTCACGGAGAGAGTGCTCGGCGGTCATGCTGTCGATGCGGTTGGTTATGATGACGCCAAGGAGATCACCAATACGAATCCCGGGGGAACGACGACGAAGGGAGCTCTCCTCATAAGAAACTCGTGGGGGGTAGGATGGGGCGACGAGGGATACGGATGGCTGCCGTACGAATATGTGCTGAAAGGATTGGCCGAAGACTGGTGGTCTCTGCTCAAGAACGAATGGATCGACACGGACCAGTTTGGCCTGGATAAAGACTAGCTTCTCCGCCGGCAGAGCGTTTGGTAAAGATATTCTCCTATCTCACGGCCAGGTTTTCGTATGTATCAATAGGCGTATCAATGACCTTTTTTACGGACAATAAAAAACGGCATAAGCGTTAATTGCTTATACCGTATATATTAAAAATGGGCGATACTGGGATTGAACCAGTGACTTCTACCGTGTGAAAGCAGAAGCCGGA
>CAYMEK010000078.1:0-17675 GCA_964389305.1 uncultured Spirochaetaceae bacterium
CCTCGTATTCGGCGTAGCTTTTGAACCCATCCGGATACGCTTCATCCTCGTCGCCGTAAAACACGGGGGGGTCGGTGTCGGTCGCAATGTTGGGAACGATGGCGTGCTCGAAGCTGAAGCTCACGCCTCCGGACCAGCGGTAGCCGAACATCCAGGGCTCTTCGAAGCTCAAGGCTACGAGCTGCCTCAGGGTGGAAAGCTCGGCGTTCACTCCCACCTTTTGACCCCTGCCCAGGAAGTTGTTCTCCTCCCACTTGATCATGCCGGAAATGGGATAGTCGCCGCCGGCGAACATGACGCCGAAATTGATGTTGGCGGTGCTGCCCTCCTCCACGTTGATCACCAGGTCCATCAGCCCTTCGGCGCTGCCCGGAGGGGTTTCCGGCTGGATGGCCGTGAAGTATTGCAGATTGTATAGATTGCGCAATCCCTGGAGCACCTTGGTCTTGCTGAATATGTCTCCCTCCTCGAAAGGCAGCTCCCTGTAGATCACGTAATCCTTTGTCTTCTCGTTGCCTTTGATGATGATGTTCTCGATATGGGCCCGGTCCTTCTCCACGATAGTGATCGTGTACGAGATCTCCTGCTTTCTCGGGTCTCTATTCTCCTGCCTGTTGATGATGTTGAAGATGTAGCCGTTTTCATAGTACAGGTCCGCCACCCTCTGGGTGTCCGCTTCCAGCTTGGTCTTGTCCAGTATCTTTCCCGGCGTCTGCCTGACGAGATCCTGCAGAGTTTCATCTGTGAAGATATGGTTTCCCTCGAAATCCATGCCTCCGTAGGTCCATTGCTCGCCTTCGTTCAGGTAAATCGTGATATTGAGGTAGTTCTTCTCCTCCTCCTCGTCGCGTTCGAGGCTGCGATCAACGGTCTCTATCTGGGCGTCGACGTAGCCCCGCTCCCAGTAATATTCCAAGATCTTCTGAAGGTCTTCCTCGAACTTCGCTTCTTGAAAAACACCGCTGGAAAAAAGCGATTGGGGCTTGGTCTTCATCTGTCGACGCAGAGTGCTCTCCGAGGCGAACTCATTGCCTGAGAAGGTGATAGATTTGATCGCCGTCTGTTCGCCCTCGTGGATGACGAATTTCACGATGACCGTGTTTTCTTCTTCTCTTGGTTCCAGCACGGCGCTCACCGCCGCGTCGGTGTACCCCTTCTCCAGATACAGGTCCGCGATAGCCTGCGCATCGAGATCGGCCTGGGTCTGGGTGACCATGTCGCCCTTCTTGAGCAGCACGGTGTCCAGGATCTCCCCCCTGCGCAGCCGCCGGTTTCCTTCCAGCACTATATCCTCTACGGTCGGCTTTTCCTGTACGGTGAACTCGATTATGACGCTTTCTCTGGCCTCGTCGCCGGGCAGGGCGTTGGCTTCGATCGACTCGAAGTAGTCCAAGGCGTACAGTGTTTCCTGTATCTCCCAGAACCTCTCCAGCGTGAACTCTGCTCCGATGTAGGGATTAACCAAAGGCAGCAGCTCGTTCTCCGATACCGCGTCCAGCCCGACGAACTTGAACCCTGCAATCGGCTTGCCCATATACCACTCTTCTTGAGCGAACAGGGGGACGGCGCACAGGAGTAGAACCAACACCAGGATCGGGGCAGCAGATCTCGCCGCTCTGCGGCGGAAAAAACGGCTGATCCCAGGATAGTCGTTTCGGTTGTTTGCTGTCATGGTCCAGTTTCTCCTGCCTGAGATGGTAATCCGCTCAAATGGTAATCCGCTCAATAGGAAAACTTCCAGCTCAACCCAATGCTGTTATCGGAAAGAAACAGGTTTTCGGGGTGCGTTGGAGTAAATGTCCATTCGAGCAGAAAGAAGGGGGTTACCCACTCCAGGTTCAGCTCTCCTTCCGTTCTGATGTCACTCGAACTGGTAAGCTCGTCAACCGCCTGAAATCGCACCAGTGCTTCGAGAAACAGATCGGTTCCCAGATACTTTCCAAGAGTCAGGGTGGTATTGTCAAGGGGATTGAAAGGCTCCTGGGCCAAATTTTCTCCCCGAATCTTGCCGATCAGAACGTTCTGCAAGAATTGGGTGCGAACGCTGAATAGATCGAGGTTGAGAATGTCCCGCACGGCTCTCTCGAAGGGAGTAAGAATTCCAAACTGCCCGATGATATCGCTGGTCAGCATCACCGCGGCGGTACCGAAATCGGTCTCTTCGAAGCGGTTGACAATATTGCCGCCTATCAGGTTAAGAATCTCCACGTCCGGTCTGGAAGGCTCGGAGTAAAATCTCGGCGAGAAGAGACTGAGCTTGTTGTCTGCCTCTAGAAAGATCTTGATCTCTTCGTTGTTGAGATCCCGCTCGCGGGCTTCCGCCAGGGCGTAAATCCAGGGATCAAACTCGTCGAGGCTCTCTTCGAAGGTGATACTACCCTGTTTTAGATAGAAGCTGCGGTCGAAGTAAAACACCTCTCCACCGCGGATCTCTACCTGACCGGTCATGGTGAACTCGCCGGTATCCTGGTCGAGAGAGATGTCGACCTGCTCCCCTTGCCTGGCATAGGTTCGCACGATAGGAAAGTTCATGGCCGGCCAGAAGAACTCCACACTGCGACCAGTGGTTATCTGCAGGTCCACTGAGAGCGGGTTCGCCGGAGCCGCTACCGACGATGGCTCGTTCCGCGGGCGCTCCAGAGCGATCCGGCAAGAATTGGCCTTTATTGCGCCATCGAGAATCGTAGTTACCGAGTCGGCCCGCACCCGGATCGTTCCCGTGGCGTACCCGTCCACGGATACCGGATCGAAAGTGTAGCGGATATGGACTCCGGGAGCCTCCTCTACGTAAAAGGTCAGCTCCAGAGCTTCGGGTTTCCAGTGATCGAGATAAAAGGTCCCTTCCCCTTCAACCCTCGCCCGTCCGCTGTACGAGGCGGTTCTCGGCAGGACGAAGCTCTTGCCATCAAAGATCAACCGGCCGTTCAATGGCTTGAGCGGATCGGGGGCGGGCTTGAAGACCAGCTCGGCGTCCATAACATCGAGGTAGCCGATCCAGTCGGGATCGTTGACCGGTCCGGAGATGCGCAGATTGCCCCGAGCCTTCCCCGTTGTGAAGGTGAAAATGTCGGTAGCCGGAGTCAGGGTATTGATGATCCGCATATCCAGCGAGTTGACGGTGAAGACGGAATCGAGCTTGTCCTTGACCAGGATCCCTTCAGCCCGACCCTGGATGGGCAGGGGATCGAGCAGAGTAACGTTGAACGCACCGTCCCGGCTGATCTTCCCGTGGATCGACTGTTCCGGTCCGCCGTCGAAGGCGAGCATCCCTTGTTCGGTCTTTAAGGCGACCCCCCACGGGGGAACACTGCGACTGTCCACCGTGATGCCCTCGAGCTCTATGAAGGCGTTCATCTTCTGCTCAAGAAGGCTGTCCAGCTTGAACGAGGAGGGAATGCCGGCGAATGTACCCTGCAGATTGACCCGCAGATCCACGAGTCGCTGCAGATAGTCGGCTCGGTAGCCGGCGAGGAACGAAAAATCTCCGCTGTTGAGGTCCAGGCTGCCGTTTCCACCTTCGATTCGATGGCTCAGAAACCTGAGATTTAAATCCTCCAGAGTGAATTTCTCCTGCGAGTAGGAAGCTACGAGATCCAATTCCAGAGGATCGAGGTTAAGTCTACCTTCTTCCAGTGCCACGGCCACACGGAGATCCGGAGCCGGAAGCTCACCATCCGCGCTAACCAGACCCGAAAGATTACCTCTCACTACTTCTGCGCCGAAGCGTTCGAGCGGAGCGCGGTTGAAAACAAGCTGCCCGTGGACCCTGTTTCCCTCCAAACGGATCTCGGCTTTGTAGCGCTCCGCCGTATCCTGCGAACCGAGCTCGACCGCTGCGCTCGCTCGCAGCGGGAGCAAATTTCCGAACTCCGCGGCCCCACTGCCAGCGAGAATGGACACCTCATCGCGATACACTATCCTGTCCGCAACCAGCTTGTTCCTGTTCACCTGAAAGCCCAACTCGAGCGAGTTGTTTTTCGCTTCCGGAAGGGGGAGATTGCGCACTTGGGAGCTTCGGGATACCGCATACAGGGAGCCTTCCTCATCGAGGACACCCTCCAGGCCGAAGGAAACGAACATGGTCTCCCGATGCAGCGGTATGGGAAATTCCTCGCTTTCCAGGGAAAAGGAGTTTCCCCAGATCTGTACGAGGCGCCCGGAAAGAAACAGCGGTTTGACCGCTTTTGAAAGCAGGTAGCGCCCCTTGAGCCCGTAGGAGCCTTCCAGACGCACTTCTTGACCGGAAAGCAATTCCAGATCGAAGCGATACGGAGTGTCCTCGAATCTCAGTAAAGCATTCAGCTCGGCGTCCTGGTTATTTCTCGAGGCGCTTACCTGCCCGGTCAGCGTATAGCCCTGCCAGTCGGCCTTGAACTCCTCCACCGAGAGGCTATCCTGGTCGGCGGCGAGAGAAAACCCGACCGCATTTTCCGGTTCTCCGGGCTCGAGGATCTCCACTTTTTCAGCCGCCAGAGTGAAACCGGAGGAATCCATCGACGCCTCGACTTTCGCCGAGATCGTATATGAGCCCAGCCGCCGCGCCGCCGCCGGCAGGACATACTGCTCGGCAACCGCCAGCCGGTAGACCGTGTTCAATGGGATACCGTTGAGGAGACCTGCGACGGTGAGCGTCGGAGTGGAAGCCCAGTTTACGCTGCCTGCGGCCTGGAGATTCCCGGTCTCCTCCGAGCTTCCCACCGTCGCCTGAAGGGAAAAACCTATCTCTTTCCCCGCCGGGCTCAAGTTCAGGTCGAAAGAATCGAATACGGTCCCGCCAACACTCAAGGAGCTGCCGTGAATGGTAACGGATTCAACATCTCGCCGCACGTTCAGGTTGGCATTCAGGGTGCGTCCGGCCAGAGGCTCGAAGTTCTCGATCCGGATCAATCCGGCTGGAAGACGGCTGGCAATCAATATATTGCCGAAAAACTCAACGCTGCCTCTGGAGGAGTTGAAAGCGAGCGGAGAAAAATAGAGCACCTCTTCGTTGCCGGTGATGCGGGTGGAAATCGACATCTCCTCGGGCCCGGCCCCTTTAGGCAGCGTGATCTGGAAATCGGCGGAATAACGCAGGCTAAGATCGTCGAGATTGACGGTCAGGGAGCCGGAAGAGCTGACCGAGCTCGCCAGATACTTGTTGAAGCGTTCGAGCCGTCCGGTGAGTTGAAACAGGTCACCGGGCTTGAGGTTTTCGGCATTGAAGTCCAGGCTCAGATCCCGGCTGGATGTGTTGAACAAGAACTGAATGTCCAACGGCGAGCGATCCTGAATCTTGCGGACTTTGAGGCTCTTTTTGTCGTAGCTTACCTGTAACGTCTGCCGCTGAATTTCTAGAGAATCGGTAGAGAGGGAATAGAGACGAACAGCCAGATCCGACCAGGCCAACGACCTGTCCAGCTGGCCGGTAATCTTCACTCTGGTTGTAAGCCATGTGCTGGAGGCATCCCAGCTCGTACGCCTGGCTTCCAGGGATCCCCGGATCGCCAGCTCATAGAGCTGCTTCCCGCTGCTCACGGAGAAAAACAAGTTTGCGATTCGTAGCTGCCAATCCCCGTACGTATACAGAAGGGTGATGTTGGCGCCGCTGAGGTCGATACTTGGATACTCGTCTCCACCTTCCTCCCTTTCTCCGAACAAGCGGGTCAAAATCGAGGCGTGGCTGCGGGTTTCGCGGGCCTGGCCGGCGCCGCGGCCGGTCCGCAGCAGGTCGAAGAGATCGATCAGCTCCCGGTCCCTTTCGTAGTTGATTTCAAAGTAGGAGTTGGCGATCTGGATCTCCGAAAGGGCCAGAACGGGCTCCCGAGTGGCCAGAAAGCGGAAGATGTTGTAGTACACCTTCACCCGGCTGATTCGCAGCAGCACCTCATCCGGATCCTCGTAGCTGTAGATAACCAGATCTCTGATGCCGAGATAGCCGAATACCGACGGGGATATGCTGCCGTAGCCGATCCTGCGCTCAATTCTCTGCTCCAGCATCTGAAGAACCTCGTTTTTCAGATGCTCCATTCTTCGGTCCAGCCGCTTTCCGATCTGGGATACAAACAGAGCGCCCAGGGAGATGACTCCCAGAAGAACAACGACTTCGAGAAGACGCCATTTCAGCTTGATTGGGTGGCTGCTCAATCGCTGCGCTCCAGTCTGAATTTGAATCGTATCCGACCCTTATCCGTATCACTTTCGCCGGACCGGTTGAATAGATAGCCCAACAGGGCCCGCTCCACGGCTCTGTCGACGGATGCGAATCCGGAGCTGCGAATTATTTCCACCTCTACAACCTGGCCGCTGGGGGCAACAGTGAAGGCAGCCTCCACGTCAACCTCCAGCCCCTCTTCGAGAAGTATAGTGGGGAAATCGATCGTCGCCTGCTTCAATAGACTTCTTTCCTTACCCTTCCATTCTAGCGCAGCGGCAGGGGTAAATCCACTGTCCCGCTCCCGGCTTTCGGCCGCATCAGCCACCTCGTTTTCCGCCTCCCTGACGAGCAGTTGCTCCGGCGCCGGCGCGGCAGCCGCCAGGGCTTTCCCGGGCAGAAGCGGCTCGTCCCGGCCCCGAACGGTCGCCCGCTCAACTACGTCCTCCTCACTGCCCCGAATCACCGCCGGCCCCGCGGCGGCTCGCACAGTAGGAAGCTTCAGCGCAGCCGGACCCTTGAGCTGCAGGCTGCCGGCCAGCTCCCTAGGCTCCATCACAGGCAGCGCGGCCCGAGCCGTGCTGTCAACCGCCCTGCTCGGGACCGGCTTCCTGTCCTGAGCGGAGAACCTGACAACCACCCGCCGAAAGGGCACCTCGGGCGCTTGAGGGCCCTTTATCAGGAACAAGATGGCGAACAAGCACAAATGAATCCCCAGGGAAATCAGCAGGTACGGCCGGTAGTTCTCTCTCATTCGGGAAGGCTCTTCCTGGAGGTAACCAGGGAAATGGCTTCGATTCCCACCAGCCTGGCCAGGTCCATGATCTCCACCACGTCACGATAAGGAAGGCTCTCGTCGGCCTGAAGGATCATATCAGTTCGTTCCAGCCTCACCGTCTCTTTCTTGAGCTCCGCCGCGAAACGTTCCCTGGCAACCGACACTTTACCAATATAAATCTCCCCGGTCCGCGTTAAAGTTACAATAATTTCTTCCTCCATTACTGCCTGAGAGGTATAGGCTGAGGGCAGGTCCACCGTGATCGCCGGATTTATAGACAACGTCGTATTGAGCATGAAAAAAATCACCACCAGAAAAACCATGTCGATTAGAGGCGTAAGCACCAAGCCGCCGTCATCTTCAAGCCTTCTTTTTAGCCGCATCGCCTTCCTTTCGCCCGATCTCGATCTTGATTATGTGCCTGTCGTCGCTTTCCAGTACACGATATAGATACCCACCCTGCTCGTACGTGCTCCCGGGCTCAGGAATCCTGCCCAGCTGCTCGCTCAGGAATCCGCCCACAGTGTCGTAGTTGCTCTTCTTGAGCGGAATGCCGGTCTCGTGATACAGGTCTTCGATATCCGTTACCCCTGCTACGATATAGTGGGCCGGTCCTAGAACTTCGATTGTCTCTGCCGCTTGGAAAGCCTCCCCCGGAACGAAACCAACGATCTCAGAGGCGATCTCCGCCGGCGTTATCAGCCCGCTGACCGAACCGTATTCATCGGAGAGGAACACCACGTCCAGTTTCCGGCGGTTCATCTCCAGCAGGAGATCGGGAACCCGCTTGACATCCGGATAGAATACAGCCTCACTTACCAGCTCCTTTATGCTTGCCTTATTCTTACCCTCCGGCTCAATGTCCAGAAGCATCTCTACATCTAGGTACCCGACAATGTTATCGGCTCTCCCTGCGAACACGGGCAGAAAACGGATTCCGTTTTCATGGCTGATCCTCACCACTTCTTCGAAAGTTGCGGTGGTGGAGCATACTGGATGTTCGTGCATGGGAACCATAACTTCCCGGGCCAGAGTGGTCCGAAAATCGAAGATATCCTCGAAGACCCTATGCTCCTCCCTGGCCAGGCCGGATTCGCGAGATCCCAGGCGAACCAGCAGACGTAGATCATCCCGCGAGCGGGGCAGCTTACTCCGTTCGATCTTGGGGCTGGAAAACAGCAAAACCCCCCTCACGATGGTGTTCAGAATCACAGCCAGCGGCAGAAACAGAAAGTAGAAAAAGACCAGAAGTGGCGCCAGCCGTACCGCTACGGTATTCGCGTGGCGGCGGAAAAAGGACTTGGGCACGATTTCGGAAAAGATAAGCAGAACCAGGCTTAAAATCAAACTTCCCAGCCAGGCAGAGGCAATCGGCCCCTGCTCGCGGAGCGTGCTAGCGACCAGAATGGCCGCGGTGACCACGGAAATATTCGTCCCGATCAGGGTCGTACTGAGAAGCCTTTCCGGTTTCAGGAGGAGAAAATCCGCCGCCCGGGCGTAGTATATTCCCTCCTCCTTTTTCAAATAAAGAGATAGCTGATCCGCGGCCAGCAGGCCCGTCTCCAGACCCGAGAAGAAAGCCGAGCTGATGGCACAAACCAGGATGATCACGAAAGACATAGCTACAGTTTCTTCACCTCCAGCTCGAGAATCCTGTTCTTGCTGGTTTGCAGCACTGCGAACTCCAGCCCGTTGATCACCAGCTTTCTACCCACGGATGGTATCTCACCCAGACGTTCTATGATTAATCCAGCCGCCGTGTAGCTTTCACTGGTAATATCCCGGCCGAGCAAAAGCGACAGCTCTTCGATCCTCAGATTGCCGGGTATTCGGAAGGTGTCGGGAGCTACCTCTACGACCTGCCTATCGGCCGAAGGATAGAAATAACCGAGAAGCTGCTCGATCAACCCCCTGAAGGTGACGATACCCGCCGTTCCGCCGTACTCGTCGATCACCACAGCCATCTCCGTGTTGGATTCCCGCATCTCCACTAGAAGCTCCGCACAGTTTTTCGTGGATGGCACACTGATACTGGGTTTGACGAGCTCCGTCGCCCGGAGCCCGGTTTTTAGTCCGTACTTGTAGGGAAGGAGGTCGCGCAGCGCGATGTACCCGACCAGATGGTCCAGATCTTCTTCGAAAGCCGGCAAAAGAGAGCCCCCGCCGTTCGTATCGATACGCCCTGCACCGGAAACCAGCTCGCCAATCCCGGTGGACACCTCTACCCCCCTGATCTCCGTACGGGGAACCATGACCTCCTCGGCCTGCTTTTCGCGGAAATCACAAAACGATTCGACCAGGTGCAGCTCCGAGCTGTCGAGAATACCCTCTTTGAAGCCGATCTGTACCGCCGAGCGAATGATGTCGTGCTGGCTCGGCTGATCAGGAAACCGGCGCAAAGGAAACAACCGATTGGTGAACAGGTTGAACAGATTGAAGAACCAGCGCAGTGGTTTGAGCAGGATAAAGAGATAGTAAAGCGGAATGGCGCTTATGCGGCTGAAGGACAGTGTGTTCCGTACAGCCAGGTTTTTCGGAACCATCTCCCCCGCGATCAACAGCAGAACGGTCATTGATATGATCGAGAACATCTCTGAATCGAAGGCAAAAATCCTGGCTCCGATCGCGTCGCCGAGCGCCGAGGCGAATACATTGACGAACATGTTTCCGGTCAGAAGGGTAATCAGGATTTCATCCGGAGAAGAAAGAATCCTGGCCAGAATTCGAGCCAGCCTCGATCCGGAACGCCGTTTCAGTATGTCCCGCTCCAAAGCGCTGAGCGAGAAGAAGGCGGCCTCGGAGCCGGAGAAATAAGCCGACAGAAGCAGAAGAATAACAAAGGGAATCAGCCGTCTCAGTAACTCGTCATCCATGCTTTTCGCTTCTGGCCTTGCCCTGCTTCTGGCGTGAAAAAAAAGACAGCAGCTCCGAGGTGGCGATCTCCACTCTGGAGAGGGTTCGATTCACTTTCTGACGAAAGATATGAAAGAAAAACAGGGAAGGTATGGCGACCGACAGCCCGGCCGCCGTGGTAATCAATGCCTGGGAAATTCCTCCGGCCAGCAGGGCCGGGTCTGATACGCCGGATACTCTGAGGTTGAAGAAGGAAACGATCATGCCAGTGACCGTGCCCAATAATCCAAGCAGTGTAGCCAGATTGGCAATACTGGCCAGGTACGGAACGTTCTTCTCCAACCGTTCCGCGCTGCGCATGGCTTGCGACTCCATGTGCAGGCCGATCAGCTCCGGGCCGTGCCCCGCCCGGCGGGACTGCAGGCCCGCCAGGAGCACCCGGGCTTCTGGGCAGCGTAGCTGCTGCAGCTCTTTCATGGCCTGGACGCCTTTGCCCTTTTGTAGAAGCTCGACAACATATGCTCCAAGATCGGAGTTCACATTTCGAGAGTAGTAGAAGAATACGCTCTTCTGGATGATCAAGGCTACGGCGACGATGGATAACGCTAAAATAGGTACCAGGACGACTCCGCCCTGTACCAAAAAGGCGATCAATGTTCTTCCTCCGCTATACAGCTGTACATCGTGTCAACCGCGAATGCCGTAGCCTAAGAGGAATTGAAGGGTATAGTTCTCCTGTCCGCTCTTTTCGATCGGTATGAATATCTCGACGCCGGCGCGCAGGCTGTGCCGGTTGCTTATGTCAACGTTCGCTTCGATCCCTGTCATCAATCCTGAGAAAATACTCCAATTCTCAAAAAGGAACGGCGACGAGCCGTCGTCGGCGAACTCCCCCCAGAGAGCCTCTATTATAATCTCTGTCGAAGGTTTGTGAAAGTCCAGCACCCACTGTGCACCCACCGAGTAGAACAGCAACGCCTGCCAGACGGCAGCAGGCGGAGGAAACGGGAACCCGGCCTTTCCGATTGTGTAAATACGCATTCCCGGCCGGCCGGGGACTGTCTCGAGGATATTCCAGGCGAGCTGTCCGGACAGGGTACCCTGGTTGGCCTGTTCGAAGAAGAACGCCTGGTCACGAAAGCGATAGATCCTGCCGTTGATCCATTCAAACGACACCGAGGCCTGCAGCCGGGCGGACATATCCAGTGCCAGACGTGAGGTGACCGCATAACCTCCTTCTACGGCAAGCTGCGGCAAATCCGAATCCGCCTGAACGGCATAGAAATCCGGCTTCGACGGCGGCCGAATAAACGGTTCGGCACCGGCCGTTACCGCCAGCCAATTCGTCGGATACAGCTCGAGATGTGCAGTGGGATAGATGTCGAGCCCCGAATCGTAGTAAACAGCCGCCGCCCCGGCCCGCAGCCGCAGGGGCAGGGAGGAGGGTAGAAAAGCAAGCTCCATTCCGGCCAGTCCGTTCATTTCGGTGTCAGCGGAAGGCAGACGGTCGCGAACAACTCCCGAAGCCTTCATGGCCACTCCGAGCTGTCCGGAGAATACTGCAAAATCGATTTCCTGCTCCGCAAGACCGATCTGCCCTTCGACATTGGAATCGTTGTTTCCGTATAGCCGCGTTTTTTCCCGCCAGTGGATCCTCGGTCCCTGGTTTCCCAGCTCTGCGCCGAGCATCAAGGTGAATCGGGGCGAGGTGGACGGCGGATAGAACACTCCCGCCCCGCCTTCCAGCTTCAAAAGCAGCGCTTCCGTACGCCTGAGCGCCGTCAACGCACAGCTCAGGTATGTTGGAGAGCCAGGCTCGCTTTCGAGCCAGCCGTCGGCCAGGCCCAGCGCGAGATCTGTAAAGCGTTCCCAGGATCCGCTATAGCGGCTGCCCAGCAGCGAAGACTGTACCAGGGCGCGCGGCAGATAATCCACCCGCGCCTGCCAGGCAGGCGGGGCCGAGGCCGTTTGCACCCGCAAGTCGTCGGCCGATTGCAGGCCCTCGTCGGCAGGTGAAGGCACCCCGGATCGTCGGACAATCGAGGCGTGGACGCTCGGCCAACGCAGCTCGGATGGCTCCGGAGCCGTTATGGGGGGTGGCGGGGCAGGTCGGGAAGCGGAGAGCCGGCCGGTTCTCATCCCCGTCACCGCGGGTAAGCCCGGGGACTTGGGCCGGGGGACCGGCAAATACACAACGTACTCACCCAACAGGGTAACAGCGGGCAACTCGAGCGTACCCCGATCGCTTTTAGCACTGCTGTTAGAGCCCGAGATCTCCTGGGCCTGCGCCGGTTGAAGGATCGAAAGCAGCAGGAGCATGACAATCATGACAAAAAACCTTGTTTAGATTATGCTGAGGATCGATTTTTTCGTCCAGGGAACTAAGATGGATCCGGAAGTTAGACCAGACGACGGCGATGTGCGTGCGCGGACCGCATGTACGGTCATGGAAAATTTCATTGTGCTCGAAGGTCTGGATGGGTCCGGGACCACGACCCAGCTACGGCTGGCCGATCGAAGGCTGAACGAACTCGGGGTTCCTCACTTTTGTACCGGAGAGCCGACCGAGGGAGTGGTGGGATCAATTGTCCGTGCTGTCCTGCGCAAACAGCTTGCCGTGCAGCCGAGAACCGTAGCACTTCTCTTTGCAGCCGATCGCACCGAGCACCTCTGGCAGGAAGGCAGTGGAATCATGTCCCGGCTGGCAAAGGGCGAACTGGTTGTATGCGATCGCTACCTCTTTTCCAGCCTGGCCTATCAATCCCTGGCCTGCGACTTCGACTTTGTTTTTGCCCTGAACAGCTCTTTCCCCCTGCCGGGGCAGCTCGTGTTTCTCAATACGCCGGTAGCGCTGAGCCAGCAGCGCCTCGCCTTGCGTGCCGGGGATGGCAGGGAGCTCTACGATGAGGTGGAGATCCAGCAGGCTATTATCTCCGGTTACGAACGTTCGTTCTCGCTGTTCGAGCATACGAGCATGCGGGTTCACAGGCTGGACGGAAGTAGGAGTCCGGAAGAGGTGTTCGAGAAGTTCTGGGAAATACTTCATAGCCTGCCGATTGTTAAAGGGTGAGGAAAATACCGTACCTGATCCTTCTGTTCCTTCTCTGCGCTTCCGGGCTGTTCGCCTACCGGGTCCTGTATGCCGAGCAGTACTATCGTCTCTTCCATCTGCACTTTTACCAATACCCCGATGACACCATGGAGAACATCTACTACCTGGAGCAGTCCCTAAAGGCGGACTTCGCCAATCCCCTCTATGCCCTGGCCCGGATCGAAAACAAACAGGAATGGGCCCAGTATCGCACCCTGTTCAAAATGCATGTCAATCTGAAGCTGGTAGAGCTGTACCTTACCCTGGGCAGCAAATACGACAAAATGGTCGCCTATTTCTACAATGCTCCTTGGAGGCAAGAGAACCTGGATAGCCTCGAATTGGCCGAACAAGCCTACCGGGTCGCTCTACGCTATTGGCAGGAAGCCCGTAGGCGGGCGGCCGAGCTGCCCTGGCTGTACTTCAACCTGGAAGAGATCCAGAACTGGGAAGACGAACGCGCTAGGATCTGGAACGGTGAGCTTGACTACGCTGAGATCATTGGAGAGCATCTGGACCGATTGGAGTGGGTACGACAGCAATTTCTGAGCATGGACGAGAACACCTACTGAATGAACATGGCGTCGCCGTAGGAGAAGAACCGATAGCCTTCCCGTATTGCTGCGGCGTAGGAGTCGAGTATCAACCGCCTGCCGGCGAAGGCTGCGACCAGAACCAGCAGGCTCGACCTGGGCGTATGGAAGTTGGTCATTAGCTGGGTTACGACTTTGAAACGATAGCCCGGATAAATGAACAGGGAGGTTCGACCCGAGCCTGGCACGACTTCCTTTCTGCTCTCGACAAAAGCCGATTCCAATGCCCGGACCACGGTGGTTCCGACCGCCAGAACCGATGCTTTCTCCTGCAAGGCAGCATTGATCCGGCCGGCGGTTTCCTCCGGAATCCAATAGCTTTCTTCGTGCATGATGTGGTTCTCCACCTCCTCGGTACGAATAGGAAGGAACGTGCCCGCACCCACGTGCAATGTCAGCTTTACGACCGTGATGCCGGAAGCGGTCGCGTCCTGGAGCAAATCTTCGGTGAGATGCAGCCCGGCGGTGGGAGCTGCTGAGGAACCGGGATTACGGGCGTAAACCGTCTGGTAGCGTTCTGCGTCCGAGGATGTGTCGGCACGCCGAATGTAGGGCGGAAGAGGAACGTGACCATGTTGTTCCAGATAGGCCTCGTCGATGGCATGGGAAAAGTGAAGATAGCGGAAGATATTGGAAGAGACTGGCCCGGGTCGAGTTTCCCCAGAATGCTGCGATTCTCCGGGGGCGGGAACGATCTCTGCGCTCACGCCGCCGGGGAACTCCAGTCGCTTGCCCGGTTTCTGCCTGCCGGCTTTGGAGGCCAGGACCTTCCACAGGCCGGGAGACTGCTCTTCGAGGAGGATGAACTCAACCCTGCCCCCGGTCGCCTCCGAGACGCCGATAAGCCTGGCTTTGAGGACCTTGGCGTCGTTGAGCACCATCACGGTCCCGGGTTCGAGAAACGAGACAAGGTCCTGCATCCGGGCGTGTCTGATCTCTCCCGTACCTCTATGGAGCAGCATGAGGCGGGAACTCCCGCGTGTGCGAACCGGTCTCTGGGCGATTTGCCCGGGTGGGAGGTCAAAGGAGAAGCTGCTGGTCTTCACTTCCCGGTGGTTTCAGCTCCAGATGCTGGTAGGCGAAATGAGTGGCCATGCGGCCGCGGGGAGTCCGCTGCAGCAAGCCTCTCTGTATTAGATAGGGCTCGTACACATCCTCCAGTGTATCTACAGCTTCTCCTATGGATATAGCCAGCGTTTCCGAGCCGACCGGGCCGCCTCTGTAGGTCTCGATTACGGTCTTGAGGATATCCCGGTCCAGCTTGTCCAGTCCCAGGCAATCTATGGCGAGCGAGCTCATTCCTCTCAGCACTATCTGTTCGGTGATCAGTCCCTGCCCCCATACCTGGGCGAAATCCCGCATGCGCCGGAGCAGCCGGTTGGCTACCCGGGGAGTGCCCCGAGAACGGGCGGCGATCAAGCGGCAGGCTCCTTCCTCCAACCGGATCTTCAGGATACCGGCCGAACGCTGGATGATTTTCTGTATATCCTGCTCGGTGTAGAAGTCGAGCCGGGTCGTAATACCGAAGCGGGAGTAAAGCGGACCGGATACCAGGCCGGTCTTGGTGGTGGCGCCGACCAGGGTGAACCGCGGCAGGGGAATCTTGATCGTCCTTGCTCCCGGTCCCTGCCCCATCACCACGTCGATTTCGAAATCCTCCATGGCGTTGTACAGCATCTCCTCGATCACCGGCCTGAGCCTGTGGATCTCGTCGATGAAGAATACGTTTTTCTCTCCCACCGTGGTCAGGATCGCCGCCAGATCCCCGGGACGTTCCAGCGCCGGAGCCGAGGTTGCTCGAAACTGAACTCCCAGCTCGTTGGCTATGATCCCGGCCAGAGTAGTCTTGCCCAGACCAGGAGGACCGGAGAAAAAAACATGGTCCAGGCTCTCCTGCCGTTTTCTGGCTGCCTGAATAAACACCCGCAGGTTCTCCTTGATCTGCTGCTGGCCGAGGAACTCCTCCAGGCGGCGCGGGCGCAATGTGTAGTCCTCCTGATCCTGCTCAGGAAGGTACGTCCCGGTGGTGATCCGTTTGTCTTTCATCGCTTCCCTTCCTGTCCCGATAGTTGGGCCAGGGCGGTCTTGAACAGCTCCCGCTCCAGCTCTTCCCGATCCAGGTCCCTGTCCGGCAGGGCACGTAGAGCGGAGGTGACGGCGGTCGAGGCGCTACGGCGGTCGAAGCCCATTCCCGCCAGAGCGTTGACCAGGTCTTCTTCGAGTGACACTCCGCCCGGGGTGGAAACAGACAGCTTGCCTTTCAGCTTCAGGATAATCTTTTGGGCCGTTCTTTTACCTACTCCCGGGATAGCCGACAGGATCTCCAGGTTCTCGCCTTCCAGAGCCTCGATGAAGCGGTGAACTTCGGTGCCGGAAAGAATCTTAAGGGCCTGTCGCGGTCCCACACCTTCGACTTTGAGCAGGTCGAGAAAAACGTCCCGCTCGACTACTTGCGAAAAGCCGAACAGCTTCATCTGGTCATCGCGGTGATAGAGATACACGTAGACCTTCACCGTCTGTCCTTCCTCGGGAAGCCCGTCGCTGGTGCTGCGGCTGACCTGGATCTCCCATTCCACGGCTCCCGCCTGCAGGAAAATACGGTTGTCGTCCTTGTAGGTGAGCTCCCCGCTTATGCTGTTAAACACCTTTGTGCTCCGCTTCAGTAAGGCGGCTGCGAAAGCTGGAATGGCTGGCATGGCAGAAGGCTGCAGCCAGGGCGTCGGCGGCGTGATCGGGCGAGGGAATCTCCTTGAGACGGAGGATGATTTTCAGCATTTCCTGGACTTGTATTTTTTCAGCCCTTCCCCTCCCCACTACGGCTTGTTTGAGCTCAAGCGGCGTGTATTCGGCGAAAAAAACCCCCTCGGAAGCCAGGGTGAACAGGATTACTCCCCTGGCCTGAGCGACCGGAATGGCGCTTTTCGAGTTCTTCGAGAAATAAACGCTTTCGACTCCTGCTTCGTCCGGTTTATAGGCGTCGACGATTTCCGCTATTCCCCTGTGGATTTGCATGAGCCGCTGCCCGACACCGTCTTTGGACGAGGTGAGCACCGTCCCGTACGCCAGGCAGCGGAATCTGCTTCCCTCGCAGTGAATGACCCCGTATCCGGTTGAAGCCAGCCCGGGATCAATACCGAGTATGACTTTCATTCATCCAGGGAAAAACCCTCGGGAATGTCCAGATTTGTAGATACGCTCTGGACATCATCATGATCCTCCAGGGCCTCTATAAGCTTGAGAGCCTGCTTTATCTTCTCTTCCGGCAGGGAAACCTGCGCGTCAGCGATCATGGCGACTTCCGCCGAGAGGTGATTGAGCCCGGCCCCCTCCAGTGCCTCGAGCACGGATTCAAAGTCGTCCGGCCCGGTAATTACCTCGATTTCGCCGTCTGTCTTGGCGACATCCTCGGCTCCCGCCTCCAGGGCAACTTCCAACACCTTATCCTCCGAGTACTCCGACGCATCGTATACGATCAGGCCCTTGCGCCTGAACAGATAGGAGACGCTGCCGGTTTCGCCCAAACTCCCGCCCGCTCTGGATAGTATGTGCCGCAGCTCCGCAGCGGTGCGGTTCCTGTTGTCAGTCAGGACGTCGACCAGGATCGCCACACCTCCGGGGCCATAGGCTTCATAGGACAGCTCGGAGTAATCCGATCCTCCCAGCTCTCCTGTTCCTTTCTTGATAGCCCGGTCTATATTGTCTTTGGGCATATTGGCCAGCTTCGCTTTCAGCAAGGCCGTGCGCAGCCTGGGGTTGGCGTCCGGGTCTCCGCCGCCATGACGGGCCGCTACGCTGATCTCCCGTATAATTTTGGTAAACATCTTGCCTCGCTTGGCATCGACGGCGCTTTTTTTATGCTTAATCGAGGCCCACTTACTGTGGCCAGACATACGATTTTCTCCTCCGCTCCTTCGCCCGTGAATTTATCATGGCCCTCATTGAGGTGTCAAGCTGAGCGGGCGGGGGTGCAAGAAATGCTCTGCTTGCTAATGCCATCACTTTTTTACAATGACTATTGATTTTTCTTTTCTAGAAACGATAGTATGAGACTGCTATGTTCTCGGAGGATCAGCCACATATTATACATCCTCTGAACCGTAGAAGCCGTGACCAGCGTAAGCATGTCCGGGTCGATCATTCGGGAAGTGTTCAATTTATCGTTGAAGGACGGTTATTTTTCGGCCAGGCTGTAAACATCAGCCGCAGCGGCATGCAGGTTGTAGTAAACCT
>CAYMEK010000079.1:0-17498 GCA_964389305.1 uncultured Spirochaetaceae bacterium
ATACGAGGCTATAACCAGGAAATACACCAGCACCCCGTTCAATTTGAGCAGGAACGTGTGCATCATGATGGGCTTCCGGCAGGTGATGGACGAAACCACGAAAGACAATCCGAATATGGAGAAGAATATGATCAACAATATCGAGTTGGGCAGAACGTACTCCGGATATAGCCGGTACATGAAATAGGCCGAAGAGACATAAAAGGGAATATCGGCGATGGAATCCAGAGCTTTGCCGAAATCACTCTTTTGATTGAACCTGCGGGCGATCAGCCCGTCGAAGTAGTCCGTGGCCCCCAGGATCGCGTAAGCGATCACAAAGGCCGTTTCCAGGCCTCTGATGGCCAGCACATAGAGCAGAGGCAGAAACAGGATCCTTGAAAAAGACAGCCCGTTGGGAACGGTCAGATAGGCGGCTTTTGTCATGACGCACCCCTCCTGTTGGTTTTCGTACGTACGGCAATTATGCCACATAATCCGCAGGATTGCATTTTTTTTCGCCTGTCCACACGGCATGGAAGAGCACCGGATGATGAACGTTCTCGGAGAAAGCCTGTTCCTGGCTCGAGCCAAAGTCAAGCCCTCTCCTTCCACTAGGAAAAGAGAGGGCTTGGGGTTACGATAATTGCTCTAGATACGACTGGATCGCCCGACCGGATCCGGTAATAGATGTCGCTTCGACCTCTTATACGGTTATCCCGTTCTTTTCTTTATAAGGGACCTTGGCCCTAGAACCTCCAGATCACGCCCAGGTAGACGCTGACGCTGTTGCCATTGATATTTATCGCATTCCTTTCGGAAGGATCATTTGGGTCCATGGGGCCGTTTACATAGTCGGAAAGGTCATCCACAAATTCCGTCTCTTTCTCTTCTGTATCAAGCGTATCCAGCATATCTACTCCGTTTTCGGTATAGTCGGTCACCTCCATTTTCTTCGGCTTGAAGGTCAGCTGCTCGGCCCGCACCTCCAAGAGCAGGGAGAGATTCCCGGTCAGGGCGTATTCGGCGCCCAGCACGCCGTGGTAGCCGAATCCCGGCTTGTAGGTCAGCTCGGCCTCCCGATGCGACACATCGACCCCATCGTCAGTATCATATTCAAGAATGCTTTTCGCAAAGAGTCCCAGGCTGGGACCTGCGCCGGCAAACAACGTAAATTTACCGAGGGGTATATTTGCCTTCGCCGTGAGGGACAGAGGCAAATAGGAAGTCTTCAAAGTCGCGGTCTCTAAATCTGGACCGGCGGAATAGTCTTTAGATGAAAAGACATCCTGCTCGGAACCAATAACGTACCCTCCCAGAAGCTCTATGGAGAAGTTGGGCAAAAGACCCAAATCCACGCCGGCTAAAAGCTTGATTCCCTTACCGTTGCTGAAATTCACGGTGGTGTAGGTGTCTACCTCGCCGCCCGCCTCTATTTCCAGATCCTCGCCAGCGTACGTGGTATCCATTAACCCAGTCATCCCGAAAAAGTTCTGCCCTCCGAGACCCAGGCCGTAGCCGCCCCGCGCCGATACGGAGATGTCGATTGCCGAGACGAGGGCTATCCCCAGCACCAGCAGGATCGCCGCCAAAACGATCTTCTTCATTTCCTTTCCTCCTTACAGGAAATATTTCCCACCCTGGTCGCGTTTCACTATATCAACATGCGACTAAGTATGGTTTATTATCATTATACCGGTAAACATTTCTACCAGCAAATGATTTTCCATGATTTTGTTCGACATTCATCCCGCCTGGTCGACCTATTGAACGTAGTGGTGGGTACGCCCTGGCGAAGACGCCATTGGGGCGCAGACGCCATTGGGGCGCAGACGCCGCTGGAGTGGCGATCCCGCCAGTCCGGATGTATAAAAAACCCCGCAGGCGCCTGCGGGGCTGTGTGCCGCCGATCAGAATCGAACTGATGACACATGGATTTTCAGTCCACTGCTCTACCGACTGAGCTACAGCGGCATCTAATTCCTTCACACAAAAAAAATTATATCAATGTCAAAGCCATATACTATACCATCTCGATGGTTTTGTAAAGATCAGGCAACAATTTATTCATTTTCCCGGAAGTTCGTCAACCGTCTTGAGGGCCGGCCTGACAGCAAGGCCGGGGGTGCCCGACGGGGCGAAGGCCATCCGCCCACTGTGTCAGAATTGCCCACCTGGAGGCTGTGGAGCAATCCTGCGGGTTACAATAACCCAGTCAGTCGTTTTGCACTGTACAAATATACAGTTATCACTGTAACTCTATACTATTATAGTAATTATTATTAAGTATTGAACCAACATAGTGGCATAATTCTTGCTTAAATGTTAATAGACATGAAAAAACACTGCTATACGGAGGGTATGACATATGGCCAAAGCGGTAGGAATAGATTTAGGGACCACCAATTCGGTTGTCGCCGTCATGGAAGGCGGGAAACCGGTGGTTATTCACAACAGCGAAGGTTCACGGACCACCCCGTCCGTGGTCGCCTATACCAAGGAGGGACAGCGCCTGGTCGGGCAGCTTGCTAAACGCCAGGCGGTCCTGAATCCGGAAGGCACCATTTCATCGGCCAAGCGCTTCGTCGGGCGCAAGCACGCTGAAGTCGCTTCCGAGATCAAAATCGTGCCGTACCAGGTGGAGTCCGGGCCCAACGATGCGGCGCGCTTCAACGTGCACGGAAAGCAGATTTCGCCCGAAGAAATCTCCGCCCAGGTGCTCCGCAAGCTGGTCGACGACGCCTCCAGCTACCTGGGCGAGAAAGTCAGGCAGGCGGTGATTACCGTTCCCGCCTACTTCAACGACGCCCAGCGCCAAGCCACGCGGGACGCGGGGCGGATAGCCGGCCTCGAGGTCCTGCGGATCATCAACGAGCCCACCGCCGCAGCTCTGGCCTACGGGCTGGAAAAAAAGAAGAACGAGACGATCATGGTCTTCGACCTGGGAGGCGGGACCTTCGACGTCTCGATCCTGGAAGTCGGTGAGGGGCTGTGCGAGGTTCGAGCCACGGCCGGCGATACCCATCTGGGCGGAGACGATTTCGACAAGGTGCTGGCCGACTGGCTGGCCGAGGAGTTCAAGCGGGAGCAGGGCATCGACGTCCGCCGGGACCGCCAGGCGCTTCAGCGCCTTTACGAGGCGGCGGAGAAGGCCAAGATCGAGCTTTCCTCCACGGCTCAGACCACGGTGAATCTTCCCTTCATCACCGCCGACGCGAACGGCCCCAAGCACCTGATGATCAACGTCAGCCGGTCGAAGTTCGACCAGCTTACCCGGCACCTGGTAGAGCGCTGCCTGGCCCCGGTCAAGCAGGCTCTGGGGGACGCCAAGCTGGGCGAAAGGGACATCGACGAGGTAATCCTGGTCGGCGGCTCGACCCGCATCCCGGCAGTCCAGGAGCTGGTCAGGGAGCTGACAGGAGGGAAACAGCCCAACATGTCGGTAAATCCCGACGAGGTGGTCGCGGTCGGCGCAGCGGTGCAGGCGGGCATCATCCAGGGTGAGGTGGAAGATGTGCTTCTGCTGGACGTGACTCCCCTGTCTCTGGGAGTCGAGACCCTGGGCGGAGTGATGACCAGGGTCATCGAGCGCAACACCACCATCCCGGCCCGCCGCTCGGAGGTGTTCTCCACCGCCGACGACAACCAGACCGCCGTGGATATCGTGGTGCTGCAGGGTGAGCGTTCCATGGCCCGGGACAACCGGGTCCTCGGTCAGTTCAAGCTCGAGGGCATCCGCCCGGCGCCGCGCGGCGTGCCGCAGATCGAGGTTTCCTTCGACATCGACGCCAACGGCATTCTCAATGTTTCGGCCCGGGACAAGGACACCGGTTCGGAGCAGAAGATCACCGTCAGCGGGTCGACCAGTCTGGACAAGGGTGAGATCGACCGCATGGTGCGGGAGGCCGAGTCCAATGCCGCCGAAGACAAGCAGCGCCGGCAGACCGTGGAGGAGCGCAACCAGGCGGACAGCCTGGCCTACCAGGTGGAGAAAGCGCTGCAGAGCCTGGGCGACAAGGCGCCGGCACACGAACGGGCGCGCTGCGAGCAGCTCATCGCGGACATCCGCACAGCGATCCGGGAAGAAGCTCCCTTGGAGAGGATCCGGGAGTTGAAAAACGAACTGCAGCAGGCCTCGTACAACATCTCCGCCGCGGCCTACGGTCGTGATTCCGGGGCGGCCGCCGCGGCCGGACAGGGTCGGTCCACTCAGGAGCAGGGCGCCTACGGGACCAACGGCGGCAACGGACAGGACCGCCGGGCCGGAGGGTCCGGCGCTGACGAGGAAGACGTCATTGACGCTGAATTTACTGAACGGTAAATTATAAGGTGTAGATGGCGGTAAAATACCAGGATTATTACGACACGTTAGGGATCTCCCGCGACGCCAGCCAGGAACAGGTGCACGCCGCATACCGGAAGCTGGCCCGCAAGTACCATCCGGACATCAATAAGAGCCCGGATGCCGAGGAACGGTTCAAGCGTATCGGCGAAGCCTACGAGGTGCTGCGAGATCCTGAAAAACGCAGGCGATACGACGCTCTCGGTGACAACTGGAAGGCGGGGCAGGACTTTACCCCGCCTCCAGGCTGGGAGTTTTTCGACTTTGGGCAGGGCGGAGCTTCCCGAAGGGGCGGGAAAACCGGGACCGGCGGCCGGGGATTCAACTTCGATTTTTTCGGTGATTTTGGAGATTCCCCTTTCTCCGGATTCAGTGATTTCTTCGAGATGCTGTTCGGTGGAGGGCCCGGCGAGTATCCGCGCAGCCGCCGCGGAGGGGGACAACGGGCGGCCGGACAACAGGCGGCCAGGCGGGGCCAGGATCAGGAGGCCGAAATCACCGTCACTCTCGAGGAAGCCTACCGGGGCACGAAGCGAGGCTTCTCCCTGGAAACCATGGTGCCTGATTCGGGCGGCAAGTTCAAACGGGAGGTCAAGAACCTGGAGGTGAAGATACCGCCGGGAACCGTTGATGGGCAGCGCCTGCGCCTGCGGGGTCAGGGCGCCAGGGGAAACGGAGAAGCCGGGGACCTGTACCTGCGCGTGCGGATCTCGCCGCATCCCGTATTTCGTCTGAGCGGCCACGACCTGGAGCTGGACGCCCCGGTAGCGCCCTGGGAGGCGGCGCTCGGGGCCCGCATCGAGGTGCCCATCATCGGGGGCAAGGCCTCAGTGAAGCTGCAGCCCGGAACGCAGAGCGGGCAGCGCCTGCGGCTGCGGGACAAAGGCTTCCCCAAACGAAACGGTGGACATGGAGACCTGTACGTGCGCATCCTCATCGAAGTCCCCAGAAATCTGAGCAGCCGGGAACGGCAGCTCTTTGAAGAACTCTCCAAGGCCTCTTCGTTTCAGCCTCGGCGATGGTAAGGCTCAAGCCCGCGCGGATATGCTCGCCGCCCATCCCACCGTGGCAGGCCGGATAGAAATAGTCTAATCTATTGCCGCCAGATAATCTGGTTAGTACTATTTGATTGAGTTATGCCTTCACAAGTCTGCCACCTGATATTCGCTGAAGACACCCTTCGTCGAGCTCTGGGCCCGGAGGCGCAGTGCATCCTCGAGGAAAGGGGGAATGTCTTGCGCTTCGGCGCCCAGGGGCCGGATTTTTTTTACCATAACCAGCGTACCAGGCCTACCGGGTTGAAGTTCGGCGTGAGCGCCCACCGCCAGAACTACGGGAAGCTGGTGGTCAACATGATCCGGGAGCTGAGGCGTTTGGAGGTGAAAGGGCAGGAAGACCTGCCTCTCATCAAGGCCTACATCCTGGGATTCTGCACCCATTCTTTTCTTGACAAGAAAGCGCACCCCTTCATCGACTATTTTGCCGGCTGGGTGGAGGCGGAACGCGAGGAGACCGAGAAGTTTTTCCGCAGCCACATCTTTCTGGAACGGATCCTCGATGTTCTTATGCTGGAGCGCAAGCGCTCTTTGAGCATTCGAGAGCTCGACCTCCCGCTTCTCCTGAACTGCGGACCGCGGCTGCCCTATGGGATCATCAAGACCCTGGTAAAAAGCCTGCACCGTACGTATCCCAACACCCATTTCAAATCAAGGGACCGGCGCCGGGTGGAAAACGCCTACCGCGATTCCATGAGCTTCTATGCGTTCATCGACCCGCTGAAGCCCCACCACCGGCGGTTGGCTTATGAGCTGGACCGCAACTCCGGAGAAAACCGCCGGCGCCTGGCGCTGTTTCACCCCTACGAGCTTCCGGAACACCTGGACTTTCTCAATCTGGAAAACAGAAGCTGGACCCATCCCTGCAACCGGGACTGGCGGCACAACGAAAGCTTTCCCGAGCTTTTCGACCAGGCCCTGGAAGAGGCGGTTCCGGTGGTGGCCGAGATCGCGCGTATCCTGGAAGGTGAAGGCGAAGCGGACCGAGCCGAAGCACTGCTGGGCAACCAGTCGCTGGGCACCGGCTTGAACTGGCAGGATAACTACAAGCTGCTGTACAACGATCCCCTGCCTCTGCCGGAACTGCTCGACGGGATGTACCGCGAGTTCAGCGAATCGCCGGCTGCAGGCAGGCACACCTGAACCTCAAAACCTCGAAACCCGGGGTTGCCCGGGTACCCTGCTACCGTATGCGGCTAGGTCCGATATGTTGTGGTACTTTCCACATATAATCCACAATATATTGATCAAGAGGTCGATTTGCAGTAACTGCGGGAAGGCTCAATTGACCCCTTGACGGAGCGGATGCTATCATAGGCCCACCATGGATCCACGGGAAGTAAAGGATAGTCTGCGGGACAAGGGTTATTCCAAGGCGGCTCGCTTTCTCATGCTCCTGGGCAAGGAGGAAGCCGCCAAGGTGATGCGGCACCTCTCCGACGAAGAGGTGGCCGGTATAACCGAAGAGATTGCCCGGGTAGAGAAGATCGAGACGGGGGAGGCCGCGAAAATCCTCGAGGAGTTCGGCTACCTGTTGAAGACACAGGACCTGGTAGCCCGGGGCGGTCTGGCGATGGCCGAGGATATCCTGCGCAAGGCTTTCAGCGAAGACAAGGCCCAGGCTTTGATTCGCAAGCTCGAGGCGAGCACGGCTCCCCATCCCTTTTCCTTCCTCATGGATCTGGATCTGGAGCAGGTCAAGCTGTTGCTGAAAGATGAGTCCGCACCGGTGCTGTCCGCTATTCTTCCCCACCTCAGCCCTGACAGGGCGGCCGAGGTTCTGCGCGCCCTGGACGGTGAGGTCCAGCTACGCGTTGTCAGGCGTATGGCCAGGCTGCGGGAGATCAGCCCCGAAGTGCTGCGCCAGGCCGAGGGCACGCTGAAAGACAAGATCCGCGCCCAGGGCGAGATCGTGACGCAGGAAATCGACGGCGAGGCGGTGCTGGCGGAAATCCTTCGAAATATGAAATACTCGGACGAACGGCAGATCATGGAGCAGCTCGAGCTCGCCGAGCCGGACCTGGCCAAGGAGATCGAGAAGAAACTGCTTACTCTGGACGTCCTGCTCAGTATCAACGACAAGGACCTGCAATCCGTATTGCGGGATTTCTCCGATTCCGAGCTGGCCTTGCTGTGCAAGGGACTGGACGAGATCCAGGCCAGACGGATCAAAGAGAGCATGTCCGCCCGCCGCTGGGCGTCGATCGTAGCCGAGAGCGAGGGATTGGGCGCCGTGTTCCGCTCGGAGGTGGAGAAGGCGGTGGAGGACTTTCTCGATTATCTAAAGCTCCAGAAGGAAAAGGGAGAGATCAGAATCGTCAAGGAGGGGGACAAGGTCGTAGAATGAAGCGCAACCAGGCTCCGGTGGTACCCATCGCCGAGATCGCCGCTTACCAGGACCGGGAAGTCCGCGTCGCCGGCTGGATGTACAACATCCGCTCCAAGGGCAAGATCCATTTCCTGCAGCTACGGGACGGCACGGGTCGCATCCAGGCCGTGGCGGTGCAGGGTGAGTGCGACCCGCAGAGCTTCGAGCTGATGAACGATTTGAAGATGGAGTCTTCGATTATCGTGACCGGCAGGGTCCGCAGGGACGAAAGGGCGCCGAGCGGGTACGAGCTGACCGTTTCCGCGCTCGAAGTGGTGCAGAATCCCGAACAAGACTATCCGATAGCCAAGAAAGAGCACGGCGTCGACTTTCTGCTGGAAAACCGCCACCTGTGGCTGCGCTCGACTCTGCCCGAGGCCCTGTTGAGGGTGCGTCATGAGGCGGCGGCTTCCTTGAGAAACTTCTTCTACGAGCGGGGTTTCGTGCTCATCGACACCCCCATCCTAACCGGCTCGATCGGAGAAAGCGCGGGTACCTTGTTCGAGGTCCCCTACTTCGACCTGGGCAACGCCTACCTGGCCCAGACCGGACAGCTCTATTTGGAGGCGGCTTGCATGGCCTTCGGCAAGGTATTCAACTTCGGCCCTACCTTCCGGGCCGAGAAGTCCAAGACCCGCCGCCATCTTACCGAGTTCTGGATGCTCGAGGCCGAGGTGGCCTACCTGGACAGCCAGGGCAACCTGCGCCTGCAGGAGGAGATGATCGCGGCCCTGGTCCGGGATATCCTCTCGCGCTGCCGCAGCGAGTTGAAGACTCTCAAGCGGGACGTGGAAAAGCTGGAGAGTGTCATCCCTCCCTTTCCCCGCCTGGACTACGGGCAGGCCGTGGACTGGCTGCGCCAGCAGGGCAGCGGAATCGAGTGGGGCGAGGACCTGGGAGCGGAAGAGGAGACCCTCCTATCCGGCCGCTACGACCGGCCCGTCTTCGTGGTCAACTATCCGAAAAAGGCCAAGGCCTTCTACATGAAGGAGAATCCGGAGAATCGCGAGACCGTGCTCTGCGCCGATCTGCTCGCTCCGGAAGGCTACGGCGAGATCATCGGCGGTTCCCAGAGAGAAGACGATTACGACCGCCTAATGGCCCGCATCCGTGAGGAAAAGCTGCCCGAGGAGGCCTACACCTGGTACCTTGACCTACGGCGCTTCGGCTCGGTTCCCCACTCCGGCTTCGGGCTGGGGCTGGAACGAACCGTCACCTGGCTGTGCGGGACCCATCACATCCGGGAAGCCATCCCCTTTCCCCGCACCATCAGCCGCCTGTACCCGTGAGGGGCCTCGTGGTGAGACCTCCGGGTGAAACGGCCGCCGTTCTGAACGCCGGGGCAAGGAGGTACGAACAGTGAAGGCCCGCCTTCGGTTTCTCGGCGCCGCCGGCAACGTCACCGGTTCCTGCTACCTGCTGGAACACTCCGGCGGCAGCCTGCTGGTCGACTGCGGGCTTTTCCAGGAACGCCAGTACCGGGATCGCAACTGGAAGCCCTTTCCCGGTGACCCTGCGGCGGTCGGCGCGGTGCTCCTGACCCATGCCCACCTGGACCACTGCGGGCTGCTGCCCAAACTGGTTCGGGAGGGCTTCAACGGACCCATTTACTGCACCCCGGCGACAGCCGAAATCGCCCGCATCGTGCTCCTCGATTCCGCCCGCATCCAGGAGGAGGATGCCGAGTACAAGCGCCGGCGCCACCGGAAAGAGGGACGGCAGGGACCCCATCCAGAGGTTCCCCTGTATACCGAGGAAGACGCCCGGCGGACCCTTCCCCTCTTCCAGCCGGTGGAGTACGGTAAGCCCGTTCCGCTCCAAACCGGCGCCCGGGCGGCCTTCTTCGGGGCCGGACATATCCTTGGTTCCGCCTCGATCCGGGTGGAGCTGGCGGAGGACCGGAAGGCGAAGGAGCGGGCAACCGTCGTTTTCTCCGGCGATATCGGGCAGTGGGATAAGCCGATCATAGAAGACCCCACGGTGTTCGAAGCGGCGGATTATCTGGTCATGGAATCCACCTACGGCGACAGGGATCACGAGGATCCGGAAGGCATCGACCGGCTGCTGGCCGAAGCGGTCAATACGACCCACCGCGCCGGCGGCAACCTGCTGATTCCCAGCTTCGCGTTGGAGCGGACCCAGGAGGTGCTCTACTACCTGAACGAGCTGCTCGAGCAGGACCGCATCCCTCACCTCATGGTGTTTGTCGATTCCCCCATGGCGGTGAGCGTGACCGAAGTGTTCAAGGACCACCCGGAGCTGTTCGACCGGCAGATGCGGGAGCTGATGGCCCGGGGCCGCTCTCCCTTCGCCTTTCCCGGTCTGCAGATGATCCGGACCGTGGAGCAGTCCAAGTCCATCAACCATATCCGGGGAACGGCGGTCATCATCGCCGGATCGGGCATGTGCACGGGAGGCCGGATCAAGCATCACCTGGTGCACAACATCTCGAGGAAAGAGAGCACCGTGCTGTTCGTGGGCTATCAGGCCGAGGGCACCCTCGGCCGGCAGATCCTGAGCGGGGCCGGGGAACTCCGCATCCTGGGAGCCAGGCACAGATGCAGGGCCCGCATACGCAAGATCAGCGGCTTGTCCGCCCACGCCGGTCGGTCGGGTTTGCTGCGCTGGTTGGGCGCCCTTGAACGCCCGCCCCGCAGGCTGTTCCTCACCCACGGCGAGCCGCAGGCCGCCCGGGCCCTTTCGGAAAGCATCCGGAAGGAAAAGGGGTTCCCGCCCTACACGCCTCGCTACGGTGAGTCGGTCCCCTTGAGCTAGCCTCTCACCGCCGCCTGTCCTTGATCCAGCGGATGGCCTGCGGCGTACTGGCGAAAAGCGCGTCCGCTCCCGCCAGCTTGTCGGCCGGAAGGGTGTTGGTGACTCCCAGCACCATGTATCCGGCCCGACGGGCCGCCAGCACCCCGCCGGGTGAATCCTCCACCGCCAGGCAGCGCTGCGGCGCCGCATCGAGCAGCTCCGCCGCCTTCAAATAACAGTCCGGCGCCGGCTTGGCCTGCCGGACGTCGTCCATGGTTACCACGGCCTGGAAACGCTCCCCCAGGCCGAGGATCTCGAGCATGGGGAGGGCTTCGCTGCGGGCGCTGGATGTGGCCAGTCCCAACGGCAGCCGCCCCAGAGTGTCCAGGGCTTCGAGAACACCGGGATACGGAGTGAGCATTGTGGAAATCAGGCGCCGGTAAGCACTCCGTTTGCGCCGCAGGAACTCTCCCGGTTCGACGGGCAGGCGGCCTTTCCGCAGCAGTTCCTCCGCGAGCGCCTCGTCGGAATAGCCGACCCAATCCTGTAGTTGAAGACCGTCGAGGGATAGGCCGAACTGCCCGCAGATTTCCCGCCAGGCCAGGACGTGAATGCCTTCGGAGTCCGCCAAAACGCCGTCCAGATCGAACACCACAGCCTGAATCTCCTGCGCTTCCATGAACCCAGTGTAGCCGGAAAAAGCCCCCCTGGAGAAGCTATGGCAAGGATAACCGCCCCTAACAGCGAGCACCTTCCAGCCATCACGCGCGTCTTGTGCTTCCCCGGCAAACATGCTATGAATGGTCGGAGCAGGAGCCGGTTTTGTTCAAGCTTTCCATAGCTTACTTTCTCTGGTTTATATCGGGTTTCGGCGCCCTGGGATTCCACAGGTTCTACCTGGGCCGCTTCGGTACGGGGTTGTTGTGGCTGTGCACCGGCGGGCTGGCCGGGATAGGCGGGCTGTTCGATCTTTTCTACATTCCCACCATGGTGCGCGAAGAAAACCTGCGCCGGGGATACCGGAACGCGCTGTCCTCGGATCCCCATTTCACCGTCTCCGGCCCGGCAGGCGGCTCACGACCCAGGGAATCTCTGGAGAAGGTGATCCTGCGTACGGCCAAGAACAACCGGGGCGTGGCCACTCCGGGTCAGGTAGCCCTGGAGGGAGATATCCCGCTGGAGGAGGCCAAGAAAGCCCTGGAGAAGCTCGTTTCGGAAGGCTTCGCCGAGATGCGCATTCGCAAATCCGGCACCATCGCCTACGTGTTCCAGGAGTTCCTCGACAACGACTCCGAGTTCGAGGACATCTAAAGCGGCTAAAGCTCTTTTTATTGACATTCCCGGCGGCCCTCCATAGTATCTCACTCATGACAGCGCACGAGCTGAAAGCCAAATACCTGGAGTTTTTTACCAGGAACGGACACGCCGAGATCTCGGGCAGCTCCCTGATCCCTGAAAACGATCCCACGGTGCTGTTCACCACCGCGGGCATGCATCCCCTGGTTCCCTATATTCTGGGCGAGCCGCACCCGGCGGGCAGACGCCTGGTGGACGTACAGAAGTGTATTCGCACCGGTGACATCGAGGAGGTGGGCGATCCCTCGCATCTGACCTTCTTCGAGATGCTGGGCAACTGGTCTCTGGGCGACTACTTCAAGGAAGAGGCGATCCGCTTGAGCTACGAGTTCCTTACTTCGGCCGGCTGGCTGGGCTTCGATCCGGCCAGCCTGTGGGTCACGGTTTTTGCCGGTGACGGGCGGGTGCCGGCCGACGAGGAGTGCGCCGCCATCTGGCGGAGTCTCGGCGTTCCGGAAGAGCGGATTAGTTATCGAGGCCGGGAGGAAAACTGGTGGGGACCGGCCGGGCAAACCGGTCCCTGCGGTCCCGATACGGAGATGTTCATCGATACCGGTCTTTCGCCCTGCTCACCGGCATGCAGGCCGGGCTGTCACTGCGGCAAGTACTTCGAGATCTGGAACGACGTGTTCATGCAGTATAACAAGACCGCCGCAGACGAATACCTTCCCCTGGAGCAACGGACAGTTGATACGGGCATGGGAGTGGAGCGCACCTGCGCCCTGCTGCAGGGAAAGACCAGCGTATACGAGATAGAGACCATGCTGCCCATCATCCGCGCCGTGGAGGCTGAAAGCGGGGCGAGCTACGGCGGCAATCGAGAAGCGGATCGTTCAATGCGCATCGTCACCGACCATATCCGCTCCGCCACCTTCATCCTGGGAGACGACCGGGCGGTCAAGCCCTCCAACCTCGGACAGGGCTACATCCTGCGCCGCCTGATCCGGCGGGCCATCCGGCATGCCCGCAAGCTCGGGATAGAGCGGGACTTCCTGGCCGCTCCCGCCGAAGCCTGCATCGAAGCGCAGGCCGGAGCCTATCCGGAACTCGAGCGCCACCGGGACACGATCCTGCACGAGCTCGCGCATGAAGAGAAGAGGTTCCTGCAGACCCTGCAGAAAGGAGAGCGGGAGCTGGAGAAAATGCTGCCCAACCTGCTGAAGAATCCCAAGAGGATCGTACCGGGCCGCGTTGCCTTCCGCCTCTACGACACCTATGGGTTTCCGATCGAGCTGACCGAGGAGCTTGCTGCCGAGCAGGGCTTGAGCGTGGACCTGCCCGGCTTCCAGGCGGCTTATAAAAAGCACCAGGAGCTGTCCAAGAGCGGGGCGGAGAGGGCCTTCAAAGGAGGGCTGGCCGACCACAGCGAGCGGGTGCGCAGGCTCCATACCGCCACCCACCTCCTGCATCGGGCCCTGCGCCAGGTACTGGGAGAGCAGGTGGAGCAGAAAGGCTCCAACATCACAGCCGAGCGGCTGCGCTTCGACTTCTCCCATCCCCGGCCGCTGACCGGGGAGGAGATCCGGCGGGTCGAGCAGATCGTCAACGAACAGATAAGCAGGGACCTGCCCGTTCACTTCGAAACCATGACCCTCGATCAGGCAAAAAAACGGGGCGCCATAGCCCTGTTCGGCGAACGCTACGAGGAAAGGGTCAAGGTGTATTTCGTCGGCGACTTCTCGGCAGAAGTTTGCGGCGGGCCCCATGTGGAGCACACCGGGGAGCTGGGCACCTTCCGCATCGTCAAGGAGCAGTCCTCCTCGGCGGGGGTGCGCAGGATTCGCGCTGTGCTGGAATGATCGCGGCGCGTCTCAGGCTTGCTCCACCGGCGGCCGGTCCCTGAGCGAGGGGGTTTCCTGCGGTAAGCCCAGCTGACCGCAGGCCCCGCCAACCGCGCTGCCTCTGGAAATCCTGGTCGTGACGGGAACGCCGGCTTTTCTGATAAGGTCTTCAAACCACTTGATCCGCGCGGCGTCGGGGCTGCGGTAGGCGAGCTGCGGTACAGGATTCCAGGGGATCAGGTTCACCAAAGCCTTGAGCGGGGGCTCCGGTCTACTACCCCGTACAAAGCGAATCAGGGCCTCAACATCTTCGAGACGGTCGTTGATCCCGCCCATGAGTACGATCTCCAGTGTAATCCGCCTGGGCGTTGCCTCCTGGTATTCCAGGAGAGCGCGGCGAAGCTCGGGCAGCGGATTACTCCGGGCCACCGGCATGAGCCGGCTGCGCACCCGGGGATCCGCCGATATCAAGGATACGGCCAGGCGCAGGCCCAGGCGCCTTGAAGCCAGCGAGCGGATGCCCCGCACCAGACCGCAGGTGGAGATCGTTATGCGCCTGGGGCTCAAAGCGCTTCCCGCCGGCGAGGTGAACACCTTCACAGCCTGCTCCAGGCGGTCCAGATTGGCCAGGGGCTCACCCATGCCCATGAACACCAGATTGGAGATCTCCCGGACGCCGACAGCGCGCATGCGGTCGCGCACATACGCCCTCAGCAATAAGAGCTGCTCGACGATTTCGTGAGCCTCGAGGTCTCTACGGTATCCGTTTGCGCCTGTGCGGCAAAACCGGCAGCCCATGCCGCAGCCGACCTGGGTCGACAGGCAGGCGGTTCTGCGGCCGCGGCCGTCCTGAAGCAGTACCGCCTCTACGGAAAGTCCGTCAGAAAGCCGGAAGCCTTGTTTAACGGCGCCGTCCGGACTGCAGAGCCTGGTTCCCGGCTCCAACTCCAGCGTCCTGGCCCGCCGGGAAAGCTCGGCGCGCAGCTGCTGCGGCAAATCGCTCATGCGGGAAAAATCGAAAACGAGCTTTCTGTGGATCCAGGAGAAAATCTGCCGTCCCCTGAACAGAGGGGCCAACCCGAGCTCGGCAGCGAGCTGTCCGGGAGTAAGGGCTGAAACCGAGCTCATCCCCGCTGCAGGCTTTTCAACATCTCCGAGACTCTGGTGTTCCTGCCCCCTAGGCGCAGAAACCGCGTCATGGTATCGATCGCCGCCTGGGTGTTGCCCATCTTGATGTAGGAGTCGGCAATCTCGGTCACCAGCCGGTGATTCCTGGGATTGGCAGCCAGCAGCCCGGTCAGCGATTCTATCGCCTGCAGATGGTTTCCCTTGATTTTGTTTATCAGGGCCAGGCCGATTACTGCATACATGTCGAACTCGATGTTCAAGGCCCGCTGGTAGCAGGCTTCGGCCTGTTCGAGGTTGCCTAGATTACGATAGGCATCCCCGGCCCGGGTGATGATGACCTTGTTGTCGGGGTCGAATTCGAGTATTTTCTCCCAAGCCTCGAGAGACTCTCGGTGACGATTCAGGCCGCGCTGACAGTCGGCGATGCCGAACAGAGCATAGAAGTTCATCGGCTCCAGCTCCAGGGCCTGCTCGAAATACGGCAGGCCCTTATGGAAATCCTTGATCTTCCGGTAGCAATTGCCCAGCGAGGTAAGCACCTTGATGTTCCCGGGATCGTTACCGAGCATTTTCTCCCAGTACGGGATTGCCTCCGTATAGTACTTGAAATCGAAATGCAGGTGCCCCAAACCGTTCAAAGCGTAGGGGTTCTCGGGCTGGATCTGCAGAGCCTTGAAATATAGAGCTTTCGACTTCTCGAAATTTTTCGCCTTGCGGTAGGCATCTGCAATGCGGGTCAGCACGGTCACATCCTGATCGTCCTGATCCAGATACTGCTCCCAGATCTCGATGGCTTTTTGAAAGGCGCCCTGAGCGCGGTAGCAGTCTGCCAACCCGACGAGGGCATACTTGTTGCCTGGATGAAACTGTAAACAGGACTGATAGTATTCTATGGCTTTTTCGTAGTTGCCCTGTTTCCTGGAGACCTCCCCGAGCCCCACCAGGGCGTAGTTGTTCCGGACATTGATTTCCAGGATGGCGTTGAAGCTCGACCCCGCTTCTTCCAGCTTGCCTTCTTTCAAATGCTTGTATCCTGCCTTGGACAGTTCGGCCTGCCGATCCAGCTCAGAAGAATCGTTCTCCTCGCCGTTCAACTTTTTGCCTCTCCTTCCTTCAGCCACTTTTTTACGATCAGGATTGTTTTTTCAAGCATGGTGTCAACTTTTTTACGGTCCGGGGCCAGCCAGAACATGCGGAAGGCCTCCAGGGGCATCTTCTTTTTCAAGTACATGTTGCCCAACCGGATCAATCCGTCCGAGTATCCCGTGGTTAGAAAGATTTTTTTGGCCAGTTCGTACTTTTCCTGATTGAACAGCTCGTTTCCTTTGCGTACCAGGGCCACTCGCTGTTCCTTCGACATCTCCACCGCCTGACTCTGGGATATCTTGAGGAACCCGTCTTGGGGGAGCTTTTTTAGTAGCTCTTCTCTCGCTTTCATCGCTTCCCGTCCTAGCACAGTATAAAGCCAGGTCCCCTCGGAAAGCAAACCCTAGCCGATTCTGCCCTTGGTCGACATTCCCCGCCTGTTCGGACCTGCCGGCCCTGCCTCGCCAGCAGCCTCATAGGCTTGGCTCAGAGCCACCCCCAGTGCCTTGAACAGGGACTCTGCCATATGATGGCTGTTGTATCCACGGCGTAGTGTCGCGTGCAGAGTGAGGCGGCCGTGATTGACCAGAGCATTCAGGAACTCCCGCAAAAGCACTACCTCAAAAGAGCCGACCCGCTGCTGGGGAAAAGAGGCGTCAAACAGGAGATACGGCCGGCCGCAGACATCGATGATGACTTCCGAAAGGGCTTCGTCCATGGGAATCATGGCCAGGGCGAAGCGCCGTACGGGTCCGTGCTGGTCAACAAGCTTGCTCAGGGTCTCGCCTAGAACGATCCCCGTGTCCTCGACCAGGTGATGCTCGTCCACCTCCAGGTCCCCTCTGCCCTTCACGGTCAGCCCGAAATGTCCGTGAAAAGCCATCGCCTCGAGCAGGTGGTCGAAGAACGGTATTCCGGTATCTACAGCGATCTGGCCCTGTGGATCCATGGTAAGCGCGACCTGGACCTCGGTCTCATTCGTTTTGCGGGTGAAGCTTGCTCTCCTAGGTACCACTGTCTATCCTTAAAACCGATTCTCTATTCCCGACCGTGGACCGTCCTGGTTCGGGCATATCGATGCAGTTATTTCAACGAATCGCACAACGATCGATACTGGCAGCATATATTAGAGGATCGGCGAATTCAAGGTTAATCTTGTCCAATTTGGTTAAGAAAAATCCTTGCAGGTTCCCCGAGGAGCCCGTATAATATTGAGTAACTGGTAATTACGTCACCCCGCGCTGGACCATCATGAGGGAGGTCTTATATGTCTCTAAAAACCTACTTCGCTAAGAAAATCGGCGGGAAGAAGATAGCGGGTTGTTTAACCGGCAAACTCGAGGATCTGAGGAGGCTGACCGAGCTTCAAAATATCCCGGTTAACAACCCGGGGCTGAAAGCGTTTCTGAGAGGCCTTGCCCGGGACATCGACGAGGACAGAGGGATGGCCAGCCTTTTCGTGCGGCTAGGCCAATTGCTCAATCCTCAATGCAAGAAGAAGCTGGTGGAGAACCTGATTTTCAACTGGGCGGTGACCGGAAGCAAGCTCCGTTGGGCGCTCAACAGCAAGGACTACTGGGTGCCGAGCCTGGTGGTGGTCAGCCCCACCATGCGCTGCAACCTGAACTGCACGGGCTGCTACTCCGGGC
>CAYMEK010000080.1:0-17455 GCA_964389305.1 uncultured Spirochaetaceae bacterium
ACGTCCGACCCACGGTTTAGGAAACCGTTGCTCTATCCTCCTGAGCTACTGGGGCAAGAAAAGAACGGCTCCGCTGCCGGCCGCTCTCCCTAGTTATAGCCATAAGCTCCCCATGTGTCAATCGAGGGAATTCAGGGAGGTCTGGATAAGGAGACCCGCGACGAGGATCGACCGGCCGCGCGGGGAGGGCAGCCGGTATCTCTGGACGGGGAGGGCTGCGCGGCGGAGGCTTTGGCCGGGCAGCGACCACCGCGCTGGTCCGGTGCGGTGAGATTGCAGGAGTCGGTCTTCAGGAACGAGGGCCGGTTCTGACCAGCTCCTCGCTCAGCTTCCACAGCCGCCTTCCCGCCGTTTCCTTCAGGGCGTCCGGCGAAGGACGCTTCTCCGTCATCAAGTGAAGGTAGACGCCGCTGCGGCCCTCCAGCGCGGGGGAGCAGCACAGGTACACAACCGGCTCGGCCGCCTTCGCCGGCTTCTTGAAGAACAAGGCGAACAGCAGCTTCAACAGCGGCTTGGACCATCCCGGGGCCTCCCGGGCTATATCGGAGTTGACCGGACCCGGACAGAGATGGTGCACCGCCGCAAAGATCCGGCCACCGCGCCGCAGGCGCCGGGAAAGCTGGACCGCATAGGTGCTCAGGAGGAGCTTGACCAGGCCGTAGTGTTTCATGCTTTCCCGCCTGCCGTAGGCGCGGAAGCGGCCCAACCGATCGAAATCGATGGGACCGGCGGATCTGTGGGTCTCCGAAGAGATGAAGACGAGCCGGGGTACGCGTCCCGGCGCAGCCCCAGGGGCTGCCGGATCGGCGGGTATGGTCCCGTCTTCCAGGAGCCTGTTAACCAGCACGAAATTGGCCAGGTAGTTGACTCCGAACATCTCCTCGAAACCCTGCCTGGTTCTTCTCGCCCCGGCCGGAACGACGCCGGCGTTGAGCACCACGATATCGAACGTTGTTCCGCTTGCCTTCATCCGGTCGCAGAAGCTGTGGATCGTATCGAAGTCGGCCAGGTCGAGAAAAGCCATCTCCACCCGGTCGCTGCCGCTCAGCTTCCTGATCTCGGCGGCGGCCTGGGGATGGCCGCTGCGGCAGCCCATCACGACCTGTCCGCCCCTCCGGGCCAGCTCGACGGCCACCGCCCGGCCGAGGCCTCGGTTTGCACCGGTTACCAGGCAGCTCTTGCCGTCGATCCGGTCGGAGTCCTCCAACCTGCCGGTCCGCCTGTGTCCGCCGAACAGGTCGAGGACTCCGTTCACTGCGGCCCGGAACGGACTGTCGTAGCGGGGTCCCTTGTTCAATCGCTACAGCCTTTCAGCCGGTATATTGAATCTCCGGCGGTACTCTGCAAAGCGGGCCTCCACTCCGGCGCGGCTCAGACCGAAATCCTCCAGACGGTAGCGGTGGTAGCCGTAGCGGTGCCGGCCGTTGACCCGCAGGGCGGCTTCCAGGCTGCGCCGCGTCTCTCCCATCAGGGGTAGATTTGTGAACTCATAAATCCGCTCGATCTCCCGCATGGGATCGCTCAGGAGATTGTGGAAGTATACGTCGAAAAAACGGTCCTCGCCGACGCGCTCCCTGGTTTCCATGGCCTTTCGTACCAGCCTGCGGACCTTCCTCGACCAATCGCGGCCTATCTCGCAGGGATCCACCGAGTCGCTGAAGACCCCCCGGCCGTGGGCTATCATGCTGCAGAAAGAAGCAAGAGTGACCGAAGGGTCCCGGTGGGTCTGGATGATTTTCGCCCGGGGAAACACGGAGAACAGCGTATCCAGATATTCGAGGTGATGAGGACTTTTCAGGACCCACCGTTTTCCCGGGCGCTGCCAGTGCAGCAATTGCAGCAGCTTCTTCATGTACCGGTAAGCAGGAAGCAGATCCTGGCTCTCCAGCCAGCGGGCATAGCTGGGGACCCGTAAAGTGGCCTCCGGTACGGTGCTGAGAAAGGAGTAGTCGAGCAGGAGCACGTCTTCCTCCGGCGCCTGGGCTTCCACGGGGTGAATCGCGAAAAAATCAGGAGCCAGGTAGGCCAGGACCTTCTGGCTGAGCCGGGCCAGGCGCAGGCGGGGATCCTTCTCCCCGCCCGGATGTTCCAGGCCGCCTGAATTCTTCCCTCCGGCGCGGCCTGAGGTAAGCGGCGCCGGATTTATCGCCTCCCAGGAGAGCAAGGCTCTGGTATCGGGATCCGCGGCCAGCAGGCGATGCAGGAGTGTGGTGCCGGTCCTCTGCATCCCCGTGATCACGATCGGCGGCTCGATCTCGATTTCCTCTATCTCCGGGTGCTCGCGGAACAGCTCTTCGGCCCGCAGCCGGTTGCCGAGCATGCCGAGCAGACGCTTACGGGTTATCCAGCGGCCTACGGGCGTGAGATGCGCCTCCGACTCCACGGAATCCAGCAGCACGCGCAGGGGGAGGCGAAAGGACTGCTCTCCGAAATCAGAAAACCCGTACCGGCGGCGGGCCTGCTCGAGCAGAGACTCCTCGGTCAACCTCCGGCGTGGCCGTACTCCGTCCAGCATCAGCCCCAGGCGGTTGAGCACACGAACGGCCGCAGGTCTGTACGGGCTGCGGTAGCTGGTATGGGTGGCCCTGGAACGTTTAAGCATCGGAGTCTCCGGAAAGGCCGCCGCTCATGTTCACTCCCCTCCCAGCTCTGCCAGCCTGACCACCCGCGTACGCGGCTGCGGGTAGTCGGCCGCCTTGACCCAACGCAGGCACATGGTGCCGCAGCAGTGGCCGGCCGTGGTGATCCAGTTCTCCACCCCCGGATCCCGGTGGGCCACGACAATCCGCACCGAGCCGTCGCGGTTGTACGTGGCGGTGTGCTTATTGAGGTGAATGGTGAAGTGGCGGTAGTCCAGCGATTCCATCCAGTGGTTGTTGAGCTGGAAGTTCCAATAGGGACATTCCGGAGGGGTGACCTCGATCAGCAGCGCCTCGTCGGGTCCAAGGGACCAGTAGCTGTGGTAGTAGGCGATGTCCGGATCGCCCCCGGCGGCGGTCGAGACCTCGCCCTTCATCCGGGGCAGCATGTTCGTGTGCTTCTTGAATCCCTTGGCCCATCTGGCAAACAGCAGCGAGGCGCCGGCCACCAGGGCGCCGGCCATCTTCAGTCCCCGGTCCACGGCTTCACAGCTAAGGGGAGCGGGGGGGCCCTCAGCGCCGAGGCGCTCGATGGTCAGCTCGCAGGGCGTTTCCAGCGTTTTATCCAGGAACGTCTGCCGTACGATGAGCAGGCTGGTATCCGGCTGCATGGCCAGCCAGTTGCCGGGCTTTCTCGTGCAGCTGAGCAGAATTTCGAAGCTTCCGTCCGGCTCGGTTTTCAGCTCCGTAGAATCCAGGCGACCGGTCAGCGGCAGGCCGCCTCCTCCGGCGTAGGAGCCTTTCTGGGTGCTGAACTCCAGAAAATGAACCGTACCCCTTCGCCCCCTCAGGCGGTACTCGTGGCGGCCGCTGATGGTGGCGTTGAGGTAGTGGTTATCCGGGTTGTCGGCTCCGATCTTGGCAGTCTCATGAATCATGCACCTGAGCACCGGCGTCTCGGGATCGGCGTATTCCACGAAGGCTTCCAGCCCGGCCCGGACCAGGCGGGTAAGATAGCGATAGCCTTCCGCCTGACTCAACGGATCCCGAGGCGCCTGCATCCCTGCGACCACTGCTCCGGCCGCCTTCAGCATGTCGCAGAACTCTTCCCAGGACCGGCCGCTGGTAATCCGGCCGGCCGCCCTGTCCTCCACGGTCTGCCCCCGCAGCCTGAGCCAGAGCAGGGACAGCTTTTTGTACAGTTGCAGCAGCGCGATCACAACCCTGCGCATAGGCTGTCTCTCCATGTTCCCTTATATATCAAGGTACCTTGTTATCCGATGTACCGACGTCTTTTCGTGGTTATACCCCAAACGGCGAAACGATGCAACCGGCAGAGCTCCGCCGGCTTGAAACCGGGCAGCTCATTCCTTATCATCCTTGCATGGAGAAACGCGACTACCAGCCGTTGATCGAGCTGGCCCTCAAAGAAGATCTCGGTGAATTGGGGGATATTACCACCCAGGCCATTGCCGCGGCTCCCTGCCGGGCGCTGTTGCTCAGCAAGGACGAGGGAATCCTGGCCGGTGAGGAAGTCTTTACGGCTGTTTTCCAGCGCCTCGATCCGCAAGTCCGGGTGGATTTTCTGTTCCACGACGGCGATTCGCTCAAGCCGGGAGACGAGGTGGCCGCGGTGGAGGGCATGTCGGGCACTATTTTGTCCGCCGAGCGCACGGCCCTGAACTTTCTTTCCTTTCTGTCGGGCGTGGCAACGCAGACACATCTGTTTGTGCAGGAGGCGGCCAGGCACGGCAAGGCTCAGATTCTCGACACCCGCAAGACGCCGCCCGGGTATCGGGCGCTGTGCAAGTACGCGGTCAGGGCAGGCGGAGGAGTGAATCACCGGCAGGGTCTGTTCGACATGATCCTGATCAAAGACAATCATATCGAACGGGCAGGATCGGTCGGCAGGGCCATAGAAAGTGTCCGTGAGAAGTGGGGGGACAGGTTCACCGTGGAAGTCGAATGCAGGGATCTGGAGGAAGTGGCGGCGGCGCTGGCCGGAGGCGCCGATATCCTGATGCTGGACAATATGAGCCTCGAACTGATCCGGCAGGCGGTATCCATGACCCGGGGGCGGGCCAGGCTGGAAGTATCGGGCAGGATGGATCTGGAGGGGGTAAGGAGGGTGAGCTCGGAAGGGGTCGATCGTATCTCGGTGGGAAGAATCACCCACTCGGTTAGCTCTTTCGATTTCTCGCTGCAGGTGGTCCGAGCAGGCTGACGAGTTCCCCTCATTCAACGAGATCATATGAAGACCGTGGATTCGCAGAAAATCTTACGAAGTATCCGCCGCATCAAAGACCGCTACGGATCGAGGCTCCACATATCGGGCCACTACTACATGCAGCCCGAGGTGCTGGCGGTTGCTGACAGCATCGGCGATTCCTACCAGCTGGCCAAGAAGGCTTCGGAGGGGCAGGCCGATTACCTTATATTCTGTGCCGTGTCGTTCATGGCCGAAACCGGGCGCCTGCTGTGCCGGGCCGAGCAGCGGGTCTTCATTCCGGACCCGGAAGCCGGCTGTCCTCTGGCCGACACCATCGGCGCCGAGAGCTTTCGCGGGGCCATGAGACGAGTCGAGCAGAAACTCGGGCGGGCGCCGGTGCCGGTGCTGTACGTCAACTCCACGGCCCGGGTCAAGGCGCTGGTCGGGCGGGCGGGGGGAAGCTGCTGCACCTCCGCCAATGCCGCCGCCATCATCGGCTCCATCCTGAAAGAGGGCCGGCGGGTTTTTTTCCTGCCGGATCGAAATCTGGGCCGGAACACGGGCAGCTCCTTAGGCCTGCGGACGGCCGAGATGTGTCTGCTGTCCGTGAATGGCGGTGAGCAGCGGTTGGCCCCTGAGGTCAAGCTCATTCTGTGGGACGGAAGGTGCTCCGTCCACGAACGTTTTTCCCTCCGGGACGTGCAGGCTGCCAGGAAGCGATATCCCGGCTGCCGCGTCCTGGTCCATCCCGAATGTACGCCTGCGGTGGCGGAGGCCGCCGATTTCTCCGGATCGACCTCACAGCTTCTGCGCGCCTTCGAGCAGGCCGAAAGCGGCTCAACCCTGGTCGTCGGCACCGAGATCAATTTCATCCGCAGGCTGCAGGGACTGCGTCCGCAAGTAACCGTCCATCCGTTGAGGGACTCAGGGTGCTCCGACATGTCCCGCATCACCCCGCAGAAGCTGCTCGACACCTTGGCGAGCCTGGAGAACGACGATCCAGTTCACGAGGTATTCGTTGCTCGAGAGATCGCCGATCCGGCGCGGGAAGCTCTTAGGCGCATGATCCGCCGCGTCGAGAAAGGAAGGTGAGCCGGTATGAGCCAGGAGCGCAGGGAGTTCGATTTGATCGTCATAGGCAGCGGCATCTCGGGACTGGCGGCGGCTATCAGTGCTGCGGAGCAGGGAATGGAGACCGCGCTCTTCAGCAAAGAAAGCTCTCTCGAGCAGTGCAACACCCGCTACGCCCAGGGGGGAATCGTCGGATTCGGCCGGGAAGACAGCCCGGAGCTGCTGGCCAAAGATATCACGCTCGCCGGCGACGGCATCAATTACAAGGATGCCGTCCATCAGCTGGCTGCAGAAGGACCGCGCCTGGTGGAGGAGTTCCTGATCGATAAGATCGGGGTGGAGTTTTGCCGGAATGAAGAAGGAGCGCCGGACCTGACCCAGGAAGCAGCCCATTCACTCAGGCGCATCTATCACGTCAAAGACACGACCGGACAAAGCATAGAAGAGAAGCTGTTGCGTTACGCCGGCGACCTGAAAGGAATAACTGCGTTTCGAAACCACATGGCCGTAGAGCTGATTACCAACACCCATAACTCCAGAGATCCGCGGGAGCGATACCGCAGAACGCGGGCGATAGGCGCCTACGTTCTGGAAGGAGAGGCCGGACGCGTGGAGGTCTTCTTCGCTCCATCGGTTATCCTGGCCACCGGCGGGGTGGGCGACCTATACCTCCATACCTCCAATCCTCCCGGGGCCACCGGAGACGGGGTGGCTATGGCCTACCGGATCGGCGCCGAGGTAATCAACGCTGAATACGTCCAGTTCCATCCCACCCTGCTCTTCCATAGGGACGTAAAAAGGTTCCTGATCTCCGAATCGCTGCGCGGTGAAGGGGCCAAGCTCATGAACAAGGACGGGCAGTACTTCATGGAAAAGTACGACCCTGCCCGCAGGGATCTTGCCCCCAGGGACGAAGTGGCCAGGGCCATTTGCCGGGAAATGGAGCTGGAGGACCGGGAGTACGTAATGCTGGACGCCCGCTGTATCCAGGACCTCGATCTGGAACAACGTTTCCCCGGCATCTTTCAACAGTGCAGGAAAGCGGACATCGATATCAGGAAAGAACCTATTCCCGTGGTGCCGGCGGCCCACTACTTCTGCGGCGGAGTGAAGGTCAACCTAGCAGGCAGAACCTCCATCTCGGGTCTGTACGCGGTGGGCGAAACCGCCTGCACCGGCGTACATGGTGCGAACCGTCTGGCCTCCGTATCCCTGCTGGAGGGTTTGGTGTGGGGGATCAAGGCGGGAAGCGACGCCGCCAGCAACCGCTTCGACCTCAGCGTTAAGCTAAAGAACGCCATTCCGGACTGGGTCTATCCCGCTCCCGAAGAGGTATTCGATCCGGCCTTGATCGGCAACGACCTTTCAACCATCCAGTCTCTGATGTGGAATTACGCCGGGATCCTCAGAACCCGCAAGAGACTGCGCCGCGCCCTGGCGGACCTGAACTACCTGTGCCACCGCATCGAGCGGTTCTATCAGGATGCCAGGCTCACCCGCAGGATCATAGAGCTGCGCAACAGCGCCCTCACCGCCTCCCTGATCGTGCGAGCGGCTCTGGCCAACAAGGTTTCCCGAGGCTGCCACTACCTGGAAGAAAACCCCTGAGGGTGGAAGAGCCGTTGCAGCCGTCCTGTTTCGCCTCGCGCAGGGAGTCATGTGCCAGCGGAAGGGCGCGGGAGACCAAAACCCGGTAGTACACCGGACAGCAGGGGCCGCGGACTCTTCGCAGCCGCTACAGCTGCCGCAAGGAGGGAAACATGACAGACGAGAAAGCCCCGGTGCTGGCTACCATCAGCGCCCCCGGCGCAGAGGCGGCCGAGAGCATCGCCCGCAGCCTGGTGGAGAAAAGGCTGGCTGCTTGTGTACAGATCGTTGACCCGATCCGCAGTATCTACCGGTGGCAGGGAAAGATCGAGGAAGAAACGGAAGTGCTGCTGCTCCTCAAGAGCCGCCGGGACCTCCTTCCCTCTATCGCCGGGCTTCTTGACGAGCTTCACCCCTACGACGTTCCGGAGCTGATCGCGACTCCTATCGTCGGCGGCTCGACCGCCTACCTGAGCTGGTTGGAGGAGGCCGTGCGGAGATAGGGGGAAGGGGGCTTTACCGCTCCAGGCGGGCCAGGAGATCCTGCCAGCCCTGCTCTCGAAGCCGGCGCTTGGTTTCCTCCAGCTCCTCCTCCCGGACGTTTTTGATCAGGACCCGGTAGACGCCCGAGGAAGTCTCCTCCACCACGCCCTGGAATCCCCTGGCCCGCAGCTCGCCGACCAGGCGCTCTGCGTTGTCCAGGGTACGGAAGGCGCCGACCTGGATACTGTAGATCGCCACCAGCGGTGTTCCCCGGGCTCCTTCCACCGAGTCCGGCGGCAGTACTTCGATACGGACCCTGGTCACGCCCTTTCCGGTCATCCCGATGGCGGCGGCCGCCGCCCGGGACAGATCGATGATCCGCCCGGACACGAAGGGACCGCGATCATTGATACGGACCACCGTGGTCTTGCCATTCTCCAGGTTTATAACCTTTACCAGGGTGCCGAAAGGCAGGCTCTGGTGCGCCGCGGTAAGCTTTGCCGTATCGAAAACCTCTCCGCTGGCCGTCCGGCGACCCTGGAACTTGCCGCCGTACCAGGAGGCCAGCCCTTCCTGTTGGAAGGAGTAAAGCCGGGTGGAGGCCAGCAGTAACACCGCCCATACCAGGGCGCAAGCTCTTGAACACATAACCGTTTTTACCTATCGACCTCAGCCCGCCAAAGGTTGAACTGTCTTTTCTTGAAACCCCGCCCTTCGAAAGAGCCCGATTGAAGGAGCGCCGGGGCGGCAGCCGCAGATCGCGGGGCTTCCGCGTTGTTGAACAACCCGTGAAGATCATTATACTGTGAAGGGCTTATGAGCAAAGCGGCACACTGGGCGGACAGCTACGCCGAACGGATCATCCGGGAAAAGGGGGACAAGGAGCTGTACGTCTGCGCCTCCGGTATCACCCCTTCCGGCACCGTGCACATCGGCAACTTCCGGGAGATCATCACCGTGGAGCTGGTGGTGCGGGCCCTGCGGGAGAGGGGAAAAAAGGTACGCTTCATCTACTCCTGGGACGACTACGACGTGTTTCGCAAGGTTCCGGCCAATATGCCCGCCCAGGAGATGCTGAAAGACTACCTGAGGAAGCCCATCACTCTGACCCCGGACCCCTACGGCAAGGAAGAGAGCTACGCCCGCAGAAACGAGCTGGAGGTGGAAGCGCTTCTTCCCGTGGTAGGCATCGAGCCGGAGTATATCTACCAGGCCCTGGCCTACCGTGCCTCCAGGTATGCCGAGGGCATCCGCCGGGCCCTGGAAAACCGTGACCGCCTGCGGGAGATCCTGAACGAGCATCGCACTTCGGCCCTGCCCGAGGACTGGTGGCCGATCAGCGTGTTCTGTACCTCCTGCGACCGGGATACCACCGTGGTAACGGATTGGGACGGCCGGTATTCCGTCTCCTACTGCTGCTCCAGCTGCGGGAACGAGGAGCGGCTCGACCTGCGCCAAACCTCGGCGGTCAAGCTTCTCTGGAGAATAGACTGGCCCATGCGCTGGGCCTACGAAGGGGTGGACTTCGAGCCGGCGGGCAAGGACCACCACTCCGAGGGCGGTTCCTTCGACACGGCCCGCCGGATCGTCGAGGAGGTCTACAGTCACCCGGTCCCCACCAGCTTCCAGTACGACTTCATAGGCATCAAGGGCCGGACAGGGAAGATATCCTCCTCCGGTGGGGAGGTGGTCAGCCTCAAGGACGTGCTGGAAATCTACCAGCCGGAAGTGGTACGGTACCTCTTCGCCTCCAGCCGGCCCAACACCGAGTTTGCCGTTTCCTTCGACCTGGATGTGATCAAAATCTACGAGGATTACGACCGCTGCGAGCGGATCTACTTCGGAGCCGAGAAGGTCAGTGAGAGCCGGTCGCTGAAGGAGCGCCGGATCTACGAGCTGTCCCAGATCGGCGGTGTGCCTTCCCGCCTGCCGACCCAGGTTCCTTTTCGCCACCTGTGCAACCTGGTCCAAACCCAAGCAGGCGATATGGAGGGGGTTCTCGGCTCTCTCGGCCTGCCGGGCAACGAAGAGGATCTTCAGAAGGTACGAGGGCGAGCCACCTGCGCCTGGAGGTGGGTAACCCGGTATGCCCCGGATTCGTTCCGCTTCTCCCTGCGGCCTCCCGGAGCCCCACCGGTAGCTGTCACGGAGCGAGAGCGGCGGGCCATCGCGGCGCTGCGCCGGGAAATCGAGGAGAAACTGGAAAGCCACGACGAGAAAAGCCTGGCCGAAGCGATCTACGCCCTGGCGGCGGAGGTGGGAGTGGAGCCCAGAGATTTCTTCAAGCTGATCTACCGGGTGCTGATCGATCAGGAAATGGGGCCGCGCCTGGCCAGCTTCCTCCTGACCATAGGAAAGGAGCGGGTGCTCGAGCTTCTCGGCGCCTACTGACCGCAGCATGAGCACTACGGAGGTCAAACGCCTACTGGGCTCCACCGCCGTGGAGGCCCTGGTCAGAAGCGGCATGAAGCTGGGCCTGGGAACCGGTTCGACCGCGGTGCAGGCCGTGTACCGGATCGGAGAGCTGCTCGGCTGCGGCTCTCTGCGGGACATCGTGGCAGTGCCCACCAGCTTCCAGACGGTAGTAGCCTGCCGGCAGGCAGGGATTTCGCTGTCCACCCTCAACGATCCGGTCGTGGACGGAAAGCTGGACCTGACCATCGACGGTGCGGACGAAGTCGACCCCCGGTGGAACCTGATCAAGGGGGGAGGAGCCGCCATGCTGATCGAGAAGCTGGTCGCCCGGGCCTCCCGGAACTACTGTATCATTGTCGAGAGCTACAAGATCGTGAGGCGACTGGGAGAACAGGCTCCCGTACCGGTAGAGATCATTCCGGAAGCCCTGGTCACCGCAACCCGACAGCTCGAGGCACTGAACGGAATTGTCACCCTGCGCCTGGCCACCATGAAGGAGGGGCCGGTCATCAGCGACCACGGCAACTTCATTCTCGATGTCAGCTTCCCGCGCTCCTTTTCTCCGAAACGGATGGAAGCGCAGATCATGGCCATTCCCGGAGTGGCGGCCAACGGCATCTTCACGCTGCCGGTGACCGATTTGTTCATCGGTTATCCGGACGGTCGGACCGAGCGCAAGAGCAGAACAGGGCAGTAGCGGCGGCCTTCAGCGGTTATGCTTCCAGCTCGGATGGGTGATGGCGAAGCGCTTGATCTTGTAGTTCAAGGCCCGGCTGGAGATCCCCAGCAGGCGGGCGGCCTCTTTCTGGACCCAGCCGCAGCGCTCCAACGCCTGCAGGATCAGCTCCCTCTCCGCTTCTTCCAGGGAAATCCCGCCTGAAGGAAGCCGCAGCGTTTGCTCTTTCTCGCCTGCGGTTTCATGGGCGAAGAAAAGATTGAGGTCATCGGCGGTAACCATCTCCCCCTCGGCCAGGAGCACGGCTCGTTCCATGGTGTTTTCCAGCTCCCTGATGTTGCCGGGCCAGTGATAGCCGGTCAGCATCCGCATGGCCGCCGGCTCGATCCCCCGGATCTTCTTGTTCATCTGGCTGGAGAACTTGGCCAGGAAAAACTGGATGAGCAGCCCTATATCCCCATTGCGCTCCCGCAGGGGCGGGAGGCGGATGGTTACCACGTTCAGCCGGTAGTACAGGTCCTCACGGAACAGCCCCCGCTGCATCCGCTGCATCAGGTCCTGGTTGGTGGCCGAGATGATGCGCACGTCGGTCTTCACCGTCTCGTTGGAGCCGAGCCGTTCGAACTCCTTCTCCTGGATAACCCGCAGGACCTTGGCCTGGGTGTACTGGCTCATGTCGGCCACCTCGTCGAGAAAGATCGTACCCCCGTCGGCGTGCTCGAAGCGGCCGATGCGCTGCCGGTCGGCGCCAGTGAAAGCCCCTCGCTCGTGGCCGAACAGCTCGCTTTCCAGGAGCTGTTCGGGTAAAGCGGCGCAGTTGACCCGAACAAGAGGCCCGTCCGCCCGCCTGCTGTTGTAGTGGATGGCCCCGGCCACCAGCTCCTTCCCGGTACCGGTCTCCCCCAGGATGATCACGCTGGAATCGGTTTTGGCCACCCGGTTAACGATCTTGAATACGTTCTTTATCTCCAGGCTCTCGCCGATGAAATTATAGGGCTGGTAAATATTGCGGTAGCGTTCGCTCAAGGCCGCGGCTCCGCTCTTGCCGGAGGTGTGCTCCAGGGCTCGCTTGATCTGGAAGTTCAGCTCAGGTATGCTGAACGGCTTCTGCAGGATGCTGAACGCTCCTTCCTGCACCGCCAGCACGCCTTCCTGCAGGGTATCCAGCTCGGTGTCTACGATCACCGCCGTATCGGGGTTTTTCTTCTTGACGGCGTGCAGCAGCTCGTGGGCGCTGCCCCCCGGGATGGTGATTTGGACGATGATCACGTCGAAATCGTGCTCTTTTATGAGGGCGAGAGCCTGGCCGTACTCCGAAGCCTGCTTCACGGAGTGGCCGATACTGTGAAAAAAACTGCTGACATCGCTGCACAGGTATTCGTCCTGGTCCACGATGAGTAGATTGCTCATTGCCTCAATGATAATCCGATCACCGATAAGTTCAAGCTGGGAACCGGGGATATTTCCTACGGACCCCGGCAGAACGTTATTGCAGCTTGCTTCCTATCCGGCGTATAGTTATTTTGTAGAGCAATGGATTCGGACTCATCGATCATAGAGCAGCTCAGAAGCATCTCTTTTTTCTCCAATATGAGCGAGCACGACCTCACCCAGATCGCCGAGATCACCGAGCAGAAAAGCTACGAGGCGGGGGATGTGATCATCGAAGAGCGAACCGCGGCGGAACGTTTCTTTATCATCTATCGCGGGAAGATCGAAATCAGCAAGCGCTTCGAAAACGGAGAGCACTTCGTCCTGGCCGTTCACAGCGACGGGGACTTCTTTGGCGAGATGGCCCTGCTCGACGAGGGGCTGCGCTCGGCTACGGCCCGGGCTCTCGAGCCGACCATGGTCCTGGAAATCACCCGCCCCAATTTCGAAACCCTTTTGTATAAAGCGCCGGTGGTAGCCTACCACATCATAAAAGAGCTCAGCTCCCGGCTGCGGGAAACCGGCGCCCTGCTCATCTCGTTTCTGCAGAGCAGAAACCGTCAACTTTACCGCTCCTACCTGGATACCATCTCAACCGTCATTCAGGCCATGGAGGCCGAGTCGGGCGGCGGCGGGCAGAGGCAGAGGGTACGGCGCCTCGCCGCCGCCGTCGGCCAGGAGATCGGGTTGTCCGAGGAGGAGATGCTCACCCTGGAGATCAACGCCCTGATTCACGACCTCGCTACGGCCAGCTTTCCCGGCCCCCCGCTGCGGCTGCAGACGGGGGCTGTGGCCAAAAGCATCATCGCCGCGGCGCAGACCTTCGTCACTCTGACCGCCGAGCCTCCAGCAGGAAAGGGCTTAAGCAGCGAACAAGCGGTAAAAGATATCGCCAAGGGCACCGAGGGCGAGGAGCCCGACCCGCAGGTCATGCAAGCCTTTAAAAAGCTCCAGCGCTCGAAGCAGTTACCTTAAAAACGGTAGCGACGAAGAGCATTCAGCCGCGTACAGCCTCGCGCGCGATTTCCCGTTTGGTGCGATCGATGGATCTCTCCAGATCGCGTATCACCGCGAAGGTGTCCTCCATGACCGCGGTGAACATCATCCGGGCTTTCTTCGGATTCTTCTTGCTCAGCTCGATCAGGTTGTAGAAGGCTACCTTGGTGTCGTCGCCCCCGGCGATGACGTCGCAGGTCCGCTGGTGCTTGGCCAGAAGGGCAGCGGCCCCAAAGCAGTCTCCCACCTGATAGCGGTGGCTTCTGTTGCGCTCCGGGTAGGCCGAGCCCTGGATCACCTCACAGATCGAGGTTGCGTCATCACCCTTCTTGAGGATCACCTCACCCTTCCGATACGCCTTGTAGTACGCTTCCTGCGAGGGCGCCACACCCCCATAGACGTTCCTGGAGCTGTAGGGATCGGTTCCGACCAGCTCGTAGGCTCCGGATACCTTGCGAATCTCGGGATTACGCAGGGCGTGGCGGGTGCCATGAATCGCGTCATGTTTGATCAAGGCCATATCCCGGGCTAGCTTCTTGGCTTCCAGCTCCACATCCTTCTCGGTCATCCCCATGATGTTCTGCTCGATCTCGAATTGAGAGTGAAACGGGCAGCGGGGGTAGCGGCAGCGCACCGAATAGATACCGTTCTTCAGTCTATAGGGCATATCATCCTCCTCGACTCGTCTTCTATCGCTTGAAATGCAATCGTTATACCAAACGGTAAGTCGTATGGAAGTTTATCTAATTAACAGCGGTATAATGAAATAGTAAAGGACAGGCTTTTGCCCGAGGCGTTTTGGAGCCAGTTTAATTACGAAATCGTCATAATACTTATCTTTAATTTCGAAAAGGTAAGGAAATCCGCCTGCCCGGAGGCTTATCATCCCAAAAGACGGTCGTCTGCTGTTTTAGGGCTTGCCCCTGCTGATTCTGGGTACTATCCTGCTGTTAGGGCTTGCGACCCTGCTGGCCGCCTTGAATCCGGCCAGCCGGGCGGCAAAAATGGAGTTACTCGGGTTCCCCACCGCCACACCCGGATAGGAGGTGTCGATATGAACAGACCGGCAGCGTTTGCCTGGGCATTGATCCTGTTTCTGGCGGCTCTCGTTCCCCTGCAGGCCGTGGAGCCGGATTTCGAATCGATCCTGGAGACGATCGATCGCAGGTCCAATTTCCAGAACACTGACTTCTCCGCCACCTATACGGTGGTATCGGAGAAGCCGGGGGAGGAGGAAAACGTCTTCAAGGTACGCATCTTCCGCCGCGATCGGGAGGACAAGTTCCTTCTGCTGTTCCTCGAGCCGGATACCCATAAAGGACAGGGGTACTTGCAGATAGAGGACAACCTCTGGTTCTACGATCCGGAAAGCCGCAAGTTCAGCCATTCCTCCGTCAATGAGAACCTCCTGGACTCGGAAACCAAATCGAGTGATTTCGGCCGCTCCTCCCTGGCCGAGGACTACGAGGTGGGAAGCTACGCGGAAGACACCCTGGGCAAGTACCCCGTGTACGTGTTGGATCTGACGGCCAATAACTACGAGGTCCCTTACCCGCGGCTGAAGCTGTGGATCGATCGGGACAGGCCCCTGGTGCTGAAGGTGGAGAATTACAGCCTGTACGGCCGGCTGATGCGCACGGCCTACTACCCCAGGTACATACAGGTGGGTGATCGCTTCATCCCCTCGCGCCTGCTGTTCGTAAACGAGCTCAGGGAGGGGGAGAAAACCGAGGTTACTATAACCGACACCTCACTGGCCGGGCTGCCCGATTCCGTATTCAGCAAGGCTTACCTGGAGCGGGTGAACCGCTGATGCTTACCGATCAGGAACGAGCGCTGGCGGATTCCATCGACGCCGGGGAGCTGGTGGAGCTGACCCGCGAGCTGGTCAGGATCGATTCGGTAATCCGTCCCGAGACGGGAGCGAGCGAAGCCCGGGCGGCGGAGTTCATCGCAGGATGGATCAGGCGGGAGCTGGAGATAGAGCCTCTTATCGAAGAGGTGGAGCCGGGCCGGCTGAACGTCATTGCTACCCTCGAGTCGGGCCGGCCGGGACCGCTGCTTCTGCTCGAGGGCCACACCGATGTGGTGAGCGAGGGGAACCGCAGAAGCTGGAGCCACGATCCATTCGCCGCCGAGATCTCGGAGGGCCGCATCTACGGCCGGGGAGCCTGTGACATGAAGGGCGGTCTGGCCGTGGCCCTGCTGACCGCCAAGGCCCTCGCCGGGGCCTCGGCCGGAAACGCCGGCAGGCCTTTCGCCGCAGACACTCCCGCCGCGGGGCCGCCCTTCTGCGGCCGGATCCGCCTGGGGCTGGTCTGCGACGAAGAGGGGATGATGATCGGCATCAAGGAGTTCATCCGCAGGGGCCACGCCGAGGAGGTGGACGCGGCCCTGATCCCGGAGCCGGAGGAGAACCAGCTCTGCCTCAGCATGAAGGGAGCGATCCGGGCGCTGGTGCGGGTGCACGGGAAGATGGCCCACGGCTGCCTGCCCCTTAGCGGGATCAACCCCAACACGCGCCTGGCCCGCACGATCCTGGCCTTCGAAGAATACGAGACCGAGGAGAAAAAACGCTGCGGCCAGGATCCCTACCTGGGCTGGCCTTCGATTACCTTCACGGTCCTCCAGGCCCCGCCCTCCGGAGAACCGGCGCAGCTCAACGTCATGCCGGCCCAGGCGGTGGGCTTTGTGGACATCCGCACCACCCCGGCCCAGGACCACGACAAGCTGCGGGAGCGCCTGCGCGAGATCCTGCTCCGCCTGTCCCGGCTGGACCCGGACTACCGGGCCGAGATCGAGTTCATCGAGGACCGCCCGGTGGTGACTATGGGAAAAAAGGAGCCGATCGTCCGCGCCGCCGCCTCGGCCTTCCGGGACGTGACCGGCAGGCGGCCGGTGTACAACGGCGTCCCGGGCGCCACCGACGGCACCTTTCTCAGGGCCTGGAAAGGGATCCCCTGCCTGGTAAACGGCCCGGGGCCGCGGCATATCCCCCACCAGAAGGACGAGTACATCGAGATCGAGGAGCTGATCGAGGCGGCCCGCATCTACGTGGTGGCGGCCAGCCGCTTTCTCTGCGGAGGCTGCGGGCCGGGCGACGAGTAGAACGTCCCTGGAGGGTGGACGAATGGCCGGGCGGAGGTATCATCAAGGGTTGGACGGAAAGCTTCGGAGCACAGGCCGGAGACTGCCGTACCTGGCGTACAACGCATCGTAGCTCTCCACTTCCCCGGCTCGGGGGAAAAACACCGTGCCCGGATGCACCATAGCCTCTACCCCTTCTTCGATGGAGGCAAAAAGTTCCGTTCCTACCCCGGCCAGGATCGCCGCCCCGAGAGCCCCTGCCTCGATAATCCGGGGGCGCCTGACCGGCCGGTTGAAGATATTGGCGGCAAGCTGCACCCAGGCGTCTGATCTGCTGCCGCCGCCGGCGGCGCGGTATTCGCCGATCGAAATACCCGCCGCGGGCAGCTTCTCGATTCTCTCGCGGAGTGAAAACAGCGCACCCTGAAGTATTCCCTTGAGCACCTGCCCCCGAGTTGTGGACAGGGACAGTCCGGCAAAAACGCCATTTGATCCGCAAATGTAGTCCGGAGGGCCCGTAGGGAAAAAGTACGGCAGCACCAGCACCGGGCTGGCTTCTTCGGGAAGCTCCGCAAACAGCCGGTCGTATACATTCTCGCCCCGGGACCGGGCCTGGAGGTGCTCTTGCGCCGCGAAGGTATCCCTGAACCATTTCACGATCGAGCCGGACATATTGTAGATAAAGCAGACAAAGCGATCCGCAAGAGCGTGGTGCTCCATGTTGAGACCCTGTTCGATCATGGCCCGCGGGTCTCCGCACTCGCGGTAAACCGGCACCACACAAAGGTAGGTGCCCATGCCGAACATGGCGCTTCCCTCCCGGATCACGCCGCAGCCCAGAGCGTTGGCGCATTGGTCGTGGCTGCCGGAAACAATGACCGCCTGCCGGGACAGGTTCAGCTCCTCCGCAACCTCTGCTGC
>CAYMEK010000081.1:0-1721 GCA_964389305.1 uncultured Spirochaetaceae bacterium
GTTTTTATTCTGCGGTTTCACTTGTTACGGCAACATTGCTCTTTGTGATCCTGCTTAAGATGTCCAGCGGTGTGGTGATTCCCAATATCCTGCTGTCGACCAGGGAGATTTTTGTCGTGCTTATCAGTGCGGTTCTGACCCATCGCGGAAGCACATTACTGGAAACGCAAAGCAAGAAGGTGTATATGCTTCACCTGACCGCCTCTATTCTTATAATAGTCTCCATCTGGATCGCATTAAGTCGTTTTTTGAATTGACCTCCCCCCTGAGTGAATGATACTCTGTTGCAGAATAAACCTCCCTTCGAGAGATCTTGCCTATGATCGATCTGAAGCCCATCAAAGAAGCCAAAATTACCATCCTTATGGATAATTACACCGATGTCCTGCTCCCCTCAGACCAGTGGGTACAGAGGGCGCCTTTACTGAAAGAGGGACAGATGGCCAAAAACCCGGTGGCGGAGCATGGCCTGTCCCTCCTTATTGATACTGAAGAGGAACGGTTCATCTTGGACTTCGGCCTCACCGAGTTTGGACTCATCTACAATATGGATATCCTGGGGATCGATGCCAGTAGCATCCCCTTCGGTGTGCTCAGCCACGGTCACCACGACCATCTGGGGGCCTTCTACTCCTTTTTGGAAAAGAGAAAGGGGCCCTTTACCCTCTACCTTCACGGAGATGTCTTCTTGGAGCGCCGATATCTCTCCCTCCCCTCAGGTGATGGTTTTTACTTCCCCACGGTGGAGCGCAAGCGGATGGAGGACCACGGCGCAGAGATCCGGGTTGTTCAGGGGCCGGAGTCAATCCTGGGAGGTCGATGCCTCATCTCCGGGGAGATACCGAGAAGGACCGAATTCGAGCAGGGGATGCCCGGCGCCTCATATGAAGAGAACGGCAAGCAGGTTAAGGATCGTATGCTCGATGATATGGCCCTCTACTTGTATGTGGAGGGAAAGGGTCTGTTGGTGATCACAGGATGTGCCCATTCCGGTATCGTCAACACCGTGTTCTATGGAACGGAGCTGTCCGGTATCAAAGAGGTCTACGGGATTATGGGAGGATTTCACCTCACCGGGCCGGCCATGGCGAAGGCCCTCCATCAGACCGTGGAGCATTTGCAGGAGTTTTCACCCCAGGTCATCTGCCCCATGCACTGCACCGGATGGGAGTCGCAGCGGAGGCTCAGAGAGGTCTTTGGCGATCGATTTGTCCTCTCCGCAGTCGGGAGCACGCTGAAGCTGTGAGAGGCGTGATCAGGGGAGGTCGATTCAATATACTGAATTTTCTCCTTGGGCGATTACACTCAAGCCATTCACTTCCTTTTCAGCCCTGGAATCCACAGGGGTACTGCCCGCATACACTGCTCGTCACGAACACGACCAACAAGCCTTCGTATTCAAACTGTAAGGCCTTCTCGACGGGATCCTTTTTCTCTTTTCGTTCTCAGCAATCTTCCGGTCACGGTTCGGCGATCCGGATGGCGGCGTTGGATTCCTTGAGCCTCCCCGGCTTGGCAATGATGAGGGCATCCTGTAGGTCTTCAAAGGGAAACAGCCTGACCCCAAGCCGCAGGCCCAGCTTGCTGAGCACCGCGAAGAACTCATCAGAGTCGGACTTTTTCAGGTTGTAAAGCGTCCTGATGTCACGACCCCGCAGACTGTCGCTGTATCGGTCGATCAAGATCGGGTTCGCCGTTCTTGGGTTGGGGGGCGGGAATCT
>CAYMEK010000081.1:1821-16265 GCA_964389305.1 uncultured Spirochaetaceae bacterium
TTGTCCGGATGATGCTCGTGTCTTTCTTCCATCTGATAACGCAGACAGCTCTTGTTGCCAACCCGGCAGTAGTTCTCTATCCAGTATCTCTCCAGTTTCCCTGCGTCCGTGTATTGCTTGATGGGGCAACAAGAATACCACTTGCATGGATGGATTCTACCGCTGCTCATCAGTACCTCCCAACCCCTGCTTCGATATTCATCGAAGTCGGCCCTGCCTTGTCGATACTCTTCGTGCCAGTCTTGATCTACCGGAAGCCATCCGTACAGCTCCTTCCGCCAGGCCTCAAGAAAAAGAGGCTCCCGCTTCATGAAGTTTGCAGCACAATAGACCGAATGCGGGGAAGTACGCTGCAGTTTTCTCAGCCAGCGGATTCCCTGTTCGGATCGCAACAGATGATGGTCGATGATCACCGTATCCACGCCTTTCGACAGCCGCATCGTATTCTGCCAGGCCTTTTGTCCGAGTGAATGGTATGAGGAAGATGAATATCGATACATAGGAGGTCCCGATGCCAACACAACATCCGGCTTCCAATCCAGAATCGCCTCGATTGTCTTCTCTTCCAGTAGCTGAACATCCGAAGCATGAACAAACGTCTCGCCGTTCTCCTCTATTCTGGTCATCATCACCTTGTTTTCTTGTGCCCGTGGTTGTCCATGAGGAACGGGACGAGAGAACGCCAAAGGACCTTTCTTTAATCCCTCGGTGTTCCTTAGATCTCTGCTGATTGCTTCGGCCAGCCCCTCTCTTCTGCGCCGCTGGATGGGCGTGGAATCCGGACCTTTGGCCCAGACCCGGCAACTCCTCAGAGCCGGCTGCACTTGCTCCATGCCTAATTGATAGGGATTCGGATCGTCCAGCGGACAGTGGTCGCCATGGAAATGGCTGAAGACTACATCTCCGGCGTCTTTCAACTCTTCGACGATCTGCTCTCGAACGGCTGCTCCGACCGCGACCTGAAAAGGATGGGGCTTGAGCCCATAACGACACCAGCCCAAGGCGATCCCAGGATCGATCACTATCTTCCGATTCTTCAGCTCCACCGAACAGCACAGCCCGCGAACTCCAAGGGATTCGGCGCCAAGGATCCTGATAGTCATGACTTTCCCTCTTCCAGTGCTCCCTATCGTGCATTACTCAGCAGAACGCCTCGCGTACCAATCCGCGAGTTCTTCGCCATTCTCACACGGCCAATCCCGCAAATCCCATGAACGCCATCGAGAGCAGGCCGGCCAGCATGAAGGCCACCGCAGTGCTGTTAAAATATTTGCACATTTGAATGTCTTTACAAAAGTATAGATATATGTATATATTTTGTCAAGGATTTGTAGATTGCATTGTTGCGGCCACAATGGAAACGATGATTACCGAAGCGCAGCGTGAACCGGTGGAGAGAGGACTGAGTCCTCCGTGCGTTGCGACGGTGGCGGTTATGATGGAGGGCTGGTATGACCATTTTGCGCTCCTTTCGTTTTCCGAGGGAAAAACTTGAGGTGCTCAAAGAGATTGCCGAGCACAATCACGGGGGAAATCAGACGCAGGCGCTCATTGAGGCAATCGATCGCTATCACAAGGAACTGGAACCTGTGTGGGTGCAAGGCTATATCCGGTTAGACCGGGTCAAGGACACGAGCAGGGAAGCTGGATGTGCCGGCTGTGGCCAATCAAAGCGGTCGGGAACCTGGGTCGCAGTCCGCTCGGACGGAACCGTGAGAGGAGTGTTTTGCGACGAGTGCGCGGACGCCGGAGAGGGTTGACCGGTCGTACGGTCGAAACCGCTCTGATTGCGCGCGGGGTCAGAGGAGTTGAGTTATGGCGGTCAGGGTGGTAGCGTGGTTTTCATGGCCCTGTAGTATCCGAGCCCTCAGTGCGTCATCAGCTCGCTCAAGGAAGTCGCCGCCCTCGATCTCTACGAATATACGGGGCGTTCGGCCTTCATCGAGCTGGATACCACTTTGACGGGCATCGTAACGATGAAGGGCCATCGCCTGAAAGCCAACCTGGTCATACGGGATATCTGGGATGAAGCCATCGACCGGGTGTGCTCGATGGTTCCGGATCAGAGGCCGGGTGTCCTGGTTTTCGGTTCGGCGTTGAACCTGCTTCTGTTCTACCGCACGTACGCGGAAGGAGGAACGGTTGGATAGTACGGAAAGATTTCGCAGAGACGTTGAGAAAACCTTGCGGGCGGTGGGAATTGGCGAAGGTCATCACGTTCTGGATTGCTGCTGTGGCTCCGGGACATACGCCATTGCCGCCGCGACGCTGGTCGGAAGTGAGGGTCTGGTCTATGCCATCGACGAGGACGATACGAGGCTCCGGCAGTTGAACCGGGAAGCCGAATCGCGCGGGTTGCGAAACATCAGTGTCATCAAACAGAATGTGGAATTGGAAATCCCCTTGCCCGACGGCGCCGTCGACTTCGTCCTGCTCTACGATATTTTTTGGTACTTTCGGCCGGCGGACAAGAAAACCGAGGACCTGCTGAAGGAAGTGCGAAGAGTGTCAAAAACAAACGCGGTGGTGTCGGTCTATCCGGCTCATGTCGATCAGAACGGTCTGGAGCATTTCAAGAAACGGATGCAGGGAAACGGATTCGATCTGCTGAGTGAGTGTTCGAGACGGCTCGTTCACGAGAGAAGCCTCGTCATGGGCCTGCTGCTGAATTATAGGAAAGTGAAAACACTCGAAAGAAAATTCTGATTCCGAGAAAGGGGCCCGCAATGTCCAAGTTTTCTCTCGAAGTCCTCGGACACCGAGTCTTCCCGTTTGTCCGCACGGGGGATCCGGATGTCGCAACCACGGTGCCGCCGCATCGCGTGGAAGAGGTGAGCCGGGCCCTGGGTAGCGCGGGGATTCTGTGTGCCTTGGTCGGGCAGGTCATCGAGGGGGATGGAGTGCTCGTCATGCGTGAGGGATAGGTTCGCCATTACCGCGAAGTCCGCTGCGAGGAGGACGAACTGACCCGTATGTGGGCTTTATATCCCCGCGGCTAGATCGAAGGTCTCCCGATGGAGTGGGTATGAAAATCAGCACGGTTTCCCGCATGAGAGCTCTCGACCGCGCGGCCATCGAGAGGTTCGGTATCGGCGCCGAGCTTCTGATGGAGAACGCAGGCCAGGCCGTCTACCGTGTGATATCCCGCGAGTACGGCATCGAGGGTAGGCGCTTTGTCGTTTTCTGCGGCCTCGGCCACAACGGCGGAGATGGACTTGTTATTGCGCGTCTGCTTCATGCCAACGGCGGAGCGGTGCGGGTGTTCGTACTGGGCGACCCCGGCCGATTCGCCGGCCCGGGCAAGCTGAACTACGGTATTGTATCGCGGCTGCCCGTCGACGTGAAGGAGATCCGGTCTGTTGAGGCGGCGAGAGCCGATGTCGAGCGCTGTGACGGAATCGTGGACGCGATTCTGGGCACCGGCCTCACGCGTGATGTTACAGGGCTGTATCGAGAAGTCGTCGATCTGATCAACGCGAGCGGTCGGACTGTCTTCAGCGTGGACGTCCCCTCCGGCGTTCACGGTGACACGGCCGCCGTCATGGGGGCGGCCGTCCGGGCCGACTACACCGTTACGTTCGGACTGCCCAAGACTGGGAACGTGCTGTCTCCCGGTTTCGAACTGTGCGGGAAGCTCTTTGTCTGCCACATATCCTTCCCTCCCTCCCTGTATGAAACCGATCCTGCGTGGATCGAGACCAACGATCCGGTCGAGCGGCCAGCCGGGAAGCATAAAGCCCGCGTCGGCCAGACCTCGATGGCGCTTTTCATTGATGATTCGTCCGGCTGCTTCGAAAGGCTTGATCTGGCAGCCTCCGCCTTCCGCAGGACGGCGCGCGGACTCGCCCGGCCGACGGCTCCGAAAGCGATTGTATGGTCAATAGGAGAAGAAGAGAGGGAAACCCCTCCGCTTCCGCTGCATGGGACGGGCTCAACAGATATTTCCACCCGGAACAGGCAGGTCCTGCTCGAACTGTCGCGGACCGCGGACATGGTACTCTTCGGTTCCAGCCCATCGCCGGCAAAGGAGACAGGACGATTGGTCCGGGAGTTGGTCGGCCGGATACCGGCGCCGCTATTGATCACCGGCAAGGTCATCGGCGCCTTCAACGAGCTCTTGCGCCTCCTGAAAGACAGGAAGGCGGCAACGATCGTGATGGTGAAAGAGGGTGAGCTGTCCTGTATCGCAAAGGCGCCGTTGCCCGGGGCAGGGGCCTGCAAAGTCGAACTGGTCAGGCAAACCTCTCGCGAGCTGAATGCTGCCGTTGTTCTCCAGGACGTCCATTCGCTGATCGCGTTTCCCGACGGACGGGTCTTCATCAACATGAGCGGAGACCGTGGCATTGCCCCTGCCGGATCGAGCGATATCCTGGCCGGAACTATCGCGGCCATGGCCGGGCTGCGACTCGGCGTCGAAGTAGCGGTGAGGAAGGCAGTCTTCGTGGAAGGGCTCGCGGCGGACCTGGCCTTGGAGGAGAAGGGTGAGCATCGGGCCACGGCGCGGGACGTTCTGGACTACCTGCCCCGGGCGGTGGGAATGGACCTTCGGGGACTGAGCGCAGCGCTCAAGGAGCGCTATCGAGGGGCGCGGATCGTGTGATGCAGCAAGAATGTCCACGTATTCGGGCGATCGGCTCGGAAACCGAACTGTGATAGGACTCACCGCGGCGGGCCATGGCGTCTTCCATGAGGCTCGAGTGCTTCTGCCTCCCGCAAATCAGCCGCAACCCTTGACCGGTCTGGCACAGGCCCGTACGATGACTGCAGGGCGTGCGTGGTATTTCCGGTTGTCTTAGGACGGTTGAGCAGTGGACAGGGGGAGGACAGAAACGCAGGCTTCTCCAGAGCATGTACGGTTCAACTTCGCCATGGGCCTCATGCACGGAATTCTTTTTGAAGCCGGCCTTGCCTTCTCATCCCCGACCGCCGTCTTGCCCGTGTTTCTCAATCAATTCACCGGCTCGCTGGCCTTGATTGGGTTGTCCACCGCGGTGGTCAAGGCGGGCGGTGTCCTGCCGCAGTTCATTGTGGCTCACAGCCTCCAGGGACGCTCCCGGAGCAAGCGCGTTCTTGTCCCGGCCATCTGGATACGGGCGGCGTCGTGGGGGGTGCTGGGTTTTTTCACCTGGGTATGCGCCGATTGCGGAACTGCGGTGCTTCTGGGTGCGTTGCTCTTCCTTCTGGTGGTCTTCTCCACTGCCGGTGGAGTGGCGAACGTGCCGTTTAACGAGCTCTGGGGCAAGGCGCTACCGGCACGGCTGCGAGGTCGATTCTGGGGGAACCGGCAGCTATGGGGCGGACTGCTAGCTATTGGGTCAGGCTACGGAGTCAGGTCAGTTCTGTCGGCAGAGATCGCCTTTCCCAAGAATTACGCGCTTCTGTTCGCTTTCTCGTTCTTCTTGATTTCATTGTCCTACGTCGCGCTGTCTTCGGTTCGCGAGCCGGCGGGCGAGGGGTCGGGGAGTAGGGATCGTTTTGGTACGTTCCTGTTCAAAACGATCTCCCTGTTTCGACGCGATCGCGGTTTTGCCTGGCTGATCGTCGCCCAGCTGTCCACCATGTTCTTCGGGTTTGCTGTGCCGTTTTACGTACTGTATGGCAAGGAGCACTTGGGGATGCCTACCCAACAGGTGGGTATCCTCGTATCGGCGCAGATGGCCGGGGCCATTGGCTCCAATCTGCTGTGGGGACCACTGAGCGATCGGCTGGGAAATCGAAGCGTGATACGCCTCACTGCGGTGGCCACGATCATCATTCCCGCTCTGGCTTTGGTGGGGCAGCACGGGGGGTGGGAGCTGCTGATCCCGGTTTTTGTGTTCATTGGTTCCGCCATAAGCGGCGGCAATATCGGCTTCGTAAACTACGTTGTCGAAATAGCCCCGCCGTCGCTGCGGCCCACCTATATCGCCGTAAGCGGAACCCTCAACGGCCTGCTGGCCCTGCTTCCCATCGTTGGCGGCTGGGTCGTCGATATGGGCTCCTACAGGCTCGCCTTCTGGATTGCTCTTGGATTTGCCGTGGTTGCCCTGGCCTCCACACTGAAGCTAACCTGCCTTCGTCCCAGGGACGGGAATCGATCCCGGGAGCCGAAGCGCTCCTAAGGTGGCCTCAGGTACTCGAATGTATCATTGATGGAACAGAGGGAGATTGCCGTAATCAGCGGCAAGGGTGGGACCGGCAAAACCACCGTTTTGTCTTTATTGGCCCTGTTGTCGCACAACAAGGTGCTGGCCGACAACGATGTAGACGCCGCGGATCTTCATCTTCTGCTGGCCCCTTCCATTTATGAGGCCCATGAGTTCGTTGGCGGAAAAGGCTACACTATAGATCCGTCCAGGTGTACGGGATGAGGCCAGTGTGCCGAATACTGTCATTTCAACGCCATTTTTCCGGAACGCCCCGCTGGGAACTCCGGAACCAAATTCTATAAAATCGACGACCTGGCTTACGAAGGCTGCAGTCTGTGCAAATATGTTTGTCCAGTCGAAGCAATTGATTCTCACGAGAATGTCACCGGAAAGTGGTTTCTCTCCGAAACACGATACGGGCCTATGGCTCACGCCTGTCTGGGGATAGCCGAAGAGAACTCCGGCAAACTGGTAACCCAAGTACGCAAGCAGGCCTCGGAGCTGGCCCGGGAGCGGGGCTGCGACAAGATCCTTTCCGACGGTCCTCCCGGAACCGGTTGCCCCGTGATCGCCTCGGTTTCAGGTGTGGATCTGGTGCTGATCATTACCGAACCGACAGTTTCCGGTGTCCACGACATGGAGCGGGTGCTGAAACTCTCGGCCCATTTCGATGTTCCATCTTTCGTGATCATCAACAAAGCGGACTTGAACGCCTCCCAAGCGCGAAGGATACGTCTGCTGGCCGAGCAGATGGGCTCTCGCGTCATCGGAGAAATACCCTTTGATCACAACGTGAATGAGGCTCTCATGAACGGGAAAACCGTTATAGAACACGGGCGGGGGCCGGCCTGCGAAGCGGTTCGAGCTTTGTGGGATACCCTGATGATAGAGGCATTCGAGAAGATCTCGTACTAGGGTAAAGCCCAATCCACGCCGCAGCACCTCAGACGTTCGCGGCCTTATGAAAGCCCCAGCAGGCTCGCAGAAAATTTATCTACAACCAGAAGGTCGTGGGGTTGAAGCGGCGGAAGGAAATATCGGTAAACGGTAATTGGGTACCAAGTCTGCTTACCATCAGCCCCTCTATGCGCTGCAATCTGAATTGTACCGGGTGTTATGCCGGCCTGTACAGTAAGGACGGGGAATTGAGTGAGCAGGAGATAGACGGACTGCTAGCACAAGCCCGGGACATGGGAATATTTTTCGTGGTGGTCTCCGGCGGAGAGTCTTACCACCTAAGAAAGACCTGGATCCGGCTCTTCAAGAAATACAGCGATATGTATTTTCTCACCTATACTAATGGCACGCTCATCAACGAGCAAACCGCCTTCGCCCTAGGAAAGCTAGGTAATGTGGCATCCGCGATCTGCGTAGAAGGGTATAAGGAGGAAACGAAAACTCGAAGAGGCAAGGAGGTATGGGTAAAGATACGATTCTCGATTTTGTCCCCTCACCGGAACAGAGAGGCTACTGCGGCAATCGGGTTGCCGACTTGCGGCGAAACCATCCCATATTCTTGGCAGACTCCTGGAACGACAGACCAGCCGCCGGAGGCTGAAACACCGTGGCCGGCTGCAGCTTATCAGAGAAGCTGCCATTCCGCCACCTGTAGATCCTCCAGGGTGGAACGTACACGGCCAGCTGCCCTCCGTCGCAGGCGGCGCTTAAAAGCCTGCATACCCGCCTGAATATTTGGCAGTCCTCCTGTCAGGTGACTCTATCTGCCTAGATGATGCCGGCCTCTTCCAAACCTTTGAGCCTGCGAGGCCCGTAGCCCATATACTTGAGGTAGACATGTTCATTGTCATAGCCCACCGGCCGGCAGGCCCACTTCGTCCTTATGGGTGTTTCTGTCATCTTGTGTTGCGCCTGAGCTATAACGATCTCTCCAAATACGGGGTCTTCAACTGGAGTGAAGATCCCTCGATCCAGCCAGTTCGCATCGTTCATGGTCTCTTCAGGAGAACAAACGGGCGCCACGACCGGGGTGATGGGGGCCAGACGGCCCTTCTTCCCGTACTCTACGGACATGCCCACCAGTTCCTCGTTCGTATACTTGCGCGTTTCAGCAAAGACCAGTTCCGCCCATTTCAACTGCTCCTCTTTCTCCGAGAACGACGACAAGTCTTTCCAATCCGCCGCCCCCCACTCATCCCATTTACCCACCATGTCGGCAAATGCCTGCCACATCTCCAATCTCAAAGCGCCCAGAAAGACGGCGCCGTTTTTGGTCGGCGCGAAGCAATAAAGCCAGCCGCCCGTATTCAGGCTGCCGAAACGCTCATTGATGACTCCTGCCCCCTGATACCACACCGATGCCCAGTCCTCCAGAGAGGCGTACGATTCGGCTGAGGCGACATCCAGCGCCTGTCCTTCTCCGGTCATTACTCTCCAATGCAGGGCGGCCAGGATGCCCACTGCCATGAACGTTCCCGCCTGGACCGAACCAATCCAGGGGCCAGCCTTGGTGGGAATGGCCCAGGGGCACTCATCGTAGGACATGCCTTCCGGAAGCATCTCGCCCGTGTCATACTGGTTTGCCGATCTGGCCTGGATGATGTTATCATAATCCGGCATGCGGCTGCGGCTCCTCGGACCGAATTGCCCATTCGCCGTGATGGAGGCGAAAATCAGCCTGGGATTGATATCCTTCAACACTTCGTAGCCAAGGCCCCAATCCTCCATTACTCCCGGTCTGTAGGTTTCGATCAGCACATCTACCTGAGTCACCAGACCCTTGAGCATCTCTCTGGCTTCCGGCTTTTCCAGGTTCAGAGTAATGTGGAACTTGTTTTTACCCTCACTCAAGTAGTTGAGACCTTCACCCTTATACAGTATCCCGTAGGGGGTGCACTTCCTGATGAAATCACCTTCCGGGGGTTCTACTCGCAAGACCTCAGCGCCGAACTCGGCTAACATCGAAGAGCAGTAACATCCTCCAAAGCTGTTGTAGCTCAAGTCCAAAACGGTGATATCCTCCAGGGCTTCAGGCCTGGCCCGCGCAAGCTGCGGGTCATCCCTCTCCCTGACCCAATCACCCCATGCTGGTTCCGCCATCTGCGTTATCCTTTCCACCTTATCCTTGATGTAGCCAGGAGAACTCGCATTCATTCTCTGGCCATGATCAGTCCGGCCTTGCCGTCCCAATCGGAAGACGGTCGTCGTCCGCGCACGTCTGCCCATTTGCCCAGGGCGCCGCACTCGTACAACTGCCTGATCTCCTCTTCGCTCTTGCCCAAACGATCTGTCATTATGTATTCGTTGTCGAAGCCCACGGGCCTGATCGTCCATTTGACCCTCGGCGGGGTTTTGGACATCATCACCGGGAACTCATAGTCCAGAAACTGACCGAGCAGAGGATCATCTACCTCCGTCATAAAGCCACGCGCCCTGAAATGGGGATCCTCCACGACATCCTTGATCGTGTAGATGCGAGTCGCGGCGAAGCCGTGCTTTTCAGCTAATTTCTCGACCTCCTCAGGGGTCTTGGTTCTCACCCAATCGGCAATGATCTTGAGAATCTCGATGGCGTTCTCCTCCTGCAGCCGGCTCAGGTGGTCTTCGAATCTGGGATCGTCAGCCAGCTCCGGCCTGTCCATGGCAGTACACAAGCCCCTGAACTCCTCTGGTCTTGGCGCGGCCAGCGCTAAAAACGTGTCATCGGTGCAGCGGAACGTGTCGGCAGGACATATCGATACGTCCCTATTTCCCGCCGGCATGGCTCCCTTGCCGGTGATATGCTGGTAGGGCCAGATCCAAGACATGGTCCGCAAGATGCTCTCGCTCTGCGACAGCTCGATGAACTGCCCTTTTCCGGTCCTGTCCCGATAATGGAGGGCGGCCAGAACGGCTACTTCACCCATCAATCCGCCGTAGCTGTCGCAGATATACAGGCGGCTCTTAAGGGGGCGCTGTCCGGGGAAGCTCGACATCGAGGCGTATCCGGACAATCCCTGAGCCGCGCCGTCGTTGCTGGGCCTGTTCTCCTTGGCATACTGGCCCCACTGGCCAAATCCCGTCTTGGAGATATAGATAATGCTCGGGTTGATTCCCTTGATTTGTCGGTAGCCGACATTCCATCGCTCCAGTACTCCCGGTCTCAGATTCTCCTCGACAATGTCAGCCTTGGCTGCAAGTTCTAGAAACAGCTCCTGGCCTTCAGGCTTGTGCAAATCCAGGCCCAGCCAATATTTGTTTGGGTTGGGCCGTATGAATGATGTGCACTGCTCTCTAAACCAATAGCCAAAAGGGACCAGGCTGCGCATCGTATCCCCCAGAGGAGGCATTTCGCACTTGATGACCTCGGCGCCCAGTCTCGACAAGATACCCGGACCGGAGGGGCCCAGCAAGAGAGTGCACACTTCGAGCACTTTGATGCCTTTCAGGGGTGACGGTCGGTGATGTTTCTTCTCTTTGTAGTTCTTCCAAGTCTCTTCTGCCATAATACTCAGTGCCCTTTCTGTCTTTGAAATCCTCTCCCCGTTTTAGTTGGGTCTATGAGCCAGCTCCAGCTAAAATACCAAAGGGTTTTCCCATTAATCTATCCGAGCTGCTTGCTAAATGCAAGTTCGCCGATCTTCGCCTCGGCCGGAAAATCGTACGCCTGCAGCAGGGTCACCCGCAGGCATACAGGATGAAATTGCAGAGCAGCCTGCGGGCCGTCGGGCAGGCGATGGCGTTGTCAGAGTCAAGCGCTTCGTATAGACCTGGGAGGCACGAGAGAATTATCTTCCCCTTGCCGTGGCCGATCACGGCCACGCCTGCCCCGATCCTCCTGTCATGGTCGCGGCCGTAGGCGGCCACATACTCGACGTTTCCTCCGTCAAGAAGAAGGCCGTCCGCGCCGAGAGCCTGCGGATCGCCTGCAGGTCCGGCCGTTCCCTGAACATCGGTCTGGTATTCCCAGCTCAAGGCGGTGGTAACGGGAAGTGATTGGAACAGGGGATGAGCCTTGACGAAATACCAGCTACCCATCCAGGAAGCCCTGGCCGCTCCCACCGTTCCCTTTTGGTCGATCACTCCTTTTTCAGCAAGATCCTTGGCCCAGGCGAGGGCAACCTGCCTGTCGTTGGCCAGTAATACGAGCCCTGTTCCTTCCCGCCAAACGCGATCCAGGATTTCGGTGCCAAAATCGATGGAGCGGGGGCTTTTGCATCCCAGAATGACATAGTCCAGGGTTTTCTGCCTTGACGAGTAAGCGGGCAAATCCAGATCTTTGTGTTCTTTCAGGAATGAACCGAGGAAGCCGTCGGATTCGAGTACAGCCCCTTTGGGCGAGAGCTCGACGGAGGCCCAATCGACGACGAAGATCTTCTCCCTTCCGGTTGCTCTGGTATCGCCGTCGACAGCAAGGGAAACTTCCAGGATGTAGTAGCCCGGATTGTGATAACAAGCGGTTTCCACTCCTTCCACGAGGAGCTGGCCGAAAATATCCCCGCCCTTCACCTCGACAGTCCAATCCTCATCATACAGCAGGGCCCCTTCCGGCTCGAACACCTGGAGCTTCAGATTGCCCGTCCCGTGCTGGTCCTTCTCATTGACGATATACAGATCGGTTGCCAGGGTAGCTCCGGTTTCCAGCACAGTCCGCCGGGATTTCACGGCTAGATGCAAGGGCCTGGTGTAAAAGCTCACGAGCTGCGGATCTCCCTTGAGGTTGCGAAATACATCGACCAGCCCCGAATGATTCTCGATGCTCGTGCTCTCCCAGCCGCTGATGGCCAGGCCGTCGTTCGGATTGCAGATCCTGAGGTTTTCCACCATCCTTCCCCAGAAGTAATAAGACTTGTTTCCAATACTGAGCGTGAGGCTACTCACCGTGGGAAAGGCTTCCCTGAACCCTCTCTCATCGAGAAAACGGTCGTACGCTGAGTACAGATCGAGATGGTCGCTCTTGTTGTATCCCCTGGCGTCATTGTTTTCCCTGTAGTAGCCGTGTATCGCGCCGAGATTGTCCGGGGTCCCTACTCCCAGCACTTCCCCCCAGTAGACGATCTGGTCGCGAATGTCCGTGCGATGAGAGAAATCGTACGGGCCCTTGTAAAGCTCATGCCGCCATATCCCGGGGCCCCCCACCGTGTGCTGGTCGTACCACCCGCACCATCCCGTTCCGTCATCTTTGTAGCAGGTGAAGTCGTAGGGCAGAAAGTAGGCCTGCCTTCCACCGAACGCGGGCCCATATTTCTCCGGAGGTGTTCCGGACCAGGCGGATTTGAGCACGACCAGGCGGGTGGGGTCGAGACGGTGAACCATTTCCATGGTCTGGTTGAGGAGTGGATCGTCGGGAGGTTCCTTGACCTGCTCGTTCTGGAGACAGTAAAGAATTAGGGAGGGATGATTCCTGTGGCCCAGGATCATCCTCCGGATTTTTTCCCTTTCATATTTGCGAGCGAAGTCGTTCGGGCTCCATGAAAACCGCCCGCCTCCCGGCTCCTCCCAGCGCAGAAGCCCCTTTTGGTCTTGCCTGTCGAGCACGCGGGTCTTTCCTATGTTCCGGTGAAAGCTCAACATATTCAGGCCCAGCTCTTTCGCGGCCCTGACCTCTTTGGCGGCAAACTCCTCGGTCGGGAACAGCCCGTTCAGAGGCCAGTAGCCCCAACTAATGGCCGAGCGAAGCACTATCCTGCGGCCGTTGAGGTAGAACGCGGCGTTGCTCCCGAGTCCCCGAACCTCGAACCAACGAAAACCGAAATCCTGCCTCCTCAGGTGCTGAACGTTTTCTCCCTCTGCGTCCAGCCGGACCATAACCGTGTAGAGGTGCGGGTCTTCCAGCTCCCACAATTTGGCCGAGGGAACAGCGGCCGGATAGACAAAGAGCTGTTCCCCAGGCTTGAAGGAGACTCCCTGCGCCACATGTTCCCAAACGGACTTCTCCGGATTCCCCCGCTCTACGATAGTGATGCTCAGCCTGCCTTTGGTTTCACGTGCAAGCAGGCTCAACACGGTTATCTCGAGGGTGATGTCCGTAACGTTCGGCTTGTTCTTGATAAAAATATCCGCGGTGTGTATGGGATCGACGGCCTCGAGCTTGATTCCGTCATCCAGGCCTCCGAATCCGTGGCTCAAAGGAAGCGCGTGGTTGCCCCACCTCAGGGGAAAAACCTCCTGCTCGGGCAGCTCGAAGTCCGGCCAGTCCAGCCTGCCCCCCGGGTTGGTTATGCGGATGGCAAGACGGTTTGCCGCCCCGCATTGCGCCGCGGAAGTTACCTCCGCTGTAAAAGGCGTCTCGGAGATGATATCGTATCCCACGAGCCGTTCGTTGAGGTACACCTCCGCCCGAAGCCGGGCGCCGGGGATGTAGAGGCGCATCCTGTTTCCTGCCCATTCCTTGGGGATCCAGAACTCCCGCCACCACCAGGATACGCCGCGGTAATTCCCGTTCTTCATTTCCGGATCATCTTGAGCAAAGAAGTACTCGTCGCGCCCATAGCTGCGGGAAGAGTATTCACCCCAGAAGTGCTCTTCCACCGTGGCGGGCAGCCTGACCTCTTTTACATCCCCTTCGATTCCCTTCCCGGCGTACATATTCTTCCACCCGATGCTGGGAGCATTGAGCGGAAGGGTTTCAAGGCTGAATTCTCCGGGAAGGTGGAGCGCGTCGTTCTGCCAGCGGGCCTGCCGGTCACACCAAAGGGTCCACGGTTCTTGGCCAAGATCGATGAGCTTTTGAATAAGGGATTCCATAGCGCTCAATCTCCTTTTTAAAAGTTCGGTTCGTTGGATACTATAGATGGTTGGCGAGATCCTTCACAACAAGAAGCTTATCGCTGCCGTTCGTGAGATCAACGGGGTAAGGGGAACGGTCTTTCAACGGACATCTGGCGAAGGTGAGCAGCCACCACGTTCGCGACACCGAGAACCGACTTCAAAAGAAAAGAAAAACAGAAGAGCTTTCATTTCCGTTTCCCGAATGGGGAACAAGCGGCTGCGCTACCCGGCATCACGGCCGTCTGCAGACGCAAGGCGCCGACTCATTTGATCGCGCCCGTCAATTTCGGAGCGAGAAACCTCTGCAGGGTGAGGAAAAGGATGAGCAGCGGCAGGGCCGTAAGGAAAGCGCCCATGACGGTCAGATTGTAGACCGGCCACCCCGAGGCGGAACTGATCCTCGTTATCCCCAGAATCAGAGGGAATATTTTATAGGTGTTCAACATGATGAGCGCAAGGAAATAGTTGTTCCAGATGGCCACAAATGAAATGAGAAGAACGGTTGTGACACCAGGCAGGATGGTGGGGAATCCGATCCGCAGGAAGATCGTCGCTTCCCTCGCGCCGTCGATCATGGCGGCATCGAACAATTCCTCGGGAACCTGGTTC
>CAYMEK010000082.1:0-3567 GCA_964389305.1 uncultured Spirochaetaceae bacterium
AAAATGTTGTCAGGGGTACCTTTATCTCTTGACTTTCCGAGGCCTTATACGTGTTGGATTGTCCTCAGCTCAAAAATGACAACTCCAACAAGTATGGCCAAACTGAATAATATGGTTTAGAGTTAAATTTGTTGAATGTTACTCTATTCTAGAATATCTGGCTCAATTTCCTCATCGGACGAGTATTCTATAGTGGTTCTCTTTGTTGACGTTTTTTCTGGGTAGATTGACGATAACCTACATTTAATCTGATCTATTCTTGCGAGCAGCACTGAAAATACCAAAACCCATATGGCGAATATGATAAAGCACAACTGAATAGCGTTCACCATGATGGATGGCATCAAATAAGAGAATGATTTGGGATCACTAAGGTATGGTTCGAATCGACTCTTTAGAATCACGAAGACTTGAGACACTAATATGGAAAACGTAATCCAGAGGAACGCTTTCATGTATACCTTCTGAAGATCATATTCCATTTTGAGCTTTTCGATTTCCAGATTATAGTCACGTGACGCCCAGCAAGATAGTGGGATGCCATAGTAGAAATAGAAATTAGTACCCACATATAGTATTCCGATAAAGATGAAGACAAACAGAGTATCCCAGATATTCAGTAGTGTAGGGTCTAATACTACAAGAATTACAGCAGCACAAAGTTCGATGGAAGCCACTGCAAGTGCTCTCGCCATAGCTGACGGTCCTATACTAGCTAGATCTCGAGTTTTTTTGATAAGCTTAGTCTCCATACTTTTTTCAAATGCTCTAACCAGAATGATAAGCAATGTGAATACCGTCACTTGTACAAAGGCAACTACAAAGAAAAAAAGCCATTTGGACGAAGAGAAGGTATTTGGATAGAAATTTCGACCCATAAAATATGAAACAAGTCTATGACCAATAAATACAAACGACAAAGCCCAGGAAGCGATCGCAGCAGACGCGGTTCTTTGAAACGCTGAAAAGTTTGTAGTGTACATTTTTCTATCTTCCTATTGTTTTTACTTCAAAAGTGCGGATTTTTTTATCGATACCTATGATAACAAGTAAGAGGAAGCGCTTGACCTCTGCAGCCTGACTCCGCAGGTCGCCCTATCTCCTTAGGATAACTTGCCCCGATGCTTTCGCATGGTATCCCATATTGGAGCTCCACCTAACCACACGGAACGCTATAACCCAGCGCAGCATAACTGAGTAGATATTCCATCCTGTAAGCCTGTATCAATCTCACTGCAATCAGGCAATTTAGGACAGTCGATTATTCGCGTATAGCTCTCTCCAGTAAAATGGCTTCATAGGGATCTATTATTCACATGATCGTATCCTTTACTTTTTCAAGAAAAGTTGAACTCACTGTCAGAGAATCTGCACGTGCGGATCTACCGCCACTATTGCCGGCCGCCAGGCTGTGTGAATAGGTACTAGGTGTTTGAGTGAGTATGGTACTGGATTTTTACCTTTGTATCTCGACTTCAGTGGATCAGCGATCAAACGGGCACGGCGGTCAACGCCTTGTATCCGGCTGCCAGCGGGAAGAACGTTCTCCAGGAGAACGGGAATCCGGGCATCGCTGGAGGTGCCAAGGCTCTTTGTCTACGGCGATGATATGCCCACACCCGGCCCGCCGAAACAAGGCTGGTGTGGTCAGCCCGTGCCAATAACTTGGCCGGTCGATTAGTTCTCGGAGCTTTCATTATACCACCGGTTGCCACTGTCATCAAATTCTTCTCCACCGAAAAGGGGGCCGGTAAAACTTGTACAGGGTTCCCTTCTGCTGTATGCGGGGTCTGCCGAGCACGCGGATCATAGCACAGCTTACTCTGCGTCCCAGCCCCCAACAGTGAAGCTACAGCGCTCAGGTGCTGACGGCCCAAGGCCGGGAGCAAAAACTGGGGCTTTTCGTTTTCGCCCATATGGGGAAATTCCTTTCCAGGGGTAGGGAATACCCCTGCCGTTTACAGCAGGTAAGGGAGAAGGCTGGGGTTATGCCGTCTGATGGCAATCAAATGCGGCCGATGAGCGTTGGCGTAATGATGGAGGGGGGCTCTATCCCACAGATCAATTCTCTTCAGAACCGGCTACGACAACCTCGATATCATAATTTTCGAACTTTGCTCGTTCTTCCCGGCTGATCTTCTCGGTTATGATCGTGTCTATATCTTCAAGTCGTGCAAACTGAGCGAATGAGCTTTGATTCAGCTTGCTGCTATCACAGACTATGACTACCTTTTTTGCTCTTGCGATCATCGCTTTTTTCGTCTCCGCCGTATTCAGATCCGGAGTGGAGGCGCCGAAGTCTACAGAAAGGCTGTTGGCGCCCATAAAAGCTTTATCCACAGAGAGACCTGAAAGCATTTCCCTGCCGGCATCGCCTACGGTACAGTGGTAATTCCTCCGTAATATACCACCCATGAACAGCACGCTGACTGACTCGAAGAACTCCAACATTAGAGCGATTCTCAGATCGTTCGTCACCACCGTTACGTCGCTACGTTCGTTGAATTTACGTGCTATCTCATAAGTAGTGGTCCCGGTGTCAAGGATGATTGTATCACCGTCTTCGATAAGCCCTAGAGCTTCGCGAGCAATATTCTCTTTTTCCAGACGGTTTTGTATACGATGATCGATATCTATCTTGTGCCCTACTTGATCCTGTACCAGTGCGCCGCCGTGCATGCGGACGAGCTGGTTTTTTTTGTTCAGCTCGTTCAGATCATAACGAATCGTGGAGCTGGAAACCCCGAAATAGTCGCGAAGCTCCTGTACCGTGGCTTTCTTGTGCTCTTCGACGTATTCAACGATCTTTCTTTTTCGCTCTTCTGCGAATAGATGCCATTTATTCTTTCTCATATCTCCTGTTCTCCCCCTGCGATCGTCTCCCTGTTTCCATTACGATGACATCCGAAAACCCGCTGTACCGTTCAGCACGCAGTTCACAGGTACCAAAGCGTTATAAGCCTGCTTAAAGGCTTGATAAATCGTCTCGTATCGTTCATGTGCCCTGGAGTCAGGTTCAATGCATTCGGTCACGGGGTTCATTGATTTGATGATAGAGAAATCATCGTAGATCCCTGCCGCCACCCCTCCAACTACAGCCGCCCCAATAGAAGTAGCCTCTTGAACCTGTCGAAGACGCTGAATTGGGACGCCCAGGATATCAGCCAGAACTCGAATCCAAAAGAGATTCTTTGCTCCCCCGCCAATCACGGGAAGCCTCTCTATTGCAGTTCCTTGCTGGCGAAATATATCGAAAATCAACCTCAAGTTCAACGCTATTCCTTCAAAGACAGCGCGAACCATGTCGGCTCGGGTGTGGCGAATGGTAAGTCCAACAAAGGCACCCCGCGCGTGCCGGTCCCACCAGGGGCAGCGTTCGCCCATTAAATACGGCAGGAACAGAAGACCGTTTGAGCCGGGTTGCGATATCCGCACCTCATAGCTCATCAGCTTATATGTGTCCGCTGTAAACTCCGCCGTGTCCCCTTCCTTTCCGTACAGTTGCTGTCCCAACCAATCAACCGCTGCTCCGGCAGTCTGCATCGTTCCAGATTCAAAGTACATCTC
>CAYMEK010000082.1:3667-16256 GCA_964389305.1 uncultured Spirochaetaceae bacterium
ACCAATCAACCGCTGCTCCGGCAGTCTGCATCGTTCCAGATTCAAAGTACATCTCTGGTACGACATGGCAGAGAATAGCCGTACGCCGCTCCGAATCATACTGCGGCCGATCGCTCGATATGGCAATCCAGGCCGAGGAGCCAAGATACGCGTGGGAGGCTCCATTTTGGAAGGCGCCGGCTCCGAGCGTACCGCAGGCTCCGTCCCCTCCGCCCGCAACAACCAGCGTGCTTGCTTTCAGTCCGCATTCCGCTGCTGCCCTACCCGTAATTTCTCCAGCTATATCCGTCGACGCGCGTAATTCCGGCAGCTTCTGCGCATCCAGGCGGGCTGCGGCAATGATAGGTTCGGACCACCGACGTTTCCTGATGTCAAAAACATTGGTCACAGAAGCCGTCGAAGGATCGGTAAGGAAATTGCCGGTCATACGGGCGATGATAAAGTCTTTGGCATTCAGAAACTTGTAGGTTCCTCTATACGTATCGCCTTCCACATCTCGTATCCATAACATCTTAGGTAGGGAATACACCGCTTCCATTCGGTGTCCTGTAATCTGATAGAGATCCCTCGCCTCGAGGTTTCCCTCAACGGATTCGGCTTGCCCTGAGGATCGTTGATCCGCCCATATAATCGCCGGGCGCAGGGGCACTGCCTGGCGGTCAACGGCCACGCAGCCCATGGTGTGTGCGCAGAGGCTGATGCAGGCAATGTCCTCGGGGGAGACTGCGGCCCGCTTCAACACCTGACTGGTCGTTCTGCATACTGCGCTCCACCATTCCTCTGGATCCTGTTCCGCCCAGCCTGGTTGGGGATACAGGGTGCGGTAAGGGTAATGCCCGCTGGCTATCAGGTTTCCCTCTGAATCGTGCAATGTCGCCTTGTCGCCGGTAGTGCCCAAGTCATGAGCCAGGACCAAGCTACTCATTCTTCAGGCCTTTTTCCAGTTTGTATTCTGTGGCAGCCACGGCATTCTCTGTCCGGTGTGCTCATTTTGATCTCCGGACCGTTTTTCGCCCCCAAATTATCGATGTCTCTGTTAACGATCCAGGATGCAAGCTCACTCACAGCGGCAGATGAGACCTTATATGCCAATCAAGAAGTGTATCCAGCAGATCGCTGCGGATTTGGACGCAAAGCGGGTCATCCCAGACATTCCGCAGCTCAAGGGGATCGCTGTTTAAATCGTACAGTTCGCCCCACTCCTGGTCCAGGTAATGTACGAGCTTCCAGTCTTTCGTCCGGACCATTGAGGTGAACTTTGCATCTTCGAGCCTCTTGTCCGGACCTTGTTCGGCGAACACTACCTCTCGACCCTTTCTTTTCCGCCGGATAATGTCCAACGCCGACACGGCTGCTCCGCTCGCCGGTAGGGGTATCCCTGCAAGATCAAAGAGCATCGGCGCCAAATCCATTTGCTGAATAAGCTCACGAGATTTGATTCCTCGAGGCAGGTGCTTCGGCGCCCAGGCTATTGCCGGAACGCGCACGATACAGTCGTACATGGTCCACTTCTGTATATGTCCGTGATCGCCTAAAGCATCTCCGTGATCGCTGGTGAAAATAACTATTGCATTTTCCAAATAACCTTTGTTTTCAAGCGCTTGCAGTATGAGTCCTATCTGCTCGTCAATGAGGCTTACATTGGCTGCATAATAGCGGCGCAGCCGCAGCAGCTCGCCCGGCTTCGGTTTCTCCTTCCAGCGTACGGCATCGTGATTGGCTTCTGTCATCTGCCTGCGATAACTGGCGTGGGGAGGCGGCTGTCTGGTTAGCTCGTCCTCGGTTATTTCGGGAATGGGAATTTTGGTTTGCCTGTATCGTTCGATCAAGCGCGCCGGAGGATCATAGGGAGGATGAGGTCCGGGAAAGCCGATTTGCAGGAACAGAGGACTCGGGGATTCACGCTGCTCGATAAACGAACGTGCCATGGTCCCTACGAAAACATCTGAATGAAAACGTTCTGCCAGCGGCCATTCGTATGCACCCAGACTGTTTTCATATCCCGGATATTCATCGCGGTATATATCCCTGGAAGGCTTTCGCTGTCCGCAGTTGTTTAGGTACTTGTCCCATTCATCATAGAATCCGCCATGGGGCTTAAAAAGCCTCATCTTTCTGTCTTTGTTCTCCACCACAAAGCGCTGGTCGAATCCACAGGGAGCGTCAAAGGGTTGGGTGTGCATCTTGCCAATATTGACAGTATGGTACCCGTTCTCCTGGAGAATCTCCACCCAAGAGTGGCCCCAGGGATCCCCGTTTCGTAGAACCCTTGTGGAATGTGGATAATCGAGCTGGAAAAAACTGGCTCGCGAAGGCACACAGGAAGGTGCGGTACAAAAACACTGTTCGAAGCTGACACCTTCACGGACAAGCTTGTCCAGATGAGGTGTGTGCATGTAGGGATATCCCAGAGCGGCGATTGAATCGTTGCGCTGCTGGTCGGTCATAATCAGGATGATGTTGAAAGGCTTCATCTCGTATTACCTCCCTGGGAAAACTTCTTCTGGAATTGCTATTTCCATCGTGGTGGCTTCAGTAAGTATGTCGTTCCCGTAATCCGCCTCGATGTTGGAGTTGAAAAGCCAGATGCACGGAAAAACGATACACCCTTACAAGCCTATGCTGACTCCGCCGTCAACACAAAGCACCGTGCCTGTAACGAACTTGGCGGCCGGAGAACAAAGGTATACGGCAGCCCACCCGATGTCTTTGGGCTGTCCGAAGTGTCCGACCGGCGTTCTGGACAGGATTTTTTCTCTTCTCGGCCGGTCATTCTGTAGAGCCTTTTTTACCATCTCTGTTTCGATCCATCCGGGCGCAATCGCGTTGACTCTTATACCCAGTGGCGAAAACTCGCTGGCCAAAGACCTCGTCATGCCGCAGCAGGCGGATTTCGCCGCCGAGTAGGCAAGAACATGCGGGAGTCCGATTATTGAAGCCATCGAAGCGATAAATAGAATATGTCCGTGTTTACGCTTCACCATGTCCGGAACCACAGCGCGGGTTAACGCGTGCGCTGCGAGAAGGTGTGTATTCAGGATCCATTGAAACTCCGAGACAGTCATCTCAGTAGAGGGCTTTTTTATCAGGTTACCAGCATTGTTGACCAGAATGGAGATGGCCGCGCCGGCGATCTCTCGTGCGCGCCTCGCCAGTTCGGGTGACTCGTCAAACTCGGTAATGTCCTGGACAATCAGGAAAGCATTGGGTCCTAACCGCTCCACAGCGCGTTCGAGTACTTCCCGGCGGCGCCCCACAATCACCACCCTGGCGTCCATCTCGACAAAACATTGGGCGATCGCGAAGCCGAGTCCTGTTCCACCCCCTGTAATCAATGCCGTCTCTCCCTCTAGTGCGAAGGCGTTCATATCTTTTTCCTTTCCTAGTTTGACGGCGCAGCGCCATCTACGCCATAAACGCCGCAAAACGAGTGCTTCGTCATCGTACGGTGTGACCTCCGTCGACAACGAGGCAGTGGCCGGTCACCCAATCCGATTCGGACGATGCCAGATATACGGCGGCTGCAGCAATATCTTTGGGATCTCCGAGCCGCCCAAGGGGAAAGCGCCTCAGCACCTGCTGCCTCCATTCCAGGTCCGACAGCTTCTCCCGAGTCATGTCCGTTTCCGTGGTGCCGGGAGCGATTGCATTCACGTTGATATTGTATGGCGCCAGTTCCACTGCAGCGGTTCTAACCATCGCTATAACGGCCGCCTTCGAGCAGGCATAGGCTGAAAGAGGTGGAATGCCGACAAGGGCTGCATCCGAAGCGATCATGATGATCTTACCCTTTTTTTGGTTCACCATTCGCTTCGCCGCCGCTTGGGCACACAAGAAATAACCCCGGACATTTACCGCATAAATGCGATCCCACTCCTGATCAGTGCTTTCCAGGAACGGCGTACGAGCGATAATTCCGGCGTTGTTTACCAGGATGTCTAGTGTGCCGAACCGGTCGACGGTTTTTTGCATCATCTTTTCCACATCGACGGATCGGGATATATCCACCACTACACTTTGGACATCGCCTCCCGTATCCCTGAGCTCTTGTTCCGCGATCCTGAGCCTCGGTTCATCCAGGTCAGCAAGCATTACGCGAGCGCCCTCCCGGAGGAAGGCGGAAGCGATCGCCCGCCCGATTCCTTTACTCGCCACCCCGGTGACCAGCGCGCTTTTGTCTTCCAGTCTCATAGGTCCGTATCGCCTCCTCGATTACGATATCTCTGTTGTCTGTCTAACCCCCGCTTAAGAATCCTGTGATTCTCGGAAGAAAAAGGGTGATTTCCGGTACCAGTGCAAGAACAATGACCGCAAACACCAGGGCCACCATGAACGCAATCTCTTCTTTTGCTATCTGTTCAATGGGCAAGCCGGTCACCCCTGTCATGGCGAACAGGTTGGCTCCCACCGGAGGAGTCAAGAATGCTATTTCGTTGGTGACCACGAAGACAATACCGAAATGAATAGGGTGTATCCCCAGCCGCACGAAGACAGGCAGCAGGATAGGAGTAAGGATTATGATCGTAGCCATCGTATCCATGAATGTCCCGAGAACAATCAAGAAAGCAATGACTATCAGATAGATAACCCGCCAATCGGTCGAGATGCTCGTGAGCAATACCGCCACCTGTTGCGGTACCTGCCCGAGGGTCAGGAGCTCGCCAAAGGCCGTGGACAGGCCTATCAAGACGATCATCGAGCCTCCTATCAGGCTCGTACGGCAGAGGCAGTCAAATATTTTAGGCAAGGTGAGTTTCCTGGTAACTACAAATCCCACGAACAGCGCGTATATCACGGCAATCACCGATCCTTCCACGGGGGTAAAGATCCCGCCGTAAATACCGCCGAGGATGAGTATCGGTGCGAGAAGGGACCATTTATACCGCCAGGAAGTGACAACGAGATCTTTGAGCGAGAATCTGGTTGTCTTTCTGCCGTATTTGCGCCGCCGGCAAATAAGATAGGCTACCACAATCAGGGTAGCCGTGACGAAAACTCCTGGGATGAGACCGGCGATAAAAAGACCGATAATTGAGGCTTGAGCTACCACTCCGTAGACTATCATCGGATTACTGGGTGGTACGAGAATTCCAAGTGTTCCCGCCGAGCTGGTAAGCGCCGCTGCGAAGCTCTTGTCGTATTTACGCTCGACCATGGAGGGGATGATAATGAAGCCTATTGCCGCGGCGGTGGCAGGCCCGGAGCCCGACATTGCGGCGAAGAACATGCACCCGAGTACGGCCGCCATTGCCAACCCGCCGCGTATGCGGCCGACAGCCTTCTCCATCACCGCTACGATTTGCTCGGACATCCGCCCTTCCTCCATCAACGCCCCGGCTAATATGAATAGAGGAATGGCATGGAGCGGAAAGGTGTCCGTTGCCGTGTATATGGACTTCGCCAGTATGATGAGAGGGATGTCCGTGGTCAACAGTGCAGCTAACGTAGCGATTCCGATGCTGATGATTATCGGGATTCCCAACAACAAGCTGATTACCAGTGTGCCGAAAAGCAAACCAATCATTGCTCACTCATCCATCTCGAGAAATAATCGCCTTGAAATCCTTTACGAGATTCTGCAGGACTCGTATGGAAATGAGAGTGAAGCTGAGCGGGACTATACTATAGGCGTAAGCCATCGATATGCCCAGTGCCGGTGACTCGTAGGGATATACCACCATGCTATGCACCAGACGTATACCCTCTCGAACGATTACGCCGTTGAACAAGACCCAGATTACATCGGCAATGAGCCGAAGGATCTTACGGGTCTTTTCTTTCATTAACAACAACGGTGCTTCTACGCGGATATGGCGTCTTTCTCTGGCCGCATAGGCGGCCCCGGTATAAACAAACCAGATGAATGCCATTCTCTCAAGTTCCACAGCAAAGCTTAGTCCGCGGTTCAACACGAACCTGAAAAAAACTATGGCAGTCAACAGCGACACCATGGATACAAGAAACAGAACGGCGAGCAGTTTCTCGAAATTAGTTTCAAAAAACCGGAAAAGCCTTCTTGCTATACTCAAGTTCTTATTGCTCATTGAATCATCATCCGCTGCCATAATCGTATCTCCAAAAACAGCCGCTATTCCGCGTCACCTATGAGCAAGGCAATGGGTCGCGAAGGATCTTTCCTGCAGAAATAAGAGGGAGGAGGTGGGGTTACCACCTCCTCGGCTGAAAGCACGTATCCTGACCGGAAATACCCGCAAGGAAAGGACCATTCTAAAAGTAAGGATCATTCTATAAAGGAAAGCACTTCTTCCAGCACTTCCTTCCCGCCCATCTTGTCATAAAACTCCGGCCATATCTCCTTCGCCTTTCGCCAGGCCGACATATCCGCGGGCTCGGTGATCACCATTCCCTTGTCTTCAAGTTGCTGTATTGTTGTCTTCAGATCGTCTCCCATGGCAGTGAACTGCCACTCCCAGGCATCGCTAGCTGCCCTCGTAAGGGCATCCCTTATTTTTTCGTGCTGCTTCTGGAACCAGCGTTCGCTTATGGCAAGCGGCACAATCTCCAGCATATGGTTCGTAAGAGTTACATACTTCTCGAACTCATACATCTTGAAGTCGATCAGGTTCCTCAGGACGTTATCGCCCCCATGAATGACCCCCGTTTGTAGAGAGCTGAAGACTTCGGCCCAGGCCATGGGTATCGGGTTGATTCCCCAGCTCTTGTACATCTCGATGAATACCGGATTGTTCGGTACCCGCCATTTCAGCCCACGTGCATCTTCCGGCTGCTGTACTACTTTCCGGGTGTTGTGCAATACACGACCTCCCTGGTCCGGCCAGGCGATGACCCTTATGCCCGCTTTTTCTACTGTCTGCTCCGTGAAATAGCCACCGAGCTCGCCCCGAAAGAGCTTGTATGCTTGCTCGCGGCTTTCGAACAGGTAGGGGAGGGTCACGGCATGAAGCACATTAGAGAAGGGCGCCAGGTTGGCAATATTCCCGATTACACCCTGAATAACACCCTCCTGGGCATCTTTAAATACCTTCTGTTCCGTACCCAACTGCCCTCCCCAGAATATCTGGACATTGATCAAGCCATTGCTGTATTGACCGGCAAGTTGCTGGAGCTTGACGGCGAACTCTATCATTGGGGAGCCTTCGGTATACGGCGGGCTGGTGGCGATCTTGACGTTGACCGGTTCTAACTCTTCTGTTTCCTTGGCTGCCTCCTGCTCACCCGTAGCGAAACACAGCACAGGTAGAAGGAGTAAAGCCACCGCAAGTGCAAACACTGTCTTTTTCATTTTACCCTCCTTAGTTAAGTGTTTTGATAATTCCTGGCATTATAATCTATAGTAACCGAGAAGTCAACAGAAATAATCATAATATAAAAGTAAACAGCAAAAAAACATAATAAAATGCCAATGTAATGCCAATACAGGCTCACCGCTGATCTCAGTCTGGTATATTCTTTTGTATCCTGCGAATGCTGGGGTGGATCGCCCCGAGGTACCCTGAATCCTGCCAATATGCGGGCCGTCGGAGAAAGGCAGGCTGGCGGAGATGATTCATCTTTTCCGGTGAGGGCCGCCCGAGAAGCACGGAAAGCCTGACGACTTTCGGGCATTCCGGCCCGGGCTTGCCTCTTGGCCAGGCGTCAGCCGAACAACTTCCCTGCGATCTCCGCCACCCGGCGTCCTTGAAAACGAGCGGCCTCCAACTCGTTTTCACTGGGCAGGCGGCTGCCGTCGGCAGCGGAGATAGTCGTGGCACCGTAGGGGGAGCCGCCTGTAATTTCGTCGACCCGGGATTGTCCCTCAAAGCTGTAGGGCAGACCCACGATGATCATCCCATGGTGCAGCATGGTAAGGTGGGTGCTGATAATGGTGGTCTCCTGGCCGCCGTGCTGTGTAGCCGTGCTGACCATGACACTGCCAATCTTGCCCTCTAGGGACCTGTCCAGCCACAGCTGCAGGGTGGAATCCCAAAACTGCCGCATCTGGCCGCACATATTTCCGTAACGCGTAGGAACACCCAGGATGATGGCGTCCGCCTCGGCCAGCTCTTCCACCCGTGCTACTGGAACGTGTGCGAAGGCTCGCTGAGCTTCCAGGGTGCCCGTGCGTTCGAGGATATCCCTCGGTACGGTCTCTGGAACTCGAAACATTTTCACTTCCGCGCCTTTGACCTGGCGAGCGCCCTCGGCCGCAGCCTCGGCCATGCGATACATGTGGCCGAATGAAGAGTAGAAAAAAATCGATACTTTCATGGCTTACCTCCTGTTGTTGGCGGTATACGTATTCGTACCTGCGCGAATACCAACTATATAGAAATAAGATTATATATTACTAATTAGGTAATCAATAATCTATTTGGACTATCGCGGTGTTGAGAACCCAGCCGGCCCCGGGATTCAAGGAAAACGTATAACAGTGGCTTAGTCCAAAACTTTGTGGAAAATAACCTGTTTCGGCTATATTGCGGACGAGCAGGTTGTTGGTAGGCTGTGGCTGATACACAAACCAGATAAGGGGAGGCTGGCATGAAAGCTCGCGTCGATGAGGATCTGTGCATCGGTTCCGGCAACTGTGAGGAAACCTGTCCTGCGGTATTCAAGGTCGTGGACGGCGTGTCCCGGGTGCAGGTGGACGAGGTTCCAGAGGCGGAGGAAAGCAAGGTCAAACAGGCGGTGGACGGTTGTCCTACGGGGGCTATCAGCGTCGAATGAAGCGGGACGCGGCCTGCTTGAGAAGCGCCCCGGCTTGCCGATATGTTCCGGCAACATGGAAAGCCGCAGCCAACAGACGGCCGCCCGGCGGCTCCAGAAATATGCAGCTGCGAATATATTTGACAAAATTAGTCATGTATGATACGACTCCATATCATGGAGATCGTAGAGGGGGTTCATTGGGTTGGTGTTGTGGACAAGGAGATCCGCAGTCTCTACGGCCAGGAGATACCCGTCTCCCGGGGAACGAGCTTCAACGTGTACCTGCTCCTGGACAAGCGGATAGTCTGTGCCGGAGCGATACGAAACGGATATATCGATCGGGTTCTGGAGAATATCGGGCGAATCGTCGATCCGGCGAGAATCGATTATCTGGTGTTCAAACAGCTCGAGCTGAATGAGACCGATGCGCTGGCCCGGCTTCAGCGCGCAATGACCTCGGCGCAGCTTTTGGTTCCCGGAGCCGCGCTGCGCTCCTTCGGAAGCAGACAGCAGCGGTTGTGGCCGAACCGGGAGATAGTCAGCGGAAACAGGCTCCCTTTGGGCAACATGGAGTTGGTATTCTACGAGTCTGCGGGCTTGCCGTGGCCCGACAGCATGCTTATGTATGAACCCGGCAGGAAGCTTCTGGTTTCCGAACACCTGTTCGGGCAGCATAATGCCTCATTCGGCCGCTTTGACGACCAGGTTGATCGGGAAGAGCTTTTGGATGAAGCGTTGCGCTACTATGTGAAACTGTTCGCTCCCTGCGGCGACAGGGTACAGGAAGCCTTGAAGCGTATTACGGGCCCGGGTGTCCCGGTGGATACGATACTGCCATTCCACGGTGTGGTCTGGCGATCCAACGCAGCCGGGATTGTTCGACATTACCACAGCTGGACCGAGCAGAGCCCGGACAAGAAAGCAGTCATCGTTTTCGAGACCATGCTGAAAAGCACGCAATACATGGCCGAGGCGGTAGCGAGAGGTCTTGCCGGTGAAGGAGTTGCCTGCCGCATGTTCCGGGTTTCCGCTTCGAATCGTGATGAGATCCTCGCCGAAGTATTTCGAGCCAAAGCCTTACTAGTGGGCTCACCGACGCTGCATCGCCGGCTGTTGCCTTCGATCGTTCCGCTATTGGAATCACTCAAAGGTCTGCGCTTGCGGAACAGGGTGGGAGCGGCGTTCGGATCCTACGGATGGAGCGGAGAAGCACTGCAGCAGTTGCAGAGTTGGCTTGCCGACTGCGGCATATCGCTGGCAGCCGAAGGAGTGCTCGCTAAACTTAGGCCAAGCTCCTACGATTTGAAGAAATGCGAAGAGCTCGGCCGTCGAGTGGCGCAGATGGTAAAAAACTCTTGAGAGGAAAGGTAAGCAATGAAAAAGATGATGCCTATCGGACCCCTGATGATCGAGCATCGGCTGATCGAGAGGATGATCGCCGTGATGCAGAAGGAATCGGAGCGCTTCGTTCGTGAGAAGTCTGTGAATTCGGAGTTTATCTCCGTGTTCGTAGATTTCGTTCGCACCTATGCGGATCGCTGCCATCACGGCAAAGAGGAGGACATCCTGTTTCGAGAGCTGGCTAAAAAGCAGATTTCCGAGGAGCACCGGAAGGTCATGAATGAGCTTGTCGAAGAGCACAAGTGGGCTCGGCAGAAGACCGCAGAGGTGGTGGAAGCCAACCGGCGATACCTGGGTGGGGACCAGGGAGCGGTGCTTCAAGTCACCGCCAAGCTCAACGCCCTGGCCGAGTTCTACCCCAAGCATATCGAGAAAGAGGACAAGCATTTTTTTCTTCCCGTGATGCGCTATTTTTCACAGGAGGAAAAGGACGCCATGCTCCAGAAAGGTTTCGAGTTCGATCAGAATCTAATCCACGACAAATACAGGCAGATCGTCAAGCAATCCGAGAAGTCCCCGCAGGCCTAGCCGTAAGCCCGGCTGGCCGGATGCGAATTCGCCGCGACAGGGATGTTCGATCTAAAAAGCCGGCCTTACCTGGCCAGGTTGAGCAGCCCTCCGGCCAGCAGGATCCGGCGCTGTCTTTCCGGGCGCGCCGAAGCGCTGCCGGTGAACGTGGTGCGAGACTCCGTTTCCCGGTTGAGAAAGAATCGCCCCGAAGCGGGCGGCGCAGGACTGCAGGAAGCGGTGGTCGTCGGCGTTGCGGAAGTCCGTATGGATGATATTATGATCGATGCAGCTCACCGTCACTTGTAATGCCGCAGCCTGCCGGACGTTCTCCCCGCGCCGATGATCGGCGCGTCAGCCCGTAGGAAGCAGCTGCTCCACCTGCCGCGACGTCCAGCGCTCCACAACAGCCTGCTTGTACAGCTCGGCCCGGTTCCGGTCGTCGATCATCACAACGCCTGCCACTCGACCGCCTTTGAACTGAAAGCGCCGGTAGATCGTCCCGTCGCGGTAGACGGCCGTTTCCCGGGGATCCGAATGCTGTTCCGAGCTCCTATGCGGCTTCCAGTTCATGGAAAAGAAGTAATGCCCGAACACCTCGCACTTGAGTCGAAACGGCGGGTTCGGATAGGGAATATCAGCACCACAGGCATTGGCCCCGGCCACGGCTCCCTGCTGCTCTGCAGCGTGCCACAGGTGGGTCGTACCGCCGTCCGGATGCTGGGCCGCATCTCCGGCGGTATAGATATCCGGGTGCGAAGTTCTCAGATACGAATCGGCTAGAATCCCCCGCTGCACAGGCAGGCCCGCGCCCAGGGCCAGTTCGGTTCTCGACACTGCCCCCAGGCAGAAGACGAGCAGGTCCGGCCGCAGCCTCCGCCCCGTCAGTCCCACTTTGAGAGGACCGTTTCCGTCGACCTCGAGACTGTGAACCCGCTCGGAAAACAGCAGCCGGATTCCCCGGTCGCGGAGAATCTTTTCCAGGATTACAGACGCTCCGTCGTCAAGATCGGCGGCCATAGCCCGCGCCTGCGCCTCCGCCACCGTAACCTGCAACCCCAGGTTCCGAAGCTGCTCGGCCACTTCCACGCCAAGCACTCCCATGCCTACTACCAGGGCGGATTCCCGTCCTACAGCGAAGGCCCGCAAAAGCTCTGCATCGAGGGCGGTACGCAGGCAAAACGCCCTGTATTTCTCCCTGGCCTGCCGATAGCCGGGAAGCTGCGGTTTGCCCGCAGCCGCCCCGGGAGCCAGAATCAGCTTTTTCCAGCTCAGCACCGATCCGTCCTCGAGGCTGAGTGTATGGCTGCGCGGATTAACGGCCGCCACCCGGCAGTTAGCTCGTATTTCGAGATGGTTGTCTCGGTACCAGCTCGAAGGCTGGATCTCCAGTTGAGCCGGAGCGAAGCCCTGGGCCAGCAGCTTGGATATCTTCGTACGCCGATAGGGAACACGATCCTCTTCGCTCAGGATCGCGACTCTGCAGGCGGGATCGCGCCCGGCGATCGCCGCTGCGGCCGAGTAAGCGGCGATGCCGCCGCCTACGATAATTATCTCCCAATCCCTGCTCTCGCTTGCTCTCATCCTTCCTCCGAAGTCGGTTGTACGGAAAGCCCGCTGCCAGCCCGGGCCGTCGTGCCTTTCACGTAGACTCTTTACCTAAATAATACTTTTTTAGTAATATACAGTCAATGACTAGCGGGCGTTTCAAAAAGCTCACAGAGGCGGGAAAGCTTGCCGAGGGCAGCCTCCAGGCAGTAAGGGTCGGGACGAAGGAGTTCCTGGTACTGCGCCGGGCCGGCCGGGTGTACGTTTGTAGCAACAAGTGCCCGCACCAGGGTGCGCGCCTGAGTGACGGGATGGCGCTGGGAAAAACGATCGTCTGTCCCTGCCACCACGCCCGTTTCGATCTGGAATCCGGCAGGCTGCTCGGTCCTCCAGCTCTCGACGATATACCCGTTTACCAGGTTCTGGAGCGGGAACAGGAGGTCATGGTGGGGCCGGTGCGGGA
>CAYMEK010000083.1:0-5954 GCA_964389305.1 uncultured Spirochaetaceae bacterium
GGTCTGCGGCATGAGCTGTACGGACAGAGGCTGCGGCGCAGGTGCAGCGGCCGACGGTTCCGTCGGGCCGGTGGCCGCCGGTGATGCACCGGCGCCGGCCGGCTCGGCGAGACCGCGCAGAGAATGGCAGGTGGTCATCCTCTTGCGCTCCGAGTCGAAGGGAAGCTCGCCCACTCGGGGAAGCAGCGCCTCGAGGGCGCCTTTGTCGAGCCCGGCGCGGGCGGCCGAGGCGACCAGGGCCCCCTCGGTGGGATCCCCCAGGGTCTCGAAGCCCTCCGCCTGCCCGGCCTCCTGTTCCCCTGCCTGCCCGCCTCCGCTATCCGCCTTCAGCACGGCGTCGCTGCACAGAGCGGCTCCGGCCAGAAGCAGCCAGGCGGCGCTGTCACCTATGACGGCGCCGGAAGGCTCCACCCGGCGATCGAGCAGATCGAGCACGGTAACGGTCATTCGGTTCTGGGTAAGGGTCCCGGTTTTGTCCGAGCAGATGACCGTGACCGAGCCGAGGGTCTCCACGGCGGGAAGCCTGCGGATCAGGGCTCGGCGGCGCAGCATCCTCTGCGCTCCAAGGGCCAGGGCAATCGTAACCACTGCCGGCAGCCCTTCCGGAATGGCCGCCACGGCCATGCTCACGGCGGTGAGAAACAGCTCCTTCAGGCCCTGGCCCTGAAGCAGCCAGCCCTCCAGGGCGACCACCCCGATCAGTCCCAGGGCGGCTGCGACCAGCACCAGGCTCAGAGCCGCCAGCTTGCGCTGCAGCACGGTCTTCTCGGGCTGGGCCCGATGGATGAGCGCGGCGATATTCCCCAGCTCGCTGGCCATTCCGGTGGCGGTGACCACGGCGGTTCCCCGGCCGTAGGAAACCAAGGTACCCATGTACAGCATGTTGCGCCGGTCGCCGAGGGGAAGCTCCCGGTCTTCCAGGGCCTCGGCGTTCTTCTCCACTACGGCCGCCTCCCCGGTCAGGGCGGCCTCCCGGACTTTGAGGTTGGCTGAGACGAGGATACGGCAGTCCGCCGGGATGAGGCTGCCCGCTTCGACCAGAACCACGTCGCCCCGTACCAGCTCCCGGGAGGGGATGGACCGCTCCACGGCATCCCGCAGCACCCGTACCTCGGGCGCTGCCAGGCTCTTCAGAGCAGCCAGGGCGCGCTCGGCCCGGAACTCCTGCCAGAAGCCGAGCAGGGCGTTGAGCATCACGATCACCGCGATCACCGTAGCGTCCTCCCACTCCCGAAGAACCAGGCCGGAGACCGACGCGGAGGCTATCAGCAGGAGCACCATGAGAGAGGTGAACTGCCGGGCCAGGATGCGCAGGGGGGTCACGGCTGCCCCCTCCTGCAGCTCGTTGGGGCCTTCGGCCTCCAGCCGGCGCAAGGCCTGCTCGCTGCTCAGGCCCCGCTTGGCGTCGACCTTCAGCCGGCGGAGCACCGTCTGAGCGTCGAGGGTATGCCAGATGGGTTGCAGCTCGTCTTTCATGTTCGCCGGGGCTGCCCCTTTCGAGAGCCTTGCAGGCCCGCAGGAGACGGACAGCGGTGGTTACGGTAGCCGAATTCGTCCTGCTCGGCAAGGGATCGGGGAGGGAGGCCAGGGATGCGCCTGAGGGAAATCAGGCACAGGGAGGTTCGGTCAGGGGGACCGCGGATGTCCGGTCGCGGCGTCCGGTTGCACTCGAGGGGATCTTGTCAAAACAGATGCGGGGGAATAAGGTGGTCCGGAGGTTAAATGGACTGCCCGGATTATCCTAGGCTGCGCCCCGTTGAGGCTATTCCCACCGACGACAACCTGGTCTGCCTGAGAGACCCGCAGGGGTTCTCGGACAAGCTCCTGCTCATCCCGCAGCCGCTGCTGTTCGTCGTCTCGCTGTTCGACGGCAAGCACTCGATCCTGGACATTCAGAGCGAGTACACTCGCAGGTTTGGGGAGCTGCTGTTCAGCGACAAGCTGCGGGAAATCATCGAGCAGCTTGACGGCGCCCTGTTCCTCGATTCGGAGCGATTTCGGCAGGCCAGGCTGGAGGCGCTCGAGGCCTTTCGGGCTGCTTCCCTGCGGCAGCCCTCGCACGCGGGCAGCTCCTATGAAGCGGAAGGGGACGCGTTGAGGAAGCAGCTCGATCGTCTTTTCACGGGACCGGAAGGGCCGGGTCTTCCGGCAGCGGGCCCGCCAACGGGCAGGCTGCGGGGATTGATCGCTCCGCACATCGACCTGAGGCGGGGAGGAACCTGCTTCGCCTGGAGCTATGACGAGCTGGCAAGGGAGGGCGGCCCCGGAACTTTCGTGATCCTGGGCATTGCCCACGCACCAATGCAGAAACCCTTCGCGCTGACCGGCAAGGACTTCGACACTCCGTTGGGCACGGTGCGCACGGACCGGGATTTTTTGGGCGACCTGGCTGGCCGCTGCCGCTCTGATTTCTACGAGGACGAGTTCGTGCACCGTGGCGAGCACTCGGTGGAGTTCCAGGTCCTGTTTCTGCGCTATCTGTACCACGCTGAGGAGCGGGTGCGCATCGTCCCGATTCTCTGCCACTTTCCTCCCCAGCTCTACGTCGAAGGATCGCCGCGCGAGCATCCGCAGATCGAGGAGTTTATCGCGGCCCTGAGAGCGACTCTGCAGGAGCGCGGAACCGAAGCCTGCTGTATCGCTTCGGTGGATCTGAGCCATATCGGGCGGCGTTTCGGGCAAGACGTTGTGCTGAACGCCTCCCTGCTTGAGCGCATTGAGCGGGATGACCGGGCGATGATAGAAACGATCCTGGCGGGCAAGGCCGACGATTTCTTCCAGGGGATCCAGGCGGAGGGCGACAGGCGCAACGTCTGCGGAGTTCCGGCCATCTACTGCCTGCTTCGGCTGCTTGACGGTACCAGAGCCCGGCTGCTGCGCTACGACCAGGCCGTGGAAACGGCCAGCCAGTCGGTGGTCAGCTTCATGGCCGCAGCCTTCACCGCTGGGCGTTAGGATCCTCGAGGAGGACGCATCATCAACTCGCTTGAGAGAGTCATCGCCGCCCTCCAAAGGCGCGCCACCGACCGGGTGCCGGTCATGGAGCTGTCGATCGACTGGAAGGTCGTCAGGGGCCTGGGCTGCGACGACTACTTCGACCTGATCGAGCGACTCGATCTGGATGCGGTTTCGGTCAACCAGGTCATGTATCTGGTCGGGCTCAAGCCCCTGCTCCTGCGGATCAGAAAGGAATACAGAGACAACTGGGGCGTGCGCCGGCGTATTACCGAGGAACTGCTGCCCTACGTTTGCGGCCATCCGATCAAAGCCAGGGAAGACCTTGAGCGCTTTCGGGTGCCCGATCCGCGCCGGGACCCGCTGCTCAAGGCCGTGCGCAGAACGGTCAGGCGTTTCAAAGGCCGGCGGGCCATTCTCATGCTCGGACGGGCGGTATTCGCGACCTCCTGGAACCTCTACGGCCTGGAGCGGTTACTGGAGAGCTATATTCTCGATCCGGAAATGGCCGAGTCGATCGGCCGCCTGGCGGTCGACTACAACAGGGAGATCCACCGCCTGGCGATCCGAGAGGGCGTGGATCTGATCGTTCTGGGAGACGACTACGCCCACAAGACCGGCACCATCATGTCGCCGGCCCACTTCAGGCGGTTTATCCTTCCCGGTCTTACCCAGGTGGTGCAGGACATCAAGGAAGCGGGCGGCCTCTGCGTCAAGCACACCGACGGCAATATCTGGGCAATCCTGGAGGACCTGGTTGCTACCGGGATCGACGGCATCGGGCCCCTGGAGCCTGCCGCCGCCATGGACCTGCGGGAGGTGAAGCGGTCGGTGGGGGACAGGGTCTGCGTGGTCGGCAATGTAGATGTAGACCTGTTGTGCCGGGGCACGGTCGAGCAGGTGCGCCGGGCCACCCGGGAGTTGATCGCCGCCGTTTCTCCCGGCGGGGGGCATATCCTGTCCTCGGGGAACTCGATTACCTCGGCCGTCCGGCCGGAGAACTTCCGGGCCATGCTCGAGACAGCCCGTTCGGTCGGCCGGTACCCCATCAAGACTATCCAGTAACCGACGTTTTTCCGGCTGGTTCCCGATCCGGATCAGGCCGGGACAGAGAAGCGGGAGCCCCGCGGGGCTTGACAAATACTCATAAATACTATACATAATTTAAGTTATCAATCACGGGAGGCAAGAGAATGGGCAATCGGCCTGAACCGGCGCTGAGGATCCTGCAGCTGCTGCTGCGCTGCGGAATGATCTGCCGGGAAGAGCTGGACATCGTCGTGGAGATGATGTCCTCACCTTCTGCAGCAGCAGCGCTCTCCCCGCGTCAGGAGGAAGCGGACCGGGGGCTTCGCGTATCGGGCTCACGGCAGGGCGACCTGCATTTCGATTGATTTTTCCCACTCCGGACGGCCGGCCGGAGCGCAGGCAATCCGGCAAGCTGGTCCGCTGCTCCGGCGGCCCGCCAGCTCCGGCTGCCTGGCCGGACGGCCGGCCGCTTGGGGGGTTCAGGAGGAGTGGAGCGTCCCCCGGACCAGGGAGGCGAAGATCCCACCGAAGCACAGCAGGGCAAACACGCCAAACGCAGCGTGCAGGCTGTTGAGAAACTGGGCATAGACGACCGGAGTAATCTGGCTCTGCCCGATCAGAATCGAAAAGATCAGCACGGCAATGGTCATGCTCAACATCTGGCCCATCAGGCGTACGGTTCCCACGGTGGCGGATGCCACCCCGTAGAGCTTTTTATCCACCGAGCTCATAATGGCATTCATGTTGGGGGAGGAGAACAGGGCGTAGCCGCAGCCGAGAACGATCAGGCTGGCTACGATATACCAAAGTCGGCTTTGCCGGCCCAAGAAGGACAGCATAGCCAGCCCGACTGTGACCAGGGCCATGCCTGCCGAGGCCAGGACCCGAACCTCGATGTGATCGGAGAGCCGCCCGGCCAGAGGGGAAAACAGGGCCATCATGACCGGCTGAGCGACCAGCACCGCTCCGGCCTGTTGAGGCGCAAGGCTCTTGATGTACTGGAGATAGAGGCTGAGGAGGAAGGTGACGGCGAAGGTGGAGCTGTAGTTGATCAGGGCGGCCAGGCTGGAGAAGGCGAAAGTACGGTTGGCTCCGAGCAGGGGGACGGGGAAAATGGGAGAGCGAATCCGAACTTCCAACAGGAAGAAGGCGGTGATTCCGGCCAGACCTGATAGAAACAGGAGGATGCCGGGTCGTGCGGGCAGACGGGAAGCTCCGTAGATCATGAGGGGCAGCGCGGCGGCCAGAACGATCGAGCCGGCCAAGTCGAAGGATTCTCCCCGGGCTTCGGCCCACTCGCCTTTCAATCCCAGGACCACCAGACTCAGGGCAGCCAGCGCCATCGGAGCGTTGGTCCAGAAAATGCTCCGCCAGCCCAGGTAGTGGGTGAGAAGGCCGCCGACGAACGGGCCCACGGACAGCCCCAGGTAGGTGGCGCTGGCTACGATTCCGAGGGCCATTCCCCTCTTTTCCGGCGGAAATACCGAGCTGAGGATAGCCAGGCTGGTGGAGTACATCAGACCGGCGCCGAATCCCTGAAGAACTCGAAACAGGATCAGAAGGACCCCGGAGGGAGCGAGGGCGCAGAGCAGTGATGCGGCGCCGTAGGACCCCAGCCCGATCGAGTAGAGCTTTTTCCTCCCCACGATGTCCGCCAGTTTGCCGGCGGGCATGATGATCATGGCTGCGGCCAACAGGAAGGCGGTGGCTATCCATCCGAGGGCGATCGCGTCCAGAGAAAATTCTTCGCCAATCACTGGCAGCGCCAGGTTGATGGCCGAGGACATGAAGGGTGTCAGAAAAGAGGCCAGGGTTGCCGTCAGCAGGACGATGAATCGCGTGGTCGAATCACTCATGACAGCGTGCGGTTTCCCGGAGAACTGGAGCATAGGCCAACTGAGGGTTTTGATCAATACTCCTCCGCCCGGCCGCGGTGCGCCTTCAGCGGTACGTGCCTCATGGGACCGCAG
>CAYMEK010000083.1:6054-15884 GCA_964389305.1 uncultured Spirochaetaceae bacterium
CTCCTCCGCCCGGCCGCGGTGCGCCTTCAGCGGTACGTGCCTCATGGGACCGCAGACAGCCGGGGCCGCAGGCAGCCGGGGCCGCAGGCAGCCGGAGTCGCCGCCCCGCGGATCCCGTAATCGCACCGGGGGGTACCAACGGCACAGGGATGTCCTCTATACTGGGGCAGCGAAGTTTCGGCCCATAGAAAAGCAAGGAGATACGCTCATGCACGAATCAATCGAAGAGCAAGTGGGGCAGAGCCTGTTCAACTACCAGGCCGCTCTCACCGAGAGCGGAAGCTCGCTGGGGGAGTTCATTCGCAGCGACTATATCGGAAAATGGCTGGGAGACAGTCTGTACCATGCCCTGGCAATTCGCACTACTCTGGTCAATGCCCTGCAGACGCACCTGACAAGGGAAGGGCTGCTCAACCTCGAACGGGTGACCATGAGCCCGGTTACCGATCCCCTGTCCCACGACGTGGAGCACACTCCGTCGATACGGTACAAGGGCCAGATCTACGTAACCACCCATTCCATGATCTACTGTAAGCTGCTTTCCATGTTCAACCGCAGGATCAGGGGGATCTACGTGGATTCGCCCAACATCCGCCTGGAGATGGAGAGCCCCAACCGGGTGCAGAGAGGCCGGTACCTGATCGATTTCTCCCAGATGGATATCGAGGTCCGTAGAGAGCGGGGGATAGACCTGGATACCTATCTGTACCAGACCGAGAAGGTGCGAAAAGCCTTGCGAGAGGATCACGAGCGGGCCCTGGATTTTTTCGAGCGCCTTGTAGTGGCTGCGGCTGCGGCGATCTGCGAGACCAACGAGGAGAACCTCAAGGGCCTGGGCGTCTCCCTGGAGGTCCCGAAGACGCCCTTTTCCCGCTTCCGCAGGGACGAGGCGGTGAAGAAGCTGGGCACCAGGGCGATCGAGCGGCCCCTCGGCGAGACGGTAAAGGGACAGTTTTTCTGGATTACCGGCCTGATGCGGGAAAACTACGATCTGATTTACCCCTACCTGAAGCCCGACGGCGGCAAGGTTCCCCTGTCGGAGTTCGATTCCGAGATGATCTATAACTATGACCTCTGTATCCGCAGCCGCCGCCGGAGCGGCAGCTCGTACGGACCGGCTTTCGAGGTAATGTCAGGGGGACTGAGGGAGTGGCTGTACGAGGCGATCGTGGAGCGCCTGATCGACAACAAGATCCTGGGCGTACGGCCCAAGATCGACGGGGACAGCATTCTGAACATCGACGAGCTGGGCGGCTACGGTCCGTTCCTTCTGGCAGCCTTCCAAAAGGATGATCAAGGAAAGCCGCTCTTTCCGGAAACCTTCGGCGGAGGTCTGGGTGTCGAGCGCTCGCTCTTCGCCCTCTGTCACGGGGAGAAGATCGAGCAGGTCGACCAGGTTACATTTTTCGGCAAAAACCCGGACTCCTATCCCCTGTACCTGTTCTGAGCCGCAGCGCGCAGCCACACATCACATCACCCCTTGATCGAGCCGGCCAGCAGACCGCGGACGAAGAAGCGCTGCAGAGCGAAGAAGATGATAAGCGGCAGGATCATGGACACGAAGGCTCCCGAGGTGAGCAGATGCCAGTCCTGCCCGCGGGTTCCGATCATGTTCAGAAGCCGCTGGGTCAGCACGGAGACTTCCGGCTCGGTGCCCAGGAAAACCATGGCCACCAGGAGGTCGTTCCACACCCATACGAACTGGAAGATGGCGAAGGCGGCGAGCGCCGGTACCGATAACGGCAGGATCAGGTAGATGAAGATCCAGAAGTGGGTGTAGCCGTCGATGAAGGCGGATTCCAGGATCGATCGGGGAATGGTGGAGATGTAATTGAACAGGAGGTAGATCGCCAGGGGCAGACCGAAGCCTGTGTGGGCCAGCCAGATGGCCAGGAAGGTGCCGTTGATCTGGAGCTTCAGGTAGTCCCTCAGGATAGGAATCAGGGAGATCTGCAGGGGTACGACCAGCAGGGCCACTACGATAGTGAAAAAAATCTTCCGCCCGGGAAACTCCACCCAGGCGAACCCGTAGGCGGCGAAGGCGGCGATAAGGATGGGAATTACCACCGCTGGAATGGTGACGGTGACGCTGTTGAGAAAGGCCCGCAGCAGGTTTTCGGACTGGGCCGTGACCCGGTTTCCTTCAGCATCCACGTAGGTGATGGCCTTGCCCGCCAGGACCTGCCTGTAGTTTTCTATGGTGAAGTCGGGCTTCCCGATCACGGTCCACCAGCCGCTGCGGTTGACGTCATCCCGGCTTCTGAACGAGGTGACCAGCAGGCCGATGGTCGGCAGGGACCAGAGCAAACACATTACCAGCAGGATAACCGTGACGAGTACGCTTTTGTTCTCTTTTTCTTCGCCGGCAGCCATCAGAACACCTCCCTCTGCATGAATTGCTTCAGGTTGTACCACATCACCGGGATGACGGCGATCAGCAGTATGATGGCAATGGCCGAGCCGCGGCCGTAGTTCAGGAATTTGAACATCTGCTTGTACTGCTGGCTGGCCAGCACCTCGGTACCGTACAGCCCATTGGTCATGGAATACACGATGTCCCAGATCTTTAAAGTGATGATCAGGATGGTGGTGGATACCGTAACGATCGTGCCGCGAATGTAGGGAATGACGATGCTCGTGATCACCCGCAGCTCTTTAGCGCCGTCGATCCGGGCCGCTTCTTTGAGGGAAGTGGGAACGCCGCGCAGGGCTGCAGACAGCACGATCATGGCAAAACCGGTCTGCATCCACACCAAGATGACGATCAGGAACAGGGTGTTCCAGGGCCGGAAGGTTAGCCAGCCCACCGGCTGTCCGCCGAAGGCGGTCACGATGGCGTTCAGAATCCCGACCTGGGCAGCGCCCGGCGGCTGGTAGGCATAGACGTACTTCCAGATCACGCCGGCTCCGATGAAGGAGATGGCCATGGGCAGAAAGATCAGCGCCTTGGAAAACCGCTCCAGATGGGAGCGCTCGGCCATGAGGGCGATGATCAACCCCAGAAGCACGCTCAACCCGGTGCCCAGGATCAGCCAGAGCAGATTGTTCCGGAAGGCGGTGAGCATCACCCGGTCGGTGAATGCGTAGATGTAATTGGCCAGACCCACGAACTTGTTCGAGGCGGGACCGAAGAAGCTCAGGTAAAGGCTGCGCAGGGTCGGAAGGACCAAGTACCAGCTCAGGATAGCCAGGGCCGGGCCCACGAAGAGAAAAGGCTGCAGCCGTCTTCGCCAGGTCGGGCCGAACTGGGTGATCACCCAGTTGGTGAGAAAGAACAGCAGCGCCACTCCGCCTACGCCCCAGATGATGGCGACGACCGCGACGACCCCCGCCGGAGCATTGCTTTCTCTGAGGAAGCGAAAGCCCGCGTACATCACCAGGAAGCCGACGCCCGGAACCACAATGGCGATCAGTATTCGCCAGAGGAACAGCCACAGGTTGGGGAAAAAGCCTTCGGGTCGTTTGGTTTTTTCGAAATCTTCCACGATGTTGCACCCCTCCTTACTTCTGCATCATACTCTTGAATCCGGGAGGCGATCAAGAAAACGCCGGACGGTTCCCCGAAGGGGGAACCGTCCAACGTGGATTTTGCCTGACTAAAAGGCGGATTACTTGGGCCAGCTCGCCTCGATGTCGTTGAGAACCTTGTCTACGCTTACGCCGCTGACATAGTCCACCATACCGGTCCAGAAGGTTCCGGCGCCGACTTCGGCGGGCATCAGATCCGAAGCGTCGAAGCGGAAGACCTTGGCGTTGAGCAGAAGCTCCGCCTGAGCTCTCTCGAGCGCTGTGGGATACACGCTGAGGTCCTGATTCTTGTAGGGGAACAGGGCCCCTCCCGCGGCCGCCCAGATCTTTCCGGACTCCCAGGTGGCCAGGTACTCCATGAACTGGCGCACCTCCGGCCGGTCGTTGAACATGGCGAACTGGTCGCCGCCGCCGAGAGCCGGCGTTCCCCACTGGGGATCGATCTGCGGGAAGCCGAACAGGCCGACCTCTTCGTCTAGATTCGCCTGTATGTCTTCGGGGAAGAAGCCGGTGATGAAATTACCCTGCTTGTGCATCCAGGCCTTGGGCGGAGTGTCGAACATGATGTTGGGGGCGTCGCCGAAATTGGTGGTCAGGACGTACTGGGGCCCGCCGTATACGTATTTGGGGTCCCGCAGACGCTTACCCATGATCTCGACCGCTTTTTTGACTCTTGGATCATTGAAAGGTATATCATGGTTGACCCACTGGTCGTAGACCTGGGGACCGGCTGTGCGCAGCATGATATCCTCCACCCAGTCGGTGCCGACCCAGCCGGTGGCCCCTCCGCTCTCGAAGCCGACGGTCCAGGGCACGTCGCCCATGCCGATCATCTTGTTCTCGAGGGCTTCCAGCTCCTGCCAGGTCTTGGGAGTTGCGAATCCGGCCTGGTTCCAGGCCTTCTTCGGATACCAGACCAGGCTCTTCATGTTCACCCGGTTGAATACCCCGTAGGCTTTTCCATTGTAGGAACCGAGCTCCAGCCAGACCGGGGCGTAATTCTCGTTGATGATCTTTATGATCCCCGGCCAGAGGGGTACCAGGGCGCCTCTCCCGGCGAGATTCTTCATCAACCCGGGTTGGGGCAGCGCGGCTACATCCGGTGGATTTCCTCCCTCCACCCGCACGAAGATCAGGGTCTCGAACTCCTTTGAAGCTTCGTACTGGACATCGATACCCGTTCGCTCTTCGAAGGGCTTCATCGCTTCATTGAAGCGCACCTCTTCCTGGTCTACGAAAGCGCCGAATACTTTCACGACTTTCGCGCCGGCGGTCATGGCTGGCTCCTGCGCGCCTCCGGCAAACAGGATAGCGGCCGGGAGCAGCAAAGCCAGCAGACAAAGCAAGTACTTCTTCATTGATTTCTCCTTTCTTAGAAGTTTGTGCTCAGTTTACCTCACGCGCCCTTTCCAGGCGCCTCGTTCCCCATCAGGGGAAAGGATCGTTTTTTTTCATCATCACCTCCTTGTAACTAATGTTTCCTCTAAACGGTGCTCCTTTCGATGATGCTGAGCTGCAGCCTGACGTTCTGCAGCGGGCGGGACGGATTGGCCAGCCGGGCTATGAGCAGCTCGACCGCCGAACGCCCCGATTCATCGAGACATTGGTCGATGGTGGTCAGCTCCAGGTAGTCGGCCAGGTCAATGTTGTCGAAACCGAGCACGGCCAGGTCGCCGGGGACGGCGAGCCCGCGCTGACGGGCCGCTTTGAGAACACCCACCGCCTGGATGTCGGAGCAGGCGAAGATCACTTCGGGAGGCTCGGGCAGGTCGAGGAACTGACGGGTCTGATGCATGACCGTCCAGATATCCAGAGGATTGAGACCGATATAGCGGTCCGGCAGCTCTGTTCCCGCCTCTTCCAATGCCTTCCGGAAGCCGGCCAGCCGGAAAGTGCTGGGATGCAGGGAGTAGGGAGGCTCCCCGGCCTCGCCGATAAAGGCCAGGCGGCGGTAGCCATTTTTTAGCAGGTATTCTGCGGCCAGCCGTCCACCCTGTTCGTTGTCGATTTCGATGCTCGAGAAATAAGGATGGTTGTATTCGATCAGAACCGTCTGCAGACGGCTGTCCCGGATTCGTTCGGCGTCCCAATCAGTCAGAGGCAGGGACATGAGGATCAGGCCGTCGACGCGCCGGGAAACCGGCAACATGTCCAGGTATCCTCTCAGTTGGGGCAGGGAGTCCACGGCGTAGACGATCAGCTCGTAGTCGCTTCCCATTAGTACATTGGACACCCCTCGCATGCGCTGTACGAAGGAAGGCTCGGTGAAATAAGGGGTCAAAACACCGATGCGCTTGAAGTCCTTACGGGCTCTGGCGCTGGCCTCCGCCTTGGGTACAAAATCCAGTTCTTCGATGGCTTCGAGCACCTTTCGGCGGGTTTGTTCGTTTACCCGGTGGGGTGCGTTCAACACCCGGGATACTGTGGCGATGCTCACGCCCGCGGTTTCGGCAACATTGTATATCGTCGGATCGCGCCTCTTCATGAAAGATTTGCTATCCGGCCAGAAAGTGCTTTCATGAAACTGCTTTACAATGTACACATTTTCCGGCAGACCTGTCAATGAGTTTTCACTTTTTTTCACAACCAGGCACGTTGCTTACTTGAACCCCCAGGGCGGCGGCTTTTGAGGAAAGCGGGAGAGATTTAACGTGTCTTCATATCGGCGCCAACGCCGGCACCACGAAGTCCGCCGCGATGCGCCGCTGCCCGGCATCCAGCAGAGGCTGCCAGGCAGCGGTCAATTTTGCTCCACGAGCTGCAGCTCTTGATAGGCTTTGTCGCTCTTGGCGGCCATGATGAAGTCGTTTCGGTGCAGTCCTTTGATCTTGTGGGTCCACCATATCACGGTGACCCGACCCCACTCTGTAAGCAGGGAGGGGTGGTGGCCCTCCTTTTCCGCCAGGGTACCGATTCTATTGGTAAACTCCAGAGCCTGGGCGAAGTCGGGGAACCGGAAGCTGCGTTCGATCCGGAAGATACCATTCTTTTCTTCAAGCTTCCACTCCGGTACCTGGGGAAGATATTCTTCGATATCTTCCCGGCTCAACGGGGGCTCTCCGCCCCGACAGGCCGTGCAGCGCATTACATCTAGAGAGCTCATGATGCCTCCTAGTTTTGAATATAATACTTTGTCTATACAGCCGGCCACTCGTAGATCGTTTTGAGAAGCCGCTTGCCTGCAAAAATCAAAACGAACATATTCTCAATTGTCGATAAATGCACTATGGTAAGAACAGACAACGAAGAAAGGGAGAACCATGGCACAAGCGCACGGAGATCAGGAGCAGCAGAGACAGGAGCAGGACAGACGAATAGCCGAACAGCTGGCCAGGATCAAGAATACGTTCCTGGTAATGAGCGGCAAAGGCGGGGTAGGAAAGAGCACGGTAGCCATAAACCTGGCCGCGGCGCTGGCCGAAATGGGACACCCTGTCGGCCTGATGGATGTGGATCTTCATGGACCCAGTACCGTGAAGATGTTGGGATTGGAGGGCGAGCCGGTGCAGATGAGCGGCGAGCGGCTTCTGCCGCTCGCCTACGGGAAGCACCTGAAGGTCCTGTCCATGGCCTCCTTGCTGGAGGACCGGGACACCGCCGTGATCTGGCGCGGACCGCTGAAAATCGGGGCGATCAAGCAGTTCATCGCTGATGTGCTCTGGGGCGAGCTGGAGTTCCTGTTTATCGACTCCCCGCCCGGCACCGGGGATGAGCCGTTGACCATAGCCCAGGTTATTCCCGGTGCCAAAGGGATCATCGTAACAACGCCGCAGGAGATCTCCCTTCTGGACATTCGCAAGTCCATCACCTTCTGCAGGCAGGTGGGGATGCCCGTACTCGGAATCGTGGAGAACATGAGCGGCCTGATCTGCCCCCACTGCGGCGGCAGGATCGACCTCTTTTCCACAGGCGGGGGGGAGCGCACGGCCAGGGAGATGGGGGTGCCGTTTCTCGGCAAGATCCCGATCCGGCCGGAGATCGTCGTTTCCACCGACCAGGGACGGCCCTACGTTTTGCGGGATGACCAGGCCAGGGAAGATTTCGAGAGTGTTTTGGGGCTTCTACTGGAAGCCGTCCGCTGACTATCCGTCCATTCAGAGGGTGGATGGTTCCACCCTGACCTTGACTTCTACCGACATCCCGGGCAGAAGCACGTAGTTCCCCGGAATATTCGTAAGCGTTATCTTGACCGGAATGCGCTGGGTCGTCTTGGTAAACTCGCCGATCGAAAAAGGCGGCGGCAGGATGGCGGCGCCGATCCGGGCGACCCGGCCCTTGAACGGATAGGAGGAATAGGCGTCTACGGTGATGTCCACCGCGCCTCCCACCTTGATCCGGCTGATCTTGGTCTCTTCGAAGTTGGCGGTGATCCAGATGTTTTTCAGGTCATTGATCGATAAGATAGTTTGACCGGGTTGGACCAGTTGGCCCGGCATCAGGGGCTTGGTCGCGATCGTCCCGGAGATCGGAGCGGTGATCCTGGTGTTGAGAAGCTGGGCTTCGATCACCCCAAGCTGCGCATTGGCGGTATCGATCTGGGCCCGGGCGATCGAATACTGCGCGTTCGCCGTGTCCAGCGCCCTGGCTGCATGATCGTATTGTTCCCTGGTGGCAGCGCCGGCCTTGAACAGGGTATCGGTTCGATCGTAGTCTTCCTTTGTCTTCTCGACATTCACTCCCGCCAGAACCAGATTTTCCCTGGCGTAGTTCAGGGAAGAAGCCGCCTGCGCTTCCTGGGCGCGCAGATCGGCGTCGTCGAGCAGAACCAGAAGCTGCCCCGCCTCGACCTCGGCCCCTTCCTCCACCATGACGCTCTTGATTCTTCCCGATATCTTGGCGCTGACGTTGATGTGGTTGCCGTCGATGGCTGCATCGTCGGTGCTCACGTAGTTGATCGAATTGACAATCCGCAACGTCCCGAAGGTGATTCCCACAACGAGAAGAACCAGGAGGATCAAGCCGCCGATGATGATCGGCGCCCTCCGTCCCTTTTTCTTGCGCAGGGATTCATCCTTTCGGTCTCCTCCTTCTGCGGTAGTATTCGCAGCGGTCGGGTTCCCGCGCCGAGCGCGGCCGGTCTCGGCGTTCCTGTGCTTGATCATGGGTCATACTCCTTATGATACGAGCGTATCATTGACGAAGGCTCCGGCGAACTGGCTGTTGTACAGCTCGGCGTAGAAGCCGCCCCTGGCGAGCAGCTCAGCGTGATTGCCGGTCTCGACGATGCTGCCGTTGTTCATGACGAGGATCAGCTCGGCGTCGCGTATGGTGGAAAGCCGGTGAGCGATCACAAAGCTGGTTCTGCCTTTTCTGAGTTCCTTCATCGCCTTCTGTATGTAGACTTCCGTCCTCGTGTCGACGCTGCTCGTGGCTTCGTCCAAGATGAGAATCGCCGGGTTGGTGAGAATGGCCCGGGCGATGGTGAGAAGCTGCTTTTCCCCCTGGGATATGTTGCTCGCCTCTTCGTTCAAGATCGTGTCATAGCCCGCAGGAAGGGCGCGGATGAAGTGGTCGGCGTGGGCGGTTCGCGCGGCCCCGACGATCTCCTCCTCGGTGGCGCGTTCCCGGCCGTAGGCGATATTTTCCCTGATGGTGCCATTGAACAGCCAGGTGTCCTGCAGTACCATCCCGAACGTGGTGCGCAATCGGCCGCGCTCTATGTCCCTGATGTCGACGCCGTCGACGGTGATTCTGCCGCCGCCGATTTCATAGAAGCGCATCAGCAGGTTGACGAGCGTGGTCTTGCCCGCCCCGGTGGGTCCGACGATGGCGATTGTCTGGCCTGGCGAGACGTGGATATTCAGATCCTGCATCAGGACGACTCCCTCCGTGTAACCGAAGGTGACATCCTGGAAGCTGACCTCCCCCTTCGGTGATTCGATCACCAGGGCGTCTTCCCGGTCCGGTAGCTCTTCGACCTCCTCGAGGATCTCGAAGACGCGTTCGGCGCAGGCGATTGTCGATTGGAGGATGTTGACGATGTTGGCGGTCTGGGCGATCGGCATGGTAAACCGCCGGGAGTATTGGATGAAGGCCTGGATATCGCCGAGCTTGAGAACCTTGTTCGCCGCCATGATCCCGCCGACCACGCAGATGAGCACGTAACCGATGTTGTTGACGAAGTTCATCAGGGGCATGATGATGCCGGAGACGAAGTGAGCCTTCCAGGCGGCAGTGTAGAGCCGGCCGTTTACTTCGTCGAACACCTCGATGGCTCTCCGCTCGTGTCCGAAGGCTTTGACGATCTTGTGGCCTGTGAACATTTCCTCCACGTGGCCGTTCAAGATGCCGAGCTCCTTCTG
>CAYMEK010000084.1:0-15479 GCA_964389305.1 uncultured Spirochaetaceae bacterium
CCTGGGCCCTGATCACCTGGTTGGTGTACACCGCCTATCTGCACACCCGCCTGGTCAAGAAGCTGCGCGGCAGGATCTCAGCGATTCTCTCGATCGTTGGCTTTGTCTTCACCATATTCACCTTTTTCGGTGTGAACTACCTTCTAGCGGGGCTGCACAGTTACGCCTGAAGCGAAGGCGCGCTCCAGTTACCCGGACGGCGACACAGGCCGTGGCTGGCCACACCCAGAAAAAAGGCCCCTCTGGCGCTCGAGGCACCGAGGGGCTTTTTCGTTCACGTTATCGGTCCAGCGTTCTTAGAACACGCTGTACTTCACCCCGACATTGGCGGTCAGGGCCCAGAAGGTGTCCTTGGAGGGCAGGGGCTGAACATCGTCAATCGAAGTGTCGGTCAATCCCATGTCGAACTGTAGCCCCGGGGTGAAGCTGAGCTTACCTTTCTTGAAGAGCTCGGCCCCGACGTAGAAGCGCAGGCCCCACATCCACTGCTCCGTATTATCGTCATCCAGGTCGACCTCGCCGTCCGTGTATACATCCACAAGGTAACCTGTAGACGTATTGATCTCTGGATCGTAAGTGAGATCGGACACGCCGCCCAGGAATAAGCCCGCAAAACCACCGGCCCTCACGGTTATAGACAGCATGTCACTCAACTCGAACGTTCCTGCCAGTGTTAACGGAATGTTTAGATAGTTATACCTAGCCTCTGAGGTTCGGTCGGTGGTTGCAGGTGGCCCCAACATTCCGAAAGCGGGATTTGGTACACCCTCTGCATCTGCGTAGTAGTTCAGCATGACATAATCGAGACCGAAAGAAGGACCTAGACTGAAGTTGCCGAACTTAAAAAGATAAACATCGACAGCCACTCCTCCCCCGAGTGCCCAGCGCAGCTTGCCCGATTTGGCGTCATCATCCGTGGTGCCCATAGCCATTCCGCCGCCGGCTTGGGCCGATACGTCCAGGCCTTCCAGACCGAAGGCGAATACAACCAGTGGCGTTCCCATGATGAGAATAACGGCGACGAGCATGGCAATTATCCGTTTGTTCATTGACTTCCTCCTGAACTTGGCTGATATCGCAATACTAATAACACCTATGTACCTAGTTTGTCAAGGTATTATTATTACAAAATCTCCAGGATCGCCCGGTCAGCCAAACCGGCCTGTAGGGGGATTCCCTCTGCGCCCCGCCGGAGTGTGAATGGACCGGGGCGGTGGCAATGCCTGCCGAATTACCACAGACCGCCGCAGGTCAACCTTCAGGTTTCGAAGGCCGTAGCCAGCAGCTCTTTGGTATACGGATGTCGCGGGTTCCGGAAGATCTCACGAGCCCTGCCCTCCTCCACGATCTTGCCGTCCTTCATGATCACGAGGTCGTGGCAGAGGCTTTTCACCACCTTCAGGTCGTGGCTGATGAAGATGTAGCTCAAGGAGTGCTTGGCCTGAAGGCGTTTCAGCAACTCGATCACCTGGAATTGGATCGTCCGGTCCAGCGAAGAAGTCGGTTCATCCAGGATAAGCAGGTCCGGCTGGAGTACTAGGGCCCTGGCCAGGGCGATACGCTGCCGCTGCCCGCCCGAGAATTCATGGGGATAGCGGTGGCGGTGCTCCGGATCGAGGCCTACCTCCTCCATTACCCCGATGATCCGCTCGCTCCGGCTGTCTGGAGTGCCGATTTTATTGATCACCAATCCTTCACCGATAATCTGCTCCACCGACATGCGCGGGCTCAGGGAGCCGAAGGGATCCTGGAAGATAACCTGCATCCGCCGGCGAAGCGGACGCAACGTCTTGGAGTCGATTGCATGGACGGCCTTATGTTCGAACCAGATCTCTCCGTCGCTTTTTTCCAGGCGAAGCAAAGCCTTTCCCAGGGTTGTCTTTCCGGAACCACTCTCCCCGACCACGCCGAGAGTCTGACCTTTACGCACCTTCAAGGTTACCCCGTCCACCGCTTTCACATGACCTTTGGTCAGGCGCAGCATTCCTCGCTGGATCGGGAACCATACCCTGAGGTCCCGCGTGGTGACCACCACTTCCCGCTCTGGATCCGAAGGCGGAGGTTCCCCTTTTGGTTCCGCAGCCAGGAGCTTCCTGGTGTAGGGATGCTGCGGCGCTGAGAAGATCCTCGCGGTGCCGTCTGTTTCCACGATCAGCCCGTCATGCATCACCGCCACCCGGTCGGCGATCCGGCGCACGATACCGAGATCGTGGGTGATAAAGAGCACCGACATTTTCAGCTCCCGCTGCAGTTCCTTCATCAATTCGAGTATTTGTGCCTGTATGGTTACATCCAGAGCGGTGGTCGGCTCATCGGCGATCAGTAGCTTCGGTTTGTTCACCAGGGCCATGGCAATCATCACCCGCTGGCGTTCACCTCCGGAAAGCTGGTGGGGATAGGAGAGCATTTTCTTCTCCGGATCGCTCAACCCCACCCGCCTCAGCCAATCTAGAACAATCGGGCCGGCCTTGGAAGGGGTCAGCCCTTTATGCAGGTTCAGTGTTTCGTTGATCTGCTTCTCGACCGTATGCAGAGGATTGAGAGAGGTCATCGGTTCCTGGAAGATCATACCGATCCTGCTGCCGCGAATGGCCAGCAGCTCCGAGTTGTTCATGGCCAGGATGTCTCTGCCGTCGAACAGTATCCGGCCGCGGGGATAGGCGATAACACTCTCTGGAAACAGCCTTAAAATAGCCTGGGCGGTCACCGTTTTCCCGGAGCCGCTTTCTCCGACCAGCGCGAGGGTCTCATTCGCCTGGATGTCCAGGTCGACGCCGTACACAACCTCGTCGATACGCTCGCCTTTGCGAAAGCCGATGTGAATATTTCGAATGGAAATCAGCGGCTTTGCCGCACTGTCCGCTTCCATGGCGCCTAGTACGACCTCCGCGGATCGAGGGCATCCCGCACCGCCTCGCCAACAAAGACCAGCAGGGTTAACGTGAGGGCCAGCACCAGGAAGATCGTGATTCCCAGCCACGGCGCCTGCAGATTCGTCTTGGCCTGGGCCAGCAGCTCTCCCAGAGACGGCGATCCGACCGGCAGCCCGAAACCCAGGAAATCCAGGGAGGTCAACACCAGGATCGAGCCGCTCAAAGTGAAGGGCAGAAAGGTCAGGGTGGCGATCATGGCATTGGGCAGGATGTGCCGGAACATCACCCGGGCGTTGCTCATTCCCATAGCCTTGGCAGCCAGTACATACTCGAAGTTGCGGCCCCTCAGGAACTCGGCCCGCACCACGCCCACATAACTCATCCAGCTGAACAGCAGTAGAATGCCCAGCAGCAACCAGAAGCTGGTCTGCATAACGCTGGAAAGGATGATCAAGATGTACAAGGTGGGGATGCCCGACCAGATCTCCATGAAGCGTTGGCCGAATAGATCGACTAACCCTCCGTAAAAACCCTGGACAGCCCCCGCGGTTACGCCGATCACCGTGGAGAAGAAGGTAAGGGTGAAACCGAACAGCACCGAGACACGGAATCCGTAGATCACCCGGGCCAGCACATCCCGCCCCCTATCGTCGGTACCCAGCAGGTTTTCCCGGGTCGGGGGTGAAGGGGCCGGGCTGGGCAGATCGTAGTTGATCGTGTCATAGCTGAAGCGGATCGGGGGCCATAGAATCCAGCCGTCTTTCTGGATCAGATCGATCACGTAAGGATCGCGGTAGTCCGCCGCCGTCTGGAACTCACCTCCGAACTGTGTTTCCGGGTATTCCTTGAACAGTGGAAAGTACAGTTTTCCCCGGGAGCGGATCAACAGCGGAGAATCGTTGGCGATCACTTCGGCAAAGAGACTCAAGACGAAGAAAAAGAGGAATATCCACAGCGAGTAGAATCCCCGTTTGTTGGCCTTGAACCGCTGCCAGCGCTCCCGGTTCAGCCTGCTCAACCGGATCATGCTCGTGGTCCCCTCATTCCCGTTTCTCGAAGCCCTTCCAGGGCATCCCATTTATCCAACTCACTCTCGATGCCTCCAGCGAATCCGTAGCTGCCGCCTATTCACGCCTCTCGAAGCCCTGCCAGGGCATCCCATCTATCCAACCGAGGTGTAGCGCCATCACTCAAACCTGTACCTGCCTAGGTCTGCCGTTTCTCGAAGTCGATGCGCGGATCGACCAGGGTATAGGTGATGTCGCTGATAAGCCCCAACAGCAAACCCATGAGGGTGAAAATGTAGAGGGTGGCGAACATCAAGGGGTAATCCCGCTGGGTGGCGGCCTCGAAGCCGAGCAAACCCAGTCCCTGCAGAGAAAACATCACCTCGATTAGAACGCTGCCTGTAAAAAACATGCTGATGAAGGCCGCCGGAAATCCGGCGATGATCAGCAGCATCGCATTACGGAAAACATGACCCGAGAGGATCTTTCGCTCGGCCAGACCTTTGGCTCGCGCCGTCATGACGTACTGCTTGTTGATCTCGTCCAAAAAGGAGTTCTTCGTGAGCATGGTCAACGTGGCGTAGCCGCCGATCGTCAGGGCGGCAACCGGCAGAGTAATATGCCAGAGATAGTCGGCGATCTTTCCGAGCAGGGTCAACTCCTGGAAATTGTCCGAAACCAGACCGCGAAGGGGAAACCATTTCAAATAGGAGCCCCCGGCGAACAGGACAATAAGCAGGATAGCGAAAAGAAAGGAAGGGATTGCGTAGCCGACGGTCACGATCGTACTCGAGGCCAGGTCGAAACGGCTCCCGTGCCTCACCGCCTTGGCAATACCCAAAGGGATGGATATCAGATAGATTAACAGCGTGCTCCAGATGCCCAGGGAGATCGAAACCGGCAGGCGGGAAGCGATCAGACCGAGCACGGTGCCGCCGCGGAACAGGCTTTCCCCGAAATCGAACACCAGGTAGCGCTTGAGCATATCGAAGTAGCGTACGTGGATCGGCTTGTCAAAACCGAAACGGTGTTTGATCTCCTCGATGACCTCCGGGTCCAATCCGCGGGCGCCCTTGTACACGGAGGAACCGTTCTCCTTCTTTTCAGCGGGCGTGACCTCACTACCCGTAATGCCGGACACCCTCTCCAGACGGGTGTTTACAGTGATTCCGCGCATCTTGGCCACCATCTGCTCCACCGGCCCCCCGGGAGCAATCTGCACCACGAAGAAGTTGATCGTGATGATCGCCCAAAGAGTCGGGATGATCAGCAGCACTCGCCGGATGATGTAGGAGAGCATCGGTTCTCAAGCAGCCTGCCTGCCGGACCGGCCTCGCGGTCTAGCGCGCCGGCAGCTTTCGCTCCTTGGCCGGATCCACCCACCAGGTATCCAGGCCCAAAGCGTACTTGGGGCGAACTGACGGGCGGCTGAACCTGTTCCAGTAGGCAACCCGGAACTTGCTCAGATACCACTGGGGTATCACGTAGTAATTCCAGGTCAGCACCCGGTCCAGCGCCCTACCCCAGTACAGCAGGGCTTGGTCGTCCCCCTGGTGTTCGTCGATGCCGGCAAGCAGGTAATCCACCGCCTCGTCCTGAACCGCCGCCTGGTTGTAGGTGGAGTCGATGTATTTGCTGCCCCAGGAAATCTTCAGAGAGGTGTCCGGATAGAAATGGGGCAAAAAACCGCTGGAAACCATGTCGAAATCATGATCGTACCAACGGTTTTGATATTGCGACGGATCGACCTTGCGGATGTCCATCTTGATGCCCACCCGCTCGAGGTTTCTCTGAAACGGGACGGCGATCCGTTCGGTCGTATCCGTGTAGATCATCAGCTCGAACTCGAAAGGCTCTCCGGTCTGCCTGTTTACAAGCTGCGTATTCCGCACCTCCCAGCCCGCCTCCCTGAGCAGTCTCAGCGCCTGCCGTATCTGGTTTCGAATGTTCCCCGAGCCGTCGGTCACCGGCGGATCGTACTCCTCGGTAAAGACCTCGGGAGGGATCTCGTTCCGGATCGGTTCCAGGATCTTCAGCTCCTCACGGCTCGGAAGCCCGGTGGCGGCGTACTCGGTGTTCTGAAAGTAGCTGCGGGTACGGGTGTACTGGTTGTAGAAGAGGTTGCGGTTCATCCACTCGAAGTCCATCAGGTAGTTCAAAGCCTTGCGCACCCGCCGGTCCTGAAAAACGGGCCTCTGGGTATTGAAGATGAAAGCCTGCATGCCCGGCGGAATCTCGTGGGAAATCTCTTCCTTGATAATGTAGCCGGCTTCGATGGCCGGCCCGGTGTACTGGGTGGCCCACTTCTTGGCCTCGTTCTCCACCCGTATGTCGTACTCTCCAGCCTTGAAGGCCTCGAAGGCCACCGTCTGGTCCCGGTAGTAGTCGTAGCGAATGGAATCGAAATTGAGTCGTCCCCGGTTTACCGGCAGGTTCCTGGCCCAGTAGTCTTTGAGCCGCTCGTAGACCGCATACTGCCCCATCTTGTAGTCTCTCACAGTGTAGGCCCCGCTGCCGATCGGTACCTCCTCCAGTGGTTCGGAAAGATCCCGGGACTGCCAGTAGTGCTTGGGCAGCACGGTCATGGTACCCAGGTTGACAAGGACCTCCTTGTTCGGCTCCGAGAGGGTAAACTTGGCCCGCAGGCGATCCAGAGCCTCTACCTTCTGCACCAGCCTGAAGTAGCTCTTCCATTGGGGAACCCCTTCGTCAACGAACTTGTTGAAGCTGAATACCACGTCCTCGGCCGTGATCGGCACACCGTCCTGGTGCCTGGCGTTCGGATTGATGTGGAAGATGATCCAACGATAGTCGCTGTCGTACTCCACCTTATCCGCGATCAACCCGTAGTATACGTCGATCTCGTCGTCGGAGCCCACCATAAGGGAATCGTTGAAAGACTCGCTGGCCACCAAGAAATCCCCGCGCTGGGCGTAGCGATTGAAACTGTCGTAGGTGCCCAGCGTATAGTAGGTCACCAGCCCCCCTTTGGGGGCATTGGGGTTTACATAATCGAAATGCCGGAATCCGACCGGATACTTGGGTTTCCCGCGCACCGCCAGGGCATGAGAGACTACCACGTCGGCGGAAGCCCAGACCGTCATGCCGAGAAGCAGCGCAGAGAGAGTGTAAAAACGGAGCCTTTTCATTTTAGCCCTCCGACGATCGCACAATTACTTACGGTCATATTTTTCCATTGTCATATAGTGAGCTAATATACATAAAAATAGAAATAAAGCCTTTCCCGGTCAACCTTATGTCCACGACGCACCCCGGCCGCTGCATCCGAAGCGGGCTTCGGTTGCAACAAAAACCCCTCTGCCGCATATTCAGCCGGCAGCGAAGTATGAGGGAGAATGAGCTCTTGCCGCAAGACGGGCGCTACGCTTTCCTGATCCAAAGCTCGTAGAGGGACAGCAGGATCAAGGCAGCGAAGGAGAGGGCCATGATCAGCCCCCCCAGGAACACCAGCGGAGCCAGCGCCCCCGACAGCTTGGCCAGCCACCAGGAGCCAATATCGACCGTGATGGCCAGCGAAGAGAAGGTGATCACCACGATCTTTATCCATTCCTTGTAGAGGGTGAAGGAGAAGATGAAAATCAGCACGAACATCACGGCGAACGTGCCGAGCACGTGGGTATGGCTTAAGGACACGAGCCTGGAGACCGGTTTACCCGTATCCTGCTGCAGGTACTGGGCCACGTCGTCATAGGTTTCGGTCACCACACCGGCGACCTGGGCGTCGGCGGAGTGGCAGGTGCTGCAGGATGCGTCGAAAATCTCCTTGATCCGCGGAAAACCGCTCTCCGGCGCTCCGGCGGCGATCCAGTCCTTGGTGGCCTGGTAACCGGCCTCATCGCTGAAATATCCCCTCATGCTGCCGTCGATGGCTTTCTCCAGAGTGGTCTTTTCCCGTGCTCCGTAGAAGGTAATGCGGATATCCTGCACGGATATCCCCGGCTGCTCATCCGCCGGCGAGTAGGACAGGTAGATATTGGCGAATCCCAGCAGGTAGCCGATCCCGGCAGTTATCAGCAGAATACTGATTCCAATCTTGGAGCTCAACGGAATGTTCTTCAGCCCCGTCGGTTCCTTCCAAAACATATTTTCCTCCTCTTACAAATATTAAAATAGCTGTATATAGTAAATCGAGATTAAATTAGCGAAATCACGATTCTCAGGAATCAACGGCAGCCTCTTGATTTTCTAGCTTATTATACAGTAATGTAGGGAGATTGTGAACTAATTTACTAATGTTTTTTGTTTTCAACCTGGTTATCTGCATCCTGAATCAGACGCGCACAGTTCGTCCTTTGTATCGACGTCAGGTCGAATAGTATGTGTTCTATAATACAAGGAGTAAACAGATGAAAAAGGCGCGTAAGATCCTGTTCTCTCTCCTGCTGGCCGGGGCAGTGATCGCAGTGATCCTGGTCTTCGTAGCCGCTGACAACGACAAGCCGTTCCTGCCCGGCGTGACCGTCACCGACGAGCACCCCAACGGCTGCGTGGACTGTCACGCGCTCGCCGGGGAGGGCAAGGATTACAGGCTCAATACCGAAGTGGCCAAGGTCGAGGGTCACCCCGAGATCGACGCGATTGTCAAGACCGTTCCCAATGACTGCCTGCTGTGCCACAAAGAGGGTACTCAGGCAGGCCCTCTGAACCTCATCACCCATAAGGTTCACTACCGCCATCCCAACGACAACGCCTTTATCAGGGTATACCGGGGCGCCTGCCTGAACTGCCATAAGGTGAATCCGGGCAGTGGAGTCATGTCCGTCAAGAGCGGGCCCAAAAACTGGTGATCAGCGCCTGTCGGACCTGAGTTTCGGCGAGAGCGTACGGGCTTCCTCCCTCAGGCCGGGAAGTGGATTGTAACGAGTAGCCATGGCGATACATCGAAAAAGCTTTTCCGGGGGCTATCGGTTTACCCGTTTCGCCGGACAGCCGGAACCCCGCCTCATAGACACAGACATTCCCGAGCTGGCAACCCTGGCCCTGCTGTCCGCTTCCGGGGGAGAGATCCCCCCATCCGTGGCCCGGGGAGACAGGGTACGAGCAGGCCAGATCATAGCCAGGGACGACCGGCAGATCGGCGGCCCCGTCCTGGCTTCGGTCAACGGTAGGGTGGAAGATATCCGGCAGGTCCCCTGGCTCGGCGAACAGGCGCCGGCCATGCTCATTCGCGGCGACGGAACGGAGTCCTGGACTCCGCTCGCCGGTTTTTCCCCCGAGTGGAACAATTTCGAGGCGGAGGCGCTCGAGAAGCTGCTGTACCTTTCCGGTGTCAGCGGGCTGCCCGACGGCGGGATACCGACACACTTCAACAGCTCCGTCATCTCCCCGGAAGAGGCGGAGCACATCATCGTCCAGATGGTGCAGGCGGAGGCGTACAACCCGTCCCTCCAGGTCTGGCTCCACCAGCAGGCCGGGGAGCGGATCGCCGAAGGACTGGCTATCCTGGCCAGAATCATGCCCCGCGCCCGCCTGCACCTGGTAGCCGGAGGGAAACAGAGGACTTTGCTCGGCGAAGTCGAAAACGCCGGCCGCCGGCTGGGTCTGGGTGAGCTGAGCCTGCACCTGGTGCAGGACAAGTACCCGCAAGGCCGGGAAGAGGTGCTGGTGCCCACCGTACTCGGACTGGATTTTCCTCACGGCTACTCCGCCGTCAATCTGGGGGTAGTCATTCTCGATCTTCAGACCCTGCTCCAGGCTCGGGAAGCTGTCGTGGCCGGCAAGCCCGTGATCGACAGGATAGTGGCTCTGGGAGGAACCGGCTTCGTGGGCCGTCTTCACCTGCGGGTCCGTATCGGGACCCCGATCGAAACGGCGATCGGCGTGTTCCTCAGCAAAAAGCGGGAATCCCGGATTATCCGCAACAGTGTGCTCAGCGGCCGGGAGTTCCCCGACCTGTCCCAGCCAGTCGATCCGCGCCTTTCGATGGTGATCGCGATCCCGGAGCAACGCGGCGGGCCGCCGCTGTCTTTTGCCCGTCCGGGATTCGGGACGGATTCCTACTCGCGGACTTTCCTCGCCAACTTCCTTCCCCTGGCCAAGACCGCCGACACCAACGTCCACGGCGAGCACCGGCCCTGTATCGCCTGCGGCTACTGCGACAGCGTCTGCCCGGCCGGCATCCTGCCGCACCTGCTGCACCGTTACGTACAGCGGGGAATCGTCGACGAAACCCTGGTGCGCTACCGCATCTTCGACTGTATCGAGTGCAATCTCTGCACCTACGTATGCACCTCGAAGATCCCTCTGGCCCGCTTGCTACGCGAGGGCAAGGACAGGCTGAGGGCGGAAGGTCTCGATCCAACCGGAGAGGAAGCCGCACGTCTGCGGCTCAAAGGCCTGGACCCGGCCGGAGAGCAGCGGCCATGAAAACGATCGAAGCGCTGTTCGAGCGCCTCAAGAAAGCCAGGCAGCTGCGATCGCTGAAACCAGTCATTGAAACACTGGAGGGAATCCTGCTCGGCAGCCGGGAGACCACCGGGCAGGCTCCCCATATAGTCGATCACATCGAGATCAAGCGCTACATGTCCACGGTGATCCTGGCCCTGATCCCCACCACCGTGGCGGCCATCGTGTTCTTCGGCTGGTATATCCTGGCCATGATCCTGACCTCCTACGTAGTCGGTGGAGTGATCGAAGTGGCCTTCGCCGTGATTCGCAAGAAGGAAATCGAGGAAGGCTTCCTGGTGACGGGGCTGATCTTCCCTCTCGTGCTGCCGCCGACCGCTCCCCTCTGGGTGGTGGCGGTGGGCATCGCCTTCGGCGTGTTCTTCGGCAAGGAGGTTTTCGGCGGAACGGGCCGCAACATCTTCAATCCCGCCCTGGTCGGCCGGATCTTCGTCACCATTGCCTTTCCCGAGATCATGTCCGCTACCTGGAAGGCGCCGTTCTCCGACGCCGTCACCGCCGCGACTCCGCTGGCCGCCTACAGGTCGGAGCAGGTAACGGCGCCGTACCTCGACCTGCTTCTCGGGCAGGTGCCGGGCAGCGCCGGAGAGGTATTCCGCCTCGGGATCATCGCCGGCGGACTGCTGTTGATGTTGACCCGGGTGTCTAGCTGGCGCATCACTGCCGGCTATCTGGCCTCGGTGGGGCTGTTCGCCTGGATCGGCCACAGCCTGGCGTCTCAGACCTTCGCCCCTCCGCTGTTCCAGTTCCTGTCCGGCGGGCTGTTGTTCGGGGCCGTGTTCATGGCCACAGATCCGGTGACCTCTCCGACCACCAGACCGGGTAAGTGGATCTTCGGCCTGGGCTGCGGCGTCGTAACGGTGCTGATCCGTACCTTCAGCGGCTTTACCGAGGGGGTAATGTTCAGCATTGTGTTCATGAACGCCCTTGCTCCGCTGATCGACTCTACGGTGGTGAATCTCAAGTACAGGCCGGTTAAGGGATGAAAGACAAGATACTTATGGTGGTATTCGTGCTGGTCCTGGGAAGCATCCTGACCGGCGTTCTGGTAGCCGTGAACTTCTACACCGCGCCGGTCATCGAACGAAATGAGGAAATCCGGCAGAAGTCCAGCGTACTCCAGGCGCTCGCCATCCCCTATACTCCAGGCCGGGTGGAGGAGGTGTTCGCCCGGAATGTGGAAGTGCAGCGGCAGAACGGCAAAACCTACTACGTGGGCAGGGATGGCGACATCGCCTTTCCCTATACGGGCTCGGGCCTCTGGGGACCGATCGAAGGAATCGTGGCCATCAAGCCGGATTTCCAGACGCTCACGGGGGTGACGGTCATCCAGCAGGAAGAGACTCCGGGACTGGGCGGCCGCATTGCCGGGCAACCCTTCCTGTCCGAGTTCGAGGGCAAGCGTTTCGTTCCGAAGCTGGAGCTGGTTCCCGCAGGCCGCAGCCGGGCGGACAACCAGGTCGACTCCATCACCGGCGCCACCCTGACCTCGAACGCCTTCATCGCCATTCTCAATGAGAACCTGGAAGAGTATGTGCCCGTCATAGAACGAGGAGAGCGGAAATGAGAAGCGGAACCCTTTCCAGGGGCCAGAGCCTGAAAACCGTTGTCAACGGGATCTGGAAAAACCACCCGATCTTTTCAATGATCCTCGGCATCTGCTCGGCTTTGGCGGTCAGCAACACGGTGGCCAATGCCCTGGCCATGGGAGCGGGGGTCACCTTCGTGCTGCTGGCCACGGGATTGCTGGTCGCCGCCCTGCGCCGGTTGATCCCGACCCGCGTGCGGATGATCACCTACATGATCATCATCGCTACCTTTGTCATCGTGGTGGACAGGACTCTCCATGCCCTGTTTCCCGATATCCGGCAGGCGATCGGACCGTACGTCGGGTTGATCATCACCAACTGCATCATCATGGGCCGGGCCGAAGCCTTCTACATACAGAACCGTGTGGGGCAGAGCCTGCTGGACGCCTTCTCCAACGGCTTCAGTTATACCTACACGCTGGTGAGCGTCGCGGTCGTGCGGGAGCTGCTCGGGTTCGGCACCATCCTGGGTTTCCGGGTCATGCCGGCGGGTTTCACCAACTGGGTGGTGATGGCCATGGCACCGGGCGCCTTCTTCGTGCTGGCGGTATTCATCTGGATCAGCCGCAGCCTGGCGGGCACGGAAGAGGAATAGGGAGGTAAAGCATGATCGGAATAGGCCTGCTGACGATCTTTCTGGCGGCTGTCTTGACCCACAACATCGCCCTGACCTACCTCCTGGGCATGTGCCCCTTTATCTCCCTGTCCCGCAGCCTGCGTACGGCGGTGGGAATGGGTTTCGCCGTGATCTTCGTGGTCACCCTTACCGCCCTGATCAACTGGCCGGTTTACAACCTGATCCTGGTGCCCACCGGCAGCACCCTGATCTACTACGTTGTGTTTATCGTGGTGATCGCCGCATCGGTGCAGCTGGTAGAGATGATCATGGAGCGCTTCTTTCCCGTGCTCCAGGCGGCTTTCGGTATCTTCCTGCCCCTGATCACCGTAAACTGCACCGTACTGGCGGTAAGCCTGTTCATGGTGATACGCAAGTACGACTTCCTGTCGACCATCGTGTTCGCCTTCGGCTCCGCGGTGGGCTGGACCGTGGCCATTGTGATCGTGGCGGCGATTAATGAAAAACTGAAGCTGGTGGGCGACATCCCGAAGGGGATGAGGGGCCCCGGTATCATCATGGTGACGGCCGGCATTCTGGCCCTCTCTTTCCTGGGCTTCTCGGGAATGGTGAACGTGCAATGAATTTCATGCCGTTGATCCTGATGAACTCGATACTACTGGTCATTACCGTGCTGCTGGCCGTAGCCGACCGCCTGCTGGTGACCTACGGGAAGTGCAAGATAACGGTCGCTCAGGGGGAGGAACAGCAGCAGTTCGAGGTGCAGGGCGGCAACAACCTGCTTTCCTACCTGATCGACCACGGCGTGCAGATCAGCTCCTCCTGCGGCGGCAAGGGGAGCTGCGGCTACTGCAAAGTGAAAGTAGCCAGCGGTGGCGGGCAGATTCTGCCCACCGAGGAGATATTCATGAGCCGCCAGGAAAAGCAGGAAGGAATGAGGCTGGCCTGCCAGGTCAAGGTCAAGAACGACCTGCAGATCGCCATCCCCGATTTCCTCACCGTGGTGCGGCAGATGGCCTTGAACAAGAAATTCGATACCAGGAAACGCTGGCGCGTTATCATCCACTGAGTACATGGCGACTGAAGTGATGAGCGAAAAACTGGAGTCCATCGTTGAGCGATACCGCAGCGGTAAAAGCTCTCTGATAGCGGTGCTGCAGGATATCAGCCAGGAGTACGGCTACCTGCCCGAAGAAGTGTTGCAGGAGACGTCGCGGCTGATAGAGGTTCCAATCAGCATTTTCTACAGCCTGGCTACGTTCTACAAGTCTTTCCGTCTGGAGCCTATCGGTAAAAAACACATCTGTGTCTGCGTGGGCACGGCCTGTCACGTACGGGGCGCTTCCAAGGTGGTGGATACTCTCGAGCGGGAGCTCCGACTCAAAGCGGGAGAGACCTCCCAGGACGGCAGCTACACACTGGAGACGGTCAACTGCCTCGGCGCCTGCGCCCTGGGACCTCTGGTGACCGTCAATGGGGAGTATTACGGCAAGATGGACCAGAAGAAGATTACCCGGCTGCTGAAAACACTCCGGCAGGAGAATGGAGAGCATGAAACTCAAACCTGAGGATCTGGATGCCATCCGCCGGCGCCTGAAATCCATTTCGCTGCTCAGGGAGGCTCGCGGAAAGGCGGGCGTCGACGTTCATCCCGGCGCCAGAGGCGTCGCCCCGGGCGCCCGCGAAATCATGGTATGCGCCGGCACAGGGTGTGTTTCCAACAACTCCTTGAAGGTGAAAACCGCTCTGGAGAGAGAGATCGAGAAGCAGGGGCTGCAGGAAAAGATCCGCGTGGTCACCACGGGCTGCAACGGCTTCTGCGCCAACGGGCCTATCGTAGTAGTCAAGCCGGACGATATCTTCTACCAGATGCTCAGCGAACAGGACGTCCCGCACCTGGTGGAAGAGCATCTCCTCAATGGGCGTCCGGTGGAAAAGCTGATGTACACTTCTGCCAAGAATGGGGCGCCGATCCCTAAGATGAGCGATATCCCCTTCTTCGGCAAGCAGCAACTCATAGCCTTGACCAACCGGGGATTGATCGATCCGGAAAACATCGACGAGTACATCGCCCTGGGCGGCTACCGGGCCCTGGTCAAGGCACTCACCGAAATGAACCCGGAGGGAATTATCGGGGAGATCAAGTCCTCGGGCCTGCGCGGGCGGGGCGGGGCGGGCTTTCCCACCGGAAAGAAGTGGGAGTTCTGCCGCAACGCTCCCGGCTCGGAAAAGTACCTTATCTGCAATGCGGACGAAGGGGACCCCGGGGCCTTTATGGACCGCTCCATCGTGGAGTCGGATCCTCACGCCGTTCTGGAAGGAATGCTGATCGGAGCCCGGGCCATCGGAGCCGGCCACGGATTCATCTATATCCGGGGTGAGTATCCCCTGGCCCTCGAACGGCTCAATCAGGCTTTGGAGCAGGCCAGGAGCTACGGCCTGCTCGGCGAGGACATTCTCGGCGCAGGCTTGGACTTCGACATTTTAGTGAGCAAAGGCGCCGGGGCTTTCGTATGCGGGGAGGAGACCTCCCTGATCGGCTCGCTGGAAGGCAAGCTTCCCGAGCCCCGGGTCAGGCCGCCCTACCCCGCCCAGTCCGGCTACCTGGGCAAGCCCACCAACATCAACAACGTGGAAACCTGGGCCAACATCCCCCACATCATCGGGAGGGGAGCGGATTGGTTCTCCTCCATCGGTACCGAGACCAGCAAAGGCACCAAGGTTTTCTCCCTGGTCGGCAAGGTAAACAACACCGGACTGGTCGAGGTGCCCATGGGCATCACCATGCGGGAGATCGTTTTCGACATCGGCGGCGGCATACCGGAGGGGAAAAAATTCAAGGCGGTGCAGACCGGCGGTCCCTCCGGCGGCTGCATCCCTGAGAGCCTGCTGGACACCCCGGTGGACTACGAATCCCTGACTCAGGCCGGCTCCATCATGGGCTCCGGCGGCATGATCGTCATGGACGAGGGCACCTGCATGGTCGAGGTGGCCCGCTACTTCATCC
>CAYMEK010000085.1:0-14506 GCA_964389305.1 uncultured Spirochaetaceae bacterium
GGCTGCCGTTGCTCCTCCAGGCGGGCTTTTTCCACCTCCAGGGCCAGAGAAGCCATATACACATCCGGATTCTTCGGAGCAGAAGCCGGATCGGGGATCTGAAGTGGGGCTTCCGGAAGAGCGTCAGGCAGCTTCTCCACCGGCTTGCCAACGATCCGTTCAAGCTCCTTCCAGGCTAAAGCGAATCTTTTCTCCTGAAGCTCAGCCTGCCTTTCCAATCGACTCACAGAAAACTCCAGTTGACGCGCTTGAGCGCTTCCCTCAGCGTAGCTCTGGAGCGCTAACGACTCCTCCCGGGCTTCTCTGGCGGAGGCAAGCTCTCGCTTCAGCGCGGCGGACTGCCGCTGCATTTCGGTAAGTGTCGACAGTCGCTTCAACAGGTCCTGCTCGACCTCCTTCACGCGCCTGACCATGTCTACGCGGGATTTCTCGGCGGCGTAGCGATTCTGCATCGTCTCGACCTCCGTGAACTTCTCGCCGTCGAACAGCCTGTCCAACGGCTGTCGCACGGCAAATTGGGGAAGTATCGTGAACTCCCGTGTGTTGCCCCAACCGATTCCCACCGGAAGCTCCGCGGAGATCTCCGTTTCGCTTTTTCTTCCCAGAACCAGGGCGGCCGAAGGATTGAAGGAAACCAGCCATTCCGGCTCGTCCTCACGGGGATTGAGCGAATAGGCGGTCTGGATATCTCCCGTGGAAAGCTCGAAATTCAAGCCGGGCGCCAGCCTGGCACGTTCGATTCCCAGTAGCGTGTTTTCCAGCGTGGCGGACAGCACTTTCAACCGGGTATCGTTTTCTACCGCCAAGTCGAGCATCTCGGCCAGATCCATGGCAAAACTTACGGTAGTGAGGACCAGAAAGAATGCGATCAGCAGTATGTGTTTCGTGAACCCAATCCTGGTCTCAGAGTGCATCATGAATACTGCGCTGTCGGGATTTGATTCAGAGGCGGGCCAGGCCTTGTTCGGAGTGTTTGGACGGAGGTTGGACAATCAGCACCATTTCGCTTTGAATTGGAAAAAGACTTTTTGTTCAACCCCACGATGCCGCCGAAACTGGCTATCCCGGAGCAACAATTCCCCGCCGGCCAAGACCAGCCAGGAAATTGTTCAATTTCTGAACATAATAGCACTTTCTCTTTTTTTTTCAAGACCCGAGCAGTACATTTTGATTAATTTTCCACAAAGAACAAGACCAACTTTCAATTGCCGGCCGGCACGCTTGACCCGCTGTTTCACGTGCAGTACGGTGATGACTGTCGTGACGATGCACCACAACGCTCTCATGGCGCTGCCTGCGGCGGTTCTGTTTGCAGCGGCCTCCAGCGGCTACATCATCGCTGCGGGGCTGAATAAGAGGCGCCTCACCTGGGCGACCAAGCCTTTTGCCATACCGTTTCTGGCTCTGTCATACCTATTGGCCTGCATGCGTCCGAATCCCTGGATCGTGGCAGGCTTAGTCTGCGGGGCGGCTGGGGATATTTTTCTTATTCGAGCCGAGCGCAGGAGTTTTTTCGCTGCCGGTCTGGCGGCGTTTCTGCTCGGGCACCTTGCCTATCTGACGGGCTTTCTGCGCCCGGTGTTGCAGGTTGGCGTATCTTCTCCCTGGCTGTTTGCCGCAGCGGTTCCTCTTGCTGTCTTGGGAGCCATGGTTTATCGCTTGTTGTATCCTGGACTTGGATCGATGAAGATCCCGGTCGCCGTGTACACGGGAGCGATCCTGGCGATGACCCTGGCTGCGGTACTACGGATCTCCATTGTCGGAGTTCTTCCCTTCTGGCTGCCCCTGCTCGGTGCTTTTTCGTTCATAGCTTCGGATAGCCTGCTGGCCTACCAGCAGTTCCGGGGTTCCCTTCGTTACGGGAGAACCCTCGTGGCCGCGACGTATGTCAGCGCGCAAACCCTGATTGTGCTCGGGTACCTGTTCTCCGGAGGCTGGCGAGGTCTCTAGACGTCCCGCAGAGGGCAGGAGGAGGTAGTGCGGAGCTGATTTGCCGCGCCGCAGTGGTTCGACCTTTCTATGCAAACGATCAGGATCGCATTCATAACATTGCCTTCATTTCTTGTATGCCGGCCAACACCTTGCGGAGTTCATCCTTATCGTACAACTGGTCTGTCACGAACTTATGGATGATCATGTTGATCAGTGTCTGGTACGGAAGCCCCTCCTGCTCAGCCCGCTTTTTCAGCATTTCGAGATCAAATTCCGAGAGTCTCAGACTGATGGCTTGGTTCTTCCGAGCACGGTCAATGAGACCCTCAACGCGCCTCCGTTTCTCCTCGTTCACGCTCCGAAACTGATGCGCATCCTTCTCGATTTCCCGTTCTTCCGGCGTCAAGTGATACTTCATTGGTCTTCTCCGTACAGTCTATGGTATTTTCGACTCGGGAATACGGTCTTCAGAACAATCCGATCGTCCGCATCGATCACAAAAGGCACCAGCCATGTATACGATTGGATGATCATAACGAAATATTGCTGGTCTTGGCGTGTCGGATTCTCCACGATGTCCAGGTATTGCTCATCAAGGAGCATCCCGGCTATCTGCTCGAATGAAACAGAACGAGTCGACTTCAACCATTCATTCTTGGTCTCATCCAAGGTAATATTCATCCCTAGTTAATGATACCTCCCTGTATATACATTGTCAACCTATCTATTTCCCGGTATTCGATGCAACCAAGGCTGGCTTAGGCCACTGGTTGTAATCGATATCAGAATCATTAGACCGATACTCGCGAATGAGTGCAACCTCCTTGGCGCTGACCTCACTATCGGACGTGGTTTCGGACTCCCAGATTATTTCTCTTCGAATCGTGAAATTGTCCACACGGGCTACAGAGAATCACCGCAACAACGAGTATCCGGAAAAAGGCAAAAAAGAGGCTGTCCCCGAGGGGCAGCCTCTTTCTGTTCTCTTAACCTTGTTCTAGAACCGGATCTTTTTGCGCCCACTGAGACCGGGTTGTGCCTGCCCGGATCCTCGATAGGGACGCCCGAGCCTTCTGGAGGGCTCAAGCTCCGGGTTGAAGCGGCGGGGCGTTAAGCCTACTGCTGCCCCTTGTCCATCTTCTCTTTCTCGAGAGCGCGCAACACCTGAAGGTCGCCGATCCTGCGCAGCTCAGCCCGCTTGCGGGCTTCCTGGCGCTCGCTCAAAATTCCCCAGATCGCCTCGTCGTTAATGTCACGCTGGGTTTCCAGCAGGGCCAGGTCGTAGGTGATCTCGATTTCCTTCACGTAGGTAACGATATCGCCGCCCTCCTGCATGGAATCGCGGTACAGGATCAATCCCACCAGCTTCATGAACGGCTCGCTCTTGGGGTAGAGCGGGAACTTGCGCAGCTCGCGGTTGCGAACTTCACTGATGTAGTTGGGATTGTTCCAGGTAAGTTTGCGCCAACCGTCGAACTGCAGATGGTCGAGATAAATGGTCATCTCGTTTTCATCCTGGTCCCGCAGAATGATCCCGAAACCGTTGGGGAAGTTGGAGCCGTACACGGTGGCTGACAGGGACTTCAGCACACCCACGTTTTTAACCACACCATAGCCGTCGAACTTGGTGCCTTCGTCCCCTTCCACCTCCACCAGGGTGTTTCCCTGGAGCTGCGTCTTGACCTGGTAGGCAGGAATATCGAAGGGAGGCGTGATCAAGGCATAGGAATTGAAATTGGGCAGCGGAAAGTGGACCCTGACGCCCAATACCGTCTTGCCGGCCATCTCCTCGCCGTCGAAGGGCTTTGCGGTCGGTTTCAGTGTGGCTTCCCTGGTATAGGACTTGGACTGGTTCGCAACGGTCCTGGACGAGGAAGCGAGCTGCACGTACCAGTTCTCGATGGCCAGAGACGTTTTCATCTTGGCCTTGATCTCCTCGTCGTAGCTGGCCCCGGCCACCTCGCTGAAGTCGATCATGGTCGCCTCGTGCTCATTGGGCTCGGTGGCCGCTCCAACAGTGACGTCGGGAACGAGCTCCGAGAAATCGATGAGCACGCTTGTGTCAGCGAAACCGATACCCGCCGCAAGAAGGGTGATTCCTATTACAATGCACAGCTTTTTCATGCAATGCTCCTTTCCTCTCCTTGATTAACCTAAATTATAGTTCACCCCAATTCGATGTCAACAATTTTTCTCCCTTTAAATATCTGATACGGGGTCTATAAACTTAACTTATTATTTCGACTTATTTTAATATTTTTTTCTCGAAGTCGAATCCGTCGGCGTATTGATCTCCGGGGACCTGCCCTTCAACCAGCAGATACAGGCGGCGGATATGAGGGAAGTTGAACAGCAAACCATCGGCGATAGCCTGCAGGGCGTCCTCTGCGCCCAGCATTGAACCGCTGTTCGACTCTATTATCTCTTTGGAGAGGCTGACGTACACACCGTCCTGTCCGGCAATCACGGATTGTAGCCGTACATCTTTCGGGACTACCCGCGTGAGCAGGGGGTCGGTCGGCCCCAGGATTATCTCCTGTACGTACTGCTCGATTCTCGAAGTCAGATCTCTGCGGGGAGGAAGGAAACGTCGCTCACCTGCCAACTTGCTCGAGGTTGTTTGCGGGAAGAACAGCACCCGCACTCTCCACGGCCTGGCCACAACGAACAGGGACAGGGAAACGAGAAACAGAAACAGGAACATTGCCCCCAAGATCACAGCGGCGGATCTCTCGCCGAAACGCAGATCTATCACTCGGTGAATCCTTTCGTGCTTTCGAAGCTGGCGATGAAGCTGCGGATCCCAGTATATATGCCCTGAGCCAGCTTCTGCAAGTATTGCTCGTCCGCCAGAAGCTGCGCCTCCTCCCGGTTGGTCAGATATCCCAGCTCTATGAGAATCGAGGGCATCTTGGCCTTCCGAACCACGAACCAAGACTCCTCCCGGATACCCCGGTTCTCGGTTTCCTCACCGACAATCTCGTCGAAACCGGCCAGTACCGCCTGAGCCAGCGAAATGCTCTCGATCGAATATTCCTCCTCCAGCAGGACGTTTAGGATGGGCGCGATAGGCCTGGTTTCTTCGTTCATGGTTCCGGCGTCAATGAGCTCACGCCGATAGTCGCCCGGCAGCACCCAGACCTCGTATCCTTTGGCCTGCCGGTTGAATGCCGCATTGGCGTGGATCGAAACGAAGATGATGGCTTCGTACTCCCCCAGGCTTACGTTGTTGGCGATTTCGGTCCTCTCCTCGAGCTTCAGATAACGGTCATCGTCGCGGGTGAGAAGGATATTCTTGTCCGGGTACTGCGCCTTCAACAGACCGTACAGCCTTTTCGAAACGGCGAGCACCACGTCCTTTTCCAATATACGAAGCTCGCCGGTCTTGCTGGAGTGGACGCCTATGGCCCCGGAATCCCTGCCTCCGTGCCCCGGATCGATCAGGATGGCCGCCACCCGGGGCTGCAGCCGGCGCAGGGCCCGCAGCTCGAAATAGCGCTCGAGCGCCGCCAGGGTTTCTTCGGGAAACTCGAGGCGTCCATCCTGCCGCAGCACTCCGGAGGTGCGAATCTTGTCACGATAGTTCACTACCATCCAGGGCGAGCCGATGCTGAAGATGATCCGGTCTCCCCTGTCACCCAACCCCTGACCGTTGAGGTCCAGGCAGCCGATCTCCATATCCGGATTCCACTGCAGGCGGGCATCGATCCGTTCCAACACTCCTTGAAGGGCCAGCGAGTCCCCGCAAATCGGGACGGCAAGAATCAGGAGTAAAAGGAGAAAGGCGCTGTTCTTCCCTTTCACCACCGGCGCATCCACCTTTCCAGTACTTGTTTCGGATCGCTCGCCTTTGAGCATAAGCAGTCCAGCAGGTAGATCCCCGCCTGGACACTTCCCTTGAGCAAGGCCCTCCAGAACAGGCTTCCCAGGGCTATTGCTCCCGGAGAAGATCTTTGCACGCAGCGGGCACCGGTTGCTTCGATTACCCGCTCCAGGGCGGCGGACAGGGTAAATCCGTGCCAGTCTACGGTCTGCTCCCTCTCGATCCCCGGCAAAGCCAGGATCTGCAGCTGGACGCGGCGGTGGCCTGCGGCTTCAGGCTTTCCGCGGAACGGGGGCATCCCCTCGATCCGGAGTCTACAGCCCGACGGGATCCCGGCAAAGGCTGAGAAACTCCCCTGGCGGCTTCCGTCCAGGAATTCCTCGGTCCACGGGTCCTCCGGCGCGAGACGCACCAGCAGCCGCCTGGCGCCAGTTTCCGCCGCCGTCACCGCCGCCTCACGGCTCGGCGCTTTGGAGATCACGTTCCCGCACTTACCCAGATTGTTGACGGGCAGCTCCACCCGTCCGCCGGGGTGGACCCGCAGGAATACCTCTTCGATCCAGCGTCCCTCTTTCACCTGCTCCAGACCTTCCACCTCCCTTACCAGACCCGGCATCGAGATGAAAGCCCGCTCCGCCGACACCCAGCTTCGCGTGGGACGCAGCTCTCCGGGAGGTAAGCCCAGCGCAATCCTGAGGGCCGCAGCGGTTACCTCGACTCCGGAAGCGTAGGGATAAGTCCAGCCGGACATGTACCCTCCGGAAAGGCGGGCCGCAATCTCCCCTACCACGGGGCCCCGGGAGGTGATCTTGATGTCGCCTTTGGCCGCGCCCTCGGTGATCCCGAGGGCGCGAATACCCCGGGCGAAAACCTCTTCGGCTTGCCGCAGGACATCAGGCGCCAGGGCGCTGGGCATGGTATGTCCCATCTCGACGAAAAAGGGCGGGAAGCTGATATGGCGGTCAGCCACTCCGCACACGGTGATCCGGCTGCCGTACACCACTGCATCAAGGCTGAGCTCTGGGCCGTCGAGATACTCTTCGATGATGGCTCTGCGGCTGCGCGATTGGCCCAGGGCAATGGAAACGGCCTGCCGCAGCTCTTGCTCCCCGTCCACTCGCCGCACGCCGCGGGCGCCCATGTTGTCCACCGGCTTGACCACCAGGGGAAACCGGTATCCGGGCGGCAACGGCTGCCGGTGGCCGCCGATCCCGCCTGTTCCGGTCCCGCGAGCGCCGGCCCCGTCGGCGTCGATCCGTTCTGCGTCGATCTGTTCTACGTCGATCCGTTCTACGTCGATCCGCTCTGCGCCCACCGTGAAAAAACTCGGGCTGGGCACGCCCTGCCTGTCGAAGGCCTCCCGCATGCGGGACTTGTCCGTGGCTGCCAGGGCGCAGGCGAAAGGAATCCCCGGCAGCTCCAGCTTCTCAGCCACCCAGGCTACGGTGGTGGAGAAATCCGTCCCCGCTGTGAACACGCCGTCCAGGCCGTGGCGTTCCCGGAGCCGGCGGGCCGCCTCGGTCACTGCCTCCCTGTCCCCCAGGTCCACCTGTTCGCAGATATCGGCCAGTCTCCTGACCTCCTCACCGATGTCGAGGGCGGCCACGGCCACCCGCCAACCCTCGCGCCTGGCTATACGTACCGAAGGAAGCTGCATCACCCCGCCCCCCAGGATGAGGATCACCTTTCGCCTCCTCCCGCGGCTCAAGACGGTCCTCCCGCCGGGTCTCGCCCTTCGCCCGGCGTCTCCGAGGGCCCCCTCCGCGACTCCGCCATCCGTGCGGGCCTCAGCGCCGGTCTCTTCGAGGGCTCGGGCAGCTCCCGCACCTTTTCGGCGTAGGCCTCGAAGGTGTCTCCCAGTCGCAGCAGGCGGCTCAGCCCGTCAAGCGCAACGGCGGCAGGAGAATCCGGGCTCAAGCGGCCGAACCAGGGGAACCGCTCGCCGTGGTGGCCGGTAACCACGACCCGGCGCAGTCGAAAACCGAAGCGACCCAGCACCCCTGCAGCCGACCTCAAGGGCCATACGGTAAAGTGGTCCGCAGGGCTGCTTTCCAGGAAGCTGCGCCTGTTCCGGCGAGCCGAGACGCCGGAGGCGCTGGGCGTGGAGAAGGCCAGGATGCCCCCCGGCTTCAACAGCAGGTTGGCGAGGCGCAGCACTGCGGCTGTATTACGGAAGTGCTCGATCACGTACCACATGGTAAGGACGTCGAAACCGGGGACTTCGAAACGAGGGGTGCCGGCTTGCCCGGCAAGGGGAAGCGGCTCCCGTGGGGCCGGACCGCCCATCCGGACCGCCTGCCCGGCGGCGGCCGGCGAACTGCTTCGGGCGGAGGCATCGGCCAGAGCGGAAAAATCGCCGGCCTGGCAGGGAATGCCCAGTGTGTCGCGAACGTAGCGCGCCGCCTCCGGCGAAATATCCAGGCCCTGGACCGCGAAACCTTGCTCCCGGGCCGCCTGCAGGAAAGGCCCGTAGGCGCAGCCCACGTCGAGAAGCTCAGGGGGCCGGAGGACGGCGCCGGCGGGCCGGGACGAACGGCCGAGCAGGCTGCGGATCACCTGCAGTCTCCGGGTTCCCCTGGCCTTGATGCTCTCGAAGTCTTCCAGGTAGCTCCTCCCATACTGTTTCCTGTAGTCCCGGAAGAAGTAGTCTCGATCGTAGCTCTTCCTTGCTCCTCCAAAGTCGAGCATATACAGGAGCCCGCAGCCCCGGCAGCGGAAGTAGCTGCGCCCGTCGAATCGGGCCAGGGCCCGGTTGCGCGTTTCCCGGCACACGGGGCAGCAAGCCGGAGCCGCCGGATGCAGCCGCCGGGGCAGCTCCTCGGCACCGGGACCGGCTTTGAATCTGTCCGCAGGATAGCGGGCCAGCAGCTGCTCGAAGCTCTCCCTGCTCGCCAGCAGGCGCACCAGCTTGCCCGTCTTCGGTCTGCAGACCCCGATCTCGGGGATTCCCGCCGCCCGGCTGAGCCTTCGGTGATAGAAGCTCGGATTCAGGTTGATCACCGGCACGCCCGCCGCCAGAGCCTCGAAGCTGGTCAGACCGTAGGAAGTGAGAACCAGGTCGTAGCGGGGCAGGACGGATTTCAGCTCCTCCGGGCTCTGCAGGACCTCGATCCCTTCCGGCCAGGAGCTCCTGGCGAAATACGGGCCCTGGACCGCGGTGATCTGCTGCGTCGGCAACAGCCCCCTTTTCAGCAGGACCGCCAGCAGCTTGCCGCTCAGATCGGCCGGGTCTTCTCCACCGAAGCTTAGCAGCAGGCGCCGGAAGGGAAAGCGCAGGGAAGCCTGGCGCTCGGGAAGATCGAGGAGGCCCAGCGCGCTCAAGTTAGACGGCCGGCCCTGCCTGATCCCGGGAAGCACGTCGACCAGGTAACTCAGATAGCGCCGGGCCGGCCCGCCCTCGTCGATCCCCACCACCGGCGTGGGCAGAAAGCGGGCGATATCCTTCAGAGTACTGGATTTCCGGTCCACGATCACCAGCTCCCAACCATCCGCCGGATCGTATCGCCTGACGATCGTGGCGCCGGAATCCTGATCTCCGGCCGGGACGGCCCGGTCGGGTCCGGGAACCGAAGCGCCTTCCTCTATCAGCAGGGCGCTGTCCGGGCCGAATATCCGGGCCAGATACCGCGCCCGCCTCAGGTGCCCGCTTCCCGCACCCCTGGTCACCGCCGGCACCAGCAGCACCTTCACGTTTCCCGCTCTCCGCTGCGATCCCGCCGCAGCCAGGCAACCAGCTCCTCGATCTCCACCGGCCCGCCGCGATAGAGTTCCGCATAGATCCTCTTGATCCGGGCGTAGTCCTTCATCGTGTCCACAGTAACCCTGGCTTCAGGCAGAGCCCATTCCGGCGGACAGGATGGCTCTCCCACCCGGAAAGATCGCGGGTTACGGTACAGGTAGGCGGTCACGTGCTCGCGCTCGTAAGCGTCGTGAGCACGGGCGTCCGCCTCCAAGAGGGCCGGGGCCTCCACTACCTCCACACCGGTCCCCAGGGGTAGCTGCGGATAGTGGCTCAGATCGAAGCCAGCCGCCTCGTGGGCTTGCAGCAGGGCTACGGCGGCGCGAACGGAGACCAGCGGGTTGTCCCCGGTAGCCCGCACCACCCTGCCGAGCCGGAAACGTCGTACGGCCTGGGCGTAGCGGGAAAGCACATCCTCTTCCGGGCCGACGAACAGGGCGAATCCCTGCTCGGTGGCCAAAGGGGCGAAGGCGTCGGCGCTGGACTCGTCGGTCAGCAGGGCATGTACTTCCGCCGGTATGTCGGCCAGAGCGTGCAGTACCTGCTGGAGAACGTTGCCTTCACCGAGGGGCAGCAGTGCTTTGCGGGGAAGCCGCCGGGAGGCGAGGCGCGCCTGCAGGAGCACACCGGCGGTCATTCGGGAACTTCCCAGTGGCTCACCAGGCTCTGGACGTCGCTCTTGAACCGGTAGCGGTTCTGTTGCACCCACCTCTGAACCTCCCGAAACTCGTTTCTCGCCTCCAGCCAGCGGGAATCGGAGCGCAGGCAATAGGCGAACCGCTTGGAGGAGGGCAACACCCCCATCTCGCCGTTGAAGCGAACGGCCATGTTCTTCAGGTAAAAGAGCTTGTAGCTCACATCGGCGCTGGTATCCTCGGAGCGGCTTTCGGCCTCGTAACGAAGGCTCAGGTCCCGCCGGCAGAGGATCTGCTCGCCCCAGAGAAAACAGCGCAGGCCGAAGTCCAGCTTCTGCCAGTAGGGGTTAGTCATCCAGCTGTCGAAACCCCCGCTCAACAGGAAACGTCGGCGGTTGTAAATTCCGCAGTAGTCGAAAGGGAAGAGGCTCTTCATTCCCTCCTGCGCCGGCTTGCGGGGAATCAGGTTGAGCTTTCCCTTGATCAGGACCGGAAACTGCAGCGAAGGTATCACCTGTCCCTCCGAGCTGCCAAGCCGCGGAACCGTACAGAGTATTTCCTTGTCCTCCATCTCCTGCAGGAACGAGGAAGACAGTCCGGCCTTTGCTTTCTTCGCTGCTTCTGCCCGCCCCTTCTCGAATCTCCCCTCGGGGGCCGGGGTGTCGATCACCTCCATGTCGCTCCACATCACGAAAACCAGCCGGGTCCGGGCCTCCTCTATGCCCAGGTTGATCTTCTCCCCGGGAGAGGCCTCCTCCTGGAGAATAAGGAAGCGGATACGGGTGAACTCCCGGGACAGCGGCTCGATATCGTAAGAGATCCGCGGTCCTTCCACGCAAAGGATCTCCCCCAGCCCGGCATTCCCCAGCTCCCGGAGCTTCTCCTGACGGTAGAAGCGGCTGCCCCGGTTAAGAAGCAGCAGCGACAGGGGCGGCTGAATTTTCCGGATCCTGTCGATCTTGGGGCCGCCGATTACCGTGTAGGGCACCTTGGGCTTCTTAAAAATTGAAGCTGTAGTACTCATCACAGTGACTGCACAGTTCCGGGTAGCGCTGCTGGATGTGAGCCCGGTAGTACGGCTCACCGGCAGTCCAGATCTCCTCCAAGGGCGCCTCGAAGAGGTTTCCAAGAACATGCTCGGCCTTCAGATCCTCCCGGCACAGGCATACCCGCCCGTCCAGGAGCACCATCACGTCCCGCTTCAGGTGCCAGCAGGGAAAGCGCTTGAGGGGAGACAGGTCGGTTACCCGGCGGTCAGGCAGAAAGCCGCAGAAAGGATCGTACTTCTGCACGATCACCCTGCCCAGTTGCCTCTTCCAGTGCCGGTAGAAGCTCTCCAGGTTCTCCTCGTTTTCCTTCATGCGTACGGCCTGGGGGTATACGTGTCCGGGAAAGATGGAGCCGAGCAGCTCCACGTTGCGGTGGGCTTCCTCGAAGCCCTCTCCCCGCAGGCGGCCGTACTCCTTCGGGTCCCGGGAATCGAGGGAAACGATCCAATCGGGGTTTCCGGTTCGCTCTATTTCGGCGAACACGCCCTCCTGCCAGCCGATACCCGAGGTTTCCACGATCAATCTCAGACCCCGCTCCAGTGCAGCGGCTGCAGCGGCGGCAAAGCGGCTGTGATAGGCCGGCTCCCCCCATAACGAAACGCTGACCGTGGCCTCCTGGCAATACAGGCTGATCTGGTCGAGGATACCGGTAAAAGCCTGGAGCGGCATTTCGTCCTGCTTTCCCGTCCCGTCTATACCAAAGCGGGGATAGGGACAGTAGGAACAGAGCTGCGGGCAGCCCGCCACGATCTGTATATTGAAGAAGGCCGGCAGAGTACGCAGGATCTCGGGTTTTTCCTGCAGCAGGCGGCAAATCCCCTCAGCACCGGTCGCCCCGGCCTCGATCACCCGGCGGACGAGCAGCAGATCCCGCTTCGAATCCGCGCACAGGCGGGCCCGAAGCTGCCTCAGGTCCACCGGTGAAAGCTCGGTCTCGATATCGAAGGCGTTGATGTCCTTCTTGATCAGCTCGAACAGTGCTTCTCTTTCGCTGGCCTGGATCGGCGGCCTCTCGGCCGCTCCATGACCGCCGCTGTTCTGCGCCCCGCCCGTCCCGTTTTTTTCCGCCAAGGTGAGCAAAGCCGGCAGTACGGCCGGCTTGAGTATCTCCGGGCTCAGCCCGTAGGGAAAGCCATCGGCAAAGGTATAGTCGGCGAAGTAGTTCCGGTGGCTCGCCAGCATACGCTCGCTCAAGGGCAGATCGAGCATAGGGCAGTCGGCGAAAAAGTAAAAAATGTTATCGTATCCCGAAGCGAGGGATTGCAGGCAGCGTACCAGCTCCACTGCGGACTCCCCGTTCAGCTGTTCGACTCGGAAACCGATGTCTTGGGCGGCCGCCTTCACGCCGTCCGCAAGGCGCTGGGCCGACGGTCCCGGAGATCCCGGTCGTCCTTCCAGCCGGCTGCCGCGGCCGGCCCCGAACTGCGCCGCTGAACCGGGTTCGCCGCGGGGCAGGAGCAACACGGGCCTGTCCACCGCCGGGAGGCTGCGGGCGTACTCCCCCACCCTCTTCAAGGCGCTCTGTCCCGGGGGAATCGCTTCCAGGGCATGCGATCTCAAGGACAAGCCGTTAGCCACGGCGAGATTCTTCATGTCTACGGAGATTATCGACATTTCAAAGACTTTTTCAATTGCCATTACCGGGATAAAGCTGTACGCTCACTGCTGTATCATGAACCTACCCATGAACCCGACAAACAGCGTCGGTCGCGACAAAGCCGGGGGGAGGAAAGGCCGGGTGAGGTCTCCGGAGACCGGCCTGTGAGCGGTCCGCAGGAGCGCTCCTACTCGGTTGCACAGATCACTACTGCGATCCGAAACCTGCTGGAAGGGGAGCTGGCCGGCGTGACGGTGGAGGGAGAAATCTCCAACTTCCGCCCCTCCAGTACCGGGCACCTGTATTTCAGCCTCAAGGACGAGCAGGCCGTGCTTTCGGTGGTGATGTTCAAGAACCGCATTTTTGGCCTGACCTTCAAACCTGCCGACGGTATGGTGGTGCGTGCCACAGGCGACATCTCCGTCTACGCCAAGCGGGGGACCTACCAACTGATCTGCGAGTCCCTGGTAAAGGCCGGAGAAGGAGAGCTGCTAGCCCTGCTGGAGAAACGAAAGGCCCTTCTGGCCGCTCTCGGCCTGTTCGACAGGCAGCGCAAGAAGCCCTTGCCGTTGTTCCCCTCCCGGGTTGCCGTGGTAACCTCCCCAACGGGGGCCGCTATCCGGGACATCCTGCACGTGCTGAAGCGCCGAAACGCCGGTCTGAACCTGGTCATACTGCCGGCCCCGGTCCAGGGAGAGGGAGCGGGGCAGATCATCGCCCGTCAGATTCGCAGGGCCAACGAGTTCGCCATGGCCGACGTAATTATCGTAAGCCGCGGCGGCGGCTCTCTGGAGGATCTGCTGCCCTTCTACGAGGAGGAGGTGGTCCAGGCTATCGCCGATTCACAAATCCCGGTAATCTCGGCGGTGGGCCACGAGATCGACACCACCCTGACCGATCTGGTTGCCGATATGCGGGCCCCCACTCCATCGGCGGCGGCAGAGATGGTTTCCGCCTCCAGACTCGAGCTGGGTACCAGGCTGGCGGCTCTGAGGAGCGGCATCTCCGTGTCGCTTCAATCACGGGTGGAGCGCGTACGGTTGCTTCTCTCCCAGTTTACCCGGGAAAATCTGGTACGGAACTTTCAGATCTACATTCAGCCCTACGCCATGGCCGTGGAAGAGGCCCGCGAGCAGTTGAAAGCGGCCATGGAGAGCCTGCTCATTCCGGCGCGACACCGCCTTGAGCTGGTGTGCCAGGCTGTCCAGGCCAACTCCCCCCTGGCTGTGCTGGAGCGGGGATACGCAGTGGTGAGCGAGGAAAAAACCGGCCGGGTCCTCGTTTCCAGCCGGGAAGTGCAGCCGGAGGACATGTTGAAGATCCGCCTGCATGAGGGCGGCCTGCGGGCGGCTGTCAAGGAGAAAGAGCAATGAAAAGCTTTGAAGAACGGCTTGCCCGCTTGGAAAAGCTGAGCGAAAAGCTGCGGGACGGGAAAATACCCCTGGAAGAGGCGGTCTCCATCTTCGAAGAAGGCATGAAGCTGGCCAAGGAGCTGGAAAAGGAGCTGGCCAAGATCGAGAGGAAAGTGGAGATACTGGTCAATGAACCGGAGAAAACAGGAGGAAAGGACGAAGAGCCGGTTCTGGAGTTGTTCCCGGAGCTGGAGGAGGAGGAATCGAAAGAATGAAGCGCGGCAAGCCGTCCTGCCGCCTCCAGGCAGCGTGCGCTTTCAAAGAAAATCCGGCGGCAGGATCACTCGGTCTCAGGGCCGTACGCCGAGCTCTTCCAGGC
>CAYMEK010000086.1:0-13688 GCA_964389305.1 uncultured Spirochaetaceae bacterium
CGTCCCCGTGGTTCTCCGTGGAACCCAGAGGGATCAGCAGGACATCGTTGACCTTCAGCCGTTCCTCCACGTCCTTCTTGGTCATAGTCTGGTAGTAGATCTTCGAAGGCCTCTCCATGTGGCCGCCTTCCGGCGGGAACTTCCACTTAGACATACTCATTCTCCTTGCCTGTTCGGCTCTAACGCAACCTGTGACTTTGAAGCTGCGGCGAGTAAATCCAAACGAACCTCAAGACCTCGTCGCCGGTATTGAGGATCTTGTGCCGCCCTCCGGGCGGATTGTAGATACACACCCCCGGCTCCAGGGGAATCTCCTGCTCTTCGGTCACGAATTTCCCTCTGCCGGACAGAAAGAGCATGACCTCTTCCTCCGCATCGTGCCGGTGCTCCGGCACCATACTCCCCGGGGCGGTCTCGTTTATCCCTACCGCCAGGTTCCTGGCTCCCACTGTTTTTTCCGAGGCCAATATCCAGGAAACCCTCGGGGGATCCCGTCTTTCTCCTTTTACATCTTTGATGTGAACCGCTACGGCTGATGGCATGCTCTCCTCCTCATTGATAGTAATTCAGCGGATGAGGATTCCTCCGTTGATGTCCAGGGTAACTCCTGTGATCCAGTCGGATTGAGGCGAAGCGAGAAACAGCGCGGCTTCGGCCACGTCTTCCGGCAGCCCGTCCTTATTGACCGCCCTGCCGACGTTCCATTTTGCGAAAACCTCCGGACCCACCTGTCGGGTCAATTTGGTGAGAATCGGGCCGGGAGCAATGGCGTTGACATAGATGCCCGCCGGACCCGCCTCCCGGGCAAGCGTTTGGGTCAGACCGATGATGCCGGCCTTGGCAGCGGCGTAATTGACCCCCACTCCCGGCCGTCCCGTACGTCCCCCCAAAGAGGCCATATTGACGATCTTGCCTTTACCCTGTTTCTTCATGACCGGTATCACCGCTTTGCAGACGATAAAGGTTCCCGTGAGGTTTACGCGCACGACGCTCTCGAAATCTTCCAGGCTCATCTGCTCGATGGGCAGGTGCCGGATGATCCCGGCGACATTCACCGCCACGTCGATCCTGACGAAGCGCTCGACGGCCTGCTCCACGGCGGCCTGAACTTCCCGTTCTTGAGTCACGTCCGCCCACAGGCACAGGATCCGATCACCCGCAGGGTCCAGGTCGCGGGCGAGCTGTTCGGTGCCCGGCGTCTGATGGCCGACCAGCACGAGTCTGGCCCCCGCTTCGAAAAACCGGCGGGCGATCGCTTCACCGATCGCACCGGCAGCTCCCGTTACAAGGCAGACCTGCTCGTCGAGCACGTTCTTCACTCCTGCTTCTTTCAAAACACATCCTCCTCTAATTGTACGCTCCAGATTTTGTCCATATCCTCTTTCGGTATATCGAATACGCTGTCGTGCGGCGGCAGCGGCTCGAGGCGCATGAACTCGGGCAGGTCGCAGTGATCGTTAGAAACACCGGCGAGACTGTTGAACTGCCCCTCGGTACTCAGGCAATCGAGTCCCATATTCCTGACATCCCTGTAGCTCCAGTTCCAGCCGTACCTGGCATTGAGCAGCCTGGAGGTCAGGGATGGATCCTTGACGAAGGCCGGACGGATGAACAGACACACCCCCAGGCTGTCCAGGATGGCGCCGCGGATTTGAAGCCGCAAGGAGATCTCTACCTGTCCTTCCCGGCTGAGGGGATCGTGGCTCTTTACGGTTTCGAGGGCGTTGCCGGCGGTGTGGTCCGCTCCCATAGGCGACATGGCATAGGTCACGCCGATGCCCTTCAGGGACCGCGGATCGTAAGCCGGCATGGCCTGACCCTTCACTGTCGGCACCCTGCGCACGCCAAGCACCCGTCCGGTGATGACCGCGCCGCTGCCGAGTATTCTCCCCAGGGGAGTTCCCTGCCCGACCTGGCGGAGAAGCTCCTTGGCCTTCCCGGCGTCTCCGAAGGAGAGGACCCCGGCTTCCATGGCCACCCCGATTGCGGCCCCGGTTTCGATGGTGTCTACTCCGACCTGGTTGCAGAGGTGGTTCAATTCGGCGACCTCATCGAGGTCCCCGATTCCGCAGTTCGATCCCAGCAGCCCGATGTTCTCGTATTGGAGCGAAGCCACGGTGGTCTTGCCGGATGGACCGGCAAAGACATTGGAGCAGGCGATGATGCAGCCCTGCACACAGGGCAACCCTTTTCGGCCTTCGCCGCCGCGGCGGTCGATCAACTCGGCAACCATCTCCCCGGAGATCTCCTCCGCCCGCTCGAACTGCCCGGAACGGAAATTGCGCGTTGGCAGGATGCCCAGAGTATTGCACAGGGAAAGCACCGCCGGAGTGCCGAAGTTGTGGCGGTTGTCGGTCTTGGGATCGTCGCGCAGGATTTTCGCTAGCTGCCGGCTGGCTTCGCTAAGGGCGCTCCGGTCGGCCGGGTCCGCCCGCCGGGCTCCCTCAGCATCGAATATGACCGCTTTGACGCCCTTCACCCCCATCACGGCTCCCAGGCCGCCCCGCCCGGCCACCCGAAGCTGTACCCCCGTGTGATCGGTCGTCGCCACACAGGCGCCGCACAGCCCCATCTCGCCCGCGGGACCTACGCAGAACGAACCTATCCGCTCGCCGAACCGCTTCCGCAGGATCCGTAAAGTATCCGAGGTCCCCTTGCCCTCCAGCTCCGGGGCAGAGATCAGTTCGGCGTGATCCTTGCGGATCAGCAGCAGGCGGGGCAGCGGTTTGTCCGGCGCATCTTCCAACAGCACCGCCTTCAGCCCGAGCCGGGCCATCCGCTTGCCGACGGCCCCACCGACATTGCTCTCCTTGATGCCGCCGGTCAGAGGGCTCTTCCCCCCCACCGATACGCGCCCGGCCGTGGTCACCGGTGTATCCCCGAGAAGCCCCGAAGCGACGATCAGCTTGTTGCCTCTTCCTAGAGGATCACACAAAGGATCGACTTCCCTGAGAAAGTGGTTGGCGATGAAGGAGCGCCCGCCCCAGCGCTGCTCCTGTTCCGAGCAGGCCCTCCGCTGTATGTCGCCGGTGCGGGTATTCACGCGCAGGATCTGGTTCATGCCCGCAGCTCCCCGTCCTCGAGGCGTACCGACAGACCCATTTTTTCCAGCAGACAATCTATGGCCTGAGAGACGGGAAGGTCGATGTCGACGCCCCGCTCCCGATTGAGCCGCTCGTTCTCCGCTTCGATCTCCCCGGGAAGGAAGATCCTGCTGCTGTCTTTCGCTTTGGTTGAACCGCGAATCGTGAGGATGTGTTCATCGATCAGTGTTGCGAAGCGTTCGAGCGGCATGAACCGGCCGATATCGATCGCCATGGACATGACCCCCACCCCGGTCGGTCCTTCGGGCTGGTGAAAGGTGCGTACCCCCCGGGCATAGCTGGATCCCGACAACAGGCCGCAGATCAGATCGATGAAAAAAGCCATGCCGTAGCCTTTGTGCCCTCCGACAGGAGCCAATGTCCCCTCGATTGCCGCCTCGGGATCGTCGGTCGGAGCACCGCTCGCGTCGAGCGCCCAGCCGAGGGGAATTCTTTCCTTCTTCCTCGCCGCTCGCCTGATTTTTCCCCGCGCCACCACCGTGGTCGACATGTCCAGCACAACGGGATCCTCTGTCCCCCCGGGCGCTGCAATCGAGAGCGGATTGGACCCAAAAAAAGCTTCGGCGCCACCCCAGGGAGCCATCGATGCGGCGCCGTTGCACATGCAGACGCCGATCATTCCTTCCGCCGCAGCCATCAGGGAATAAAGCGCCAGCAATCCGATATTATTGGTGTTGCGAACCAGGGAAAAACCGATCCCGAAGCGACGTGACTTATCTATACAGCGGCGCATGCTTTCCGCGGCCGCCACCTGACCGAAGCCATTGCCCCCGTCGAGGTGCGTGATCGCCTGTTCGTCGGCAATAACCTTTACTTTTGTAGGAATCTCCAGCAGTCGGCGTTCGATTCGCTCAATGATCGTGGGCAGGAGGTTGATTCCGTGAGTCGGTACGCCCCGCATCTCCGCCGCCGCCAGGTTCTCGGCCACCAACTGCGCTTCCTGCAGGGCTACTCCGGCGGCTTCCAGCAGGGCGACACCGATTCTTTTCAGGTGATCTGCTGTAACCTTCAAGCCTACTCCTCGACCAGCCCCAAGGAATGGAAGACCTTGTCCAGCTTGTTCAACTCGACGCTGCTGACTCCTCGCGCCAGCGCGGATGCCTTCTTCTTCTCCCGGGCCACCCGCTGCAGGGCGGCTTTCAACACCGTCTCGATTTCCGAGCGCGCGACGATGACCAGTCCGTCACCATCGCCCAGAACCAGGTCGCCGGGCTCGACGAGCACATCGGCGAACAAAATCGGATGGTTGACACAACCGAGGATCCCTTTGGTGGTGCTTCGCATACACGCACCGCGGCAAAAAACGGGGAAGCCCAGGTCGACGATTTCGGCGCTGTCCCGTACGCACCCGTCGATAGCCAGGCCCCCCAACTGGCGGGCCACGGCGGAACCGGCCATCAAGCCGCCCCAGTAACCCGCATCGGGATAGCCCTGGGTGGAAGCAACCAGAACATCGCCTTTTTGGGCGAGCTGCAGCGCTTTGTGCAGCATCAGGTTGTCTTTCGGATGGCACTGAACGGTAAAAGCCGGGCCGAGAAGCCGGGTACCCCTGGCCAGCGGCTTGATCCCCGGATCTACCGATCCTTTGCGCCCGGACGCCTCGTAGACCGTGGCGGCTCCCAGATCTGCGAATGCCTCGACAAGCTTCCGGTCCGGTCTCTGCACCTGGGTGAATACGTGCACCATCGAGCTACTCCTTCCGGGTGACCGAGAGCCCCATGATGAAGGCACCCGCGTTCTTGAGGTGTTGCCTGACCGCCTGTTCGGCGCGAGCGGGGTCGCCGTCGAGAACGGCGTCGAGTATCTCCAGGTGCTCGGTGACGATCTCGTGTAGACGGCGTTGAGTAAAGCGCCCTCCGAAGTGGTTCCTGATTCTTTTGATGCGGTCGAGCAATCCGTCGTACATTTTGAGCAGCGTCTGATTGCCCAGGGCCCGTACGATGGAAAGATGGACATCCTCCCACTCGCCCCACTCGTGGACGTATTCTTCGCTTCCCTGCTCGTCCCCGAGAAGCTGCCGGTGCTCTGTTCTCTTTTTATTCAGTACTTCGTCATGAAGCTGAAATAGAGCGGCGTGCTTTGCCGCTCCCGTTTCGATGATCTCCCGGATCTCGAATATCTCGTGGATGTCCACAGGCGTGATGTGGGAAATGGTCGATCCACGACCCGGAACGTTCTCTACGAAGCCGTCTCTTTCAAGCTGACGCAGGGCTTCCCGGATAGGCGTTTTGCTGACCCCCAGCTCGGCGGCAAAATACGCCTCGTTAATGGGCGTTCCGGGGAGATACTCTCCGTCAATGATTCGCTTTTTCAGGCTTTCGTAGACCCTGACCTTCTTGTTCCCGACTGTATTCATGTGCTCACCATGATTATAATTAGATTATAATTTGATAATAATCTGATTATACAGCTTTTGACCGGCCTGTCAACACCTCTTCCGGCCTTTCTTCCAAAACCATCCGGTCAGCGCCTTCGCTGCCCGGACAACCGCTGCCTCGAACCTTCCCGCCACGCCGGAGGGGTGGCAAAACCTTCCCAGGTAGGCTACTCTGGCGTTCTAAAACCAAAAGGCGTGCGAAAAACAGGAGACTCGCATGGGCGGAGTGGTATGCAAGTTCGGGGGAAGCTCCCTCTCCGAGGCGGGGCAGATACGAAAGGTCGAATCGATCATCCGATCCGACAGCCGCAGGCTGTTCGTCGTCGTGTCGGCTCCGGGCAAGAGATACGACTCCGATGAAAAGATAACCGACCTCCTGTACAGGTGCCAGTCCCTGGCGGCCAGGGGCGGCTCATTCTCCGAGCCTTTCTCCACGATCCGGACGCGCTTCCTGGAGATCGAAGTAGAGCTGGGAGCCGAAGCGGGCATGGAGCAGGCGCTTGCCGGAGTCGAGAAGCAGTTGAGGCGCGGAGCTTCGCCCGACCTGGCCGCTTCGAGAGGCGAATACCTATGCGCCCGGCTTCTGTCCAGCTACCTGGGCGCCATCTTCGTGGACGCTGAAGATATCATCAAGATCAGGGCGGACGGATCGGTGGACGAGGCGAGCTACGCCGCGACTGCCGGGCGGGTCGGTGCGGCGGGGTTATACGTGATTCCGGGTTTCTACGGCACCGATGCGGCAGGCCGGATCCGAACCTTTACGCGGGGAGGTTCCGATATCACCGGAGCGATCGTAGCCCGGGCGGTCGAGGCGCAGGTATATGAAAACTGGACCGATGTCTCGGGCCTGTTGATGGCCGACCCCCGCCTGGTGAGAGATCCCAAGGTCATGGAGACGGCAACCTACAGGGAGATTCGAGAGCTCTCCTATATGGGCGCCAGCGTATTTCACGAGGAAGCGATCTTTCCCGTCTACAGACAGAAGATCCCCATCAACATCCGCAACACGAACAGGCCCGAAGATGCGGGTACGATGATCGTGGCCGAAAGGGATGCCGGTTTCCCGGCAGTCGCCGGGATTGCGGGAAGGAAGGGCAGGGCCCTGTTGTACCTGGAAAAGTTCCTGCTGGAAAAGGAACCGGCGTTCCAAAAGCGGTTCGCGGAAATTCTGGAAAAAAATAATGTGGACTCGCGGCGCCTGAGGATCGGGATAGACAGCATCGCGACTGTGTTTTCCGAAAATCAGCTCGCAGAAAAGGAAGATAGCCTGCCTCGACAGCTCTATGAAGAGCTTTCACCGGACCGCCTGGAGATAAAACAGGATCTTGCCGAGATCGCGGTAGTCGGCGAGGGTCTGTCCTCGGGAATCGGAGTCGGGAAACGGCTGTTCTCCGCCCTGGCTGATGGGGGTATCAACGTGCTTCTTACCGATCAGGGCAGCTCAAAGATCAGCGCCGTCCTGGTTGTGGAGGCCAAGGATTTCGAGAAAGGAATCCGGGCACTATACGGGATCTTTTCCTGACCCGCCCGCGCCCGGGCGCTCTGATCCGCCGCCCGCATGCGGCTGCTCGGACAGGCTCCCGCACCCGGCTGCCCTGACCGGCCGCTCTGACCGGCTGCCCGCTCCCGGGCGCCCAGACCGATCCCCCCGACCGGCTCTGCAAACCAGCCGCCCCGAAGCTATTCGTGCAGAAAAGAACAAAAACTCACTAATAAAGGCTTGACAACTGGACCGGTCCCGGTAATAATGCCTTATGTTTCACTATATTGACATAAGTTCAAATAGTAAAACAAAATCATATACACCCGTAAAAACAATCTACAAATGTTTTTCCGTGCTCGAGTATATCGCGGACCGGCAGCCGGTGCGCATTCCTGAAATTGTCAGGGCAGTCGGCCTGACCCGGGCGAATGTACACCGGCTGGTGGCCACTTTGGAAAGGCTCGGCTACGTGGAGAGGCTGGAAGACGGAAAAATCCACCTGTCTTACAAGATTTTCAAGATGGGAAGCACCGTACCGCACAGCCGCCAGCTGGACGAGGTAACCAGGCCCTTCATGCATCAGCTCTCCGAGCTGTCCGGGGAAACCGTGAACCTCGGTGTACTGTATGCCGACAGCGTCATCTACCTCGACAAGGTGGAAGCCAAGCAGCACCTGCGTCTCGACCATCAGATCGGGGAGATCGATCCCCTTTACTGCACTGCTCTGGGTAAGGTGTTGTTGAGCGGATTACCGGACCAGGATCTGGACAGGTTCCTCGCCTCGGTGGAGCTGCGGCAGTACACGGAGAACACCATCCTAAACAAGGAAGAGCTTTTAGAGGAAATCGGCGAAGTGCGGAGAAAAGGCTACGCCCTGGACCTGAAGGAGCTGGACGCCAACCTGCACTGCATAGCCACACCGATCTATGACTATCGCAATAAGCTCGTCGCCGCCATGAGCATTTCCGGACCTTCGATTCGCTTTACCAGAAAAAGAATCAACCTGTTGATAGCACCCATGCTCGAAATAACGGCTCAAGTTTCACGCAAGATGGGCTGGGCCGGGAACAATACGTTGGAAGAGAAAAAAGCAGAATCCAGGAAGCGGTAATGAGGCTGGAAGAGGGCAGGCGATTTGGAGGCAAGGCAGGTGGAGCTCCCTGCCCATGGAGTGGAAACCCTTCGACCTCCAGGCCCTCCGGCCCGCAAACGCCGTGTTTTTTAAGGACAGCCAGGCGAGCATTTCATGCCGACGCGGAGGAATAGGATGAGCAACACCCGCATGAACAGGCTCGATTTCGCAGACCTCTCCTTGCCCGGAGCTCCGAAGATCGGAGTTACCCCTCCGGGACCGAAATCGAAGGAGCTGCTGGCCTACCAGGCCGCTCACGAGAGCTGCGCCGTCTCCTACGCCAAGGGAATGCCCATGGCGGTGCGGCGCGCCAAGGGGGCGACCGTGGAGGACGTGGACGGAAACATATACATCGACTGCTTCGGCGGGGCCGGAGTGATGGCCGTCGGACACGCCCATCCCGAAGTGCTGAAGGCAGCGCACGAGCAGATCGATCAGATCACCCACACCCTCGATATACCCACTCCCGCCCGGATGGCTCTGCAGGAAGTCCTGGTGCGCGTTCTTCCAAAAGAGCTGAACCGGCTTTTCTTCGGCGGGCCCACCGGGTCCGACGCGGTCGAGCAGGCCATGAAGCTGGCCAAGTACAACACGGGCAGGATTCCCTTCATAGCCTTCGAAGGAGGCTACCACGGCATGACCGCCGGGGCCCTGGCGCTCACCAGTACCGGTTCTCACAAGGAGGGGCTGCTGCCCCTGGTTCCCGAGGTCCACTACGCCCCCTACCCCTACTGCTATCGCTGCCCCTTCGGCAAACAGGCGGAAAGCTGCTGCCTGGAGTGCGCCGGGTACCTCGATCACCTGCTGGATGATCCCCATTCGGGCGTCATCAGGCCGGCAGCGGTCGTCGTGGAACCGATTCAGGGAGAGGGAGGCTCGATCGTTCCCCCCGAGGAGTTTCTTCCGAAGGTTCGGGAGATCTGCGATCGCCACGAAGTGCTCCTTATCTGCGACGAGATCCAGTGCGGCCTGGGGCGGACAGGCAAGATGTTCGCCTTCGAGCATACGAAGACCGTGCCGGATATCGTCACCCTGAGCAAGGCTCTGGGGGGATTGGGCTTTCCGATTTCGGCCATCGCCTATCGTGAGAAGCTCGACACCTGGCCCAGGGCCAAAACGATCGGCACCTTCCGCGGCAACATGGTCGCCTTTGCGGCCGGAGCGCGGGCGCTTAACTTCATGCTGGACTCGGGCCTGCTCGAACACACCGAGCGGTTGGGCGAGACGGCTTTGAAGCTGCTCAAGGAGCTGGAAAAAGATTCCCCGATCGTGGGGGAAGCCAGGGGCAAAGGCCTGATGCTCGGCGTCGAGTTCGTCTTCGACAGAGAAACCAGGAAACCCGCTCCCGAGCTGGCCAAGGCCATGAGAAGCCTCTGCCATCAGCGGGGCGTCATGATCGAGGTGGGCGGGCACTACGGAAACGTGGCCCGCTTCCTGCCTCCCCTGGTCATTACCGAGGATCTTCTGCGCAAGGCGATACAGATATTCTCCGAGACGGTGAGGGAGATAGAAAAAAAACGAGGAGGAAAGTGAAAGCCGATGCCTGACAAGAGCTGGAGCGTCGCGGTTGTGGGAGCGCTTGGAATGGTGGGATCGGAGATGATCCGCACCCTGGAAAGGCGAAAGTTCCCGGTACGGGAGCTGCGGCCGCTGGATCTTCCCCGCAACGAAGGGACCCCCGTGAGCTTTCGGGGTCAGACCCTGGAGGCCCGGGCGGCCACGGAAAAGAACTTCAGCGGCGTAGAGATAGCCATCTTCTCCGCAGGCGCCGCGGCCAGCCAGGAGCTGGCTCCCAAGGCCGTCCGCCAGGGGGCGGTGGTGGTAGACAACTCCTCCGCCTGGCGGATGGACCCCGAGTGCCCGCTGGTGGTGCCCGAAGTGAATCCCCACGATCTGCAGTGGCACGAGGGAATCATCGCCAATCCCAACTGCTCCACGATTCAGATGGTGGTGGCGCTCAAGCCCCTCCACGAGGCGGCCGGAATCAGGCGGGTGGTCGTGTCCACCTACCAGGCCACCACGGGCGCCGGCCAGAAGGGAAGCGCCGCCCTGGAGGCAGAAGCAATTGAGTTCTTGAAGACCAAGGCGCCCGTAAAGCCTCGGGGCTTCCAGTATCAGATCGCCTTCAACGTGATCCCTCACATCGATGTATTCCAGGAGGGGGGCTACACCAAGGAAGAATACAAGATGGTCAAAGAGACCAAGAAGATCATGGGCGACGAGTCGATCCGGGTGAACGCCACCTGCGTGCGCGTGCCGGTGTTCTACGGGCACTCCGAATCCGTGAACATAGAGACCGAAAAGAAGCTTACGCCCGAGCAGGCCCGCAAGATCCTGGACTCCAGCTCCGGGATCATCCTTCTCGACGATCCGGAGAAGCTGAAGTACCCGATGCCGATCATGACCGACGAGGAAGACGCCACCTTCGTCGGCAGGATCAGGGAGGATTACACGGTGGAAAACGGACTCAATCTCTGGATCGTGTCCAACAACATTCGCAAAGGAGCGGCGTTGAATGCAGTCCAGATTGCCGAGACCCTGGTGCGGAAGGGCTGGGTAGAGCCGCGGCGCTCGAGAAGCCGATCATGAACCTCAAAGAGCGGATAGCCGGTTTAGGCGAAGAGCTGATCGATCTCAGGAGAGACTTTCACAGGCACCCGGAGCTGGGCTTCCAGGAGCAAAGGACCGCCGAAAAGGTCGAGAAGTATCTGCGAGGATTGGGCTTGCCCGTGAAACGGCTGGCCGGGACAGGGGTGGTCGCGCTTCTGGAGGGCCGAGGAAAACGCAGTAGAACAGAAGGGCCGGTTTTGCTGCTGCGGGCGGACATGGACGCCCTTCCCGTCCAGGAGGAAACCGAGGTCCCCTATCGATCGGTCAACCAGGGAGTGATGCACGCCTGCGGCCACGACGCCCATACGGCCATGCTACTGGCGGCGGCCAAAGTACTCACCGAGTACAGGGAGAAAATCCCCGGGACGATCAAGCTGGTCTTCCAGCCGAACGAGGAGACCACGGCGCAGCCTCCGGGAGCGGAAGCCATGATCGCCGAAGGGGTCCTGACCGACCCTGGGGTAGACGCGGCCATGGCTCTGCACATCTGGACTCCCCTGCCCAGCGGACAGATCGGAATGAACCCGGGGCCGGTAACGGCCACCCTGGACGTGTTCAAACTGGTGATCCAAGGAAAGGGCGGTCACACCGGATTCCCCGAACAGACCGTGGACCCGATCATCGCCGCCGCCTCGATCGTGCAAACGGTGCAGACCATCCAGACTCGCGAGATCAGCCTGCAGAAGCCCACGATCATCATGTTCGGGAAAATCGAAGGAGGAACCAAGTCGAATATCGTTCCCGATCGAGTGACCCTGGAGGGTTCTCTTCGCTTTCTGTACAGCGGAGGCGCTGACAGCGAAGAAGACCCGGAGGGCAGGTTCAAGAGGATCGTGGGGGCCGTGGGTGCGGCCCACCGGGTGAGCTGCGACCTGGAGCTGCACTGCGAGAACCGGGCCGTGATCAACCACCCGGGGATGACCGCTGTGGCCAGACGAACCGCCGAGAAGGTGCTCGGGGAGCGCGGCGCCGTGGTCTCCTATTCCTGCACGGCCGGCGAGGATTTCTCCGAGTTTGCCGCGCGGGTGCCCAGCGTGCTGTACTTCCTGGGTACGGGAAACAAGAAAAAACAGTCCGACTACCCTCATCACAGTTCCCGCTTCAACATCGACGAGGAGGTGCTGACCCTGGGCGTGGAGATGCATGTCAGCGGGGCGCTCAACTTCTTTGCGGACCGGGAGGCTGCGGAGGGGGCGTAAGGAACAGAGAGCTACGGGAGGAAAAAATATATAGGAGGTGCCATGATGAATGGTAAGAAGCTACTCGTAGTAGCAGTGGTTCTGGCCTTCCTGCTGGCGGGCACGGGTGTGTTTGCCGGCGGCCAGAAAGAACCGGCCGCCGAAGGCGGGATGGGAAAAATGGAGCTGAAGTTCGCCTCCGAGGAGATCGAGGGCGATTTCATGACCGTCTGGGCTGAAAACTTCGCCGATGAGATGAGAGAGTGGTCGGACGGCCAGATCGACATCACCGTGTACCCCTACGGGACCCTCGGTGACACCAGGGACATCAACGAGCTGTGCCAGATCGGCGTAGTGGAGTACGTGTTCTCCGATTTCGGCTGGATCAGCTCCTTCGTACCGCAGGCCCAGGTTCTGGCCCTGAACTACCTGTGGCCCCAGGAGAAGATGCCGCAGGTCCTGGAGTGGGTGGTGAAAAACGGCAAGATCATGGGGGTGCTCGAGGAGCACTTCCGCCACAACGGCCTGGTTCCGCTCGGCATCGTATATGAAGGGTGGCAGTGGGTCAGCTCTAAGACGCCCAAGCGCACCCTCGAGGACTTCGGCGGCTTCAAGGTACGGGTGATGGGCTCCAAGCTGCTGGTGGAGGACTACAAGTCCTACGGCGCCAGTCCCACCCCGATGAGCTACGGCGAGGTGTACAGCGGCCTGCAGATGGGCCTGATCGACGGGCAGGTCAACCCGTTGTTCGCCATCTACAGCATGAAGTTCTACGAGGTGCAGGACTATCTGACCCAGATCTGGTCCGAGCCTTTCGTCGGAATCCCCACGGTGAACATGCAGTTCTTCGACTCCCTGCCCCAAGAGGCACAGGAGAAGATGCGCCAGTTCTGGGCAGACGCCATCAGCCCCTCGGCCGAGTGGATCGACGCCAGGAACAAGAGAGACCTGGATCAGATGATGGCCGACCGTCCGGAGATCGAGGTGTACAGGTTCACGGCCGAAGACATCGAGCCCTTCAAGGAGCAGGCCCAGAAGGTCTATTCGACCTACCTGCAGATTGGGGGCGACGGAGCGCAGGCGGTCCTGGACACCCTTCTGGCGGACATCGAAAACGCTAAGAAAGCTGTGGGAGTAGAGTAATCTAGCCCTCAGGCCCTGCGGCACGGGAAAATCCCCTGTCGCAGGGCTCGTTCCAAAAAGAGGTTACCAATATGGAAGAGAAGGGAGAAAAAAGGGCCCCGGTAGTGGAGGTGTTCGCCGGCTTGAACCGGATCGTGGGCAATATCGTGAACACGTTCGAGGTGGTGAGCCTCTGTTTCGGGGTAGCCGCTCTGGCCGGTCTGCTCATCGCCAATGTGGTGGCCCGGGAGTTCTTCAAGAGCATCTACTTCGTGGAGGAGGTTTCCGAGTTCCTGGTCATCTTCACCACCTTTGTCGGGGTGAGCTACGCAGTCAGAAAAGCCAGGCACATCCGCATGGGAGCCTTCTTCGACATTATGGGTCCTCGCCTGGAGAAGATCTTCGTCTTTGTGATCTCAGCGATAAGCGCGGTGGTGATGTTCTTCATGGCCCACTACTCCCTGGCCTATCTGCTGGAAAGCAGATCCCTGGGCCAGACCACCGAAGCCCTGCGGCTGCCCTACTGGACGTTCCTGATCATCATTCCTATCGGCTTCTTTCTGGCCGGAGTCCAGTACGTGCGCACGATCATACGCAACATCGTGCGTAAAGAGGTCTGGATGTCTCCGGAGCAGCAGAGCGAGTACGAGGAAGAGGGATAAGGAGGTGAGGCGATGACATT
>CAYMEK010000087.1:0-13360 GCA_964389305.1 uncultured Spirochaetaceae bacterium
CCTGCTCGATGCGGTTCAAGGCCTGCCGTATCGGTGTACGGCTGAATCCAAGATCTTCAGACAATTGTATTGCATTGAGCAAGGTGCCGGGTTTGTACTCGCAATTAATCAGTTTTTCCCGCAAAATTTCATAAGCGAGATTTTTCAGATCACGGTTCGTCTTATTCAAGGTTTGTTCCGTTTTCTTTAGAGTATTAGATACTTGAAGTATACAACACGTATTTTATAATTGCAAGTGTATCTACTACGATAGTATCTAATTCATCAGCATAATACTCCACCGTCAAGCAGCTCTTCTCCTACGATCTTCAAAATGACAAAATCAGGAGAAAGCCTGACAATGGTGCAATATTTGGCTGCCAGACGAACGATTGGCAATCACCGTTAGCTTCGCGCAGTTTTTCTATAGTCAGGATTCAGGATATGGGGCGAATCGTTTCCTTTGAAAAAGCCGGCAGCAATCTCAATCGCCATCGCATAAATCCGCCAGAGCGATTCAACGGTTTGACTGGATATATGCGGAGTCAAAATAATATTGTCCAATTTCAGTAAAGGGGAATCCAACGGCAACGGTTCCCGGGCAAACACATCTAATGCCGCACCGGCAATTTTCCCGGCGGCGAGAACTTCATAGAGCGCCTGCTCGTCTATGATGTTCCCTCTCGCCGTGTTTACGATCACGGCTGTAGACTTCATGCGTGAAAGCATCTGCATATCTACCAGATGGTGGGTTTCTTTGCTATACGGCAGATGAAGACTCACTACATCGGATATTTCGAAAAGCTCTTCCAATCCAACCAATTCCACTCCTTTTTGACGCATTAGTTCTTTTTTCGGAAATGGGTCGTAAGTAACGATACGACAGTCAAATCCTTTAAGTAAGTCTGCGAGTGCCGGCCCGATTGAGCCGAAACCTAGAATGCCCACTGTACTCCGAATGGTTTCATTGGCGACATGCTTCACCCATTTTCCAGTATCAACACATAGTTGGTTTAGTTTCAGCTTTCGCCGAGCAGCCAGAATCAACGATAGTGCCATTTCAGCAACACCTAGCGTATTGGCTCCTGTCGTACGCGCCACTGCTATCCCATAATGGCACGCGGCCTTTAAATCTACATTGTCGTACCCTACTCCAAACCGTATTAACAAACGGGTGCTATGATGGATTTCTTTAAATATATCTTCTCCGTACGGCTCTATGTCGATGATTCCTGCATCAGCGTCCTGCAGAAGGGCAATCACGCTCCACTGGTCATACGGAATTTGCGGAGCCCATTGGTATTCGAGTCCCAGTTCAGCAGCGTAATCACCAGCCTTTTTATTCAAATTGTCAAAAACAGGCGAGGGCTCCCCGAAAAACGATACGATTTTTTTCATTTCGATTACTCCTTAGTTAACACAGGGGGTAAATACCTGCTCCTTTCAAGCGGGGCTTTTAAGGTGACTTTTTTGTTCATATTGTGTATCTCACCTACAAGTGTAGATGTTATTATCTAATAGGAAGGCATATTGGATACATCATTTGACAATGAAGTATACAACATGTATATTAGATTCGCAACCCCAAACCCAATCTTTTTTTGAAATTACATGTCTCTTTAGTACGGAGACATCCGTCGATGGCTCGACGCCAGGCTCCTTGTTGCGGACAGGCTGCAAGGTGCTCTGCAGGGGAGCATGCCCGCGAGGATGGGCAATTGGACGCCTTGACATTTCCAGAACAGGTGATGTGTACTCCATGTTACCAGGATTTGAGCGGAAACCAGAAAGGAAGATCGAGATGTCGCGAAAAACGTTGAGGGAGCTGCTGAAGGAATCCAGAGAGTGCATCGTGGCGCCCTGTGTCTATGACTGCGCCTCCGCAAGAGCCGTCGAGTTGGTTGGTTTCAGAGCGATGATGTTGAGCAGCGGTGAGCTTTCCATCGCGATGAACGGCGTGATCGATTACGGTTTCACCAGTCTAACTGACGTCGAGTGGATGGTAAGCCGCCTCAGCGAAACCTCTACTCTGGCCTTGGCCGTCGACATAGAAGACGGTTACGGAGGACCGCTTTCTGTGTACCGTGCCTGCACTCGTCTGGCTCGGGCAGGCGCTCACGCGCTGCAGCTGGAGGATTCCAGCGACATGGAAGAATCCACCAGCCTTCTCCCTCGTGAGCAATATTTTGCCAAGGTGAAGGCGGCCGTTTCCGCCCTCAAAGGCACTGACTGCATGCTGATAGCCCGCACCAACGCCGATCCCGCCACGCAGCTTGACGAGGGATGCGAGCGCTGTAGGAAAGCAATCGAGCTTGGTGCGGACATGACGACCGTTGTGAAGCTATCCAACCTCAAGGACGCAGCCTACGTGGCGAGTATGGTCCCCGGTTGGAAGATGTACCCGGATGTGGCCGGAAAGGATGGCATCCCGGAAGTGACGGTCGATGAGGTCTACCCCCTTGGCTTCAACTTCATGACCATGCACTATCTTCTGAAAGCGGCCATGGATGGTATGCTGGAACATGGAAAGCACAACTTTAAGCAGCAGGGCTGTTTATACACCTGCGACAAGAAGGATGCGACGGGCATCCGCGGTCCGAGTGCGACTCCATTGTTCGATCCGCAGAGCTACATGGAGCTTGAAGGCAAGTTCACAGGAAAGGACAAAGACTACACGATTGTCGGCAACGAGGTTGAAGCGTTTCCAGAAGGATTCGTCAGGACAGCTATACAGGACAGGCTGTAGAGGAAAAAAACAGCTACCGGTCCCGCAGTCCAATGGCCTCGATTCTTCTCTTCAGGGGGAACGGGATCAAGTAGGGTGGATCCACCGCGTCAAGGTAGCTGTCCAGCATTCCGCAAAGTCTGCGCCAGGAAGCGCAGGGTAGGGGGAAGCCGTCATGCGGAAAATCATCGATGCACATGTGCACATAATTCCCGCTCACCTCATCCGCAACGACAGCGGCAACCGGGTTCGTTTCGAGAGGTACGGGCGGGCGCTTCTTCCCGATGGTAGCGTTTATCAGTTCATGCCGGATATCTGTGCCGACAGCATGTTCGATGCTGCCACCCTCATCAGGGCCATGGACAATATGGGCATCGCGAAGGCGGTTATCATGCAGGCACCCTTGTATGGATTCCTCAACGAGGACGTGGTCGACGCAGTGAGGACGTCCCCCGAACGTCTGGCCGGTGCCATGCAGATAGACCCGAAAGACGAGAGCTGTCTCGCGGAGATGGATCGATACGCAAAGGCTGGCCTTTCGGTTATAAAGTTCGAGATGTCCGAAGGCGCCGGTTTCTGCGGCATGTACCCCGACATCCGCCTGGACTCACCGCTATTCATGAAGATATGGGCGAGAGCCGAAGCGCTCAGACTCGCCGTCACGATCGATCCTAGTCCCATCCACTGCAGGGGATACCAAGTTGAGGCACTAGAGACAGTGACCTCCGCATTTCCGCGGCTGAACTTCATCATCTGTCACCTCGGCTTCCCCTATAAAGGATTGCAGGAAAACTCGAAAGACTACGTCCGCTGGAAACGGATGACAGCCTTGGCTGCCCGTGACAACGTGTGGTTCGACATCTCCGCGCTTTCGACATTCTATCAGGATGAAGCCTATCCGTTTGCTTCAGCGGCCGGCATCGTGAGTGAGTTTGCTTCGCGTTACAGCATTAGGAAAGCAATCTGGGCCTCGGACGTTCCCGGAGCCCTGGTTTTCGCAACGTACCGACAGCTGCTAGAAATGTTTACTCGCAGCAGTCTCTTCACAGATGCCGATAGGGAACTCCTGTTATATGAGAATGCCATGGCGGCGTATCGTTTGGAAGAGCAATCAAAGCTACGGCTGCGTTCATCCAGGTCGCCGGAGACTCACGCAGGCGAGGAAGGTCAGCCGTAGAAGTCAGGCGCTTTCTTCAGTGTAGCCCATTGTTCCGGATCATGTCCAAAGATCAACTGCATCCCTTGGGCTTTCAAGGCCTCTAGACGTTCTATAGCCTTGATGCAGAATTCCCTGTTCCAGCAGCCATCGAAGTATTCCGTGCTTGTTAGATAGTCCGACAGATGGGCCGCATCCATGGCCAGCAACAGCTTCCCGGTGACGGGCAGATCGATGATAAAGGACTGATGGCCGGACGTATGCCCTTTAGTATCTACGCAGATGACTGTCTGGTCCCCGAAGAGATCGTAGTCTACGTCTTCCGGGACGTACTCAAAGTGATAATCCTGTGCGGGCATGTAGTCAGCCGGGCAGTAGTCTCTTCCGGATGGTGGGATCGCCGCTTCCCACTCGCTTTTCCGCATATGGAACAACGCGTCGGGAAACTGCGTCATCTGTCCTGTATGATCAGCGTGGAGATGCGACATCACTACATGCCTCACTGCGTCCTTTGTGTATCCCAAGCGGCCGAGATGAGCTTCGACTCGAAGAAGGGGAGAGGTGGACAGGCCGAGTTTCGCCTCATCCGGCCAATGGCTATACTCGATTCCCGTATCGAACAACACGAGGCCTTCGGTGGGATGCACCAGTAAGTAGGCCGGAACTGGTAGGACGAGCTTATAACTTGCCGTGTTGCGTCTGCCCAGGCAATTCTCGTCGGGCACGATCAAACGACCGCACTCGAGCATGTACAACTTCATGTCTCGGCTTCCTCCATCTGAGTTGCACTACCTCCTACCCACGGAATCAGTGTATGCTATCTCCAGGTACGTGGTAAGTCCCGCGCTGCCGAACCCGCTAAGGAAGGGCTCTGTGATGGAAAGACCGACGGTGCCCACGCTCGCAGCAGCGCCGCCATGCCGCCGCCCCCTCCAGGCGCGCCCCTTTTGCGCCTACTCCTTTTCGAAGGGAGTGCCCAGAGCCGCCGGGGGGTTGGCGTTCAGCGCGCGCAAGGCCTTCGCCACTGCGCGCCGCACCGGCTCGGGCAGCCTGGCCAGGGAACGATCGACCCATTCGGCATTGCCGATATTCACCAGAAGCAGAGTCAGAATCATCAGCGGAAACGGCGCTACCTGCAGAACCTGTGAGGGCACACCGGGCAGCACCGGCTGCAGCACCAGCCCGAGCCATTGCAGCAGGGAGAACAGGTAAGCGCCGAAGGCGGCGCGGAAGGGGTTCCAGCCGCCGAAGATGGTGATGGCTAGCACGATCCAGCCCATACCGTCCAGCCCGGAGATGGTGCCTTTCCAGCCCGCCTTCACCGACAGGGAGTAGATCGGTCCCGCCAATCCGGCGATAGCGCCGCCTGCCACCGTGTACAGGTAGCGCAACCGGCTGACGTTCGCTCCGCGCACGTAGGCGGCTGCCGGCCGCTCGCCGATGCCCCGCAGCATCAGGCCCGGACGGGTGCGGAAGATGAACACCCAGGCGGCCGCGATGAGAATGAAGCTGAGGTAGGTCATGAGGTCGTGGCGAAAAAAAAGCGTACCCAGAACCGGGAGGTCCCGCAGGAGCGGCACGGGGAGCAGAGACAGACGCGGGCCCGTCTCCCCCATGATGGGGTTGCCCAGAAAGTAGGAAAGGTCGCGGCACAGCAGGGTCAGCACGAAACCCACGGCCACCTGCGACTGGTGCAGGGAGATGCTGGCGAAGGCCACCACCAGCGCCACCAGCGCTCCGATGGCCGCCCCGGCCAGGAAACCGAGAACCAGGCTCTTCGTGGCCAGGGCCACGGCGAAGCCGCCCATCGCGGAGAGCAGGATGGTTCCGTTCATCGACAGGTTGATCACGCCCGCCCGCTCCGAGAGGGTCTCTCCGATGACGCCGAACAGCAGGGGCGCTGCCGCCGCGAGTACCCCCGAAAGCCCGATCAGGACGAGCTCCGCGCTCATGACGGCCCTACCGCCTGCTCATAAATCGCTGCCGGGCGCCCTGTGCCAGCAGGACGAACAGCACCAACGTTCCCTGGATCACCCCCGTCAGGGAGGAGTCCAGTTTGAGCACGATGGGAAGCTGGATGCTGCCCACGTTCAGCGCCGCGAAGAAGAGGGCCACCGGAGCGGCCAGGGCGGCCCTGAAGTTGATCAACAAGGCCACCATCAGTCCGAGGTAGCCATAGCCGCTGGATATGGAGGGGATCAGCCGGTGGTAGACCGAGGTCACCTGCACCGCCCCCGCCAGCCCGGCAAGGACGCCGCACAGGGCAAAGGAAAGCATCGTGTACTGCCAGGTGGGGACTCCGAGCAGATAGGCGGCCTTCGCGTTTCGGCCCACCGCTTTCAGCCGCAGGCCGAAGTAGGTGCCCTGGATCAGGACGTAGACCACGACGATGGCGCCGACGGCCATCGCCAGGGCGGCGGGGCTCAGCCGCGACTGCGGCGTCAGCGTGGGCAGCCACAGCGAGGGCGGAAAGGGCACGGTCCCCGACATGGAGGCCACGCCCGGACGCTTCCAGGGTCCGAAGATCAGCCACAGGTTGAGGGCGGCCGCCACGAAGTTGAGGCCCAGCCCGCCAAAGATCTCGTTCACGCCGCCGAAGGTCTTCAGGGCGCCGGCCAGCATGGCCCACAGAGCCCCCCCCGCCATTCCAGCAAGGATGCTCGCCGTGATGACCAGGCTCGGGCTCATGCCGCCTTCCTGCAGGGCTCGCAGCACCCAGGTCGTAAAGATGGCCCCAAGAGTAATCTGGCCTTCGATGCCGATGTTCCACAACCCGGCAGTGAAGGTAATCAGCAGCCCGGAGGCCGCCAGCAGCAGAGGCACCCAGGAGACGAGCACGTTGGCGACCACATCCCAGGAGCCCAGAGCGCCGAGGATGATGTTCGCGTAGGCGGCCAGCGGCGGCGCCTTGGAAGCAAGCAGGACCAGGGTCGTCAGCAGCAGCGCCAGCACGATCGCCCCGATCTGGAAGAGGGCCCTCCCGGCGCGGCTGTCACGCACCGATGGCCTCCTCACCGAATCGCTCCCATCCCTTGCCGCCGATGAGCTCCCCGAGCTGCTCCACCGTCAGCCCTTCGGCGGGCAACGGCGGAGACACCCGTCCGGCAAAGAAGACCAGCAACCGGTCGCTGTACTGCAGCACCTCGTCCAGATCCGCGGAAATGAACACGATGGCCGCGCCCTGGGCGCAGCGCTCCCTGAGCCTGCCCCAGATATACAGCGTCGACTCGATGTCCAGCCCGCGGGTCGGGTGCTCCAGCAGGATGAGAGACAGGGAGCTGCGGAGGAGGGCCAGCAACATGCGCTGCTGGTTGCCGCCGGACAGTGACTCCACCGTGCTCCCCGGGCTGCCCTTGATGTTGTATGCGCGGATGCGCTCCCTGGCAATACCGGCCGCCTTCCGCCTGTCGATGAACAGGCCTCTCAGACCCTCGGAGAGCACGAAATGCTCGCCTACGGTCAGGCCGGACACCAGCCCCTGCTCCAGCCGTGCTGCCGGCAGGTAGGCCACTCCCCGTTTCCTGAACTGATGGTACGAGTGGCCGCTGAGGTCGCGCCCCGAAACAGCAATACGGCCGGCCACGGGCCGCGTGAGACCTGCACAGGCGGACAGCAGGAGCGACTGACCGGAACCTTCCATGCCGGTCAGGCCGATGATCTGCCCGGCCCGGGCCTCGAAGCCGACGTTCTGGATACGCAGCCGCACCGCTTCCAGGCAGACGCCGCTCAGGGAGAGCACGGCCGGGCCCGGGCTGGCCGCCGGGCGGCCGCAGGAGGAGACCTCCCTCCCGAACATCATCTTCACCAACTCCCTTGTCCGGTAGGGAGGTGCCGCGCTGCCGGCCAGACGCCCCTGCCGGAGGACGCTCACCCCCGTGCACAGCGACTCCACCTCCTCGAGCTTGTGCGAGACGAAGATGATGGTCATTCCCTGCGAGGCCAGTTTCCTGAGCGTGGCGAAAAGTTTCTCCTTCTGCGGCTGGCTGATGCCGGTGGTGGGCTCGTCCAGGATCAGCACGCTGGCCCCGAGCCACAGCAGACGTAGGATCTCGAGCTGCTGCCGCTCGCCCACCGTCAGCGTGTCCACATATCCCTCCGGGTCCAGTGCGAAGCCGAACTGGCCGGCGAGCTTGCGGAACTCTCTCGCCGCTGCGCGCCGATCGGGAAACAACCCTCTTTCCCGCCCGAGGATGAAGTTATCGAGCAGCTTCATAGGGGGAAAATCCTGGGGGTCCTGGTGCAGCATCCCTATGCCCTGCCTGATGGCGTCCGCCGGAGAGTGGATCACCACCGTTCTGCCGTCCAGCACGATCTCGCCGCTGTCCGGCAGAATGAAGCCGGAGAGGACCTTCATCAGGGTGCTCTTGCCGGCGCCGTTTTCCCCCAGTATGCCCTGGATGCTGGCTGGCGGAATGGACATGGATATCCCGGCGTTCGCGTGTACCGCGCCGAACGTTTTGTGGATGTTGTGTAGCTCAACCAGCATGAGGCGTCGAGGCGACCGAGAAGAGAACGAGGGACGGGACCGGACAGTCTCGTCCCTCGGGTCTTGGCGGTGAAGTCTCCCTACTTCGAAACACTCTGCCCGGTCATGCCCGAAAGCAGTTGGGGCAGGTACCAGATCTGCTGATCCGTGGCAACCTCCCCGCGCTTCAGGTAGGCGGCCCCATCCTGCAGGGCGAGCGGGCCCTTCCACAGGTTCAGGCCGCCCGCGAGCTCGGCGATGAACCTGTCCACGGCCGCCGACGCCGTCCCCGACAGCGCTGGACCCTTGTTGAATCCGACAGCCGAGGTGTCCGGGTTGTTGATGTTGGACCAGTCGGGGCCGTTCCACTCGAAGTGGGACCTCCACGTGCCGGCCATGGCGTCCCTGGCCGCCTGCGCGTAGGCGGGACCCCAGTTGAAATAGGGCACGCCGAGGGCCACCGAAGGCCCCTCGTCGTTCGCCTTCGCATAGTCATAGGGGATGGCCCACACCTTCTTGCCGCGCCCGGCGAACTTCACCGCTTCCGTCACCGCCTCGGTGGTGTCGATGCCGGAGATAACCACATCGTAACCGGTGTTGTAGAAATCGTCCGCTACCTGGGAGGGGTCAGAGGTGACCCCCGGGATGTTGAACCAGAAACCGATCCAGGTCACCTTGAACTTCAGCGCCGAGGGATCCTTCTTGAGGTAGTTAACCCAGGCGTAGCGAGCGCCCAGGTACGCGGAGGCCGCCAGGCGCCGAGTCTCGTCGTTGATCAGCGGGCCCAGGTAGCCGATCTGGCCGGTCTGCGTCGTCATGGCGGCCGCCACCCCCGCGATCATCTTGCCGTACTCCATGCGGCCCATGATGTTGATCATGTTGGGCAGGTTCTGGTAGTTTCTGCCCTCCCTCCAGACCTGGCTGCCGGAGGTCATGACAACGAAGATGTCTCGGTGTGCCTGGGCGAACTTCACCGCCTCATCGCTCATGTCATCGGAGCTGAAGATGATGAGCTTCGCGCCTCTGGCGGCCAAGCTCTCGGCAAGCTGCGAAGCCGTGGTGCCCGGCCTGTCCGCCGGATTGACCTTATCCAGGTACAGCATCTGGACACCGGGGACCTTGTTCACCACGTACTGCACGCCGTCGTAGTTCGCCTGGCTCCAGCCGCGGTCATTATAGGGTCCCACGAGCAGCAGGCCGATGGTCAGGTTTTTGCCTGCGGCCGGCATGGTGCTCTGTCCGTACGCGGTGGAAGCAATCGCCACCACCGCCACCAGCAGGATGAGCTTCGAGAGATTGCGCATATTCCTACTCCTCTGTCGTGCGCTACTGCCCTCCCCCGTGTCTCGTAGCGATCCAAACCATGGGAGGGTACGGCACATGTATTGAATGACAGCCACTATACAACAACCACAAGGGGTGGCGCAAGCTCACAGGAGCCAGGCGTACCACATGAGGTTTGTCCGGCCGCCCCGTCAGCGGGTCGCATCGTTTGGCACCGGCGCGGGAATAACCGGCAGCACGAGGTGGGACGGATACTCTGTGTCGTGGTACACGGTCTGGTGCGCCGGCTGTGTTCGCCAACCGAAACCGATTGGCTCCTTCGTATTCAGGTTCCTGTCGTGGCGCGGGAAATCCGAGCTGCTCACGTACAGCCTGATCCTGTGCCCGCGCCCGAAAACGAAGCTTGTAGCCCCGAGATTGATCTCGAAGCGATATGTTTCCTCCGGCAGCATAAAGGCCGGTTCCTGCAGGGACTTCCGGTAACGCGCTCGCACAATCCCCGAGCAGAGATCCACCGGCGTACCGTCCGGCCTGAGGTCAATAAGAACGGCTGTGAAATCGGTGTCCGGTGCGCTGGAGCTTGCGTACAACACTAGGCGAATCGGGCCGGTGACCTCGATTTCTTCAGCCAGTTCGGCGCTCGTGTACACCAGGACATCCTTTCGGCGCTCGACCTTGTACTGCTCCTGCGGTCCTGGCGAGATGAGGTGGTAGCGGTCGAGACCTATCGTCGGCACGGGTCTGTCCGGCTCATAGAGGAACGTGTCCGGTGGCTCGCTGTCCGGTCTTGACAGGTCCAGCAAACCGTTTCCGGCGGAGCTGTTAGCCGCTCCAGCGCTGTGGAGGTAGTAGTCCGTGTAAACCGTTCGCGCCAGCGGCCATTCCTGCTCGGTGCGCCAAACATCTTTCTCCATGATGAAAATCCGTATCGGTCCCTCATCGGCCACGCCGTTGTCTTTGTCCTTCAGCCAATAGTCGTACCAGCGCAGGACGGTGGCAATCTGGCGAAGAAAACGTGCTTCCGGGCCCGTCTTGAGATCGTGGAATTGCGACTCGACGGTGTGCGTCCACGGTCCGATAACGAGTCTGCTCTCGCGAGCCGCCTCGCTGCCGCCTGATTCGCGCATTCTCTTGAAGTCCTCGAGCATATGAGGGAGAAAGGGATCGTACCAGCCGGCAATGAACAACGCCGGCTGGGTGATCTGCGATATCTTATCATCCACGCGCATCGGCTCCCAGAAGGGTCCCGGCACGGAGTGGGACAGCCAGTCCTTGTAAATCGAATTGGGCGGCCCCATGGCCTCGTCCGCCTCGATAAGCGGTAGCGCCTGTATGCCCCTGCGCCACCTGGCGGCACTCATCGGCCGTCGCTTCCTCGTGTCGTTCTCATAGTGCCAGGAGACGGTCAGGCTCAAGTTCAGCACCCCCCGATCGAACCACGGGTCGTAGCCGTTCTGCGAGGTAAACACGGGAACGATCGTCCGCAAGGCGGGTCCTGCATAGGCGGCGGCCAGCCACTCGGTGCTGGCGAAATAGGAGACGCCGAACATGGCCACCCGACCGCTGCACCAGGGCTGCCGGGCTATCCATTCGATGGTATCTGCGCCGTCCGGGCCCTCGTTGACAAGAGGGTAGAACTCACCTTGAGAGCGGAACTTGCCCCGAACGTCCTGTATCACGACCACGTAGCCCTGCGAGGCGAACACGCCGCCAATAACGGGATAGCCGTAGATCGGATTCAACTTGTCGTAGGGAGTTCTAATGAGGATAGCCGGATACGAGCCTGCAGGTTCGGGTCTGTAGAGATCGGAGGCCAGCAGGATCCCGTCTCTCATAGGAATCATGATGTTCCCTACTGTCACCACCGGGAACTGCGGTTCGGGCAGGCCGAGATCCTTGTCCGCGATGTCCCAGGGCAGGCTCTTGCATGCACCGAGCGCGGTCAGATAAAGGGAAATCGAGAGCAACATGCCCATTCTGTTCGATGTCTTCATCGTACTTCCCCTGTTTCGGAAATCACCGCTATTATGCAGTCTACGCGGCAAGCGGCTCAAGACGGAGTCTTCCAGGAGGAGAACCGTAGATGGCTGTAATTGCAGGAACGGCTATCTCGGCATAGATCTCAAGCGCCAGGGCCCCGAAGAAAAGAGTCTCTCAAGTAAACACCAGAGGCAAGAGGCACAAGGGGTATACTTTGCGAACAACAATAGAAAACCAAACCTGTTGACAGGATACAATTGATACTATAAATTAGTATCATAGTATGTCGTGAATAAAAAAAACAAAAGCACATTAGCGGCGATATTTGAAGAACCGGTTCGGTCAGATATCTCATGGACCGATATCGAAAGCCTTCTCTATGCTTTGGGTGCCGAGGTCACTGAAGGTAGAGGATCTCGTATCCGTGTCGCACTAAAGGATGTGCGTGCTGTATTTCACAGACCACATCCGCGAAAAGTGACAGATAAAGGATCGGTGAAATCAATGCGAAGATTCCTAATCGCCGCGGGAGTAAGAGATGCTGAAGTATAAAGGATACACGGGTTACGTCGAGTTCGACGATGAGGCTGAATTGCTCCATGGTGAGGTCTTGGATACCAGGGCTGTAATCACTTTCCAGGGAAAGACCGTTGAGGAGGTGAGAAAGGCATTTCGGGATTCGATCGATGATTACCTGGATTTCTGCGCCGAGAGGAACGAGAAGCCTGAGAAGCCCTTCTCAGGCAAGTTTGTAGTCAGGCTTCCCTCAGAGCTCCATCACCGTGCCTATATCAAGGCTATGGAGAAGGGCCAAAGCCTTAACCAGTTTGTGATAGAATCACTGGAAAAAATTATTTGACGTTCTTTGCGTACTTCCTCTGGGATTCGGAAATTTTCCACATGCGCGGCCTCAATGTTGTGTAAGGCCGGGGTTATGCGATATGCGATTTCGCCGAAGGGCGAATTTTACACCCGGAAAAATAGCTCATAGTGCGGTTTCAGCAGTTACGGAAATCGCTCGCTGCGCGCCCCCCCGAAAGTGTGCGGTGGAATTCTTCATTGGTCCTAACACCGTGGAACACACAGGGCCGTAGGTTTACACCAAACCCCGTTATTAGTGATCAGTGGGGTTGAATCCGAAGAAATCTTGACCCATACCCGCAGTTGGGAGTCTCTCTGTTCATGAAGGACTTTCACCCCCTCGCGCAGTCGATCCGGAATGATGATCTCCTGGTCGACAGACTCTTGTGTGCGTCCCAACCCGGTAAAAAGATCCCTCTACCTCGAGCCTTTCGATACTACTTATTCTTTTTCTTGTAGACTGAAACGGCCCAAAGCATGCCAACGCCTAGGAAGAATAATCCTAAACCACCCAGGATTTGACCCAGGATTTGAGCTGCCACTAGCGCCTTTTCCATGTCATTCTCCCTTTCACGGTTCGCGTAGGATGCAATATCTTACCATATAATCGGGCACGTTTAAAACTGAAATCAAGGTCATAAGGCTGAAGAAAGGCTCTGTCCAAGTACTTCCCACTGGCCTTCTGATACCGCCGGTAGGTCTCCTGGAGTACTGCTTTTCGTTCGGACATCGATAACCCCACTTTCCGGCACCTCCCACTCCACAGTATGACCCTTGATCGTGAGGAGGTGCTCAGCTAGATTTTTCCGTGAGGCATCGTGCCCGTCTCAGCTAGAAAAATGCTGAGGCAATGCGCCCTGCAACCTCATCCCAAAATCTTCCCCTACCATGGCTGTTGCCTCATGTCAAA
>CAYMEK010000088.1:0-13226 GCA_964389305.1 uncultured Spirochaetaceae bacterium
CAGCCAGGGTGCCCGTGGCGACCCGCCGCAGCGTCTCCATCTGCCACAAACGGTCCTGGGCGTGCACGTAACCCTGAGCGACCATCAGGTCGTGGCGGTCGCGGGCGTAGATGTGCGGGATACCGTTGGAGTCCCGCAGGACCCTGGCCGGGGCACGCAGCGGGAGCCCCACGATTTCGCCGCCGTAGTCCGGGTAGCCTTTGGCCAGGAACAGGGACTTGCACCCCGTCATGGACCCTACCGCGCCCAGCAGGCACACTGTCCCCAGGACCAGGCGCAGGAGTAGACCTCGTACTCTTTCTGTTCTCATTCCGATTCCTCCTCTCCTCGGTTTTCTACCCTGATAGAGAAGCAAACTCCGTGCCATGAAGCGGCTGTCCGTAATTCCTTACCCCATAAAGCATCATCGGATCCGTTCCTTCCCCGAAGTGTCTCAACACCGGTCGCAAGCTGCGCATTCTCGAAGTTACGCAATCATTTACCTGGCATGTAATTACGTTCGAAACATCCGACGGAATGCGCGGACAAAAGTTGCTGGGGATGGTGGCGCGGGGCTTTTGACCGGCTGCAACCGACACACCCAGACCATATGCTGCTCCGCTCAAAATCGACCCACCTCAGATTATCCTTCTGGAAAACTTAGAAGGAGAAGGAAAGGTTGATCGGCATGAAAGATTGGATAACCGTCAGAGACTTGAAGAAGCGTAATCCCGCCTTGGCTCATGGAAGATCGCTAAGCTCTTGGACATCTCTCGCTACAGTTAACAGAGCGTTTTCGCTAAGGATACAAGAAGTGAAGTAGTACTTTCTCCCGAATTCGGCGATGGACTCAAGGATGTCGAGCGGTTCTCGCACCTATTTCTCTTATATCATTTTCATTTGTCGCGAGGTTATTCTCTTGTCAGCATGCCTTTTTTAGAAAATGAGAAGCATGGCATATTTTCGATACGCCATTTGATATCAAACCTTTCGTTCCGTTGTTTGACAATATACTTGACGCCAGTAGGGGATGGCTGGCCGGTCCGCATGTTGATCTACTAAGAGGGGAATCAGGCAAACACCGATCTCAATAGAAGTTCTCATTTACCTTATCTCGAGGATCATCTATTATACTGGTAAGAGTAATTCTCGCTTCTGGGATTGTGAGACTCAATTCGTCAGAGGTTCAAGGAGGCTCATATCATGAAAAGGTTTGTCCTCATCCTGGCATCTTTGCTTTGCCTCGTTTCACAGCTTCCAGCCGAGGGAACAAAGGAAGAGGAATATCCCAGGAGTGAGACCATCATCGTAGATTGCCTCGGAGGTCGTGCCCGCAATCCCAACAACTTCAATACGTGGGTCCCAGGCGCCGGGTCGGAAGAGAAGGGGAATCAGCAACTGATAGTGAGGCCATTGTGGATGTCCGACTACGTCAAGGGTCAGGTGCTGAACATTCTGGCCTCCGAAGCGCCCGGTTACAACACGGATTTCACGAGTATGACGGTCAAGCTGAGGAAGGAAATCTACTGGAGCGACGGAGTGGAGTTCACCGCAGACGATGTAATATTTACTATCAACACCTTGATGTCGAATCCGGGTATGAGGTGGGGTCCCGAGCTGAACCTCTACGTGGACAGTGTATACAAGACAGACAACTACACCGTTGTTTTCGATCTCAAGACCCCTAACTCCCGCTTCCACTCCTATTTCCTTGACCGGTGGGGCGGAGTACGGTTCATGGCCAAGCACGTATGGGAGAATGTGGCCGATCCGATGACCTTCGAGTGCAACCCGCCCGTAAGCCTGGGGGCCTACGTACTGGAAGATTACGATCCTTCGGGGTACTGGTACCGCTACCGGAGAAGGGACGACTGGCAGAGGACCGTGACCGGGCAGCTGTACGGGATGCCTGAGCCGAAGTTCGTCCTCTATTACTACTACGGTCCTCCTGAGAAAAAAGTGATGGCCCAGGCCAGGCACCAGCTAGACATGTGCGACCTGACCCCGGAGACCTTGCGGGCGGTCTTCGAGAAGAACGAGTACTCCAGAGGGTACAGGAAGGAGTATCCCTGGGTGGTGAACGTGGACCCCTGCATTACGGGAAATCAGTTCAACTGCGATAAATTTCCCTTTTCGCTCAACGACGTCCGCTGGGCCCTGGTCCTGGCCATGGACATCGTGGACTTTACCATGACCGGCTTCGATGGAATGGCGACTCTGGGAGTCTTGCACGTCCCCCCCACCCCGGCCTATATGGAGTGGTACTACAAGCCGATGCAGTCCTGGCTTGAGAACTTTACCCTGGATATCCAGATCGACGGCAAACCTTTCAAGCCCTACGATAATAATGCCTCACAGCGGCTGGCGCAGGCCTGCCGGGAGCGCGGTTACTCCGTGCCCACGGATCCCGAAGCAATAAAGGCGATCTGGGGCTACGGGTGGTGGAAATACGCCCCCGAAGTGGCTGCCGAGCTCCTTGAGAGAAACGGCTTCAAGAGAAGAAGCGACGGCCAATGGCTGCTGCCCGACGGCAAACCCTGGAAGTTCACTATCGTCACCAGCCCCAATCCCGCTCAACCCCAGTACAGGAATGCGTTTGCCACGGCTCGACAGTGGAGGAAGTTCGGCATCGATGTGGAAGTCGAGGACACGGAGGAAGTCGGCACCATCACCCTGCGCGGCGCATTCGATGTCACCTCGATCTGGCCGGCCATGGAGCCCTGGGGCTGTCACCCCGATCTTTTCCGTACCTTTGACGTGTGGTATTCCAAGAACTACAGGCCCATAGGAGAAATGGCTCTACAGCCGGCGGGAGGGTCCTGCCGGTGGAAAGATCCGCGTATGGACCGTATCATTGAAACACTTAAAGAGACCAGGTGGGGCGACATCAAGAGGATCACCGAAGTGGGGATTGACGGGCTCAAGATCGCTTTGGAAGCAATGCCGGGCATTCCTACGGTAGGCTATCCGGGTATAGTAGCCTGGGACACGTATTACTGGAGGAATTACCCCGGAGCCGAGAATCCCTACGATCAACCGTACCACCATTGGCCCAATTTCGCCTTCCAGCTTCCTTTCCTTCAGTCCACTGGAAGGGAATAACCGCGGCCAAAACGATAAGGAAGCGCCCGCCTTAACGGTCGATCCCCGTAACGGGGGAGATCTTACCTCCGAGGCGTATCCCTTGAAACTTGGAGAGGAAGAACTCCCCGTCATGGACAGATTGTGCCAGCCGAGTCATCATTGTATAATATAGATACGTAGTATGCCATGAGCGATAAACGGCGAGTTCACTACCGTCTTCGCGCTGCTCCATTACTCCTGGCGGTTTTCCTCACTTTGCCCCTCTTCACCTGCAAACGCAACCCGCGGGTCTATCGCGTCGGCGTCCTGTGCACCCTGGATTATTTTCTGGATACGATGGAAGGTTTCAGGGAAAGGATGACCGAGCTCGGCTACCAAGAAGGCAAGAACATCGTCTATGACCTGAGACGTTCCCAGACCGACAGTGCGGTCGCCCACCAAATCCTGGAGGAGTTTGTGGCCGAGAAGGTCGATTTGATCTTCACCTTCGCCACAGACGGGGCCGTTGCGGCCAAGGCTATTACCCGCGGTACGAAGATACCCGTGCTATTCGCAAACTCGAACATCGAGGGAGAGAACCTGGTCGACAGCGTGAAAGCGCCTGGCGGCAACATCACGGGTGTGCGCTATCCTGGTCCTGATCTCACCTTGAAGCGTTTCGATATCATGCGCGAACTGGCACCCGAAGCGACGCGAATGTGGTTACCGTATCGACGGGGCCGCGCCGTAGTAGTCAGCCAGCTCGAGGCCCTGAGGCCTGTCGCCGAAGCGGCCGGAATCACGCTGATCGAGTCCCCGGCCGATGACGTTGAAGAGGTCCAGCAGATGCTGGACGCATGGGAGAAATCAGATCGGATCCTTTTCGATGCGATCCTCATGATTGCTGAGCCGCTTACCGTCACCCCCGACGCCTTCGCTGCAATCGCCCGCTTCGCGGTTGCCCATAAGCTGCCGTTCGGCGGTGCGATGATGTCCGCGTTCGGATACACCTCCCTCTTCGGGGTATCGACGAATAACAAGGCCGTGGGAAGGCAGGCAGCGCCCCTGGCGGTGAAGATCCTGGAGGGTACACCGGCGGGAACAATCCCAGTGGTTTCCGCTGAAAACTACATCGAAATCAGCGGCGAAGCCTGCAAAGCGGTGGGGGTGGAGGTCCCCCACGGGCTTCTAAAAATGGCGGACCGCGTGCGCCGCTGAGCCGGGAAGGCCGCCTGTTTCACCGTTTCCACGAAGGACTCGCCTATCTTTCTCTCGCTGTAGCATCATCTGTCAATTTGGCATGACTGTAACGGCGAAGTATCGGCAGGCATATAAAAGATTTTCCGGGAATTGTTATTAATACTTGACAGTATGTTATATATAAATTACATTTAGTAATGTTAAAATTACAAAAAGTGACTTGTACATTACTTTTAGTCGGGAAGTAGCTATGAAAGCAAGAGTAGCCAGATGGATCCGTCTTGTAACCGCAGCCGTTGTCGGTATCGCAGTAGGTACCGGAGTGTCGCTGAAAATTCCCTTGATCCCCGTTATCGCTATTCCGGCGGCGGTACTGGTGACGTTCCTTGTCAGGCGAAAGGTGGAGGACGAAATAAAGGACGAAAGGTTGATCCGGATGACGGAAAAGGCCGCCCGCATCGCTTTTCTCGTATACAGTCTTACCGCGTCAGTGCTCGGGGCGTTTCTGACGGCCCTGGACAGGAACCAGGGAACAACGTATGCGATCGGTATGTCCCTGGTAATGTCGGTCGGCTTTCTTTTTGTCCTCTATATCGGATTCTATATCTTCTATACAAAGAAAAACTGAGGTGCCTGTGAGAAACCGGATCAAGGTGTTCCGGGCCGAACGGAACATGACCCAGGAAGCGCTCGCGCGAAGGGTCGGTGTTGTCCGGCAGACTATTCTCTCGATCGAGAACAACAGGTATGTTCCCTCCTTGGACCTCGCCTTTCGGATCGCACGCGTTTTTAATGCACACATTGAAGAGGTCTTTCAATACGAAAAGGAAGGACCGGAGAAGACAGACGGATAAACCGCGTGCACAGCGCGGGAATGGCCGGAGCCGAGCATGACGGTGACGGTGTTCAAACCATCCGAGAAATCGTGGGCCAGCGGCGATCGCCACAGAGAGAGACTCCGGTTCCGGCGGCTCTTGTCGCTGCGTCCCCGTTGTACCCTGTGCATTCTGGATCGCCAGCGTCTGCACCGCGGTGCACGGCAGGGCGGTGGCCGGTAGGCCGGCCCTCACGGAGGTTTGACCGCTGCCCGGCTCCTGGATAAAATGGAGAGAATAGAGACCGGAGCAGTATGCTTGGAATCTAAGTTGGAGGTGATCCGATGAGACACCGTAGGCTTGAGCGGTTTCTAAGAGAGCTCCAGGAGGAACTCGGCAAACTCCCGGATTCCGCCCGGCGGCCCGGCGATCCCCTGGGACAGCTTGAGGCGGATGTGGAAGCGGCGCTTCGCCGGCTTGAAGACTCCGATCCAGGCGGGCTGGACCTCGGATCCCTCGAGCGTAGGCTCCAGGAAGTTCAAAGCCGCTTTGTCGCTAACCACCCGGACCTGGCCCTGGCGATCAGCAGCCTCCTCAAAGCGCTCTCCGGCTCTGGGGTCTAGCCGGCCTTTCCACCAGAGGAAAGGGCGATGCACAATCAGGGGCCAAGCGGTTTTCTAATTGCCGTGTCCCGGGGCATCCCGGTGAGCGTCTGTTTCCACAACCGCGGCGGCATGGGATCGAGTAGTCGGGCGCGTTTTCGGCTCGAGGTCTCGGGCATGAACTGGACAATCCTGCTTTTTGTGATTCTGCTCACGCTTTACGGCCTGGGGGGCCTAGTCTGGAGCTCTCCCGCCGGGGTGTCGGATCTGCCGCTCGTGGAACTTCCGGTATCCTCTGACTCCCCCGACTTGGTGGTTCTGCTCACCGGAGATGGGGGTTGGGCCGGACTGGTTCGAGACGTCAGCGCCGTGCTCAATCAGGAGGGTTTGTCGGTGGTGGGTTTCGACTGTCTGAAGTACTTTTGGGCACAGCGCACGCCGGAACAGACCGCCGCCGACCTGGAGAGGGTGCTGGCGCACTACCTGGCCGCCTGGAACAAGACACGAGTCGTGCTGGCTGGATACTCACGAGGGGCGGACGTCCTCCCCGCGGTGACGAGCAGGCTGCCGGAGCCCCTGCGCAGAAAGATTCGGCTCCTTGCCTTGATCGGGGCAGCGACAACCGTTCAGTTCGAACGCAGCGCGCTGGGCCTGCTCAATCTTCGCTCTTCCGGACCCGTGCTGCCGGTGATGCCCGATCTGGAGAAGCTGCGGGGGATCCGGATCCTCTGCTTTTATGGTTCCGACGAGCGCGACACCATCTGCTCCTCCATGGACCCCGGCCTGGCGGAGTGCGTGGAGCTTCAGGGCGGGCATCACTTCGGCGGGGACTTCGATACGATCGGCCGGCGGATCGCCGCCGAGCTCGCTTCAGACCCACGGTCCCGGGCCGGGGGCAGACCGTAGGCAGCCGGGACGGCGCGATGAGGACTCGCGACAATGGGCAACAGCGGCGTTTCTGCAGTCTGCCTCTGGAAGAGCTGGCCGAGAGCCTGGACAGCTCGGCGGAGGGGCTGAGCTCCGAGGAGGCGGCCCGGCGGCAGGAGCACTTCCGGGAAAGCCACCTGGCGGCGGCAGCGAAGGCCTCGGCCCTGCCATTCACGCCAGCGGCCAGGGTATTTGGCTTTGTCCCCTTTCGTTGGAGTACCTGCCTGTGGTCGGAGGCATCGTGCTGCTATACCTGGCAGCCGCGGAGCTGCTCAAGCGGCGATTCTATCGGCGAGCCGACACGCGCGTCCGCTCCGACGCACGCGCCCGTGGCGACAGGCGCGACCATACCGATGTGCGGGAGAAACATCGATGAACAGACGAATTCTCAAGATCATTCTGCCGATCTTCGGGCTGGTCGTCTTCTCTCTGGCCCTCTGGGCCCTGTACCACGAGCTGCGGACCTACCATCTCCGGGACATCATCCGGGCCGTGCGCTCGCTCCCGCGCCCGCGGATCCTGCTGGCCGTGGCCCTTACGGCCCTGAGCTACACCGCAGCTACGGGGTACGACACCCTGAGCAGCCGTTACATTCGGCGCCCCGTCCCGTACCGCCGCACATCCCTGGCGGCTTTCATCGGTACGACCTTCAGCAACAATCTGGGCTTCGGCATCCTGACCGGAGGCTCGGTGCGCCTGCGCCTCTACACGGCCTGGGGGCTCTCCGGCCTGGAGATCAGCAAGCTCGTATTCTTCAACTACCTGACCCTGTGGCTCGGCTTCCTGGGTCTGGGGGGGCTCGTGTTCGCCCTGGAGCCGGTGGCCGTGCCCCAGGCCCTGCACCTGCCGTTCTTGAGCGCGCGGCCGGTGGGGCTGATCTTTCTGGGTCTCGTGGCCCTGTACTTCGCACTCACCCTGGCGCTTCGCAAGCCACTGGTGGTGAGGGGAGCGGAGTTTCAGGTTCCGCCGACACGGCTGTTCCCGCTCCAGGTCGCGGTTTCCGTCGTGGACTGGTCTATCGCAGGGGCGGCGTTGTACGTGCTTCTACCCGCTCAAGCGGGGCTGTCCTACCCGGCGTTCCTTGGGATCTACATGCTGGCGCTGCTGGCCGGGATTTTCAGTCAGGTGCCGGGCGGGCTCGGCGTGTTCGAGACGGTGTTCGTCCTGCTCATGTCCTCGCGGCTGCCGGCCTCCGCGGTACTGGGCAGCCTTCTGGCCTATCGGGGCATCTACTACTTCCTGCCCCTGGCCGCTGCATTCCTGATCCTGGGCAGCCAGGAGCTGGCCCGCAAGAAAGAGGAGCTGCGCAAGGCCACCGACGCCCTGAGCCGCTGGAGCTCCTTGCTGGGGCCTCCGATTCTCGCGGTGCTGACCGTGGCCGCCGGGATCGTGCTGCTGGCCTCCGGTGCCACCGCGGCGGTGCCGGAGCGGATGGCCTGGTTGGAGCGGATATTGCCCCTGCCGGTCGTGGAAACCTCCCATTTCCTGGGCAGTGTGGCTGGCATCCTTCTGGTGGTGGTGGCGAGGGGGGTGCAGCGTCGCCTTGACGCCGCCTACGTTCTGACCTCCGCGCTGCTGGGTGGCGGGATTGTGTTCTCGCTGCTCAAGGGCGCGGACTACGAGGAAGCGATCATCCTAGCGGCGATGCTGGCGGTGTTCCTGCCGAGCCGGCGTTACTTTTACCGAAAGGCATCGCTGTTCCGGCCGACCCCCAGCCTGGGTTGGATTACCGCCGTGCTCTTCGCAATTATCGGCACCGCCTGGCTGACCCTCTTCAGTCACAAGCACGTGGAGTACTCCGGAGAGCTGTGGTGGAAGTTCGCCTTCAACGCCCACGCGCCTCGCTCGCTGCGGGCCCTTACGGGGGCTGCCGTAGCCGTCCTGGTCGTGGGAGCGGCCGCGTTGCTCAGGCCGCACCGCCGGCCGCTGGTCTCCCAAACCCCTGACCCGGAACGCCTGGAGTCGATCGTGAGGCAGTCCCCGGACACCGGCGCCAACCTGGCGCTGCTCGGAGACAAGCATTTTCTCTTCAGCTCCAGCGGCAAGGCTTTCATCATGCATGGGCAGTCCGGGCGTAGCTGCGTGAGCATGGGCGATCCGGTCGGGCCCCGGGAGGAGTGGCCCGAGCTCATCTGGAGCTTTCGGGAGTCGGCCGACCGGCAGGGTTGCTGGACGGTGTTCTACGAGGTGGGATCCGGCAGTCTGGCCTCGTACCTGGATGTTGGCCTGGCCTTGCGTAAGCTCGGAGAGGAAGGACGGGTGGACCTGACCAGCTTCTCACTGGAAGGGAGCGCTCGAAAGAAGCTGCGTTACACTCTGAACAGCCTGGAGCGCGAGGGTGTCTCCTTCTCAGTCATTTCGAGGGAGGAAATCCCCGCCCTGCTCCCGGAGCTCAGGAGGATCTCCGATGCCTGGCTGCTGGAAAAGCGCACCCGGGAGAAAGGCTTTTCCCTCGGGTGGTTCGACGAGGGCTACCTCTCGCATTTTCCCATTGCGGTGGCGCGGCTTCAGGGCCGCATCGTGTCCTTCAGCAACCTCTGGGCCGGCGACAATCGGGAAGAGCTTTCGATCGACCTGATGCGCCACCTGCCGGAAGCCCCCAACGGCACCATGGAGTACCTGTTTACCCGGCTCATGGTATGGGGCAAGAGCGAGGGCTACCGCTGGTTCAGCCTGGGGATGGTTCCCCTGGCCGGGCTCGCCGACCACTCCTTGGCCCCGCTCTGGGACCGCCTCGGAACGTTCCTCTTTCGCCACGGAGAGGCCTTCTACAACTTCCAGGGACTCAGACAGTTCAAGGAGAAGTTCGATCCCGTCTGGCGCCCTCGCTACCTGGCCTTCCCGGGGGGCCTGACCCTGCCCACGGTTCTGGGGAACTTGGCGGCCCTGGTTTCCGGAGGCTTGAGGGGGGTGGTCGCCAAGTGAGGCCGTGCGCTGCGAGAGACGCTGCCGGGTCGGCTGGGGGGAGACCCTCCCACGTTCTCGGCGGCGGCCTGTAGCGAATTGACGTCTCCGAATCGGCCGGGTAGGCTTGGAAAATGATTGCCCTGGTGGTATCCGGAGCCGCTTCCCGAATCGCCCAGGAATGCGTGCTGATGAAGCGTCTAGTGCAGGGGCGGGCCTTCCCCGACGCCGCACGCCAACCTGTGGTCCCCTCGGTTTTGGCCGGGACGAGCTCCGGAGCGCTCAGCGTCGTCGCCCTGAACGCGATCCTGCTCTCCGAAGGCCTGATCGAGGGACGGCCGGGAAGCGGCTCCTTTTCCTGGGCGGACTATGAGGGGCTGATCCGGGCGCTTAAGAACGAGGATGTCTACGAGGCTGCCCGTATCATTCCCGGGGCTCTGGAGATCATTCGCGAGGGAGCCATTCTCGATACGGCTCCCCTCCGACGCTTCATGCGGAAGATCGTGCATTCGAGCATGGGATTCCGTTTCCTGGGGGATCTCCCGATCAAGACCTATATCTCGGTCGTGGAGCGAGATACGGGGATCGTACACCGCCTGAGCAGCACGGCCCATCCCGGCCTGCCCCTCGTCGACGTACTGATGGCCTCGACCGCCATCCCGGTCGCGTTTCCCGCTCAGGAGCTCAGGTTGTCGGGACAGGAGCGTCCGGTGCCATGTATCGACGGCGGGATTGGGGTGGACGGCATCCCCGTGGATGCGATTCGCGCAGAGGAGTGTACGAGGATTGTCGTGGTCCGGCCGATGAGGTACAACCCCCACAAGAGATGGAACAAGGCCCCGCCGTTGGCCCGATTTCAGATCGTAGCCAGTGCGATGCAGTCCTTCCTGTACTATCAGGAGGCGCTTCTCGACAGTGCCCTGTACAGGGCCGCCGGCTACGCCTCCGAGGCGGCCTACGTCTATGTCCCCACGTTGCGCTACAACTACAGCCTCCTGGACTTCGAAAGCGGCGGGGAGCAGATCGACGAGACCGAAGCCTGGGCGGAGCGCAGTGACAGCCGCCCGCAGATCATTTCAGCGGCGCGGTGATATATCGTACCTCCTGCAGCTTACCGCGACCGTGAAATTATAATTCTCGCATCAACAGTTATGCAGCCGTCCTGGTATGGAAGAACGGGATTGAAATCCACTTCCTCGATTTGCGGTTGTTCTTCGAGCAGTTTCCCCAGTGAGACGAGGAGGCCGGCAATAGAATCGACGTTCATTGGTGCCCTTCCTCGCACTCCCCTGATCAAAGCAGGCGGGAGTGTGTCCAAGATCAATTTTCTCGCCTCATCAAGGGAGACCGGCGAGAGGCGAAAGCCTACGATCTTCAGCGCCTCCACGTAAATCCCGCCCATTCCGAACATAACCGTAGGCCCAAAGGATTTATCTCTGAGAGCCCCCAGCACAAGCTCGGTATTTGAAGGTATCATCTTCTGGACCAATACCCTTACCGTGGACAAGCTGGGAGCTGCTTTCTTTATATTCGCAGCGAGCTGTTTATACGATCCTTTGAGAGAGCTGTCTGAAGTGATTCCAAGCATCACACCGCCTGCATCCGTCTTGTGCAGGATTTCTTCGGATACCACCTTTAATGCAACTGGATAGCCGATTTCCTCGGCTGAAGCAATTGCACTCTCGATGGACTGCACAACCCGATAAGGAGGCACATTGATTCCATATTCGTTGCATACTTCGTATGCCTCGGGTTCCAGAAGACTGACTCGTCCTCGCTTTGAGGCGCTCGAAATCACCTCTGCGGAGCGACTCTTCGGATTTGGTTTGTATTTAGGGATTCCGGTTTGCTCGGAATGGGATTTGCGGAAAGCCGCATAGGTCGCCATATTCCCGGCAACCCTGGCGAGCATATCGGAATATTCGAAAGTGGGCATGCCCGCGTCCTCGAGACCTTGTCTGGCTTCGCGCGCAAATTCTCCGAAAGTCACCGCATTCAGGAATGTCTTCCCACCTTGCTGCGATTGGCAGGCCTGGGCAATTTCATTCACGAGAAGCTTCTGATCGATGAATGCACTCGGAGCCAAGATCTGCAAAACCATATCGATGTTCTTGTCCTGGAATAAAATCTGCAGGACTTGGTTGTGAAGTTTTTCATAATGAGCGGCTGTCAAATCGACATATCCGTCGGGATGCCCGATATTCGCCATCGGAGCACAAATGCTCTTGAGGGCCTTTTGCGTCTCGGGTGAAAGTTTTGCCAGCTTCAGTTCAGGTATCGAGGAAATTTCATCAATGCAGATTGTCCCGGGCCCACCCATATGCGTGAGCACTGATACGCGATTTCCACCCGGAACCGGCTGCTTCTCAAAAGCTCTCAAGGTGTCGTAGAACTCGAGTATGGTCCTGGCGCGAATGATACCCGCCTGTTTGAAAGCGCCCTCATAGATCGCATCGGATCCGGCAACAGAACCGGTGTGGGACAATGCGGCTGTCGAGCCGATTTCACTTTTGCCGGTTTTCATGACCACAATGGGCTTTACGGCACTGACTTCGCGGGCGACCTCGAAAAATTCTCTCGGGTTCCGAAATCCCTCCAAATAAATGGCAATAACGCGTGTTGGCCCATCTTCTTTGAGGAAGCTCAGCAGTTCACTCATAGTCACATCAGCCATGTTTCCGATCGAAGCGAATTTGCTGAGGCCAATCAGGCGCAGTCTCTCTGCCCAGAACAGAAAGGAATTGGCGAATGCGCCGCTTTGGGTGAGGATGCTCACCCCTCCTTTCGGGTAAGCCGGAATATCGAAATTCGTATTGAATCCGCTGTAGGCATCGATTACTCCAACGCAGTTGGGCCCGATAAGCCTGATTGAGGCTGATCTCAGTGTCCGGACGAGCTGCTGCTCACGCTGCTTTCCCTCCCTTGTGTTCAGTTCTCCGAATCCCGCGGACATGCACACGGCTGCGCTTACGTCGTCAAACCGGCGCTTCCTTTGAACGAGTTCATCAGAGACCCGTATCGTGAGATCCGCAGATACCAGTAAAACGCAAACATCCACCGGTTCAGGAATATCCAGTATATTCTTGTAGCAGCGCAGTCCGAGGATGGAATCCTCGCGCGGATTGACCGGAAAGACCTTTCCCTGGTAGCCCATGGATACAAGGTTTTTGAGCGCAGTATGGCCCGGCTTCTTGGGATCAGAGGATGCTCCGACAATGGCCACACTATTCGGTTTAAAGAATGCGTCTAACGCAGAAATCTTTCCCATACGTCTCTCCCGTTTCTGTCAATCCTTCATTGCAGTACTTTCCATCTCCCTGAGCGTTTACTCAAGGTAAACAACCAATTTGCGATATTCCACGGAATCGAGTCTTAAATTATCAACATGTTCATTTTGGTGTCAATCCTTTCCGCCCTATGGTTTCTCAGCTATTAATATAGTTTCCAGGCACGGCATTTCGGGCTTGACTACGGTTCTTTGTCTCTCATATTCTATTCCACGAAATCCGATTTCTTTCTACGCATACATGATATTGTCCAGCGCGTGTTTGAGATTTCGAAGAAGCAAAGCTTTGCATTCATATCTGCATTACCTAAAATTCCTCAAGGTAAGCTCTTAATAAAGAGATTCGCGAAAAATGTATTCGAAAGGAGCTGGAAATGTTCAAGAATGCATATGTTCCCTACAAAGGATACTGGTGCTCGCCTTTTTGCCGTTGGCAGGGATCGCTACAAA
>CAYMEK010000089.1:0-9623 GCA_964389305.1 uncultured Spirochaetaceae bacterium
GAGAAGCACTTGGCCAGGATCTCCCCGTGGCTGCGGTGGGAGCCGAAGATGAAATCTTCGGGTTCTAGATGGACGCACTGCCCGACCGCAGCGGACTCCTGCCCGATGGAAAGATGAGCCGGGCCTTTGTGCTCGTAGGCCAGTCCCCGGTACTCCCCTTGAGTCTTGATGCTGTTGAGCATCGTTTCGAACTCCCGGATCAAGAGCATGTCTTTGTACATTTGGACCAGCTTTTTGCGGCCGAACTTCCTGGCCTCTTTCTTCGGATCCGAAACGTAGCGGTTGACCGGAAGCGGGGGTATTTCGATCGTCCCCGCTTTCCGCACGGTTTTTGGATCTACGACAATCGATTTCGGCATATACTCACCTCGGTTATACCCTTTGATCGGCTATTTTGTACCGGCTCATCCGGCCAGAAGCAGCTCGAAATCCTCCAGGAAGCGGCAGAGATCCCGAAGGAAGCGGGCAGCCATCGCCCCGTCCACCGACCGATGGTCGGCGGTCAGCGAAAGAAATAGGTGCGGCTGGAATTCGATCCGCTCTTCGCCCTGCACCGGCTTGAGCTGGATCGATCCAACCCCCAGGACGGCCGCTTGAGGCGGATTGAGCACCGGCGTGAAACCCTCTATTCCCAGTGTACCCAGGTTGGAAATGGTGAAGGTACCGCCGTTCAGCTCCTCCGGGATTACAGTGTTCTCCAGGCAGGCGCTCCGCAGCCGGGCCGCTTCCCCGGCTAGCTGCTTCAGGGACATAAGACTGGCGTTGCGGATGACCGGCACCAGCAATCCCCGCGGGGTGTCCACGGCAAAGGCTAGATGCACCCGCTCGAACTCGACGATCCGGTCGACCAGGAAGTGACTGTTCAGGGCCGGATGCCGGGGCAGAACCCGGGTTACTGCGAAATCGAGCATATCGCTGATCGTAATTCGCCGCAGGCTCAACTCTTCCGGGCTGGACTTCAGCTTGTCGCGATAGGCCAGCAAGCCTTGGGCCCCGGCAGAGGTATGCAGCGTGTATTGGGCGCTGTTCTGCAGGCTGGCGAGCATTCGTTCTGCGATCAGCTTGCGGGCACCCTTAAGGGGGACTTCGTTGAACGGGCCGGGAAAATCCGCTTCCTCCGCTGCGATCTGCTGCGCAGGCGTCCGGCTCTGCTCCAGAACCCTCCTCACATCCTTCTCCAGTATCCTTCCCCGCGGCCCGCTGCCCTTCCCGTCCGCCAGGGCAGCGAGTACGGCTTCGGAACTCAGGCCGGCTGTCTCGGCCGTTTTGCGGGCTCTCGGGGATATCGCGATCCTCTCCGGGGCGCCGGCGCGAGACGGTACCGGGCGCGCAGGAGGCGCTGCGGACCTGTCGGGCTGTGCGGGGCGGGCCGGCACCGGGGCCGGGCCGGGCCCGGCGGTTTCAGGCGGAGTCTCTGCCGGCCGGCCCGACTCCGTGGGCCGATCAGAACCCGCGGGTTGACCCGTCCCGGCCTGCCTCTCTCCAGCTATATCGATCAGCGAAGAGATGTCCTCACCGGGCTGCCCTATCACGGCGAGGGGCGCCAGAACCGGTACGTCCTCACCCTGCCGATGGATGATCTTTAATAGTGTTCCATTGACGGTCGATTCGACCTCGAAAACCGCCTTGTCCGTCTCCACTTCGACCAGGATCTCCCCTTGCCGTACCTGGTCCCCTTCCTTTTTCTTCCAGTCGAGAACAAGGCAGGTTTCCACCGACTGGCCCTGCCTGGGCAGGATGATTGTCTCTGCCATTCACCTTTCTCCTTCTATCGTGCTTGACAATTCGCTCACACCTGGATCACCTCGACCCCCGCTTGGACCAGCTCTTCCCTGGCCACTGCGGACAGTCCCGTGTCGGTGATCAGAGTCCCTACTCTGGTAACCGGCAACACGTGAACGAAGCCGATTCTTCCGTGCTTCGACGAGTCCGCAACCAGGACCGTGGTTTCCGAGCGTTCGGCCATCTTGCGTACGATCTCCGCTCCTTCGACCAGATGAGTGGTCAGCCCGCCCGTCAAGGAAAAACCGTCGGTGCCCACGAAGGCCAGCCGCACATGAAAGCGTTCGAGCTGTCCCAACGCAATCGGCCCGACGAAAGACTCGGTAGCCGGCCTAAACTCTCCCCCGACCACGGTGAGGTGAATTCCCGGATTCAACCGGGCGAAGGGGAGAATCAGGGAGGAGTTGGTTACAACGTTCACGAAGCGCTTGCCCAGGATGTACTTGGCGATGAGGGCAGTGGTGGTGCCTGCTTCGATCATGATGGTGTCCCCATCGCTGATGCGGCCGGCGGCCGCCTGGGCGATGCGGTTTTTTTCCTCCACCCTCAGATTCTGGCGCGCCACTACACTGGGATGAAAGGCCGGGGCCGCGCCTCCTCTGGTTCGCTGCACCAGTCCTTTGCGGGACAGGCTGTTCAGGTCGCTGCGGATGGTAACGGCAGACACGCCAAGCTGCTCGCTGAGCCGGGAGACCGACACTCCCGGTTCCACGGCCAGCAGCCTGAGTATTTCCCGCTCTCTGGCCTTCAGATTTGCTGCAATCACCGCCGTTACTTTCCCAAGTATTACTTTTTACTTTCGAAATTGTTTCGCATTTATATTATAATACTGCTTAAAGTCTTGTCAAGCCGGCGAAAAGGAAAACCTTTCAGCCTTCTGCTCGCGCCGGCGCCCTCCCCGGTTCTCTCCAACGGAGGGAAGCGAAGAAAAAAGATCTACACTGGCTAGATAATCTGAGTGAGGTAGTGTGATGGAAACAAGGCAGCGGTTTATCCGCTCTTGATCTCTATGGCCCCCAGGGGACAGGCGGCAACGCAATCCCCGCAGCCTACGCACATCTTCATGGATAAAAGCATGGGCGGGTCCCCCGGGTCCTCCTGCTCCAGCAGCCGGTGCGTGCAGGATCGGGCCGCGCGACAAACGCCGTTACTCCCGTCACAGGCAAATGGATCACAACGGTCGAAGTCGATATTCGCGTATTTGTTCAAACCGGTTCCCTGACAGTCTATATTGAAAGAACTATATACAAATATTACTATAATATGGCCGTAGGTTCAATACCCGGCTCCGGGTGGCCCGGAGAATGATTGAACTGCAGGGTGCGGCGGCATACGCTAGAAGAGATAGGCGCTGGCCCGGCAGATTGCCCCAACCAGGCAAACAGCCTATAGTGGGTAAAAAGCGCGGCGCGAGGATATCACTATGAGATACAGGAGGCTCGGCAAGAGCGGACTCGAGGTCTCCGTGATCGGCGTAGGCACCTATCAGCTCGGCGGGGAATGGGGCAAGGAGTTTACTCAGAGAGAAGTGGATGCCATCCTGGGAACGGCGCAGGAATGCGGGATCAACCTGATCGACACGGCGGAATGCTATGGAGACCATCTGGCCGAGCAGCTCATCGGAAACTATATCCGCCACGATCGGACCAGGTGGATCCTGGCCACCAAGTTCGGTCACCGCTTTCACGATTTCCAAAACCGGAGCCGCCGATGGAAGGCCGAAGATGTCCGCCGCCAGATCGATGCGTCCTTGAAGGCCCTGCATACCGACTATATCGACCTTCTGCAGTACCACTCCCCGACCAACGAGGAGCTGCTTACCGAAGGGCTGCAGGAGATACTCGAGCTGGAGGTCCGGGCCGGCAAAGTGCGGCGGATCGGCATATCTCTGAGCAAGAGTCTGAGCAGCCGGTCGGACGTTTTCCAGGTGCAGAAGGCGCCCGAGGTCAACGCCGGGGTGATGCAGATTCACTACAACCGTCTGGAGCGCACCGCCGAGAAACAGATCCTTCCCCTCTGCCGGAGACTCGATCTGGGAGTGATGGCCCGCGTACCCCTGGCCAGCGGTCTGCTCAGCGGCAAGTACGGTCTCGGGGCCAGCTTTCCGGATACCGACGTACGCTCGATCCGGGAACGCTCCGAGCTGGAGGAACATCTCCGGCTGGTCGAGATTATCCAGGCCGAGGAGCTGCCGAAGGGGATGTTTCTCTCCACCTGGGCACTGGCCTGGTGCCTGAGACACCCCGCGGTCAGCTGTGTCATCCCCGGCTGCAAGTCCGTACAGCAGGTCCGGCAGAATGCCCGGGCCTCCGACCTTGTCCGTGAGGAACATCCCCAGGACCTCCCCTGAAAAATGAAGAACACGAATACCGGGCTCGATCTGCAGAGGCGAGAGCGGTTGGCCGGTGTCCTATTCACGGCGGCGGCCTTCCTTTTCTGGGGACTGTACCCGCCGTATTGGAGGCTCTTGAAGGCCGTTCCTCAACTCCAGGTCGTGGCCCACCGGTTGATTTGGGCCTGCGTGTTCACGGCCGGACTCATCACCGTCCAGCGACGCTGGTCTGAAGTACGGGCGGCGCTGACCTCCCGAAAGACCCTGCTTACGCTGCTCGCCTCGGGCCTCTGCATCGCCTTCAACTGGTCGATCTACATCGTCGGCGTGCTCACCGGCAGGCTGGTATCGGTAAGCATGGGATACTTCATCAATCCCCTGGTTAGCGTGCTTCTGGGCGTGCTCGTGCTGAGAGAAGGGCTGCGCGCCTGGCAGGCCGTTGCCGTGCTCTGCGCCTTCGGCGGCGTGCTTTTTCTGACCGTTCAAGCTCGGGGACTGCCCTGGATCGCTCTTTCCCTGGCCTTTTCGTTCGGCTTCTATGGCTTGCTACGGAAAACAGTGGCTGTCGAATCCATCCCGGCAACCTTCGTCGAGACCCTGCTCGTATCTCCGCTAACGCTCGGCTTCCTGGTGTTTGAAGCGATTCACGGACGCAGCGCCTTCGGCACAGCGAGTGCGACCACTCACCTGTTTCTGGTGGGCGCCGGCGTGCTTTCCGCCATACCCATCATCTGGTTCGCCAGCGGCGCGCGCCGTATTCCCCTCTCCCTGGTCGGGTTTCTTCAGTATCTATCCCCCACCTGCCAGCTTCTCCTGGGCATCTTTCTGTACCGCGAGGAGTTCACGGTCAGCCATGGGATAAGCTTCGGGCTGATCTGGCTGGGTATCGTCATCTTCACGGCGTCCACCTTTCTGCAGAGAAATGTTGCCGCAGCACGGGCTGGAGCGGTCAAATCGAAACAAGGGGACCGTCACGGGAGATAGATGAAATGAGCATCGGGGACATGGAGGAAATCAAGGAAATCCAGGCCAAGTCGATCCTGCGCAAGCGCAGGTACCTCGATTCGTGGTTTGTAAGCCGCTGGAGAAGTACGGGCTCAGCCGGAAAGCCCTCGAGGTCATCGCCGAGTTTGGATTTCCGGTCCAAGTACTGACGAAGTCGACACTGGTCCGGCGGGACCTCGACCTTCTAAGGGCTATCGACAGCCAAAGCCGGGCGGTGGTGAGCTTCAGCCTTTCCTCGGTGGACGAGCAAATAAGCCGGGTTTTCGAGCCCGGAGTCCCCTCACCCCGGGAGCGGTTGGACGCGATCAAGCGCTTCAAGGATCATGGCTTGGCCTGCGGCCTGTTTCTGCTCCCCGTGATTCCTTTCATTACCGACGGGGAGGAGTTGCTGGATCGGGCGGTGCGGGAAGCCAGGGATGCAGGGGTCGACTATCTGCTTTTCGGCGGAATGACCCTGAAGGAGGGCCGTCAGACGGCCCATTTCCTGAATGTTGTGTCAAAATACAGACCGGATCTTCTGAGCCGTTACCGCAAGCTTTACACGGGCGACCGCTGGGGCCGGGCCGCAGCCGGGTACTACGAGGAGCTGCAGAGCCGCTTCGGTGAGATCGCAGCCGGCTATCGAGTGCCGCTTCGCATGCCTCCGGAGCTTTACGCCGACCTGCTGGATGAGAATGACCGCCTGGTGGTCGCGCTGGAGCACCTGGACTATCTGCTGCGCCTGCAAGGCAAGCGGTCCGGCTTCGGCTTCGCCGCCCTGGAGGAGCCTGTTTCGAAGCTGCTTCATCGAGGCGCCAATATCGCAGGAGTGAATGCGTCTGTAAAGCAGGCAGTCGAGGAAATCCTGAAAACCGGAACCTCCGCGCTGTACGAGCGGCTTCTACGCCGTCCCGGGTCTAGTTCCGGCCGGTGATGTCAGCCTTTACCGCGCGTCGGGCTTCGGCTTCGCCGTCCCCGGGTTCCTGCGACGCCCCTGTGACGGCGGCCTCACCGCCGCCCGCAGCCCGCGTTTCCCCGCCCCGCAGGTAGTCGATCAACGGCTGCGAGATCAAGGGGACCACCTGGGGCAGCAAGTGGGGCAGCAGGTTGCCGAAAGCCCTGGGCATCAGGTCGGGCATCTGCTCGCGCATGAATCCGGGCATGGGGACCCGCCTGCCCACCGCTTCCAGCATGTCCGGCATCACCTTGGGCATCATACCCGGCATGAGTAGGGGAAACAGCACCGGAAAAAGAGGTCTCATAGCGCCCAGAAGCAGGCCTCCGACGGAACCGAGCCTGCCGATGAAACGCATCACCGTACCCATACCCATTGGCATGGCATCTACGAGCTGGGGAAACAGCTCCTGCATCAAGGCGGCCATGTTCTCGGGCACCATCAGGCTTATCATGGCCTCGAAGGTGGCCCAGGAGGTCAGCACATGGCCGAGATCCTCCTCGACCTGGTAACCGCGAGCCCTGGCCAGGAAAGTGGCCAGGTCGGTGACCTTCACATCCATGTTCCTCTTGGTCGCGCTAACCCGCATCTGGAACTCGCAGCAGGGGCACAAGGCCAGAACTTCCTCGGCGCCGGTATCTTTCACCTCTGCTAGCTTCATCGCTCCGATGTCGTGGGCCACCTCGGGTTCGGAAATCAGGGTCAGCACGGAGCCGCAGCAGTGCGCGCGCTCCCGGTTGTGCTCCAGCTCACGAAGCTCCACGCCGGGCACGGCCTTGATCAGCTCCCTGGGCGGATCGTACACGCCGCCGGCCCGGCCGATGTGACAGGAATCGTGCCAGGTGACCGTCCTGTCGACCCGGCCGAACGACAGCTCTCCGCCGGCAAGGGCGGGCTGCAAGGCCTCGGAGTAATGCATCACCTTGATGTTATACTCGAGGCCTAGCTTTTCCGCCCATTCCTTGTAGAAATGAGACCAGGAAAGCCAGCAGGCGGGGCAGCTCGTGATCACGGTATTGGCGCCCCGTTTTTCGGCCTGGGTAAGATTGTGCGCCACGATCCGCCCGAACTGCTCCCATTTACCTGCTACCAGCATGGGCAGCCCGCAGCAGCTCTCCTCCTCTCCCAGGTAGGTGAGCTCGATCCCGGCATCCTTGAGCAGGCGCACCGAAGAACGGGCGATATCCTTCTCCACGAAGGAGGCGGTGCAGCCGGCGAAGTACAGAGTCTCGCCCCTCTCCCGGATATGAGGCCGCACGTCCTCCGGTATCCAATCGGCCCGGTTCTTCTTGTAGTAGGCCCAGATGTTCAGGTTGTCATCGAGGGAAGCGGACATGATCTCGAAGGGCGGGATGGTCATCATCTTCCTCTCTTCGATGTTCAGCCGGCGCAGCTTGAGCCAGGAGTGCTCAATTGGCAGCTTCTCCGAGCAGGTAACATTGCACAGCTCGCAGGTCGTGCACACCATGAAGGTGTTGACCGCTTCCTGATCCAGCTTCTCCCGGCCCTCTATCAGCTCCCGCAGGAAAAACCATTTTCCTCTCGGCGACTGGCTCTCCCAGAGGCGGCCGTAGTACTGGTCGCACTCGTCCACACAGAAACCGCAAGAGGAGCAGGCATAGGCGTACCATGCCACCTCGGGAGGAATGCCTTTGACTGCGCGTGTGCCGATCCTCTCCTCCAGGGGAACCTTGAAGAGGTTTCCGATCGGGCGCAGCAGGTGCTCCAAGCTCATGGCCAGCCGCATCATCCCAGATAACTTGCTCTCTACGACCTTGCCGGGATTCAAGATTCCGGACGGATCCGTTTCCCGCTTCAGATCCTTCAGGGCCTGCAGGCGCTCTTTTCCCAGAACAGAAGAGGCCTCTGCGGTGAAATAGAGACCGGTGGCGTAAGCGCGGCCGCCGTGGCGCTTGGCGATGCGGGTTACCGTGAGATACAACGGGAAGGTCAGGCTGTAGCCGAGACGGCGTTGATCCTGAGGAATGAAGCCGAGCAGCACGATCTCCCTGCCGGAAACTCCCATGCCCTCCAGGGCGAGGGGCTGCCTGATCTTGGCTTCCAGCTCCTTCAAGACGTCCGCCAGCGCCGAAACGGGCAGCACGGCTTCGGCGGGCACAATCGAAGGCCCGAGCCGCTTCACCTTCATGAGGTGAAAACGCTCAGCCCACTCATGTTCGGCCAGCTCTCGGGACAGCAAGCGCCCTCCGCAGCCTTCGACCGCCCCGGCGAGCGCCTCGCCAACTGCGCCCTGTCCGTCCGCCGAAGCCTCACTGCCGTAAGCCAGAAGTGCCAGATACTTCTCCGGGAACAGGACCCGCTGTTCCGAGGGCCGTCCGTGGTGGACCGACAGAGGAGCCCGGTTCGACAGGCGCACCATATCCGGATTCACGAAAGAGAACGACCAGATATCCATCTCTCCGAGCGAGCCGGCGAAACGGGCCAGATCCTCGGCCGTATCGAAGGAGGCCAGGCTGACAGCCAGGTCGAGGCGGGGCATGGCTTTCAGGGTAATCTCGGTTATCAGGCCGCTGATCCCTTCGGCGTCGGCCACCAGGGGCAGCCGGTCTCCGGAGAACTCCCTCACCTCACCGCTGCCGAGCACCACCCGGGCGGATACCACGTTGTCGGCGAACCAGCCGTAACGCCAGGAGCCGAATCCGGCTCCACCCTGGGCCAGCCATCCGGCCACCGTGGAGGATGGATAGGAGGAAGGATAAAGGCGCAGGGTCAGTCCCTTCTTGATCAGCTGCTCGTCGAGCTTCTTCCACGATATTCCCGGCTGCACCGTAACCTCATCCCCCTGCAGGGAGACTACGCGGTTCAGGCGGGTGAAATCCACTACCAGGCCGCCCTTCACGGCAAGCACCCCGCCGTACCCGGAGGTGGACTTGCCTCGCGGCACCAGTGGCACTCCGCGAGCAGCAGCCCAGCGTACCAGCCGCAGGACCTCGGTCTCCGAAACCGGTTGGACCACGGCGGCGGGCAGAATGTTGCCCACGAAGGGTTTGATCATCCCGGGCAGCACACCGACGTCGTGGCTGTACATGCTTCGCTCCCGCCGGCTGACGGCCACCCGTCCGGGCATGAGCTCCTCGAGCTGCTGAACCTGGGCTGCGCTTGCTGTCCTCATTCAGATTCCTCCCTGCTTCGATAATTTAAATATTTTTATATTAATATATAAAGATTAATATAGATAAAGATTCTACTATATTGTGAAAAAACAATCAATAGAAAAATTGACGGGAGCAGCAATCAATCGGAGCTCGAGCGCGGGGTAAGCGTCAAACAGCCCTCCCGGAAGTTGTTCACCCCGACAAAGAACTCGCGCATCAGTACAACCCACAGGTATTGACCTCGGCGGGTCAAAAAATAGTGATCTCCGACTCGCCGCAGGGCTCCGGCCAGTCGAAGGGCTAGCAGCTCCTTCCACAGATCGGAAGCCACCGCCCGCCCATACTTCCCTCTGAGCCGGCTCAGATCCAAGCTGGTGCCGAACAGCTTCATCAGCAGGTCGTAGCGGATCTGCTGTCTGCGGCTGAACCGCCGCGATGCCACCACCGGCAGGCG
>CAYMEK010000089.1:9723-12372 GCA_964389305.1 uncultured Spirochaetaceae bacterium
CGTCCCAACTGTTCGATTCTCCTGCGAGTGCGGCGGCCGGCCATCAGGGGATAACAGGTGACCTGGTCCAGCTCCAGCTCCAGAACCCGGCGCAGGTCTTCACGCAGAATCGCCTCGGTCTGCGACGGGAAGTTGAAGATCAGATCGACGTTGAGGGTGTCGAAGACTCCCGCAGCGGCCTCAAGCCCTTCGGCGATGGCCTGGCCGCTGCCGTAGGCGGCCAGCCTGCCGATGCGCTCCAGAATGCGGTCGTCGAAGCTCTGCACCCCCACCGAGAGCCTGGTTACTCCGCTTCGCCGGAGCCTGCCCAGGATTTCCGGCCTCAGGTGATTGGGATTGGTTTCCACCGAGATCCGGTCGATCGGCCAGAGCTGCCTTATCCGCCCGATGAGCTCCTCCAGCAGAGCCGGCCGAACTGTCGGCGTTCCTCCTCCTACGTAGACTTCGCTGAAACGAAAGCCAAGGTCGTGGTAGATATCCACCTCGCGCAGCAGATACCGGAAGTATTCCCGGATCAGGGAATCCTCTACTTTGATCCGGTGGAACGAGCAGTACGGGCAGAGCTGCTCGCAGAAAGGAATATGCACATACAAAAGGTACGGCCTGTCTTTCCGGGCAACAGGCCGGAAGCTCCCGCCGGTATTGTCGCGTGGCGTGAACTCGAGGATGCTCTTGGTGAGCCTTCGCATGTAACGAGCCAGAGCCGTTTCAAGCAGCATTGCAGATACTTCTCTTGATGCAGTCCGCAGGTCGCCAGGGCGCGCCGATGCAGATCATAGTTTACTTTTATGATAAACAAAAAAAAAGCCCCGGCAGGAGCCGGTTAGGGGCGACGACCGCTGGAAGATACCATTACTCCCCCCGGGCAGATGAATCCTGCCAGCGATTGACAGGCCGCGGTTTTCCCCATACTATCAGGCTCGAAGCGGGTAAAGGCGAGTGTTTTTGTCAAATATATTTGGTGTTGTCATGCGGCTCCTGGTGCCTTCAACACCTGAAGAAGAGGAGAGGGTAGGACAGGAATGCAATCCTTGTACAGGTTCCTAAGATCCATCAAGCTGGCGGTAGTCCTGATTCTGATCATCGCCGTGCTTTCCATACTCAGCACCCTGATTCCCCAGGGTGAAGAGGCCGCCTTCTACTTTCATGCCTATGGAGCCTTCTGGGCTCAGCTGATTCTACGCCTGCGCTTCCATGATTTTTTCCATTCTTTTCTGTTTCTCGCGCCTGTGATCCTGTTCTTCGTCAACCTGTCCGTATGCACTCTGGACCGCCTCCTCAGCCGGCAGCCTCGCGGAGCCAGACGCCGCCACGGTCCTGATTTGATTCATCTCGGCCTGCTGCTCCTGATCGTCGGAGCATTGTTTTCGGTGTTCGGACGCCGGGAGGGCATGGCCTACATGGGAGAGGGCGATGAGATCAGGCTGCCCGGAGAGTATACGGTCCGGCTCCTATCGTACGAATTCCAGCGGTACGAGGACGGGCGGCCCAAAGACTGGATCTCCACGGTTGAGGTGCGGCGCGCCGGAGAGCTTGTTATGGACTCATACCCTATCGAGGTGAACAAGCCTCTGAGGATAGGCGGCATCAGGATCTACCAGATCTCCTTCGCCCGCCAGGACAGGGCTTTCCTGCGCGACGGCCAGGGGCAGCGGCGGCTCATCTCCAGCGGTGAGGGATTCGAATGGCAGGGAGGCGTGGTGATCTTACGGGAAATCGAGGGAGATACGGCTATATTCGAGAAGTGGGAAGGCCACTCGCGCACGGCTGTTTATCGGGTGGCGGTCGGCGAGCGGATCGGGGAATACTCCGTCGAGGAAGTGGGAAGCCGGGAGGTAACCGGGTTGAAAGCTGTCAGAGATCCGGGCTTTGTCCTGGTGGTCATCGCCCTGATCATTACCTCCGCCGGGCTGACCCTGACGCTGGTCCAGAAAGGTAAGGACAAACAGATATGATCGCCACCGTAGCGTTTGGGCTGCTGATCGCGGCAGCCGTGATCCAGATAGTATTTCTGCTGCGCCGCGGGCGCCATATCGATGGATTCTCCCACTACCTCCTGCTGGCTGCGGCGGTGCTGCTGCTGTACGTCACCGTGGAGCGCAGCATCCGTATCCGCTTCGTGGCTATTACCAACACCTTCGAGTCCCTCGTATTCTTCTCGGCCATGATCGCCTTGTTGCTGTTCCTTTACAGGCTGCGAGCCGGGGAACGAACCATCCCCTTCATCACCTTCGGCTCTACGGTCGTGGCCATCGCTTTTCTGGCCGTTGCCTCTTCGCCCATCGCGCCCAAGGACGTGGTGCCCCCGATTCCGGCCTTGCAATCGTCCTGGCTCGTACTGCATGTAACCCTGTCCTTCATCGGGGAGTCATTTTTCGTTTTGGCTTTCGTCTGCTCCATCTACTACCTGGCGAGCCGCAGTGAAGAACGGAAGCAACGTCTCGACCGCCTCACCTACACCACGATCGCTATAGGCTATCCGATTTTCACGGCCGGGGCGCTGGTCTTCGGTGCGATCTGGGCGCAGAGTGCCTGGGGAAGCTACTGGAGCTGGGACCCGAAGGAAACCTGGGCCCTGATCACCTCGTTGGCGTCCACCGCCTATCTGCACACCCGCCTGGTCAAGAAGCTGCGCGGCAGGATCTCAGC
>CAYMEK010000090.1:0-12102 GCA_964389305.1 uncultured Spirochaetaceae bacterium
AACCCGCAGGGTACCAGGTTATAGCGCTCGGTCCACAAGGATCCCGAGGTCACGAATGTCTGGGGCCCGGTCCATTCGGGCCAGGTATGGGCGTGATGCAGCGGTCCGTGGGAGTTGCGGCGGTGGCCTGCCACCTCCACCCGCAGCTCGGAAGGCCCATTGCCCAGGAAATCGGTGACATCCACCTCGTTGGGCTCCCAGGCGATGATACCCGCCTCCGCGCCGTTCACCGTGATCCGTACCGCCACTGCCCGGTACTCGGGCACGTGCACGAACAGGCGCTCGCCTTTGCGCAGCTTCGGATCGATTGTCCACAGGTAGGCCACGTTTCCGGAATAGAAAGCCAGTCCTTGCGGCACCCAATCGCCCGGGTCCAGCTTTTCAGGTGGCCTGCCCAGGGTGAGCCTGGTTCCCCTCACACCGACTCCGAAGTTCCCCAGAAGGTAGACGATTTCCAGGCCGGAGAAATCCTCCCGGTAGTCGCAGACCAGGGTGATCTCGTTGGTCCCCGGGCGCAGGAACCCCGCATCTACGGGAAGCTTGCGAAGCGACGGATCGACCCACCAGCCGCACTCGACCTCCTTGCTGACCGGATGACCGTTCAGCGAAATCTCGAAATGCTCCACGGATTCCAGGGCCAGGAACAGCTCGCCGCCGGGGACCGCCTCGACCTCGAAATCATACTGGAGAGTTACCTGGACATGTTTGGCCGCCGGTTTGGCCGCCGGTTTGCCCGCAACCCAGGGCTGCTTCATGCGTCCGCCCCGGTGGGGAAGGCCCAGAACGTCCCGGACCGCCCGGTCGACGCGCAGGATCTCTTCCGGTTTCCGCCAGGCTTCCCGGCCGATCCTGAATCCGGGCCTGTCCAGTACCAGCACGTTTGCTTCCGAGAGGGCGATGGGCCAGCCGCCAGAGCCCAGGCTGCTGTTGCGCAGCTCCCGGTAGGCTCTGCGGGGCGGCGGGAGACGGCTCTGTCTGTTTTTCGGGACCAGGAACAACCGGCTTGCCAGAGGCGGGAGATGGGTGCGGATCTCCCAGCCCCTTGCTCTCTTCCCGGCCCGGGCCCTGAACACGGAGCCGCTGTCAGGGTCCAGCTCCAGCGGTGTTCCCCCGCACCCGGCGAATCCCTGTACCACGACTGACGGGAAGGATTCGCGCCGGTTGCGCACGAAATCCTCGCCGGAAACCGCGGGCTTCATCTGCTTCGGGGAGAGCGAGGTGTTGCACAGGAAGAGGTAGAAGGCCCTCTCGTCTTCCCGCAGCAGGTAGAGCACCGGGGCCAGCTCGCCGCCCTGCGGGCCGGTGATCGAGATCCTGCGGGTAGCTTCCATCGCTGCAGCCAGTTCGGGCCCTTGGGCCGGCGCCCCGGCGCAGCGGGCGGCCAGCTTCTGAGCCGCCTGGGAGGGAAGAGCGTCCACATACGACGGCGCTTTGCCGGCAAATACCACCAGACCGCCGGCGCTGCGAAAGGCCGCCAGGAGATCCAGGGTGGTGGAACGGATGGTGGTGAGCGGAGGAACGAGCACCGCGCTATAGCGAGCCCCGGCCACGGCCAGGGCCGCCGAGGCGCCGGAGCCTTCCACCCGGCCGTGGCGGGAGAGGATTTCCTCCTCTCCGTAATCGAAGTCCAGGTGGGCGCACAGAAGGGTGTCGCGCAGCGTCACCAGCGTGCGGTCCAGCCTCCGCACCCGCGGGTCCCGCCGCCAGCCCCTGCGCATCAGCAGCCACATGCTCTCGACGGGATGAATGACCAGCAGGTCCCGCACCTCCTCACCGCGGCTCAGGGCCGCGTGCAGGCGGGCGAAATAGTCCTCCACCTTGGGGTACAGGTGCCACCAGGGGGAGTGGTAGAAGATGCCCGCCGGGTAGTCCCGCTTGGCTTCTCCACGCATCGTGTACCAGGCCAGGTGCTGGCTGCGCAGGTTGATACCGAGGGCCGCCTGCCAATCCCCCAGGGCTTTATGACCGGCGAAGGGAAAGTCCCAACCCGTGCAGCCGTAGGTCTCCGTAAGCCGCCATCTGCGGCCGAACTGCCGCGCCGCCGAGCTGACCTGCTTGGCCGTGTCGTACTCCCGGGTGTGCTCGGTGAGCAGGTCCATTCCGGGGATCTCCATGTGCTCGTAGAACCGCATGGCGCTGCCCACCGCAGTGCTCTGCGCCGAGAGGGTTTCCTCGCGCAGGAGGTGACCGGTAAAGGGCAGGCCCGTCCTCCGGCAGAACCGGCCGACCTGGTGGGCGAAGGAGGTTACGAACAGGTGGGTCAGGCAGTCCAGGTAGTGATAGCGGGCCCGGCTGACCGGCACCTCCCCTACCTCGTATACCAGCTCGACCAGATGATCGAGGAGGTCGTAGCCGTAGCGGGAACAAAACTCCTCGGGCAGGCGGTCGGTCCAGCAGATGTGGCTCTCATCCCCATCCCATCCGAACAGGTGACCGTAGTTCGGCTCGTCGGTGAAGATCCCGGGTACTGATTTCCCGAACTCGCCGCCGAAGCGCCGGCGATACTGCCGGTGGGTGACCCGGATAAACTCGCGAACAGCCTCCGGGTTCAGGGTGTCCAGGTAGGCCTGACCATTGTACCAGTCACTGTCCGGATGGACTTCGAGGCGAAACGCCAGAATAGATTCCTCCCAGGACAGCGAGGCGGGAACCTCGGTCCGCTGCAGACGACGTACCTGCCGCACCGAGTCTTCTTCGACCCGAGCGACAAAAACGGCCAGAAGGTTTTTGTTCCACTCAAGCTCCCCTGCCTCCTCGAGGCGCTCCAGGGAAAGCCGCCGCATGCGATAGGCGGGATTCCGCGTCACCAGCCCGCCGGCAGCTCCCGAGGGCCAGCGGTCTTCGTCGTACAGCCAGGCTTCCAGGCCCAGCTTCTTCGCCTCATCGATACAGACCTGGATGCAGTCGAACCACTGCCCGGAGAGGTATTCGGTGTCCAGACCCACTCGGGAGTGCATGAAGAACCCGCCCAGGCCCATTTGCCTCATGATGCGGATCTGACGGCGCAGCTCCTGCGGCTCAAGTCTTCCATTCCAGGCCCAGAAAGGCTTGGCCCGGTACACATTGGGGGGAGATCGGAATTCCCGGTAAAAAGAATCGTCCACGCCTCACCTTTTGCGTTGCTGTTCGCGGCGCCGCCCAGTCATTCGAACGGCGGGGCGGCGGATGGTTGCGCTTTTAAGCGCGTCTGGCCGTCCCGCGCTCCAGCAGCTCCAGCAGCTTGCTCGCCGGATCGGCCACCTTGCTCAGGAAGATCATGGCCGCGATGATGTAGGGCTTGAAGCCGGCTTCCCGGTAGGTGTCCAGGCGGAAACGCTCGAACACCGAGGCGGCCACCTCGCCCCGCTGGCAGCTTACCCCGGAGATGTCCGCCGGCAGGCAGTGCAGGTACAGCGCGTCGTTGGTGCTCTCCATGAGCTTCTCGTTGCATTCCCAGTCGACAAACCGGCTGTTGGTCTGAAGGCATTCTTTCTCCAACTCCTCCAGGCCGGCTGTGTCGCCAGCCTGGAGCAAGGCGGTGCGGCGCTCCATAACCTCGTACGGGGCCCAGCTCTTCGGATAGACGATGTCCGCGCCGGCGAACGCCTCGGCCAGCGAGTGGGTCTTGGTGAAGGCGCCGCCGACGAGGCGGCTGTTTCTCTCCGCCAAGGCTTCCACCTCCGGAATCAGGGAGTAGCCTTCGGGATAGGCCAGGGCCACGTCCAGGCCGAAGCGGCTCATCAGGCCGATCACTCCCTGGGGGACCGACAGGGGCTTGCCGTAGGAGGGGGAGTAGGCCCAGGTCATGGCGAGCTTCCTGCCCTTCAGCTTTTCCAGGCCGCCGAAACGGCGGACCAGGTGCAGCAGGTCCGCCAGGGTTTGGGTGGGATGGTCGATGTCGCACTGCAGGTTGACCAGCGTAGGTAGCTGGGGCAGGACTCCTTCCCGGTGTCCCTCCCTGACCGCCTGGGAGACCTCTTTCATGTAGGTATGCCCTTGACCGAGGAATATGTCGTCCCGGATGCCGATCACCTCGGTAAGGAAAGAGATCATGTTGGCGGTCTCTCGAACCGTCTCACCGTGGGCGATCTGCGTCTTGGTCTCGTCCAGGTCCTGGGCGGCCAGACCCAGCAGGTTGGCGGCGCTCAGGAAGCTGAAGCGGGTTCGGGTCGACTTATCCCGGAAAATGGCCACGGCCAGGCCGGAATCGAAGATGCGCGCAGAGACGTTGGACTCCCGCATGGCCGCCAGGATCTCCGCAACCTCCAGGACAGCCTTGATCTCCTGCTCCGTTTTGTCCCAGGTGAGCAGGAAGTCGCCGTTGTACAGGCCAGCGGCGCTCAGCCCGCCCAACGTTTCGATCTTGCCTCGTAACTCGTCTAGATTCATCACAGCGATCCTCTTTCGTCGGCCCATTATACGGCGGAAGAGGGGAGTCTCCAAGCTGTTATTCGGGGGCCGGCTGGAACCACCGGCTCGGCCGGCTCGATACCCTGAGAAGCAAGGAGCCGACCCACAGGTGACGTTCAGTACCTGTAGCGCATGATCACCCGGCGGCGGGAGCGGCGGGCCGCCTCCCGGAAGCCGGCTTTGCGGAAGCTGCCGATCAGGCCGGTATAGGCCTCCTCGACCCGGACCTCGGATGTTTCGGGGTCCACGGGATAGGCTTCCACAATCCGCGCCCCCTGCTTCCGTGCATAATCCAGGGCCGCTTCGATCATCAGATCGCAGAGCCCTTGACCCCGGCGCGCTGCGGAGATGTAGAAACAGACGATAGACCAGACCGGCTGGTCGTCGACCCGTTTCAACACCGCCGAACGGTCCAGCACGGGAAAGGCCTGCCGGGGGGCAATCGAGCACCAGCCGATCGGCTCTGTTCCCAGGTAGGCCAGGATACCGGGGATCTCTCCGCTGCGAATGATCGCCTCCATGGCCTGACGGTTTTGCTCCCCTCGCCGACGGGCGAACTCGGAGCGTTTGATCCTCCACCACATGCACCAGCAGCCGCCGTCGGCCCCCTGGGGTCCGAAAAGCCTCTGCAGGTCCGGCCACTCCGTCGTGGTTACTGGCTTGAATACCAGCTCTTTCTTGGCGAGCTTCATGATCGCCCCCCTTCTTCCGCAGGCCGCTTCCACCGGCAGCGCTAGTTGTCGAAATATACCTCCCTGAAGCGGACACGTGCCCATGCGGCCGCCAGCACTACACCTTTCAGTTTTTCGTTGATTCCCACCGCCGTTTTTTCGAAAAATGCGACGATGATCGGACCCCGCTCGATGAAAATCTTCTGAGCCCGGTGATACAGCGCCACTCTCTTGGCTCGATCCGGCTCGCCGTCGATCCTGCGGATCAGGGAGTCCAGCTCCGGGTCGGACCAGTGGCTCTCGTTCCATCGGGACTCACCGGTGTAGGCCAGCTTGAAGTAGGTGGCGGGCGTAGACCGGGCTTCCCATTCGGTGATGCCGAAATCGACGGCAAGCCAGCTATGTTTTCCCTCGCCGAAGTAGACATCCGGGGCGATCACCTCAAGCGCGACCTCCACGCCGATCCGGGCCATCTGCTGCTTCCATACAGATGCGATCGCGACCGCCGTCGGGCGGTCCTGGACGTACAGGGTGATCTGCAAGCCGTCGGGATAGCCGGCCTGGGTCAAAAGCGCCCGGGCCCCCTCCGGATCGCTGGCAGGTGCCTTCTCCAGGTAATAATCTCCGAAGGCCGGTCCGACGGGAGAGAAACCGTTTCCCGCCGAAGCCAGCCCGGGACGTACCGCCGAAATCAGCTCATTGTGGTCGGTAGCCAGCTTCAAGGCGCGGCGGATTCGGTTGTCCGACGCCAGATGCCCGGAATCGGATCTCAGGTGCAGCAGCCAGTGGCGGTTGGACTCACCGGTGACCAGCCTGAAGCCGGCTTGCGTTTCGAGGATTGCCGCCAGCTGCGGGTCGAGGCCGCCGACGAAATTCAGCTTGCCTCTGCGGAGAGCTTGGAGCTGAGCTGCCCGGTCGGGATGGAAGACGAGCCGGATCTCGTCAAGGTAAGGCAGAGGATAGCCGTCCGCATCTGTGACTGCGTAATGCGGATTTGGCTCGAGCAGGATTCCATCCCGAGGTACGTAGGCGGAAATCATGAACGGTCCGCTTCCCACTCTCTCGTTTCCCGGCTCTCCACCTTCCTTGGGGATGATGCAGGCGCGGTAGTCCCCCACGTAGCTGGGGAACTCGGGATTCGGAGCGCTCAACTCGAAGCTGATCCTGCTCTCATCCAGGGCCCTTACCTGCTCGATATTCCGGAAGAGGTTCACCGCCGGACTGCCCTCCTGCGGATGTCGAAGCCGGTTGAAGCTGAACACAACATCGGCGGCGGTAACGGGCTTGCCACTACTGAATACCGAGTTGCTGCGGATCGTGAAGGTCCACTCCCGGCAGTCAGGAGAATCCCAGGAGACAGCCAGTTCGGGTCGGGGCCGGTTTTGGGCGTCGAGAAAGGTAAGGTGTTCGTAGACCTGCTGGAGAACCAGAATCTCCGAATCGGAGACGGCGAAGTGGGGATCGAGACTGCGGACCGGCTCTGCACCTACCCGCAGCACCCCGCCGTGCTTCGGGCTTGCCGGTGAACGGAGGACCGGTTCCAGCCCTCCTGCAGCCCAGAGCACGGAGGAGAGAACGAGCCCTTCGATCATCAGAACAATGGCAGCCGACTTTCTTCGCATCAGTGAATCCGCGTGATCCTTTAAGTGGGCGGCTTGAAGAGCGCGTCCGGTTGAGCTCGACGGAAGCGCCAGGCGGCCGCCAGATGATCATTCATTATAGGTGTGGCCGGGATGTTTGCAAAGATCGACGGAGGTGGTGAAAGATTCTGAAGGGGCGCCCTTCCGACGGCTTTCCCGTGACCGTTGTCTTGAGAACCGGGGTCAGGCCTGGTATGATGGCCAGGTTATGAAAAACCTCTTGGACGGAATCGAAGAGGTGCTGTTGATGGGACCGGGACCTTCCAGCGTCCACCCGCAGGTCTACCAGGCGCTGGGCCGCAGCACCCTGGGTCATCTGGACCCCTATTTCATCCGTATCCTGGATGAGATCAAGGCGTTGCTCCGGAGATTGATGAGGACTACCAACGAGCGTACCCTGGTGGTTTCCGGAACGGGAATGGCCGGGATGGAGACCTGCCTGGTCAACCTGCTGGAGCCCGGGGACGCGATCTTGATCCTGATCAACGGGGTGTTCGGAGCCCGGATGCGGGAGATCGCCGTCAGGCTGGGGGCGGAGGTGGATACGCTGGAGTTCGAGTGGGGAAAGCCCGTGCAGCCGCAAGCCGTGGAAAAGCGGATCAAGGACAGGCCTTATAAAGTCCTGGCCATGATTCATGCCGAGACCTCCACCGGTGTGTGCAACCCGGCCGGAGAAATCGGAGAGCTGTTGAAGGGGCGGGAAATCCTCTATCTGCTGGACGCGGTAACCAGCCTGGCAGGCATGGAGGTCGATGTGGACGGCTGGGGCGTGGACGCCTTGTACAGCGGATCCCAGAAGTGCCTGTCCTGCCCTCCGGGTCTTTCCCCGGTTACTTTTTCTCCGCAGGCGGTTCGCGCCCTAGGGTCCAGGAAGGCCAAGGTTCCCTCCTTTTACCTGGATGTCGACCTGCTCAGCCGCTACTGGAGCGCAGAGAAGCGCTCCTATCACCATACGGCCCCTGCGAACATGCTTTACGGGTTGTATCAAGCGCTGCAGCTGGTGATGGAAGAGGGTATCGAGGAGGTTTTCGCCCGGCACAGGCGGGTCAACGAGACGCTGGTACGAGGCCTGGAGGGGCTGGGCTTAGAACCGATGGTGGACACACCGTACCGGCTGCCTATGCTCAATGCGGTAGGCGTTCCTGCAGGCCTGGATGATGCGGCCGTACGCAGCGAGCTGCGCTCTCGCCACCGGATCGAGATCGGAGCCGGACTTGGCCCGCTGGCCGGCAGAATCTGGCGTATCGGTGTCATGGGGCATACCGCCCGGGAGGAGAACGTCGCCAGGCTGCTGAAAGCCTTGGGGGAAGTGCTGAAACGCTAGGGGTGGTTGGCCCGGCGGCTTTCGGTCAGCCGCTCCATAAAATCATACCACTTCAACGGGCTCTCGCCCCGGATAGGAATACGATAGAGGATCCCCCGGTGCATGAAATGCAGCTTGTCTCCCGGTTCTACGCTGAGGGAGTCGACCTGTTCGAGGGGCACGGAGAGGCGAACCCTGCCTTTACGCTTGAGCCGTCCGCGGAAGAGAAAACGCCTGTCGGTAAGGAACGCCCTTCCGAAGCCGAAAAGCCGCAGGTTGGGATAGCGCTTCTCCCGGTAGAGGAAATGGGGCCTGCTGACCAGGTAGAGCTTTTCTCCCGCTTCCAGCTGGATGAGGCTCGAACGAATCGGCTTCACCGGCATGGTCTTGATTTGTCCGTACAGCTCGGCCGCGGTGCGTGCCTTCCCGCTCGGTTCGCCCTGGTCGTCGATCGGAGTCAGGCGGCTGCCCAGGTCCACATTCCAGGTTGCATAGCAGCTCTGGCACTCCACGCGGTTGGACGCCAGAGGCGCGACCGCTTTCAGGCTCTCCAGGCTCTGGCAGTGAGGACAGCGGTACAGGAGTTTGTCCACGCCGGAGGCCAGTCCGGAAACCCGGCGGCCTAATCCGGGTATCTTCAGCTCGTAGTCCCTGATGCGGATTTCTTCGGCGATATCCGCGAGTATCTGGCTCTCCGAGGCCGGGATGCTTTCCCGGGTATAAAGCTGGTTGAACACCAGCCGCACCTGAATCGGCCGCCACTTGTCGGCCCAGCGGGGAAAGTGCAGGTAGGCGCCCTCCAGCCTGCAGGAGTATACGGGAACCTTCATGCGCCGGATGATCCGGGCGATGGTGGGGATTACAGGGCCGTTGGTTCCGTCCCAGGTCCGCGTGCCCTCAGGATATAAGCCGATCAATCCTCCCTGTCGGAGCACATTGATCAGGTTCTTTACCGACTGGAAATCCCGGGCGGCCTTGCGGATGGGGAAGGTTCCAAACAAACGGACCAGAAAGGCCAGGAACCGGCTCCGGAACAGCTCCTCGGTGGCCACGAAGTGCATGGGCCGGTCGATGACGGCGTAGATCCAGATTGGATCGAAAAAATTAACGTGGTTGGCCACCACAATCGCCGGTCCGCAGCGCGGGAGTATATCCCGCCTCACTGTCTGCAGCTTGAAGAAATAGCGAACGGCCGGAGTTAGCCATAGGGCGATGAATGTAAAGAACAGGTGGTTGACGGGATTGGCTCCTCGCAGCTTATCGGGTTTGTTTTCCATCTCGCCTTTCCTCACAGACAATAAGGCGAGCACCGGCTTCCCGTCAAGGACAGCGGTGGGCGCACAATGAAAGCGCGCAGAATCCCGGCAGCCGCAGGGGCCGGAAATTATGCACCGATGCTTCTTGACCTTCGGATGGGCTCTGCGTATTTTCAAGCACAACGGGCGAGCCATACATGTATAGAAGTGACCATGCACGCGGTGTTCACGCTAGCATGGGTGTATCATTTAGGGCGTCCGGGCCGCGAAAAATCGGCGCTGCTTGCTTTTTTCAGGCGATGGGCATTCGCACGGCGAGCTGGACCGGATTAACGGAGGGAACGGATGATTGATAGACGAGATACGAAGCGAATAGAGACCAATGCGCCGATCACCCTGTACGTGGAAGGTCTGGCCGTAAAAACCCAGATGGTCAACTTTTCCGATGAAGGCGCCCTGTTCAAGATAGATACGGTGGATGAAGAGAGAATCTCCACCATGGACCTGGGAAAGGAAGCAACTTTTGTTCGGAAGATAAAATCGGAACCCGATCGGGAGTATATCGGGGAGATAATCCGCTTCTTTTTCAAGAGCGACGACAAGTATATCGCTTTGAGGTTCTGGGACGGGTACCGGGAGCTTACTTCCTGAAGCCCGAATTCCATCACGCAGAGAATAATCCGACTGTGCCCGGCCCGGCTCGCCGGGTGGGAGAAGTAAAAAAAAGTTGCCAAAATTCTCTTTTGATGGTACAATTAGACCGAACGTTCTATAGATAACTGGTGTCTGATAGATGGGATCGCAGGATCTAAGATCATGAACGACGCACGGAGTAAGGATAAGGTCGGCACGACCAGAGACAGGATCCTCGAGGAGGCGGAAAAGCTCTTCGCGGTTAGAGGCTTCGAAGGAACGGGGATCGAGGAGATCGCCCGTAATGCGGGAATTCGCAAGTCCGTTATCTACTATCATTTCAAGAACAAGGATGAGATCCTGCAGACCCTGCTCGATGAGTTCGTGGCCAAAGGGGTGGCTTTCAAGAAAAGCCTGTTCACCCGCTACGCCGGGGAGTTTATGGAGAAACTCGAGCAGGTGATGTCCGAGATGATGGACTTCCTCGAGGCCAACCGCCGCGTGATCACCATCATGCTCATGGAGTCGCTCAAGAACCCCGACCAGCTCCCGCTGCTGGATCTGTGGAGTTTCCAGTCCCCGGCGGCCAGGGAGGTGGTGGACAGCGCTTCCCGGCATGGTATCGAGACGGTGAAGGTTTTCGATCGAGGAGGCCAGGGGTTGCACGAGGCCTTTTTCATGCTCTCCTTTCCCATCATCGGATACACGATTTTTGCGGACAAATGGTGCGAGCAGGTGAGCTATGACAGGAAAGCGTCCAGGGACAATTTTATCGATGCCTATCTCTGGTATCTGCGGGAACGGATCATGAAGCGTGGGGACCGGGAAACCGGATAATGAAGGATTTATTTGCTCTATGTATCTACCGAACGTTCTATCTATTGATGATATCCTTGGAGGCACGGGAGGAGACAGAAGCATTCCTTGACGGGGAGCCTCCAATAGCTGGAGCAAGGAGCAGATCACGAAAGCTGAGCAGCGGCAGCTGAGGGAAAGCGTGTCGGAACCATACCCCGACCATACTTTCAGCCGGTTTCGCCGGATCTGCACGGTATTACAGTATGGGCGAACGATGCTCCGATGCGCGGGGCTGCTGTATTTCAGCTGCGCGGCTAACAACGTTTGGAGAGGTGTGGAATGAGATTCGAAGAAAAGGTTATGGGTGGATTGGCAGACTTCGTGATCCGCTACCACAAGGCAATCCCGATCGCCGGCGTCATCCTCTTCGTGCTCAGCATCGCGGCGGCCAGCACCATCGAGGTGCGCACCCAGATCAAGGACCTTCTACCGCAAGATAATCCTCAGGTGAAGAGCTTCGAGGAAGTGGACGAGCTGTTCCACGGAGGAACCGTAACGATGATCACCATCGAGGGCTCGGATCGCCAGACCACGATCAGGGCGGCCGAGGCCTATGCCGCGGAAGTACGGGCGAATCCCCGCCTGATGAGCTACGTTCGCACCCTCGACCTCAAGCTGGACCGGGAGTTCGTCACTGACTGGGGCCTGCTCCTCCAGGAGGCCGAGGACCTGGAGAAAACCAGGAAGACCTTCTCAGCCCTCAACCTGCTGCCCTTTCTCACCGCTTTGAACGACTCTTTCGAAGAGACCTATACCGGCGAGGAGGCGGAGGAGGAGCTTTCCAGCAACAAGCAGGAGGCCGAAGCGGTGGCCATGCTCAACCAATTGGAGCTTTTTTGCACCATGCTGCGGGAGTATCTGGAGCGCCCCCAGGCCCTGACGGCAGCCGAGCAGGGCAGAAGTCTGGCCGAAACATTCCTCTACGGCGATCTGTACAGCTTCAGCCCGGACAACAGCATGCTGATGTTTACCCTTTCCCCCAATTTCAGCAGCATGGAAATCGAGAAATGCGTCCAGATGACCCGGGAGATCAAAAAGATCCAGGCCAGCGTTCAGCGGCGCTTTCCCGAGGTGAGGATCGGCTATACCGGGGACGTGCCCATGCAGGCCGACGAGCAGGAAGCCATGGGCTTCGATATGCTCGTGCCGGCGCTCGTGGCCCTGGCCCTGATCGTGCTGCTCTTTTTGTTCTCCTTCAACCAGATCCGCTCGATCCTCTTCATTCTTATCACCCTCGTGTTCGGGATCGTGTTCAACTACGGGCTGCTCGGGGTCACGATTAGAGAGATCACCATGCTGACCAGCATCATGAGCGTGCTGCTGATCGGCCTGGGCGTGGATTACGGCATCCA
>CAYMEK010000091.1:0-11470 GCA_964389305.1 uncultured Spirochaetaceae bacterium
GGGCTCCAGAGTTCCTCATCTACGCCGTCGGCAGCGTCAAGTTCCGGGTCTGCTGGGTCACGGTCTTCGAAGGCAGACTCTGGGTTTCGGCCGGCGAGAGGGGACTGGACGGCGGGACCGGGCGGAACTCCAAATACGATCAGCTCATCGAGGACGCCCGCAACATGGCCGACCAGATGAACCAGGCCAGGGAAGACCTGCTCGACGCCCTGGAACAGGCCCAACTGGAGATGGCTATCCTGAGCGAGGAGCAGCTCGAGGCGGCCGGGCTGTCTCTGATCGAACGCTCCGGCCTGGGAGGCGCTTTCGTCTCCATCGGCTTCGCCTTCCTGGAGGAAGAGCACTGGCAGCCGGGAGGCCTGCCGACGCAGCTCGCCGCCATCCGGGCGATGATGTTCGGCAGCGGCCAGGAGAACATCGTGGCTCGAAGGACCGAGCTGCAGCAACTCGCCGACAAGATCGAGGACGACCTGGAGGACCTCAACAGCCTGCAGGAGGCGGTCGCCGAGAGGCTGGAGCTGTACGAGGATATCCTGCTGGACGACCTGCCCGCCGTGGCCGAGCTGGGCAGCCTGAAGAATCCTCTGGAAATGGAGACCAGGACGGTAACCGTGGGCGAAGGAGAGCCGGCCACCGAGATCGTCGACTTCAGCGTGAACGAGTCCCAGGCCCAGGCTCAGCGCGACAGCCTGTCGTCGATCAGGGAGGAGTTCGCCGCTTTCCAGGAGTCCTTCATCGAGCAGGCCGGCATGATCGACGCCCGGCTGCAGCAGCTGGACGAAATCCTCTTTCAGGACAGCGACAACTTAAGTTCCCTGAACCAGGACTACGCCGGGAGCTACCTGCAGATGACCCAGTACCTGAGCGAGTATATCGATTTCCAGGATGCCAGCAAGATAAACGCCGACATCATGCTGGGTCTGATGGATCTGAGCACCTCGGCGGAAGAAGTCGAGAGCCTGCTGCTGGCCAAGGCGGCAACCGTCGATCCGGCCGAGCTGAACGAGTGGATCGACGACCGCATTGTCCTGCTCGACACCCTGGTCAAGCTGGGCGGCGAGGAGCAGGGCTACAGCGCCACCACGGATCCGGCCAATCCGACCTTCCAGATCGCCGTGTTCGGGCTCACCGGAACGCAGCTTTGGTGGGACATCCCCAGGCAGGGCTTCAGCGCCATGTCGGCCAACGCTCCGGCTAAGAAAGAACACGCTCTCGAGACCTTCTCCGAGAACGCCCGCAGCTTCCGCCTGAAATGGACCCAGGCGTCCCAGATCACCGATGCTTACTTCGAGCGAAAGGCGGAGCTGTACGACGTGCTGTACGAGATCTACGACCAGCTGGCCACCTACGGATCGGGGATGATCGGGATCAGCGGCGAGGGGAATGCCGCCGGATTCGAAGGCCTGGCCGGTTCGGGGCTGGGATTCAGGAGCAGTGCGGTGGCCGATGCCATCAGCACAGAAGGTACCTATCTCCCGCCCGGATCGATTCCCGGCAGCGGTCGCACCATCGACCCCCTGACAGCACCCAAGGTCGGACCCGGGGGAATGCCGGCAGGTCCGCGGCCCGGCGGAGGGGGTGAACACTTCCCCGGCGGCGGCAAGGTTCCCGGCCGCAGCCAGATCGATCCCGGTGCAGGCGGAACGGGGAACCCGCGGGCAGCGGGGAATCCGGCCTCCCTGCTCTCGGGATTGGGGCTTTCCGTCCTGACGGCCGGAGGCGCCTCGGAAGGCACAACGGGCAAAACCCCCGGAGCCGCCGGTATCTCCTCGGCTGCAACCGTCACCGGCTCGATTGCGGGCCAGGGAATGGTCACCCTGGACCTCTCCCTCGACTCCGAAACCAAGGGCCTCCCCATCTCGGGGGCCTTCGACCGCGACCTGAGCAGCGCTCTGGCACCTGCCGAACCTGTCTCCTGGGTACCCGTGGACCGCTATTTCGCCTCCAAGCGGGCCGAGATCACCCCCTATACCGAGATTCCGGTAGTGGAGTCGTTCACCGGCAGCGTGCGCAGCGAAGACGCCGCTACGGCTGTGCTGTCCGCCGCCTTCTCCGCCAGCCATCCGGTGGGCGTGGTCGAGTACGCCTACCGTGTCGAACCCGTACAGAGCAGCGGCACGAGTAGCGGCAAACGGCTGCCCTCCCGGCAGCTCGACCTGCTTTCCCTGAGCTACTTCGGTCAGGGTTCCGGGATCGGCGCCGGTTCCACCGTGACTGCTCCGCTGGTCACGAGCGGCGCCCTGACGCAGAGCCAGGCCCAGGCCGTCGGCAACTACCTGCAAAACCTGGAAGGCACCTTGCCCAGCACGAGCGATCTGTTCCGCTTTCAGGCGCCTCCCGAAGCGCTGCTTGCGGCCATAAAGATCGTCATCCCGTGGTTTTCACTGGGAAGCCGCGAGGAGATCCTGGAACCCTTCTTCTCCGATCTGCACGAGGAGGGCCCGTACTACCTGTACCTGCGGGTACGGGGCGCCGGAGGCAAGACCATCGTTCGCCGGGCTGCTATCGACATTGATTACTTCGATCCCAACACCGACTCCTCTCCGGTGGTGACGACCCTCGATGCCAGCGACAAGAGCCCTCCGGCAGTACCGATTGTCACACCGGGAAGCCTCTACAGCGCCCGTACGGACCTTCTGTACGCCGCGTGGGATTCAGACGATCCGGAATCGGGCATCCAGAGCTTCGAGTACGCCGTCGGGACCTACGAAGGCGATACGGGCGGCGGGACCGAGGGCGCCGGCTCGAGCGAGGGCACGGCCCGCGGTGCACCCCTGCTGGGCTCCACCCTGGAGGATATCAAGGGAGTCCCGGGCCAGGAGCTGACCGTAGTCTCGGTTCCGACGGACATCCTCGACTGGACTTCCGCGGGCGGACGCAAAGAGGCGAACATCCGCGGACTGGAGCTGGAGCACGGCCGGGAGTACGTGATCAGCGTCCGGGCAACAAACGGCGTCGGGCTGTCCAGCGTAGGCAGCTCGGATCCGATCCTCGTGGACACCACTCCGCCGGAGCAAGCAGCGATTACCGGTCTCGCACAGGTCACGGCCGACGGTTATCCGAACTCGGTGGAGTTCACCTTCCAGGAGGCCACGGACCCGGAGTCCGGCATTGTCTCCCATCGGATCGCCCTGGGCACCACGGCGGAGCTGGACAACCTCTTCCCCTGGACCGAGGTCATGGGGAGCGGTGCAACCGTGGCCAACCTGCCCGTGCTCGACGGCTCGACCGTTTATCTGCTGGTGCGGGCCACCAACGGGGCGGAGCTGGAGACCACGGCGGTCGCCAGCCTGGACATGCAGTTCAGCGACGGCAGTCCTCCGCCGGAGGCGGCGGTAACGACCGATCCCGCCCTGTACCTGGCCGACGGCTCGCAGGTGGGTATCGGATGGGGGGCGGTGCATGATCCTCAATCGGGAGTGATCGGCTACCAGTACGGCATCGGCACCTCTCCGCAATCCGCCGACGTCCTGGTCTGGATACCGGTCGGCTCTCCCCGGACTGCCTACCTCCTAGGCCAGGGAGCAGTACCGGGCGGGGGCGGTGCGGACAACGTGGAGGTCGAAGCGACTGACCTCGGTCTCACCGACGGGCAGAGCTACTACGCCGTGGTCAAGACCATCAACGGCGCCGGGCTGGAGTCGATCGGAGCATCGGAGCCGTTCATCGTGGATTCCACGGCTCCGGTGGGAACGTCCTTGAGCGCGCCGTCGACCTGGACGGACAGAGACACCCTCTCGGTCCACCTGAGCGCCCGGGACAACGATTCCGGGATCGCCGCCTTCCGCTTCGCCATTTGGGAGCTCACCTCGGTGTCCGCAGCTCCGGAGGAGCCGCGGTACATCCTTGCGGGAGGATTCGTGACCGGAGGGCTGTATCAGGGCAGCGCCGCCGTTTCCGGCAGCCTCATCACCGGCGAGAGCTATTCCGGGACCTTTTCCGGGCAGGGCGAGGCGGCCTCGGCGTCGACCTTGGAATCGGGCATCGAGGCATTCGAAGTGCCGCCGTGGCTTGAAGATGTGGAGGTGAGCACCCCGCCCTGGTTCGAATCGCAGTGGAGCGCGGTGGCCGTGGGCGCTCCTCCGCAGAGCGTGGATCTGGATATCACGATCGGCGGCTTCCCCCGGTTGAGCTACCGAAAGGCGTATCGCATCAAAGTCTGGGTGAAAAACGGCGCCGGGCTGATCTCCGAAGCGGGGAGCGTGACGGTGGAAGTGCAGAGCTCCGGGAAGACGAAGGGCGGATCTGAGAGCGGGGCGCGGAAGGGCGGCGCCGAGCCGGGCCTGCTGGAATACGGCGGCGTGGAATCGAACCTGTAGAGGAAAAAAATGAGAAGGATCAAGCGCAGCCACCTCGTCATTGGCTTTCTCTTCGCTGCCGCGCTGGCCTGCGCCCAGGAAGGGCCCCTGGCCTTCATTCTGCCTGCCGGAGACAGCGTGGTAGTGGTGCTCGGCGACACCCCCCGATTGATGGCGGGCTTCCGGGTATATCGTCAGGATCCGGGGCAGCGGCAGTTCGTCCTGCTCACCCCCGAAGCGGTTCGGCGCGTGGCGGATCCCTACCAGGCCGCCGACCTGATGGGCTCCGAGTTCAAATGGGTGGCAAAACAGGTGGGCAGCCTGGATCCCGCCCTGGTCTGGCGCAAGCTGCAGGCGGACCGTGACCGGGCCCTGGCCCTCTGTCTGGTCAGCCACGGCCTGCGCAAAGCCATGGGCAGGACCTTCATCGACCGCGGTCTCAGCCCGGGCGAGGTCTACCGCTACCGGGTCGAGATTCTCGACCTCTACGATCGGGTGATCGACAGCCTCGAAGAGAGGATTCTACTCGGCGAGCCCCGGGCCCCGGAAGCACCGAGGGAGGTCGAGGTTTCGGCCGGAGACGGGGAAGTGCTCCTGAACTGGAGCTACAGCCCGTATCGCGGCCGGAAGGACGATCGGACCGTGGGATTCAAGATCTACCGCAGGAAAGCCGGCGGTCCGCTCCTCGACCTCACCCCTACGCCTGTGCTGCGGATCGAGGGCTGGCTGTCCTACGTGGATACAGCGGTCGAAAACGGCAGCACCTACACCTACTTCGTCCAAGCGGTCGATCTGATCGGAGCGGTGAGCGACAGAGCAGCCTCACCGGCGGTTACTCCTCTGGACCGAACGCCTCCTTTGGTCCCGACCGGACTGACCGCTGTCGATACGGAGGAAGGAGTGCTAGTGCTGTGGAACCTCTCTCCGGAGCTGGATCTGGCCTCCTACAACATCCTGCGCAGTGACAGCGTAGACGGGCAGTACCTGCGCGTCAATCCCAGCCCCGTCCCGCTGGATCAGCCCCGTTTCCTGGATCGCGGCATCGTCAGGGGGAGTCCCTACTACTACCGGGTGACCGCCGTGGACCGCAGCGGGAACGAGAGCAAGCCCTCGGGCCCCACTACGATCATTCCGGCGGACACGGAGCCCCCTCCCGCGATATCCGGGCTCGGCTTCGAGGTTGACGAGGACAGGCGGCAGGTTACCTTGAGCTGGAACAGCCTCGAGGTGCCGGACCTGCTGGGCTACTTCGTGTACAGAACCAATGCGTCCGGAAAGGCGATCCGTATTACTGCCGAGCCTATTGCCGATTCCAGCAGCCCGACGTTCCTTGATACCGGGTATAAGGACAGGGGCCTGGCGCCCGGAGCGAGCTTCCGCTACGGCGTCTCGGCCGTGGACAGCTCCTATAATGAAGGCGAGGCCGTGTTTGTGGAGGTGAAGGTTCCCGATCTCGAGGCTCCCAAACCGCCCCTTTCGGTATCCGTTCGCCCCACCCCGGATGGCTGGGTCAGGCTGCGGTGGCAGCCGGGCCTGGAAAAGGACCTGGCCGGAAACCGGGTCTACAGGAAGGAAGACAGAGCCTTCGAGCTGGTGGTGGAGCTGGAACGAAGGCAAACGGACTGGATCGACCAGGGGGTGAGCCCCGGGAAGGCCTACATATACTACGTCACCGTGATCGACGAATCGGGCAACGAGAGCGAGCCTTCGGTGGAAGTCGAGATCATTCCCACCGATCTCATCGCTCCCCTGCCGCCTGCGGCCGTGGAGGTCCGGCCCGAAAGGAGGGGATTCAGCCTGAACTGGGAGGACTCGCCATCCACCGACGTTGCAGGGTATCTGGTCTATCGGGCCGCCTACGCGGGCGCTCCCTGGCAGAAGCTTACCCGCAAGCCGGTGGCGGCCGGCCCGTTCCAGGATCGGCACGGCAGCGGGGGAAACGTATACGGCGTGTCTGCGATCGACACCTCCGGTAATGAGGGCGACAGAAACACGGTGAATGCCGTCGAAGAGAAGCAAAGCCCATGAGAGCAGCGGCGGTCGGACTCACCCTTCTCCTGATCGTTTCAAGCGCAGGGGCCGAAGTTACCCTGATCCGCAAGCTCCCGCAGACCTCCGAAAACCGGACCGAGGCCGAATGGACCAAACCCCGACCCCAGCCCGAACAATCCCCGGCGGTGACCCAGTTCTCGGCCCGGATCATTATCGGCGGCCAGGGCGGGGTGTCGGCCGACGGAGATCAGCAGTACGATGTATACACGGATTCCAGCTTCTCCCTGGCCCAGCCTCTCGGCGCCGCGGTGGGACTGCAGATGGGTGGCAGCGCATTGAGGAAACGCCATCTCGACGGCCGCGAGCAGTCCTACACCGCGGATTTCGATCTGACGGCCGAACGGTGGTCGGCGGCACTTTCCGGTTCCTACAGGGACAGCGAGCGGACCCTGAGCGAGCTGAGCGGTCTGAGCACCGAAGATGTAGAGAAACAGGACATGGACCTGCTGATCGCCTCGACCGTCAACGCCAGCTTCATGCCCACCCTGCCGATGAGCCTATCTTACGAGCACGGCTGGATTCAGCAAGCCGAAGACGCCGACAAGACAGAGGACCGTCAGAGCGATACGCTTACGTTTCTAACGGAGGGTACGCTGGGTACTCTGGGCCTGGAGATGAGCGCCTCGGTGGAGCGAACCGCCGATGCGTCCACAGAAATGAACACCTTCAGCAGCAGCGGCAGCCTGGCCGTAAATGTACCCCTGCTCAGCTTTCTGCATCTGCGCCCGGGCCTCTCTCCGGTCTACACCCGCACCGAGTATGCCAACGGGGACCAGGCGCTGTCCACGGCCCTGGACGCCGACCTGGGTCTGTACTTCCCTCTCAGCGAGTCTCTGGAGTCGAGGCTGGTGGCCGGCCGTGTCGACACCTGGTCCAACGACCGCGAGGGTGGAGTCGAGCAGAACGTGCACCAGGTCACCTGGAAGGGGGAAACGGGTGTCGACTGGCAGCCGAGCAGCGGCTTATTCAGCAGCGCCGAGTATACGATTGCCGCAACCGGCGCGGCGGACGGAGAGGCGCAGACCCAATCTCACGGCAGCGCCCTCGCCCTGGGCTGGAGGAACCCCGCCAACCGAGGCTGGCTCAGGACTGTTGAGACAGGAGCCGACCTCAACCTGGTGACCTCCGGCGGGGATGGGTTGGAGACTCTAGAGAGCCATTGGAACGCCGGGCTGGATCTTGAGCCTGTCGAGACCATGACCCTGAGCGGCGACTACTCCGGAACCATGGGAGAGGCGGACACGCCGGCGGCCTGGACTCACACGCTGGCCACAGAGCTGTCCCATGCCCCCGATCCTCTGCTCAACTACCAGCTCGCCGCCTCCTTTACCGATCAGGCCACCGGCGACGGGCACACCTACACCACCGACGGATTGGGCCAGGTGACACTGCTTCCCCAGTGGAACCTCAAGGTCTACACGGTCAGCGTGGGGGAGAACCTGGTGTTCTCCGTTGAGCCTCCCGATCAGGACAGCAAGGATGTCCTGGCCAGGACTTTCTTCTCGGCGGGTGTGCCCCTGTCTTCCTTTATCCAGCTCCGTTACAATTTCGATTGGGAGTGGGTCAACAGGATCAGCGAGACCGGTCCTGCCGGAAACGCCTTCCGGCATCTGACGGGGCTAACTATTTCCGGAGAGCTGCTGCCCTTCTCCCTGACCGCCGATTACGGCTTGTCCCACGGCTTCCGCGGGCTGCGCCACGATTTCAACGCCATCCTCGACATTCCTTTCCAGCGGGGCTTCGGAATCAAGGGAAATGCCAGTCTCAGCCGGTACAGGGAAAACGGAGTCACGGTCACCCCGTTCCTGCTCGGCCTGAACGGAGTATATGAGTATTAGGCGGTCCCTGTCCGCTGTGCTCCTGCTGCTCGTCATGCTGCATCCCGTCTTTTGCCTGGACCAGCGCTCCTTTGCCATCAAGCTGTTCAACGAGGGCATGTTCGAACAGGCCGCGGCGGTTCTGGAGGAAGCCCTGGACCAGGGAAAGGCCCTACCTTTCGATCTGGCCCTGCTCGGGCTCAGCTACCTGCGTCTTGGTAGACTGCCGGAGGCTGAAAACATGCTCGAACGAGCCCGGAGCCTGGATCCCTTCCTGGCGATCGTTCATCTGGGCCTGGGAAATCTCCGCTTCGAACAGCAGCGCTTTCAGGAGGCCTACGAAGCGTTCAACCGCGCCGCCGAGATCGAGCCTCACTCTCAAGAGGCCAAAAACGGCATGGTCGCCTCCCTCATCAACCAGGGCGCCGAGCAGTTCTCCGCCGGAGGCGAGAAAGTGGCCGAGGAGTACTTTCAACAGGCCCTGGCCATCGATCCCTACTCGGTCCCGGCCCTCAGGAACCTGGGCATCCTGGAGCTCGAACGGGGCCATCCGGCCGGGGCGGCCTCCTACCTGGAAAAGGCGCGCTCGCTGGCTCCGCAGGACGCCCAGATCCTGTCCCTGCTGGTCAAGGCCCGGGAAGAGGAGGGCGATGCGACCGCCCTGATGAGGGAGCTTCAGCGGCTGGTGGCTCTTCAACCCCGCAATTCGTCGGCCTGGGCCAAGCTGGGTCTGCTCTACGAGCAGCACGGCGACGACGGGCAAGCCGAGCAGGCCTTCGACCAGGCGGAGCAGTGGGGAACCGAAGAGCCCTATCCCTACTACTGGCTGGCCAAACGCAGGCGCAGCATCGCCCTGGCCCACCTGGCCGTGGGAAAGGCGATCCAGCAGGCCGGGCTTTTCCGCCTGCAGGCCGCTCAGACGGTCGAGAAAAAACAGGGCGAGCTCGGCGAGGATGAACTGCATCTGCTCAAGGAGCTTTCCACCAGGATCGCCGAGCCATTGACGGTGCTGACCGACAGCCTGGAGCTTCTGGAGGAGCTGCACGGCGATCCGTCCGCCTTCAGGCAAGACCTGATGCTGCTCGTCGATTGGTATCCCCACAGCCTGGAGCTGAAGGAGGCGATGGCGGAGCTGAGCCAGAGGCAGGGCGAGTGGAGCGAGGCGCTTTCGACCTGGGAGACGGTTCTAAAGAGCCATCCCACCTCGATCAAGGCCCAGGCTGGACGGGCGAAAGCCCTGGAGATGCTCGGGCAGCCGGACCGGGCAGCTCTGGCCTACCGCCGGGCCCTGGAGCTGGACCCGCGGGACGAGGAGCTGTACGAGGGACTTTTTCGAGTCTACCGGGCGTTGGGCGAGGAGCGTGAGCTGCTCTCACTCCTCGAAGAGCAGAGCCTGCGGGACGCGAGGAACCCGGTGCTCTTCGGCCGGCTGGCTGCGCTCGAGGAGAGCCTCGGGATGACCGAACGGGCGCAGGCCCACCGCAAGAGGAAGGCCGAGCTGGAGCTGGTCGAATCCGCAACGGACTAGCCCGGGCCGCTTGCAGCCCGGCGATCTTCCTTTTCAGTTGTGATCGCAGACCGCCGTATGCTACACTTCCCCAACCAGGGTGAACGTCACAGAAAAGCGAAAGCGAAGGATCATCTGGCTGATTCTCGATGCGGCCGGATACGAGATTGCCAGCCGCTGCCTGGACACGGGGGTGTGTCCGTCTTTGGCCGCGATTCGCTCCGAGGGCTATCTCGGCCCCAGCCGCCCTCCCGAGCCCAACTGCGAGACGCCCCCCGCTCTGCGCGCCCTGTTCGCCGGCTCCGAGCCACCGGAAAGCGGAATCTGGGGGTTCCGCATGCCTTGCTACGAAGGCAGGCTGGAACGGAGCGTCAGTGGGTTCAGCGTCAGGCCACGGGGAGCGGCGGCGATTTGGGATGAGCTGGAACGCAGAGGGGAAGGCTACACCCTGTTCAACGCGGCCTTCCGCCAGGACTCGGTTTGGGGTAACGGTTATTCCCACTTCGACCTGGTTCTCGACGCCTACCGGAACTACGACTTTCAAAAGGCCTGGACGCGGCTCGAGCAGGGCAGGGGGAAGCTGAGCTGCTGCCGGGTCCGGCTGCGCGCCGAACGGGAGGGGGATTCGGTGAACGTGCGCCGGGGCTGCAGGAGTCTAGCCGCGCTGTCGGCGGGTGGGATTCGCCCGCTGCGGCTATCCCGAACCTCCTCTGCCTTGCTCTACCGCGCGAACGACCGCCTGTTCCTGTTTTCCTCCTCGATTCCCCACGTGCGCCTGGGCCGGAAGGTACGGGACAGGATCGGCTTGCCCGGCCAGGCCGCTTGCCCCTCTTCGCTCGTCCCCGGGCGCATCTTTCACGGCGGCCTGTTCCGCTTCGCCCGGGAGAAAGGCGGGCTTTCCCCGGAGGAAGAAATGAGGGTATCCGAAGTGGTGACCGAGCAGACCGCCGAGCTCGCCATCTCGGCGATACGCAGCCTTCCTTCCAGGCTCTTCATCATCTACTTTCCCCTCATCGACGAGCTGTGCCACGTCTATCTGGATGAGATCGAAGCCGGCTGGCCGCAGGGCCGGGGGGCGGATCTGCTGCGCCGCTGCTTCGGCCTGCTGGACTCCTGCATCGGCAGGATCATGGAGCTGGCAGACGATAATACGCTCCTGGCGGTCTCCTCGGACCACGGCCAGATTCCCTTCCGCCGGGCGCTGCACTTCAACGACCTGCTGGCCGAGGCCGGGCTGGTCCGCTCGAGGCGCGCGGGCTACGATCTGCGCCGTTCGGTCTGTTACTACCATCCCTCCAACTGCGGGCAGGTAGTGGTGAACTGGAGAAGGGCGCGCAAGGCGGGGCTGTCCAGGGACCGGATCATCGCCGCCGTGCTGCAGTGCCTGGAGCAGGCCAACTCCGCCCTGGGAGCGGGCATCGCCTTTCGTATCGGCGGCGAGAGCGACCCCTACCTGCTGTTCCTCTATCCCCAGTCCGACACCCGTCTCACCGGACGCTACGATCCGGACGCCGAAGTGATGGATACCACCCTGAAGGGCGGGCATCACCTGTCGCCCCTCTGTCCCACTCCCCTGATCCAGGCCCTGCTGGGCCTCTGGTCTCCGGCCGGCCTGTCCCGGGGCCTGGATACGCCTCCCGAGCGCAACACGGAACTGAAGGACTTCCTGCTCCGCTATCTGTTCGAACTTCGAGTCTAGATTCCAGGCAGAGACAGACGCCGCACGCCGCCGAAGCGGCGCCCGGCGCCCGGCCTTCTCTCACCTAGGGAGCGGCTTCCCGGTGGATGCGGTTGGC
>CAYMEK010000092.1:0-11379 GCA_964389305.1 uncultured Spirochaetaceae bacterium
GCTTCACCGTGGAGTGCGATCTTCCCGGTATTGACCAGAAGGACATCGACATCAGTCTCGCCTCCGGAGTTTTGACCATCAAGGGCGAGAAGAAGGTGGAGAACAAGTCCGAGAAGGCCAAGGTATACAAGAAGGAAACCTGGGAAGGAAGCTTCCAGCGCACCGTATCGCTTCCCGGCGGCGTGGATACAGACAAGGTGGAAGCCGGCTTCAAAGACGGCATGCTTACGATTACGCTTCCCAAGCGGGAAGAGGCTAAGGCCCGGAGAATCGAGCTCAAAGCGAAATAAGGAAGGAGGTGTGCAATGGCCAAGGATGTTGAAGTGAGAAAGGAAAACCGGCAGGAACGGGAACGACACATCCGTCCCTACTGCTTCATCTGCGAGGAGGATGCGGGAGTCATCACTCTCAAGCTGGAGATGCCCGGCGTATCGAAAGAAGATCTGGATATAGACGTTGACGGCAACGAGTTGCACATCACCGGCAAGCGTAAGAGACGCTATCCAGACAATGCCTACCTCATCCGCGAGCGCCGGCCCGGGACTTATTACCAGAGTTACACCCTGGATGATACGATCGACCGCAGCAAGATCCAGGCTTCTCTGGCGGATGGAGTGCTCTCCGTGACCCTGCAGAGGAAAGAAGCTGAGAAACCGCGCAAGATCGCCATCAAATCGAGTTGAGTCAGCGGGACCGCCACCAAGCGGTCCCGCCTTTTTATCCGCTCCGGCTGCCAAAACCGTACAGCCTTAAGATTTTTATTTCCATTATCCTCGAAAAATCTGTAATTTCTATATAGCAATTCTATGAAGATCATCGATATCCGGGAAGTCTGAATCCGGGCTCTACCCTTGAGCTCTAATGCCCAGATGCGGAGGACAGTATGGATGCCATCGAAGCAATCATGACCAGGCGAAGCATTCGCCTGTACGCCGATACTCCGATCGATGACGGCACGATCGAGACTCTGCTGCGGGCGGGCATGCAGGCCCCTTCGGCCCGCAACGCCCAACCCTGGCATTTCCTGGTGATCACCGACCGGGCCATTCTGTCGGCGATTCGCCGTTTCCATCCCTATTCCGACATGCTGGCAACTGCTGCAGCAGCGATCTTGATCTGCGGCGATCCGGGGCTGGAGGAAGACCTGGAATACATCAATCAGGACTGCACGGCTGCTACCGAGAACATCCTACTCGCGTCTCATGCACTCGGATTGGGTGCGGTGTGGCTCGGAATCTACCCCCGGGAAAAGCGCATTGTAGAGATACGCAGGCTGCTCGATATCCCCGGGCGCATCGTTCCGGTGTCTCTTATTGCCCTGGGATATCCGGCAGAGAGTGCGGTTCCGGTGGATCGCTACCAGCCGCAGCGGGTCTACCGCAACCGGTGGGGAAACCTGCGCCGTAGGGATCTGAAGGTATGAGCAAAGAAGACCTCGTAATCGGAGTCCCCAGAGAGATCAACGAGCGCTGCCGCTGTGTCGGTCTGGTTCCCCAATCAGTTCAGACTCTGACGCGCAGGGGCTGGCATGTGCTGGTAGAAAAAGGTGCCGGGCGGACGGCATATTGCAGCGATGAGCTGTACCAGCAGGCCGGCGCCGAGCTGGTGGACGGTCCGCAGGAGCTGTACCGGCGGGCGGATGTCGTGATAAAGCTCAGGGTTCCCCAGCTCAACGAAACGGTGAAAAAGCACGAGCTCGATCTGATGAAAACGGGGGCTGCGATTATATCGTTCCTCTCGCCGACCCTGGAGCCGGCGATCGTTCAGAAACTGAAGGCTCGAGGCCTGACCGGATTCGCTATGGAGCTGGTGCCCCGCATCTCCAGGGCTCAGAGCATGGATGCACTCAGCACGTTGAGCACGATTGCCGGGTACAGGGCGGTTTTACTGGCGGCGAACCTGCTGGGCAAATTCTTTCCGCTGCTCATGACCGCGGCCGGGACCATCAAGCCGGCCAATCTATTGGTTATCGGAGCCGGCGTAGCAGGCCTGCAGGCCATCGCCACCGCCCACCGGCTGGGGGCCAGGGTCGAAGCCTTCGATACCCGCCCGGCTGTCAAGGAACAGATCGAAAGCCTGGGGGCTCGCTTCGTGGAAATGAAGCTCCCAGAGGACGCCGAGACTGCAGGCGGTTACGCCAAAGAGGTTGCCGAAGAGTTCATCCGCAAGGAGCGGGAGGCCATCGCCGGCCGGTTGCCGAATATCGACGTAGTCATCACCACCGCCCTGATCTACGGGCGCCGGGCCCCGCTGATCGTGACCGAGGAGATGGTGAAGCTCATGCCGCCCGGCTCGGTGATCGTAGACATAGCCGCCGAAGCGGGCGGAAACTGCGAGCTGACCCGGGCAGGGCAGACTGTGGAGAGCCACGGAGTGACCATCCACGGGGCGGTGGAGCTGCCCTCCCAGATGCCGTTGCATACCAGTCTGATGTACTCGAAGAACGCTCTGGCTGCTTTTGACAACCTTTTTGCCGCCGAGGACGGCCAGGTCGATCTGGAAGACGAGATCAACAGGGACGCACTGGTGACCCACAAAGGCCGTATCGTGAGCGAGGCGGTTTCCAGACTAACACAAAAGGGAGGCGAAGCATGAGCCTGATCCTGGTTGCTTTGTATGTGTTCGTGCTGGCCGTTTTCGCCGGCCTCGAGCTGATCACCCGGGTGCCGCCGCTGCTCCATACTCCACTGATGTCCGGATCGAACGCCATTTCCGGTATCATCCTGGTGGGGGCGTTGATCAGTGCGGGGGCCGGACAGGAGCTGGCGGCTACGATCCTGGGCTTCGTCGCCGTGATCCTGGCTACGATCAACGTGGTAGGCGGCTTCGTGGTCACTGACCGGATGCTCGGTATGTTCAGAAAAGAGACGAAGCGGGAAGCGGTCCGGGAGGACGACGAGCGATGAGCACCCTGATCCGGCTCGCCTACCTCGTATCGATCACCCTGTTCATCCTGGGTCTCAAGTACCTGAGCTCGCCGCGGACCGCCCGCAGGGGCAACCTGCTCAGCATGATGGGGATGCTCGTCGCCATTGTGATTACCCTCCTGGACAGGCAGATTGTTCACTACAGCTGGATCGTCGCTGGGATGATCGTGGGAGCAGCTGTCGGCGTAATCGTAGGCCGGACCGTAAAGATGACCGCTATGCCCCAGATGGTGGCCCTGTTCAATGCCTTCGGGGGCGGGGCCTCCGCCCTGGTAGTATTGACCGAGTTCCTGCGCCGTCCGGTGCCGGAGCCGGCTCAGGCCGTGACCTCCGCTTTGGGCATGTTTATCGGAGTGCTGACCTTCACCGGCAGCCTTATCGCCTTTGCCAAGCTGCAGGGACTCCTACGCAGTGCTCCCATCGTGTTTCCCGGTCAGAAGATCTTAAATCTGGCCGTGCACGCGCTGATCCTGGCAGCGGGAGTATTGTTCGTATTCCAGCCAGTCGGCTATCGCTTCGAGCTGCTGCTGTCTATCCTGGTGCTCTCCGCCGTGGTCGGCATTACCCTGGTGATTCCCATCGGTGGGGCGGACATGCCGGTGATCATAGCCCTGTTGAACTCTTATTCGGGACTGGCTGCCGCGGCCACCGGTTTCGTCATAAACAACTACGTGCTGATCGTCAGCGGAGCCCTGGTCGGTGCATCGGGCATCATCCTGACCGGCCTGATGTGCAAGGCCATGAACCGCTCCCTCGCCAGCGTGCTGTTCGGGGCCGTGGGAGCGGAGCCGGACAGTGCGGGCCAGGAGAAGCGGCAGGTGCTTCGCTACACGGCAGCCGATGCCGCCGCCATGCTGGAGAATGCTCTTTCGGTGATCGTGGTCCCCGGCTATGGACTGGCCGTAGCCCAGGCGCAGTACGCGCTCCAGGAAACCGTGGAGCTTCTGCGCCGGAGGGGCACGGCGGTCAGCTACGCCATTCACCCGGTGGCCGGGAGAATGCCGGGACACATGAACGTGCTTCTGGCAGAAGCCAAGGTTCCTTACGAGCTTTTGAAAGACATGGAGGAGATCAATGAGGAGTTCGCCAACACCGATGTGGTGCTGGTCGTGGGCGCCAATGATGTGATCAATCCCAGGGCGCGGGAGAAAGGCAATCCTCTTTCGGGCATGCCCATACTCCAGGTAGACAAAGCCCAGACCGTGCTCATCGTCAAGCGCTCCTTGAGCCCGGGGTTTTCGGGAGTGGACAATCCCCTGTTCTACGATTCCAAGACCATGATGGTCTTCGGTGACGGCAAGGAAATAATGACGAGAGTCGCCGGGGAATTGAAAAGAGGCTGATCGGGCGGTCCCGCCGGGCCAGCGAACACCAGACCGGCGTGATCGATCAGTTATTGCTGTCGAGCGCTTCCCGAACCGTGAGCAGAAGCTCTCTGAGCTTGTACGGTTTTCTGAGGAACCCGCTGGCTCCGGCGCGCAGGATATCGTGTACCGTGGTGTTCGAGGCGTAGCCGCTGGCGATGATCACTTTCTGCTCCGGCTTGATCGCGAGCATTTGCCGCAGGCACCACTCGCCGCCGTGGGGAGGCATGATCAGATCGAGAATTACCAGCTCGACCTGCTCCTGCCTGTCCTTGAAGAGCCGCAGCGCGCTGTCGCCCTCTGCAGCGCTGAGAACCGTGTAGCCGAACCGGGAGAGAAACTCAGTGCCCAGCTTCCTCAATGTCGGCTCATCATCCACCAGCAGAATCGTTTCGGCCCCTCCTGCGGGTAACTGCGAATGAGGAGACGGAGGCTCACGCTCCGAGGCCGGGCTGCCTGCGCCGGGGTATACGGGGAAGTAGATGTCGAAGTTCGTTCCTTCCTTCGGACTGCTGCGGCATTCTATATGGCCGCCGTGATCCCTGATGATCCCGTACACAATCGACAGGCCCAGTCCGACACCCTGGCCGACCTTTTTGGTGGTAAAGAAAGGATCGTAAATCTGGTTCAATGTAGACAGATCCATTCCGCTGCCATTGTCAGTGAAGCTCAGCCGGACGTATTCCCCGGCTGTAAGTCCGAGTCGGGATTGGCAGAACCTGCGGTCCAGAGTGACATTCTCTGTCTGGATGTGAATTCTTCCTTCTGGAGGAAGCGCATCCCGCGCATTGAGGGCCAGATTCGTGAGAACTTGACGGATCTGGTCCGGATCCGCCGAGATCGTTTTCAGATCTTCGGCCAGACGAAGGTCGATCGGAACCAGCTTCAATGTAGTTTGTTCCAGCACCCTGGCCGTCCGGTGCACCTCATCGTTGAGGTGTAGAGCCTCCCGCTTGCTCTCGATCTTGCGGCTGAATGTAAGCACCTGCTGTGTTAGCTCGGCCGCCCGACGGGTGGCTATTCGGATCTCCCGCAGCTCCAGGCTTCTGTTTCGCGCATAGTCCTGATCGAAGCTCAAAATCTCGGCGTATCCCTGAATGATCTGCAGCAGGTTATTGAACTCATGGGCGATCCCTCCGGCCATGGTTCCCAGAGCCTCCATCTTCTGGGAATGTATGACCTCGGCTTCGAGTCTCTTTTGCTCGGTTATGTCCTCCACCACCGCCTGGACCATCACGACCCGATCTGCATACCTTTGCAGAGGCGTGAGAGAATAGCGGAGATAGCTCTTTTTGCCCCATTTGCTCTGATAGGGGGTTTCAAAGGTGAGGGAATCCCCGCTCTCGAAGCACTTGGCGAAGTTCTCCGATATGCCCGATTGAACCAGAGGGGGAAACGAAAACATATTGATGCTCTTGGTCGCCTGGGCCGACGGTGAGCCGAGGATTTCAAGCAGTTTGGGATTGACCTCGATAATCCTGCCCTCCCGGTCTACACAGATGATCCCGATGGGAGCGCTTTCCACTAGCGAGCGGTACCTGGCTTCGCTTTCTTCCAGCTCTCTCTGGGCCTGAAGTTGTTTGGTGATATCCAGAAACTGGGCTACGATTCGCTTGTGCCCTTCGATAGTTGTGATCAGGCCGGACCGAACTTCGAACCACCTGCTCTCCGAGCCGCGGAAACCGGTCTTGACGGTGAAGCAGGATGGTACGCTCTTACCCTTCATGAGCCGCCGGGCCCGCCTTTCGAGAAAGCCGAGCGTCTTCGAATCGATGACCTCTTTCAGGACTTCCCCTGCGTTCAGACCGGTAAGATCGGCCAGGGGGCGGTCGACAAGCTGGCGAAATCTGGAGTTCGCATAGATGATGAGGAAATCCTCGCTCACGATCACCAGGCTGGCGTGGGTGTTCTCCACGACGGAGTGAAAGATCCTCTCCGCGAAGAAAGTGGGAGCAGATTCGAGAAGCATGCTGGAGAAATCTTCTTCCGGCTTCGGCCCCTCCGCACCGGGCATACGAAGCTCACGGTCGTCGCCCGGATGCTCGCCGGGGTTGCTAGATCCAGGCCTGCTCTCGCCTGGTGGAATAGCTTGTCTCATCCCGAATTCAACAGCTCCCTGATCCTGGTGCACAGATGGTGAGGGGCGAAAGGCTTTTGGATGTACGGCCTGCCGCCAAGGTTTCTGGAGCCGGGATAGCCGGACATGAACAGTATGGGCGTATTCTTGTGCCTCAACGGCAGCCGATCCGCCAGCTGATCGCCGCTCATATCCGGCATCACCACGTCGGTGAGTATCAGTCCGATTCCGGATTTCTTGGTGCTTTTCGCCAGACGCAAGGCCTTTTTCCCGTTATCTGCTTCGATCACCTGATAGCCAACCCTTTGCAGGGTCGATGAAATCATTTGCCTGACTACTTGTTCGTCCTCCACGAGCAGTATCGTTTCTTCCCCCCCTACCAGCGCTGCTGGTTCTTTCCGGCCTTCTTTTTTGCTGTCCTGTTTTCCGATCAGGGGAAAGTAGATGCTGAAGGTTGCTCCCCGACCCGGTTCGCTCTGTACCCAGATGTAGCCGCCGCTTTGCTTGACGATCCCGTACACCGTGGACAGGCCCAAACCCGTTCCTTTGCCCGATTCCTTGGTGGTGAAAAAAGGCTCGAAAAGATGCTCTTTTATGTCCGCACCCATTCCGATTCCCGTATCGGAAAACTCGAGCAGGACGTAGGAGCCCGGTTCCGTGGGCACATGCTCGGCGCAGAATCTCTCGTCCAAAATCACATTGCGGGTTGAAATTCGGACCGCTCCGCCCTCCGGCATGGCATCTCTCGCATTTATCGCCAGGTTGAGGATCACCTGTTCGATCTGCACCTGATCGGCTTCAATCAATCCGATCTCTGGATTCAGATCGGTGACCAGATCGATGTCCTCTCCTATGATCCGGCGCAACATCCTATCCAGATCGGCGACCAGGTTGTTCAGGTTGAGGATCACGGGCTGCAGGATCTGCTTGCGACTGAAGGCAAGGAGCTGATGGGTAAGCGAGCTGGCCCTTTCGGCCGCCTTCTGGATTTCCTCCATGGCCGCCCGTACCTTCTTGTCCAGCTCCGGGTTCCAGAGCATCATCTCGGCATAGCCGATGATCGCCATCAGAAGATTGCTGAAATCGTGGGCGATCCCCCCGGCCAGGCGGCCGATTGCTTCCATTTTTTGGGCCTGCCGCAGCTGCTCCTGGCTGATCTTGAGCTTTTCGTCGGCGGCTCTGCGATCATCCACCATGTTGTTCACATACCTGGCCATTTCCTGGAACTCGAGAAAGAGCAGGCCGGAAGGATCGAGGCTCTTTTTCGAAAGTGCGGCGTTCCGGAAGTACTCATTGAACTTCCGGAAAGCGCCTGTAATCTTGATGTGAAACAGGCGGGTGAGGATAAGGGACAAAAGGATGATAAATGCCACTATGGATAGCAGCCGGATGAGATCCTTGCGAATGTAGACATCAAGGGTTCTGTTGTTCTGCCGGATCGCGTTCTCCAGGTCGTCGATGTAGACACCGGCGCCGACGATCCAGCCCCAGTCGTCGATCAACTCGACGTAGGAAAGCTTTCGATACACTCCTTCCTGGTTGGGCTTGGCCCAGAGATAGCTCACGAATCCAGAACCCCGCTCCAGACACACGTCCCTCATCTCTGCGAACAGGTGCTTGCCGTCCGGATCGGCGTACTCGCCGAGCCCTCCCTTCCGGTACCAGTCAGGATATGTATCCCTGCTATAGAAGGGGTGCACAACCATGTTGAGATCCGTGTCGTGGATCCAGATATAGCCGACCTCCGAGAAACGCAGGTGATCGATCCATTGGATCACTTCGTTTTGGATCTCCGTTTTCATGTCGTCCACGTACTCGCCCGTACCGATAAGCCAGTCATACGCTTCGAAGCGCTTCACGAAGGAGATCTTGGGATGCTCCTGTCCGCCTGCTCCCGGCTTGACCCAGCTATAGCTGTAGAACCCCTCCCCCTCGTTCTCGGCAATACCGATCAGCCGAGAGATCACGTTCTTCGTTTTCTCTTGCCTGGGCTCTTGCTCAGAGCCCGTGGGAGAGAAGCGGTCCGAGGAGAGCAGTTCTTCACCGTCCAGGGAGTAAACGAAATAATAGCCCCGTCCCTGGTTGAATCGTAGGGAATCCAGCACCAGCAGGATCTGCCTCTGGATTTCAACCTCGCTCAAGGCACCCCGGTTCTGGAAGTGAATCTTCTCGGCCATCTGGTGAGCTTCGTATACCCTCCTGCGCAGACTTTCCTTGATTCTCTGCTCGATTTGGGACTGCTTGAAGCGGATGAAATCAACGCTGTTGTTTACCATGAACTGCAGCAGCTCTTTCTGCGAGTATAGATACTCTTGTTCGAATTTCGCCGACTGCTCTCTGAGGTGCCTGCGCTCAAGCTGGATATTTACCAACCATAGCGATAGAACCAGAAGTGAAATAAACAGAGGATTCAGCAGATTGAACGTGGACAGCCGCATATTCTTGAACACGGATTTCCTCCAGGCGATCGAGACTGCGCCTGATTCATTTGCAGCAACTTCCATGCCAAAACAGATGTGGGCATGGGGTTTCCCCATCCTGTTATTCTTTATGACGCTGGAAATTACAGTTGATCAAAAGCGACCTCGAGCCGCCGCTGAAATGGCTAATGTAAGAAAATCATGACACTGTCCCAAAATTATGACCACGCCGGGCTTCAGCGAAAGCTCTCCTGGTCGACCTCGTACTTCTTCAACTTGTCGTACAGGTTCTGCCGCGGGACCTCGGCCAGGCGGGCAGCCAGGGTTACGTTGCCCCGGGCTTCGCTCAAAACGCTCTTCAGGTAGGCGACTTCAAACTCCTGTCTGGCGTTCTGGTAAGGCTTGACCCGGGCAGCGGTTGCCGCGGCCGGTTCCGTCCGCGTGAACTCCGGCGGCAGATCCCTGTAGGCAATCTCCTCACGATCCGTTACAGCCACGGCCCTTTCGATCACGTTTTCGAGCTCCCTTACGTTGCCCTCCCAGCGGTGGTGCATGAACAGCTCCATCACCCCGGGGGCGATCGTCTTCACTGTCTTGCCGAACTGACTGGCGTACTTGCGTAGAAAATGAAGGCTCAGCACCGAGATGTCTTCGGTCCGCTCACGCAGCGGCGGCACGGCGATCCTGATCACATTGATGCGGTAGTACAGGTCCTTGCGAAAGCGGCTCTCCGCCACTTCCTCTTCCAGGTTCCTGTTGGTGGAAGCAATCACCCGCACGTCGGTCGAGATTTCCTCGGTGCCGCCGACGCGCAGAAACGACCTCTCCTGGATCACCCGCAGCAGCTTGACCTGCAGGTCCATGCTCATTTCGCTGATTTCGTCGAGCAACAGTGTGCCGCCGCTGGCCATCTCGAAGAAGCCGAGTTTTCTGCTATCGGCTCCCGTGAAAGCCCCGCGCTCGTAGCCGAAAAGCTCGCTCTCCAGCAGGTGTATGGGAATGACGCCGCAGTTGATGGCCACGAATCGCTTGTTCGCCCTTGGGCTCTGGTGGTGGACCGCCCGGGCAATCAGCTCCTTGCCCGTGCCGCTCTCCCCCTCGATGAGCACCGTGCTCGGAAGCGGCGCCACTTTCGCCACCAGGTTGAGAATGTCCTGCATTCTCTTGTTTCTGGTGACCAGGTTGCGCCCTTCCCCTATAGCGGCTACCTGTTTCCGCAGGTACAGGCATTCCTGCCTGAGATTCCTGAGTTCCCGGACTCGCTGGATTAGTAGGCCTAGGGCCTCCAGCGACAGGGGTTTTATCAGGTAATCGTCAGCTCCGATTTTCATGGCTTCGACGGCGCTCTTGATCGTGCCGTACGCGGTCATGATCAGGACTGAGGCGTTTTCGTCGCGCTTTTTGATCTCTCTCAAGGTTTCGAGGCCGTCCAGATCCGGCATCATTAAATCGAGAAGAATCAGATCGAAGGCGGTTTTTTGCACCAGCTCGACGGCTGACTGGCCTCCTGCGGCTGTAGCGACAGCGTAGCCCTGGCTTTCCAGGTACTCGCGCAGCAGCCGCAGGATCGTTTCCTCGTCGTCGACTACCAGGATTTTGAAGGGCGGATCTTTCGTATGGCTCGCTTCACTGCCGCCGTTGCTGATACCCTTTTGATCGGACACCACTTCCTCCCGCAGGTCTCCTGAACGGAATACGTGCCGTGCTCTTACCGCTTCGATCATTATTCTATGGCTGTAAGGATTTCCTGACAAGTCATCGATGATGAGGAAACGGATTTTCAGCGTCCTGGGACGATTCAGATTTCTATCGCAATCCAGGTATGTAACTATCTATTTATCTAGTAACAAATTATATACAGTTCCTGATTAACTGGCAGACGCCCGCTCATTTGGTACGCCGTTTGCTTTATCGTTACTAAAGGCGAAGGTATGAGACCGGCAAAGAGGAGTCTGCTTCCGAAAACCCTTATCGTGGATGACAACCAGGCGGTAAGCAATCTTATTTCCATGGTTATCCACAGGCTCGGCATCTCTTCCGATATAGCCGTTTCTCTCAGTGAAACGCGTGCCCTGCTGCGAAGGAGAAATTACGACATTCTAATTCTGGATCTTCTCCTTCCGGATGGACCGGGTATAAGCATCCTGAGAGAGCGGCCGAGTCTGACATCCGACTGCATCGTGATACTTATTACCGGTGACCACGAGCTGGACTGCCGGAGCCAATTCGACTGCAGCCGGGTTTTTGATTTTCTGCTCAAGCCGTTTACGTTGTCCGTTTTCGAGCAGTGTTTTGCCAAAGTTCTGGAGGAATGGTACACCCGCCTGTGCCGGCGATCGAGCCACACCCGAGAGGAAAAGCCCGCGGACGTCACGACTGGCGAGCTTCCCTGCGGTCTGGATGGGGCCTGGTGGTCGAAAGAGGCACAGGCTGCGGTGAAACCAGGATAGAGCATCGTCGATGTGAAAGAACCTTGCGAGGGGAAGGAGGGAATGAGTTTTGGAGAGCTATAACCAGAGGAGTCATCTACATGAGCTGGAGGGCGACCTGAACCAGCTCATCAGCTTCGAGGTCGGTGAGGAGGAGTACGG
>CAYMEK010000093.1:0-11213 GCA_964389305.1 uncultured Spirochaetaceae bacterium
GCCCTGTCCTTTCTGGTGGTCAAACAGGGAGGCCTCAGTTTTACCCTTACCGCGATCTCCAGCATCCTGAGAGACGCTTCCCTGGTACTCTTAATACTCTATTTTCTTTGGTGCAACCGTGAGAAGCTCTCCGGGATCGGCTGGAAGCTGGTCGCAGTGGGTCGGGAATTGCTCATCGGCGTAGTGCTGTTTGTGCCGACCTTTTTCTTGACCGGCTGGCTGGAGCAGGCTCTCCATAGGCTGGGATTCTCCGCGCCCGCTACGCCCCTGCCCTCGGCGCTGTCGGCCAAGGGACCGGCTGAGTTTCTGCTGGCCGTAATCCTGGTGATCGTGGTGGCGTTGTCCGAAGAGACTATTTTCAGGGGCTACCTGATCCACCGTTTGGAGCGTGTTATAGGCAGCTGGCCGGTTGCCGCGCTGCTGTCCTCGTTCATCTTCTCTCTCGGCCACGGCTATGAAGGCACCGCCGGTGTGGTCACCGTGGGGGTGCTGGGACTGATCTTCTCCCTCGTGTACCGTTGGCGGGGCAGCCTGGTTGCGCCCGTTACCATGCATTTCTTCCAGGATTTTCTAGGCGTCGTTCTGATTCCCCTTTTACACCAGACTGGAAGCTGATGTTGGAGCTCAGGCGCGTCGGCGCGGACCCGACCCGCCGATTGAGACCGTGAGCGCCTTCTATGGCCGCGAACGTTCAGCCGGGAGATCGGGATGAGTGTCCCGCCCGGTAGTGACGGATCAGGGCGTTGGTGGAGCCGTCGTGGTCGAGCTGCGGTTCTTTTTCGTCCTCCAGCTCCGTAATGACACGCTGCGCCAGCACCTTGCCCAGCTCCACTCCCCACTGATCGAACGAATCGATCTGCCAGATTACTCCCTGGGTGAAAACGCTGTGCTCGTACAGCGCCACCAGCTTGCCCAACGTCTGGGGCGTTAGACGGTCGGCGAATATGGTCGTGGTGGGACGATTGCCTTCGAAACTGCGGTGCGGTACCAGAGGGTCGGGGGCCCCTTCCTGCCTGACCTGCTCCGGGCTTTTGCCGAAGGCCAGCGCCTGCCCCTGCGCGATGACGTTGGCGATCAGGAGGTCGTGGTGCCGGCCCACGGAGTTCAGCGGCCGGCGAAAGGCGATCAGATCGCAGGGGACGAGCTTGGTTCCCTGATGGATGAGCTGGTAGAAGGAATGCTGCCCGTTAGTGCCAGGTTCGCCCCAGTAGATCGGACCGGTCTGATAGTCGACCGGGGTGCCTTCCCAGGTAACGGACTTGCCGTTGCTTTCCATCGTGAGCTGCTGGAGGTAAGCGGGAAAGCGATGCAGGTACTGGTCATATGGCAGGACCGCGATCGTCTGGGCGCCGAAGAAGTTGTTGTACCAGACGGCCAGCAGACCCATGAGCACCGGCAGGTTGGCCGTCAGCGGCGCGGTGCGGAAGTGTTCGTCCATCTGGTGGAATCCGGACAGCATCTCCCTGAAGTGCTCGGGCCCGACGGCGATCATCGTGGACAGGCCGATCGCGGAGTCCATCGAGTAGCGTCCGCCGACCCAGTCCCAGAAGCCGAACATGTTGGCCGTATCGATTCCGAACTTCGCTACCGCCTCTTCATTAGTGGACACCGCCACGAAATGCCTGGCTACAGCCGCCTCGCTTCCCAGCTGGCTCAGCGCCCACTCCCTGGCGCTGTGCGCATTGGTCATGGTCTCCAGGGTCGTGAAGGTCTTGGAGGATACGATAAACAGCGTCTCCGCCGCCTCCAGGTCACGGACGGCCTCCGCAAAATCCGTTCCGTCCACATTCGAGATGAACCTGAAACGCAGGTCCCGCGGGGCGTACCACTTCAGCGCTTCGTAGGCCATGACGGGACCCAGATCGGAGCCGCCGATGCCGATGTTGATCACATTGCGGATGCGCTTGCCCGTATGTCCCCTCCAGTCGCCGCTGCGGATTCGTGCGGTGAAGGCGTCCATCTTGTCGAGGACTGCGTGAACGCCAGGCACTACGTCGTGCCCGTCCACCTCGATGCGCCGGTCCTTCGGCGCTCGCAGCGCCACGTGGAGCGCCGCCCGCTGCTCGGTGACATTGATCTTCTCGCCCCCGAACATCGCCTCGCGTCGCTCGCTCAAGCCGCACTCTCCGGCCAGATCGACCAGGAGGCCGATCGTCTCCTCGGTGAGCCTGTGCTTGGAGAAATCCACGTACAGCCCGAGCGCTTCGATCGTGAAGCGCTTCGCCCGCTCGGGATCGTTGCGGAACAAGTCCCGCAGGTGCACGTCCTTGATTCGGCGGTAGTGTTCTTCCAGGGCTTTCCAGGCCGGGCGCTGCCTGAGAGCAGGGCTGATCATCGTTCTCACCTCCGTCCCAGTATCAGGGCAGCTCCAGCATAGCCGAACGATCCGCAGGGCGTAAAGCCCGCGGAGACTCCTCTACTGTTGCTGTCCCAGCTCCTGGCTCAGATTGCCTAGCAGCCGGTTGATCTCATCCAGTTGCTGTCCCGCGGCGCTGAAGTCTCCCCGGCCGACCGCCTCCTTGTAGCTCTGGAAGGCGCTTACCACCTCCTGCATCTGGGAGCGGAGGGCCGCACTGACAGCCTCCCCGCCGCCGGCGGCTGCGGATACTGTGGTCTGGGCGGCCTGGGCTTGCCGTTGAGCCTGGCCGACCAGCACTTGGAGAGCCTGGTCGAACTCCTCCGCCCAGACCACACGCAGAGGGTCGGCGGCGGCCACCCGCTTGATTTCGGGTAGCTGGGCGTCGGTGGCCTGGAGAAAGATCGGCTCTACGTACAGGATATACAGCTCGTCGGGAGTGAACAGCGGAACGGCCAGCAGGTTGCCCCGGATGACCCGGGAGCTTCCCTGGCCCCACAGGCTCAAGGCTCTGGACATCTCCGTGTTCTGGTCGATCCTGGCCTCGATTTGCCGCGGCCCCAGCACCTCCACTCCCTTGGGCAGGGTGTAGACGATGATCTTGCCGTAGTTGGGCAGGTCGCTGCGGCCGGCCATCCAGGCGTTCAGGACGTTCTTGTTCTGCGGTGTAAACGGGATAATCAGCACGAACTCGATGTCCGGCTCGTCGGGGAAGTTGATCATCATGTAGTACGGCTCGACGGGCTGGAAGTTGTCGCGGTAGCGCTCGGTGGCGAACTCCCAGACGTCTTCCCGCTGGTAGAAGGTCGAAACGTCGGTCATGTGGTAGATGCTGTAGACCTCAGCCTGTACGGTCAGGAAATCTTCCGGATAGCGGATATGCCGCTGAAGGTCTTCCGGCATCTGGTCCCTGCTCTTGAACAGGCCGGGGAATATATTCTGGTAGGTTTTGATGATCACGTCGTCTTCGTCCATGATGTAGAAATCCACAGTTCCGTCATACGCATCGACCACCGCCTTTACCGCGTTGCGGATGTAGTTGAGCCCGGCGAATTGCCCCAGGGTGCCCGAGTAACGTGCCGAATACGGGTAGCCGCTCGATACGGTGTAGGCGTCGATGATGTACTTGATCCTGCCGCCGTCGGTGAGCACGGCGTAGGGATCGCGGTCGTATCTCAGGAACGGGGCCAGTGCGGCTACCCGCTGCTTGATCTCCCGCTGAAACATGATTCGGGAATCCCGCTGGATGTAGGTGGAGAAGAGCTGCTGAAAGCCGTCAAACCTGAAGGAGAAAATAAACCTCCGCCAGGGCGTGCCCACGGGAACTCCCCCGGTACCCTGATAAGTCGAGTACACATTCTGCTGCCCCGCAGGATAATTGAACTCCTGCTGGCTGGTGTTGACATACACGTGGTCCCGTGTCTTTTCTCCGTAATAGATCTCGGGCCGCTGGATCTGCAGCCGCAGATCCTTGGACTCAGGGGGTATACCCCGAATGATGAGGTCGGGACCGCCGCCGGGCAGGAAATCGTGGGCCGGAAGCATAACCAGCCCGAAGCCGTGGGTGTATTTCAGGTGCAGGCTGACCCAGGTGCGTGAGGCCGGGTTTAGCTGGGTCTTCTCCAGCTCCCGCACCGAGAGCATGACCTGGCGGTAATTACCCTGCAGGTGGTAGCGGTCGATATCGACGTCGAAGAACTCGTAGTACAGGCGGATCTCCTGCTGTTGCTTGAGGTTGGCCAGCAGGGCTCTGGGATCCCAGAGCCGTACGTTCATCAGGGTCTTCTCGTTCTGTCCTACTACTCCGGGAGTTATGTCCCGGCCTACCGCGTACTGCCTCTCCTCGATGCGCTTGTCGGTCAGACCGAAGCCGGAGCGGGTGAACTCGATGTTGTTTTTCAGGTAGGGAGTTTCCATGGTGATCTCATTCGGCCGGACGATCAGCGCCTGGACGATGCCGGGTACAATCCCGGTGAACAGAATCACGGTTCCGATCAGGGCGGCCGGGAAGATCAGGATCCGTCCCGTCAACCTCACTCCGCCGCCGTCGGAGCGTTTTACCAGGCCGAGCAGCCTTCTGCGAAATGGCCTGTTTGCCGCGGCGGCCAGAAGGACAATGCCGGAGGCTACCAGCGCTCCGGCGGTGATCACGTAGCCCAGGATACGGAAATGCACATCCACGTAGCCCGGTCCGAATACCACTCCCCAGTCCGAATACATCAAACGGAAGATGTTCAGGACCGCGCTCCAGGACAGAACGAAAAGCGGCAGTGCTATCAGAACCAGGAGCTGGGACGAGAGAGCCCGGATGCCCCGATCCGACCGGTCAGGGTCGGCGGCCTGTGCACCGCGGCGCTGGGCCAGGCCGTACAGGGAAAACGAAGTAATCCCTATCGCCAGTATGAAAAGCAGGATCAGCCAGCCGATCAGGGAGGAGTACAGCGGCAGAGAGAACAGGTAATAGCTGATGGATCTGCCGAAGACCGGTTCGGTAAGGTCGGAGGACACCTGATTGAAGAAAAGCAGAAACCGGGGCCACAATCCCGACGTCCAGATGCCGAGCAGCAGGGCCAGGACCAGCGCCATCGGAAAGGAGCCCAGGCGGCGCAGCCGCTGGTTGAGCCAGCCGAAAGCGTGCCGGGTGGTGAAGAACAGGAACAGAAAGGCTGCGGCAAAGCCGGCGAGATACAGCACCACCTCGAAGCGCAGCACGGTCAGGAACCGGTCCGCGTAGCCGAGGTTGACGAACCAGAGGAACTGGGTGTAAAGATTGAGGAACACGAAGAACCCGATGATGAACAGAATGTCGACGATAATGACGATGGTCGAACTCCGCAGCCGCCGTTGGTAATGCTCCTCGGATAGCTTTGCCTTCTTCGCCCGGGTTGTGATCAGCGGAATCAGTCCCGCTGTGAAAACGATGAATATAAACAGCAACGACATGCCGAGCCTCCTCAACTTATCGGAATCTGCAGGTAGCCCATCTGCCCGCTTTGACTGTCACGGATCAGCAGGAGCACGGTGCCGGTTTTGATGGCCTCGCCGATCAGCTTGGAGAACTGCTGCGCGTTGCTGACATTGTCACTGCCCACCCGGAAGATGGCGTCTCCCTTGACGATGCCGGCGCTGTCGGCGGGGCTGCCGGGAACGACAGCGGTCACCACGACTCCCATCGGCTGCGTCAGGCCGAATTGCTTGGCCAGGGCCGCCGTGACCGGTTCCACCTTTAATCCGAGCAGCTCGTAGGCCGGATGCGCCGCTTCTTTTTTGAGCAGCTCGAGCTGGTCTGCCAGCGTGGCGCTCAACTTCCTCTCCCGGTTGTTGCGCAGCACGGTGATCGTAACCTTGGTTCCCGGCGCGGTTTGGGCTATGGAATTGAGAAGCTGGTAGGCGGAACTAACTGATTTGCCCTGGTACATACTGATCACATCCCCCTGCTGGAGCCCGGCGGCCGCCCCCGGGCCGTCCGGAATAACTTCGACCACGACCACGCCCTGCACGTCCTTGGGCAGCTTGAGTCCCTTGATGATTTGGGGTGTGATATCCTGAAAAGAAATTCCCAGATCGCCCCGAATGACCTTACCGTTGCGGATCAGGCTGTCCGAGATACTCTTCACCATCTTGGAGGGGATGGCAAAACCTAGCCCTTCCGAGCCCTGGCTCTGGGATATGATCAGGGAGTTCAGACCGATGACCTGCGCATTCAGGTTCAGAAGAGGACCCCCGCTGTTGCCGGGATTTATGGCCGCATCGGTTTGGATATAGTCCTGAAAGCCCGTCGGACCGGCGACTCCCAGGGTAGTACGGTGAGTGGCGCTTACGATACCGGCCGTGACGGTCCAGTCCAGGCCGCGGGGATTGCCAATGGCCACCACCCAGTCACCGACCTTCATGGCGTCGGAATCGCCAAAGGTTACCGGCGGCACATTCCTGGCGTTCTCGACCTTCACTACCGCCAGATCGGTGAAGGGATCCTGGCCCACGATTTTGGCCGGCTCCTGTGAGCCGTCGTGAAAGAGCACCTGTATGCTGTCGGCGTTTTCCACCACATGGTTGTTGGTGACGATATAGCCCTCCGAGCTGATCAGCACGCCGCTGCCCAGGGCTCGGATCGGCACCTTCTGCGGCGAAGGGGCTCCGAAGAGCATTCCGAAGGGTCCCATCGCAGGGGCCTGCTGCAATACCGTGCCGGTGATGTCTATATGCACGACGCTCTGCTTGGCGGCGTCTGCTACGGCGGCAATGGCGTCGGCAAATCCGCCCTTGTCCTGAATCACTACGGTCGTTGCAGGCTGAGCCGAAGCGGCAGGCGCGGCTTCGCGACCCCCGCCGCCGAAACAGGAGATGGCGCTCAAGCCGAGAAGGCCGGCCAGCAGTGCCATTCCCGTTCTCTTTGTTTTCATCGAATTACCTCCCGTGCAGCGGTTCATCATTACTTTTCCTGAATGCCATATCTTGGATCTGCGCATTGGGAAATTTAATGAGGCGGACCCCGGTCACGTATAACCGGATCAGTCTATTCCAGAGAGAAATTCGGATTACCGGGCTCCAGGCAGGCCGGTGTATTGGAGCAATGGCTGCGGTCACGTGCTGCGCCGGGCAGTGGGCAGGCAGCCTCACGCCGCCGAGTGAACGCACGAACAGCCGGCCGGCGTTGACCGCTCCCATGCTGCGCGTGGGGAAAGCAGGGACCTCTATTTCCCGCCCTTGTTTGTAGAGGCCTGGGCGGCTACGGAGGTGGTTGCTCTTTTAATCTCCTCCGGGTCACCCAGGTAGTGGTGCTTCAGGGCCTGGAGGTCGTCGTTCAGCTCATAGATCAAGGGGAAACCCGTAGGGATATTCAATTTAGGGATATCGGCGTCGGACACGTGATCCAGGTATTTGACCAGGGCCCGCAGGCTGTTGCCGTGGGCCGAGATCATGATCTTCTGCCCCTGCTTCAACGCCGGCGCGATGACCTCGTGCCAGTAGGGAAGCACGCGTTCCAGAGTGTCTTTCAGGGATTCGCTGCCCGGCAGCTCCTGCGACTGCAGGCGAGCATAGCGGGGGTCGAAGCGAGGATGCCTCTCATCGTCGAGCGAAACAGCCGGGGGACGCTGGTCGTAGCTGCGCCGCCACCGGTATACCTGCTTCTCGCCGAACTCACCGGCCGTTTCCTTCTTGTTCAGCCCTTGCAGGGCACCGTAGTGCCGCTCGTTCAGCCGCCAGGAGCAGTGCACCGGGAGCCACATCAGGTCCAACCCCTCCAGGACGATCCACAGGGTGCGGATGGCTCGCTTGAGCACGGAGGTATGGGTTTCGGTGAAGGTGTAACCGGCCGCCCTCAGCAGATGGGCGGCCCGCCGGGCTTCCAGGATTCCTCGCTCCGTCAGATCCACGTCCGTCCAGCCGGTGAACCGTCCCTCCAGGTTCCACTCACTCTCTCCGTGGCGCAGCAGCACTATCTCGGTATTCATGTTTCCCTCTTCCCTCTGCCTCGTTTCGGGGCGGCAACGGTATCAGGATCTCTGCCTGTGCTCGCCGAAGGGGTGCAGCGGCATATGGGCCCGGTCCAGGAACGTGCGGTGCCGCTTGCCGGTGAACTGCAGGTGGTGGTAGACCCTCAGCTTGGCCCAGTCCTCGATAAACACCCATACCAGGCAATATCCCCAGATCAGGCCGATATACGCCCAGGGTATCGAAGCAACCAGAAAACCGAACCCTACGATGAGCGCGGCAGCCGCCTGGGTGAGAAGGATCGCCCCCAGAAGGATCGGAGACGGGTGGGGCTTGCTCAGGAAGGGGCGCCTGGTGCGGGCGACGAAGAGCGTCAGGTGCCCGGCTACCGCCAACTTGAGGTAGATGAAGGACTGCAGCTGCGGCACGTCGAGGTTGAGCAGGAACTTGCCGATGAGCAGCAATCCGAAGGTCTCGATTACTCCGAGCAGCCCCAACACGGTGGCCACGGAGAGGACCCGGCGCATATTCCAGCGTACCGGGTTGGGTTCCAGCCAGGTGTTGTCGTAGCCGATGGTCAGGATCGGCAGATCGTTCAGCAGGGCCAGAAGAATGATCATCACCGTGGTGATGGGGTAGAAATTGAGGATGATCATGGTCAATGTGACGAAGAACATGATGCGGATCGTTTCGGTGATGCGGTAGATCGCATAGCTGTTCATGCGCTCAAAGATCTTACGGGCTCCCTCGACCGCCCGCACGATCACCGAGAGTCCCGGCGCTGTCAGCACCATGGCCGAGGCGGCCCGCGCTGCATCGGTGGCTCCGCTGACCGCTATTCCGGTATCCGCCTTTTTCAGGGCCGGAGCGTCGTTCACCCCGTCGCCGGTCATGCCTACGATATGCCCGCGGGCCTGCAGGGCCTCCACGATATGGTACTTGTGCTCGGGAAAGACCTGGGCAAAACCGTCCGCCGCCTCCACCTCTTCGGTGACCTTGGCTGACAAGCCGTGTTTGTCGGTCGCGGCGGCGAACAGTTTATCGGCTGTCTGTATGTTGGTTCCCAATCCCAGCTTGGAGCTGATCTGCCTGGCGATGGACAGGTTGTCTCCGGTCACCATCTTGACCTGTATTCCATGCTCCTGGGCTTGACGGATCGTGTCCGCCGAGTCCTCCCGGGGCGGATCGAACAGGGGGATCAGTCCGAGGAACTTCCAGCTCCCCGAGCCGTTGCTCCTGGCGACTCCCAGGGTGCGGTAACCCCGTTCGGCGAACTCGTCGACCTTGAGGGTGGCCTGCTTTTCCAGCTCCTGATCCGGCTTGCAGAGATTCAGGATTACCTGGGGAGCGCCTTTGGTGACCTTGAAGGTGCTGTTGTCCGGTCCTTGCACTTCCGCCTCCGTGCGTTTCTGCACCGGGTCAAAGGGAATAAATTTCTTCTGGACATACTCATTCAGTTTCTGCGGATCCTCCAATCCTTCCAGGATTGCCGCGTCTATGGCGTCCCGGTCTTCCTCCTTCGAGGCCAGAGCGGCGGCCAGGATCAGCTCCCCGGGCTTTTTTGCGCCCATCAGAGCCGGCTCCCCGAGAGTGAGCTTGTTCTGGGTCAGGGTCCCGGTCTTGTCGGAGCACAGCACGTCGATCCCCGCCGTCTCTTCGATGGACACGAGGCGGGTGACGATGGCTTTCATTTTAGCCAGGGCGACCGCGCCGATCGCCATGGTGACGGAAAGCACGGCAGGCATGGCCACCGGGATGGCGGCCACGATCAGAATCAAGGCGAACTGCATCAAGGTGAAGAAGGGAGTGCCCCGGACCAGCATGACCAGCAGAAGAACGGCGGCCAATCCCAGGCTCAGGTAGATCAGGTAATCCCCGATCGTGAGGACCGCTTTCTGGAAGTGTGAAACCGACTTGGCCGAAGAGACGAGCTTGGCGGTCTTGCCGAAATAGGTATCCGCCCCCGTAGCGGTTACCAGGGCAGCCATCTCTCCCTGCTTGACAACGGACCCGGAGTAGGCCAGGTCTTCGCTTTTCTTGTTCACGGGAAGGCTCTCGCCCGTGAGGGCCGACTGGTCCACGCTGAGATAGTCCCCCTCCGCTAGAACCACGTCGGCCGGGATGATGTCACCCAAACGCAGGCGGATGACGTCGCCCGGCACCAACTCGGCGGCGTCGATCTCTCCCCAGGCGCCGTCCCTCCTGACCCGCGACTTCAAGGCCAGCGTTCTCTTGAGGGCTTCCACGGCGTTGGCGGCCTGGAACTCCTGCCAGAACCCGACTACGGCGTTGAAAACCAGAAGAACGATAACGATGATCAGGTCCACCCAATGCTGGTCGATGATCGAGAGAATCGCCGCCACCTCGATCATCCACGGGATCGGGCCCCAGAAATAAGAGAGGAACTTCAACACGGGATTCATTTTCTTCTCTTCCAGCTTGTTGGGCCCGTAGCGGTCCAAGCGCCGCCGGGCCTCTTCCTGGCTGAGGCCGTTTTCTGATGACTCGAGCCGTTTCCACCACTGCTCTAGTGAGACAGCTTCCGCAGCCGGCTTCCCGGCCGGGTTGTCGTCCCGAACTACTTTTTTTTCCTGATCATGAGCTTTCGTCGCCATAAGCCTTCCCCGTCATTCTAATTTTACAATTTTCTTTACAGCTTTCCTTTTGAGCATCTAGCTTGCCGGAAATTTTTTCTCAACTATATATCTATTGTATTCCCGGAAAATGGCAATAAGCTGAATAGGTTAGTTGTCTGGCCGTTTTCGGCTATCCGGTCCGGCGGAAAGCAGCGAAGTAGAGCCGCAGGCCGATAACGTCTTAAGAAAAATAACCTGAATAGAGTATATACAAGGTGGATGTTCAAAAATATTTTATTGTAATGTAATAATGTAGCCGACAGCTTCACGGAACCGGCCGCGGCGGTTTTACCGGGCAGGGGGGAAGCAAGAGCCAAAGCGCCGGCCCCCGGGCACAACCGGATTTATCAGGAAGGGGAACAATGAAACAGTGGATACGAAGTGCTCTGGTCTTCGTTTGGACGGCAGCGGCAGCCTGGACGGTGTTTGCCCAAACCAGGCCGGCAGTACGGGAGGTGATAGACAGAATCGACAAGCTCTACCGGGCAGACTCCAGCTATGCGCTGATGGAGATGCAGATCGTTACTCCGCACTGGCAGAGGACCCTCCGCCTGCGGGCCTGGTCGGAAGGTACGGAAAAGACCTTTATCCGTATCCTGGAGCCGGCCAAAGAACGGGGAACGGCGACGCTGCGAATAGGCAGCGAGATGTGGAACTATCTACCCAAGACCGACAAGGTGATACGGATCCCCCCGTCCATGATGATGAGCTCCTGGATGGGGTCTGATTTCACCAATAATGATCTGGTCAAGGAGTTCTCGTTCACCGAGGACTACGAGTTTCAG
>CAYMEK010000094.1:0-4779 GCA_964389305.1 uncultured Spirochaetaceae bacterium
GCCGGAAACGGACTCACCCTGGTCGTCCAGGACCCCCGTTTTCTGGAGCCTGAGGCGGCCGGGCCTTGAGGTTCGGCGGGCCCCGGACGGAGTATTGACCATGTCGCTATCTTACTTTTACAGTAACAGCCAGAAATCCCGAGGAGCGAAGTATGAACAAGATTCATTTACGCGTGGACGTTCGCGTACCTCAGGACATATACGATTTTCTTGAAGAGCAATCGAGTCTCAAGAAACTGAGCTTCGAAGGATTGATCCTGCTGTACATCCGCGAGCGTATGGAAGCAGAGCGAAGAAGCGCCACCGGCGGCCTGGATTGATCCGCATCATCAGCCGCCTCCCTCGTCGACCATAACCGTTTCCCGGTCCAGGTACTGCATCTGGTAGAGGTTGTAGTACATGCCCCGCCGGCGGATCAACTCCTCGTGAGTCCCGGATTCGAACAACCGTCCCTTGTGCAGAACGATGATGCGATCGGCGTTTCGTATGGTGGAGAGACGGTGGGCGATGACCAGCGAAGTCCTTCCCCGCAGCAGCTTGCCGAGCGCTTCCTGGATAAGCTTTTCGGTTTCCGTGTCGATATTCCCCGTTGCTTCATCCAGCACCAAAACGTCCGGATTGTGAGCCAGCACCCGGGCGAAGGACAGGAGCTGGCGCTGACCCATGGACAGGTTGCCGCCCCGCTCGTGGAGCTTCGTGTTCAGTCCGTCGGGAAAGGCGCTTATGAACGTATCGGCCTTGACGGTCCTGATCGCCCGCTCGATGTTCTCCACAGGCAGTTTGCTGCCCAGACGGATGTTGTCCTCGATCGTGTCGGAGAACAGAAACACGTCCTGAAGCACCGACTGGACCCGCCGCCGCAGCTCGTCGGTGGGTATCCGGCGAATGTCCACGCCGTCCAGGCGAATCGAGCCTTCCTGGACGTCCCACAATCGGGTCAGCAGGGAGGTGATGGTGGTCTTTCCCGCCCCCGTATAGCCGACGATGGCCACGGTCTCCCCCGGCGCCACCTTGAAGGAAAGATCTTTGAGCACGACCTCTCCCTCTTTGTACCAGAAGGTGACCCGTTCGAACTCGATCGAGCCCCGCACTTCGTCCAGGTACACGGGCTCGGCGGGCTGCTCCACCACATCGTCTGAGTCCAGGAGGTCGAACACCCTTTCCCCGCCGGCCATGGCAGACTGCAGGATGTTGTATTTCTCCGAAAGGTCCATGACCGGCTGATAGAACATCCGGATCAGGTTGAGAAAAGCGATCAGGATGCCCAGGGATACCACGTCCTTGAGAAGAAAGGAAGCGCCGAAGTAGACGATCACGGCCATAGAAACGGTGGCCAGCAGGTCGACGATGGGTCTGAACACGGCGAACACGTACATCTCCCCCAGGCTGGCTTTGAGCAGCTCGTTGTTTCTCTCGCCGAACTCCCGTCGGCTGCGTTTCTCCTGCACGAAGAGCTGCACGATGCGCATCCCGGAGATGTGCTCGGAGACGAAGGCCGTGAGCCGGGAGACCGAACGGCGGACGCCGCGAAAGGCATCCCGGGCCCGCCTGCGAAATACTATTGTGATCACGAACACCGGAGGCAGGGTGAGCAGGGCCACCAGACCGAGCCGCGGGCTGAGCAAAAACAGCGCCACCATCACCCCGATCATCATGCTGAAGTCTTTGAGAAGCGCGGCCAGCACCTCGGTGAACAGCTCGTTTATGGTCTCCACGTCGTTGGTTATCCGCGACACCAGCCGTCCCACCGGGTTCTTGTCGATGAACCTGAGAGACAGTCTCAAGGTGTGGTCGAATAGCTGGGTCCGCATGTCCTTCATGATCATCTGGCCCACGTAAGCCTGCATATACACCTGCAAAAAGGTGAAGATGAACACCCCCACCAGGGCGGCCAGCAGGATACGCACCAGCGCTTCGATCCCCTGCAGGTCCTCTCCGCGCACTGCGCGGATCTCCTGCTTCGACAGGGAGCCCAGGTCTTTCTCCGAGACCGCGGCGATATCCTTGCCGGTCACGAACAACTCCGGGTGCCCCTGGATCACCTTCAGAGCGTCGGGCTTCTGCCGGTAGCCTTGCACGACGAAGAAGTTCTCCGCCAGCAGCGTGCCCTGCTCCCGCAGGGCCCGTTTCTCCCCGGCGCTCAGATGAATCAGCTTCGAGGAGGGGAGGAAGTAAATTCCCTGGGCCAGGTGCCTGCTGTCCACCGGCTCCAGCGCGTCGCGGATCTCCGTATCCAGCTTGTCGAAACGCAGGCCCCGGTAATAAGGCAGAATGTAGTTGTCCGTCGCCCGCTGCAGCAGCACGGGAATCAGCAGCTCTCCGGTCGTCCCCAGGGCGAGAGCCGCGACGGAAAGGAGAAATACCAGCAGATACGGCTTGAGATAGCGGAGCAGCCGCCGCATCAGGTCGGCGTCGTAGCTCTTGAGTATATCTTCCTGATCGAAGTATTCGCTCATCCCGGCTTCCCGAAGCTCTCCTCCAGCTGCTGGAGGCGGTAGATGTCGGCGTAGAAACCCGGCTGCTTCAGCAGCTTCTCGTGACTGCCTTGCTGGGTTATCCGCCCCTGGTCGAGCACGATGATCCGGTTGGCGGTCTTCAGGGTGGAAATCCTGTGGGAGATCAGGATCATGGTCCTGCCTTCGAGAAAGGGCAGAAGGTCCCTGAGGATCGCGTCTTCGGTTTCCGTGTCAACCGAGGACAGGGAGTCATCGAAAATGTAGATCGAGGCGCTGCTGGCCAACGTCCTGGAGATCGCCACCCGTTGTTTCTGACCTCCAGAGAGGGTGATGCCCCGCTCTCCCACAACGGTATTCCACCCGGTGGGGAAGTTGTTGAAGTCCCGCTCGATCGTGGAAATGGCCGAAACTCTGCCGATCAGGCCGTCGTCGCTGTTGTTGGTGCCGAAAGCGATGTTGTCGCGGATGCTGGCGGAGAACAGGAAGGTTTCCTGGGGAACGGTGCTGATACCCTGCCGCAGGATCGCCAGATCGTAGGACCGTACGTCCTCCCCGTCCACGAAGACCGTGCCCGGCGGCGGATCCAGGATGCGGGGCAGCAGCTGCACCAGGGTGCTTTTTCCGGAACCGGTCTTGCCCAGGATCCCGAGGACGCTTCCCACCGGTATTTCCAGGTCGATTCCCGAGAGCACCTCTTTCTCTGTACCCGGATAGGTGTAGCTGAGGTTCCTGATGTCGATCCGGCCCCGCAGCGCTTTTCGGATCGCCCGGTCTGCAGGCGGGCTGGTGATATCGGGCTCCTCTTCCAGTATCCGGTTGATGCGGCCCAGGGATGCGCCGGCTCGCTGGATCATGTTGATGGTGAACCCCGCCCCCAGCATCGGCCAGATGAGCATCTGCAGATAGGCGAAGAAAGCGGTAAACTGGCCCGGCGAGAGGGTACCCTCGATCACGGCCCGGCCGCCCAGAAGGATGAGGATCAACGAAGTGATCCCGGCCAGGAAGCCGACAGCGGGGAAGAGAACCCCCCAGGTACGGACCAGGGTCAGGTTGCGGTCCGAATAGCTCGTGTTCCTGCCCGTGAAGCGCCGGACGAAGGCCGACTCCTGGACGAAGGTTTTCAAAACCCGGATCCCGGTGATGGATTCCTGGGCCATGTCGCTCAGCTCGGAAAACCCCTCCTGGACCCGCCTGAACTGCTCGCCGATCAGCCGGCCGAACAGAATGACTCCGATGGTGATGACCGGCAGGGGGGATATGCACAGCAGGGTAAGACGGGCGTTTTCGCTCAGCATGATGGCCAGGATGGCTATGGTCATGAAAAAACCGTCGATAAAGGTGACCAGGGCCATGCCCGTGGCCTGGCGGATAGCGTGCATGTCGTTGGTCATTCTGGCCATCAGGTCGCCGGTCTTCATCCTGCCGTAGAAGGTCGAGGACAGCGACTGCAGGTGGCCGAACAGCCGTTCCCGCAGCTCAGCTTCGATGCGCCGCGAGGTACCGTGAAGAAAGAAGCGCCAGAAAAAGCGGCCCACGGCGATCAGGACGGCGATTCCTACCATCGTAAGGGCGATCGGCAGCACCTGGCCGAGCGCGAAGCTGCCGGAGGAGATCGTATCGATGGCCCGGCGAATGAGCTGCGGGAGGTAAAGCTGCCCCCCGTTGGTGAGCAGCAGGAATAAGAGCCCGGCCACGTACTGGGGGCCATTTTTTCTGATGTAGGGAACTAGGGTGCGGAACTCCTTGAGCACCCGTTTAAATTACATAGAAATCAGGATTTAATCAAAAGCTTTTAGCGGCGAAGCTTCAATCCACGATCTTGGACTCGTCGAGACTCAAAGCTTCCAGGTACCAGTAGACCCCGGAGCGGGCAAAATAGAACTCCACGGACTTCGGACCTTCGAACTCGTCCGGGCCGTCCACCGTTCCCTCCAATGGATTTCCCAGCCGGGAGTCCAGGGTCACGGTGTAGGTCCCGCCGTCCGGAAAGGACAGGGGAAACCAGGCGTCCCAGGTGTAGGTCGTGTCGCTGTTCTTGATTATCCCGTAGTCCTCGGTCTCCTCTTCCAGGAAGTTCTGATACAGGTACTGCCGGCAGTGGTTCAGGTCGTGCTCGAACAGCTCGACCCGCTCCTTCTTGGAGGTGCCGAACGGGGCGCAGGCGGAGAAGAGAAAGGCCAGCGCCGGGAGGAGGGCCAGCAGCCTCATACGCTTGCTCCTCATATTCCTCCGGTTGACCTCATTCCACCACCGTGTTGCCGTCCAGGACGAGCTTGAGGATGTACCAATCGTCTCCGTCCTTGGTCATGGTGAAGGCGATGGC
>CAYMEK010000094.1:4879-11040 GCA_964389305.1 uncultured Spirochaetaceae bacterium
GCGATCAGGACTGCGGCCGCCCAAATCGCCTTGATCTTCATTGCTTCCTCTCTTCCTCCGGGCTGACTCATATGTCGATGTCCACCAGGTGGGGTACGATCGCGTCCTCGAAACCGTCCAGGAAATCCCGGAACCTCTCGCGGTACTGCCGGTACAGCGGATCCGCCGGATCGGTGATATATCGCGCCTTCATGAACAGGTACAGGCGGCCGCCCACGTAGCGGCGCAGCGAAAGGGCCGCCAGGGAGTAGAAACGAAGGTTTATGTACAGATTCGCTCTCTTCTCGGCCAGAGGCGAGATCACCTCCCGCCGGAACTTGCCGGCCGCCTCGTCGCCCTCCCTGCCCTGGATCTCGGCGAGTATGTCCCTTTCATCCGCCAGCCTCTGGTCATACTCCCGGAACAGGGCGAAGTACTCGTTCACGTTGTCTATGTAGTAGTCCAGGCGGTCCTGGATTCGCTCCATGGCCAGCAGCGGATCTTCCAGCATGCTCCCCAGCTTCTCTTCGTTCCAGCTCCGGTAGTCGATCTGGTCCCTGTGTACGACGAACTTCTCCCCGGGCGGCTGCCCGGGGCGCACCTCCACCCCCTCCTCGGCTTCGAGCTGTACGGCCCGGCCTTCCGCCTCCACCTCCACCCGGCCGGAGTCCACCACCACCAGGGCCGAGCCGTCGGCGCCGGCGAACACGGTGAACTCCGTTCCCCGCACCGCCGCGACGCAGCTTCCGGTCTGGATCAGCGGCTCCCTGCCGGTGATGCGGTCGTAGCGGAACCTGATCGAGCCGAGCACCAGGGAGAATACCCCGGTGGCTTCGCCGCTCTGTTCCTTCTCCTGAAGCGTGAACACGGTGTCGGGATTGATCTTCAGCGTCAGGCCCGCCTGGTTCAGCTCGACGAAGCCGTCGAAACCCGTGGTCACCGTGTCGCCGGTGTCGTAGGCGTCGCCGATGTACACCTCCTCGACTCCTCCTCCCCGGTACTTGACGGTGGCCTCACCTTCCGAGTACACGACGTCGCTCGGTGCGGCGGAGGCGCCGGCCAGGAGACAAAGCGAGAGCCCGAGAACGAGCAGCGTTTCCTTCATGCCGACCTTCATGTCAAAACGGTCCTTTGAAGCCGTGGATGGTCCGTTTGGCGCCCGCGCCGGTAACCAGCAGGAGGATCCTCCCTCCCGCAGCGGTTTTCAGCTCCAGCAGCCGGGTCCTTTTCTTCAGATACCTGTCGAAGAACGTTCTCACCTCCATGGAATCGTAGAACTGCCTGTAGCTGTCGTCGGTGATTCTGGCGCCCCTCTCCAGGACCGGCTCCTCGACCCTGAATCCCGCCTCGGCGATGGTGCTCCAGAAGGTCCGCACATCCTGCTCGAGAAGGATTATCTCCTGATCCAGTAAAAAGGGAAGCTCGCTCATCCCGGCCAGCTTCTCCGCCTGTCCCGAGTTGATCAACGCGGCGATCCGCTCGACGGTTCCCCGATCCCGCGAGCGCTGGATCGAGGCGCAGGAAGCCAGGGCCAGGGCGGCAAGCAGCAGAAAGATCGATTTTCTCATCTCGTGAACACCCGCCTGTACTCAAATGTAGCTCGAAACTGCAAAAAAACAATCACGCCTACCAGCGCTGGTGGACGTCGGCCTTGACATAGGTCTCGTAGATCTCCCGCACCCGCTCCATCACCCGGGCGGACAGCGGCGGCAGGACCGAGGTCTGGCAGTTGTCCTCGGCCTGGGCGGGGCGCTTGGCTCCCGGGATGGCGCAGGACACCTCCTCGTGCATCAGGATCCATTTCAGCGCGAACTGGGCCATGCTGAACCCACCGGGCAGGAGCTTCTTCAGCTCCTCCACGGCCTGAAGGCCCCTCTCGTAGTCCACGCCCGCGAAGGTCTCCCCCCGGTCGAAGGCCTGTCCCTGCCGGTTGAAGTTCCGGTGGTCGTCCTTCTCGAATTTCGTATCCCCGGTCATCTTGCCGGTCAGCAGCCCGCTGGCCAGCGGGACCCGCGTTATCACGCCGATGTTCCGCGCTCTGGCTTCCCGGAAGAACAGCTCGGAGGGCCGCTGGCGGAACATGTTGAAGATGATCTGGACCGTCTTGACCCCGGGATACTCGATGGCTTTCAGCGCTTCTTCGACCTTCTCCACGCTGACCCCGTAGTTGCGGATAAGCCCCTCCTGTACCATCCCGTCCAGGGCGGCGAACAGCTCCGGAGCATAGTAGACGGCGGTTGGCGGACAGTGAAGCTGCAGCAGGTCGAGGGCCTCCATCTGGAGGTTCTTCAGGCTCTGTTCGATGAAGCCGCGAATGCTGCGCCCCGTATACTTCTCGGCCACGTGCGGGGAGAGCTTGCGGCCGGCCTTGGTGGCCACGTAGATATGCTCCGAGCGTTCCTTGCGTAGCCTGGCGACCAGCTTCTCGCTCCGTCCGTCGCCGTAGACGTCGGCCGTATCGACGAAATTCAACCCCAGGTCCACGGCTTTGTGCAATGCGGCCAGGGATTCTTCATCGCTCACCTTGCCCCAACTGGAACCGATGGCCCAGGCCCCGAAGCCGATTTCCGAGACCTTCATACCCGTTTTACCAAGTTCTCTGTATCGCACGGTTTACCTCCTGATTTTGCCGGACCAGCCTATCACGCTCCAGGGGCGCAGGTCCATAATCAATTATTTCGAGGAGGCCCAGGCGGCGATTTCCTTGAGCCGCTCGATGATCGGCAGGTGCTGGGTGCAGGCCTCCTCGCACCGGGCGCACTGGGTGCACCTGGCCGCTTCGCCGACCGGAATGTTCCAGTGCCATTTCAACCGGTCTAGGGCGGCGTCTTTTTTCCCGTGCAGCTTGAAGTGGTTGTAGGCGTCCATCATCTTCGGTACCGGTATCTTCTCGGGGCAGTGATCGCAGTACCGGCAGCCGGTGCACAAATCGAGAAAGGCCTCCTTGATGGAATCTCTGATTGCGCGGGCGGCGCCCTCGTCCGCGCCTGTGAAGGTGTCCACCGCCCGCAGGGCTTCTTCGACCTCCGGGAGATCGCCGAACCCTACCAGCGCCGTGGTGATCTGCCGGTGAGAAAACAGGAAATGCAGGGCCGCCTCCACGATGCTTTGATCCCGGCTGGTCTTCAGAAAATCGAACACATCGGGGTTCTGGGGAATGATCCCACCGCCGAGAGGATTCATGATCGCGCAGCCGAGATTCCGGCGGGTGACGGCCTCGAACGCCTGTTCCCGGATGGAGAAATTATAGGCCGAGTAGCCGAACAGCACACCTTCGAAAAGCTCTTCCTCCAGCAACTCCTTTATCTGGTCCCCGATCAGGTGGCTGGAGACGCAGATGTGTTTGATCAGTCCTTCCTCCTTCAACTTTCTGAAGGTGGCCACGATCCCGTCCTTCTTGCGCGCCTGCCAGTTCTCCAGTTCGATAATGCACCACACGTGGTAGAAGTCGATCGCCTCCAGGCCGAGACGTTTTAGCTGGGCCTCGATCTCGTTGCGAACGTCTCTTTCCTTGGACTTGGAGGTCTTGGTGGCGCAGTAGAAGGGAAGTCCCAGCCTGCGCAGCTCCTTGAATCCGGCGCCGAAAACGGTCTCGCTCTTTACTCCGAAATAGCCCGGCGCGGTGTCGAAGTAGTTTACGCCTCCCTGGGCGGCTTTCACCATCATCCGGATGCAGCTATCGCGGTCGTTGATGTCCTTGAAGCGCATTCCCCCGAATCCGAGAAGCGAGCACTCCTTTCCAGTTCTTCCGTAGCTCCTGTAGATCATCGCCGGCCGCTTCCTCTCTGGCCGTAGTAGGCGTCTTCTCCGTGCTTGCGCAGATAGTGCTTGTCCAGGAGCTTGCGCTTGATGCCCGGCAGGCCGGGCTCCAGGGCCAGGGAGATGGCGTTTATCTCGGCCAGGTATTCCAGTATCAGGCTGTGATACACCGCCTCGGCGGGGCTCTTGCCCCAGGTGAACGGACCGTGGCAGGCGACCAGCACCCCGGGCACCGTCCGGTAGTCGTAGTGCTCGAAGGTCTCGAGGATCTGCACGGCCGTCTCCTCCTCGTAGTCCCGCTCGATCTGCTCGTCCCTCATTACCTCCGTGCAGGGAATCTCCCCGTAGAAATGGTCCGCGTGGGTCGTGCCCAGGCAGGGCAGCGGCTTCCTGGCCTGAGCCCAGGCGGTGGCGTTCTTCGAATGGGTGTGCACGACTGCGCCGATCTCCCGGAAGGACTTGTACAGCATCACGTGGGTCTTGGTGTCCGAGGAGGGATTCAGATCGCCCTCCACCACCCGGTAGTCCAGGTCCACCAGCACCATGTGGCGCGGGGACAGCTCTTCGTAGGGTACGCCGCTTGGCTTGATGGCCATGATCCCGCTGTCCCGGTCGATTCCGGAGACATTGCCGAAGGTGGCAATCACCAGACCGCAGCTTCTGAGCTCCAGGTTGGCCCGGTAAACCCGGTCCTGCAGCTCGCGGATGGCTGTATTGTTCATGGCTGTTTTCCTCCTTAACTAGAGAACTATAGCTCCCGGAGCTGCTGCTCGAGGCTCCGCCCCAGCTTCAGGTATTTGCCGTACAGCGAATCGTAGGTGTCCACGTTGGCCGGATCCGGAGTATAGGTTCTGCTGAATCCGCTGCCGATCTTTTCCTGCGCGGCCTTCACCGCATCATAGATGCCGGCGGCCACGGAGCCAAACATGGCCGCGCCCAGAGCGCAGGCCTGTTCCGAGGTCGCCACCTTGATAGGCATGTTCAACACGTCGGCGGTGACCTGCATCACGAAGGGAGATTTCTGGGCGATTCCCCCCAGAGCCACCACCTCCTTGATGGCGACTCCCTGGCTCTGGAAGCGCTCCACGATGGCCCGTGAGCCGTAGGCCGTGGCCTCCACCAGCGCCCTGAAGATCCTGGCAGGGTCCGTTCCGAGGGTGAGGCCCACAATGGCCCCTTTAAGGCTCTGGTCCGCATCGGGAGTGCGGCGGCCGTTGAGCCAGTCCAGCGCCAGCAGCCCGGTTTTTCCCGGCGGGATCCTGGCGGCCTCCTCCGTCAGGTTCTGCAGGATCGTGTCCTTGATCTCCTGCCTTAGGTGGTCGCGCTGCTCCGCTTCCTGCGGAGCGGACTCGGCGTACTGCAGGGGCCAGTACAGCAGGTTGACCAGCCAGGCGTACACGTCTCCGAAAGCGGACTGGCCGGCCTCCAAACCGACCAGGCCGGGAATGATGGAGCCGTCCACCTGGCCGCAGATCCCGGCGACCTGCCTGGACCCGACCTCGGCTTCCGGAGCCACGATCATGTCACAGGTGGAGGTCCCCATGATCTTGGCGAGCGTAGCCTGGCCGATGCCGGCGCCCACCGCACCGATATGAGCGTCAAAAGCCCCGACCGCCACGGCAACGCCTGCGCTCAAGCCCAGGCGCTCGGCCCACTCCTCTGTCAGCCCGCCGGCCTTCACGTCCGAGGTGTAGGTGTCGGTGTACAGCCGCTCCCGCAGTCCTTTGAGCGCCGGATCGAGCTTCACCAGGAACTCCTCTGCGGGAAGCCCTCCCCATTCGGAGTGCCACATGGCCTTGTGTCCGGCGGCGCAGCGGCTGCGCTTGAGCGTCAGAGGGTCGGTGTTTCCCGTCAGCAGGGCGGGCATCCAGTCGGCATGCTCGACCCAGGAGAAAGCCGCGGCGGCGACCCCGGGGTCCTCCCGCAGGATGTGCAGGATCTTGGCCCAGAACCATTCGGAGGAATAGACGCCCCCTTCGTATCTGGTGTAGTCCACGCCGCCCCAGCTACGGGCCAGGCGGTTGATCTGCTCGGCTTCCCTGACCGCCGTGTGGTCCTTCCAGAGCACGAACATGGCATTAGGATTATCCTTGAACTCCTCCTTCAAAGCCAGGGGTGTGCCTTCCCTGTCCACGGCGCAGGGAGTGGATCCGGTGGTATCTATACCGATACCTGCCACCTGCAGCCCGGCGCCCCGCGGAAGCTGGGACAGGGCGCCGGTGACCGCTTCGGTCATCGCTTCCGTGTAGTCCAGGGGATGGTGCCGGAAGCGGTTGTCCTGCGGGTCGCAGTACTCGCCTTTCAGCCAGCGCTTGAAGTAGGCCACCTGACCGGCCTCTTCCCTGCCGTTATCAGCGTTGACGACCACTGCCCGCACCGAATCGGTGCCGAAATCCAGCCCCAGGACGTACCGTGCTGCCACT
>CAYMEK010000095.1:0-10899 GCA_964389305.1 uncultured Spirochaetaceae bacterium
CTTGGCCTTCTCGATCACCATCTCGGCGACCTGGACGTGCCGCGTGGCCTGCTCGTCGAAGGTTGAAGAAACGACTTCGCCGTCGACATTGCGCTGCATGTCGGTAACCTCTTCGGGACGTTCGTCGATGAGCAGCACGATCACGAAGATCTCGGGGTGGTTGGTGGTGATAGCGTTGGCTATCTTCTGCATGATGATCGTCTTCCCCGCTCGCGGCGGCGAAACGATCAGCGCCCGCTGTCCCTTCCCTATAGGACAGAACAGGTTGATCAAACGTGTCGAGGTTTCCTCACCGGAGGTCTCCATGTTGATGATCTTATCCGGATATAGGGGCGTAAGGTTCTCGAAGGGAATACGGCTCTGGGCTACTTCGGGAGCATCGAAGTTCACGCTCTCTACCCGCAGCATGGCGAAGAAACGCTCTCCTTCTTTCGGAGGGCGGATCTGACCGGACACCGTATCACCGGTCTTCAGGTTGAACAGGCGTATCTGGGAGGGCGAGATATAGATATCATCGGGTCCGGGAAGGTAGCTATAGTTGGGCGAGCGGAGGAAGCCGTACCCGTCGGGAAGAATCTCCAGAGCGCCTTGAGCGTAGATCTGGCCGCCGCGCTCGGTGTGCATCTTCAGAATGCTGAAGATGATCTCCTGCTTTTTCATCGAGATCAGCGTCTCGTGATTGACACCCATCCCGGTAGCCATCCGCCGCAGCTCCCGCATGTTCATCCCGGCCAGCTCGTTGATGGTCAGCTTCTCGCGGCTCTCGACGCTGATTTTCCTGTGCTCTTCCCTCGCAGCTCTCTGCGCTTCGGCAGGCGGCTGTTCTTTGACACTGGGAGGACCGGTTTCACTCTTCTGTTGCTCCTCCACAGGGGCGGAGGAGGCAGCCTCCGCCGCGTCCGATCCGCCCTGATCTGCCTCCTTTATCAGCTCGACCCGGATCTTTTTCTTCTTCGGCCGTTTCGCAGCCACGGCTTTGTTCGACTGCTCTTTCCGCTCGGTCTGCGAGGTGGCAACCGGATTTTCCGGGTCGCGATCGGGCGGATCGGAGGAACTCGCTTCGTTGTTCATAGCCTCCTCCAATTCTGTTTCCTCGATCTGACCGGGCCCGGTACCGTTTCCGTCTCCGTCCTGTGTATCGAGCCCCATATTGCGTTGCTTCTCCCTGTTCAAATCGTCCATTACTTCATTTCCGTTCGCTTTCTTTTTCTTTCGGATGATTGCCATGCATTGCTCCAGTGTTTCATCAGTGGTGAGATCCCGCACTTTGATATGGCAGCGGTTCCATGAAACGTCGGCTCAAGGATTTTCGTCGTGTCTCTTCCCGTTCTGCGGAGGCGGTGTATTATCCATGCTGGTGCATGCTTATTGGACAACCTTATTGAGCACAGGACAAGCTAATCTTTTGTGCTGTGAAAAGGACCGCTTTAGTACCCTATCAATATAGTCATTACCGTGCAGTCTGTCAAGATGCGCAAAGAGCACCGGTGTTCAGAGCTCCAGACACCTCGATGCGCAGCTGCAGTCATTACCCTCTCTAGCGGCCCCCGCAACAGGCCCGATCGACCCTGTCTCTAGTCGACCAATCCGGCCTCCAACCCCAACAGCAGGCATTCCGCCAGCAACAGTGCCGCCACTACGCTGCGGCGCCTGACCGAGTCTCTGCTGCCCGGAAAGAGGAAGGAACGGCACAGCTCCTGCCCCTCCCGGCGGCGGGCGGAAATCCACACCGTACCCACGGGCTTGTCCACCGTGCCTCCTTCGGGTCCGGCGATACCCGTTACCGACAGACCGACCTCCGCGGGTGCTTTTTCCAGAATACCGGCGGACATGGCCGAGGCCACCTCGGCGGAAACCGCCCCGTGTTTCCGTATCAAGTCCTCCGGAACGCCCAGAAGAGAGACCTTGGCCGCGTTGGAGTACGCCGTCACCGCGCCCCAGAACACCTGGGAGCTTCCCGGGATATCTGTAAGCAGCTTGGCTACCAGTCCGCCGGTGCAGGATTCGGCCAGGGCAATCGATTCTCCCCTGGAACGCAGCAGATCGAAGAGCAGGAGGCTGGGTCTCACCTCCCCTCTGCGAATCTTCACCGGGCCGAAGTGTCCGCCAAGCTCCTGGAATACCGACTCCCGCTCCTGCGGCTCCGCTCCCCTCAGAGTCACCACGATGCGATCCTCCCCCACTCGGGTGCCCCAGAGAATCGCGCTGCACCGCCGGCGGGCGTCCAGCAGCGCCTCTTCGAGAACGGATTCGGGAATCATCAGGGCCGTGCAGACCAGCTCGTCGGCGGGAAATGAACGCCCCCGCGCTTCGAAGCGCTCCAAGATGGCCGGCAGCGCCTGTTTGACGAACATCTCCTCCAGCTCAGCCGGGGGCCCGGGCAGAGCTACCAGCAGAGCTTCACCCATCATTCCGCTAAAACCGGGGGCCGTACCGACCTGGTTGGGAAGTATCTGGAAGCCGGACGGTATATTGGCCTGGCGACGGTTTGTATCGGCTATCCTGCGCCCCGTTGAGGCGTAGCGGGCCACCAGGGCCTCCCAGATCGCCGGGTCGAAGCTCAAGCCGACACCGGCTACTTCGGCTACGATCTCTCTGGTCAAGTCGTCGCTGGTCGGTCCCAATCCTCCCGTACATATCACCAGGGCGGCCTGCCGGACCGCCTCGCGCAGCTCTCGCCGGTACAACTCGCCGTCATCGGGGATCTGCACGCAGCGCAAAATACGAAACCCCAGACCCTTGAGCTCGGCGCCCAGAAAGCGGAAGTGAGTATTGAGGATGGCGCCTTCGGTGAGCTCTGTTCCCACTGACAGAACGATGGCTGTTTTTCGGGGGTCCATATAATAAGCGGGTCAGACGCTCTGGGTTGCCTTCTTCATGTTCTCGACGGACGCCGAAAAGATGTTCAGCTTGTCGGGATTCTTGATCATCTCACACTTACCTTCAAAGACCACGCCGTCGGCGATATTCAGCTTGGCGGTCCGGATATTCCCGAAGACTTTGCCCGTAGTCAGCATCTCCAGCCGCTCGGTGGCTTCTATATTACCTCTTACTACACCGCCCACAACAATGGAACCCACCTTGATGTTCGCCGTGACCGTGGCGCCGTTTTCGATATAGAGAAACCCGGGAGATTCGATCTCCCCTTCGAAGGTGCCGTCGATTTTAAGGGATTCTTTGAATCTGAGCACACCGTTGAAGCTCGTTTCCTTACCCAGCGTGGTAGTGATTTTCTCGAGGCTCTTATGATCGTTGTTTTTCGCCATGATGGTCCTACTTTGTCTTCATGACAAAAACCCCGTCCCAGTCTTCAGGTGGAGGGGTTTGCAGATAGTGCTTGCAGCGGGCTAAATAGACTTTGGCAGGCCCGTCCTCCGGGTCTGCCTGCAGGGCTTTGGCAAAGGACTTCTGGGCCTCCTTGAACTTCATCAGCTTGTAGTTTTTGCGTCCCTCGGCAAACAACTGCAGCACCTTCTTCTTGGTCTCCGAGATCATACGGCCGCCTCCTCGCTGTCCTGCTGACGTTTCTTCCAGTTGTGAAGATGTTTCTTCAGCTTCTTCTCCAGCTCATCGAGGGACAGGTCGCCCATTTTCAGTTTGTCGCCCCTGTTCTGCAGTTCCTTGATCTCCTCTTCCAGGCCCCTCAAAGTGGCCAGGATCTCGGCGCCCTCTTTGCAGACCTGATCGATCAACGCGGCAACCTGCGAGCTGTCCGAGCTGTCCGCCGCTTCGGCGGCGGAGATCAGTTCTGAGATCGGCTTTTTTATGTGCTGGGTAAAGAAGATCAGAGAGTTGTTGAGGGATTCGACCACCGCGATTCTGCGCTCCCGCCTGGCCACCTGCCGGGCCAGCTCGCGATTGCGGAGCACGGCCCGTATTCGGGCCAGAACCTCGGAGAAATTGAAGGGCTTAGTGATGTAGTCGTCCACTCCCAGCTCCAGCCCCTCTATCTTGTCTCTCACCTCATCCATGGCCGAGAACATGATAATAGGCGTCTGCCGGTACTTGCGGTACTCCTTGTCCTTTTTTAGCTTCTTGGTAACTTCCCAGCCGGACAGACGGGGCATGATGTTGTCGAGGATAATCAGATCCGGGTCGGTTTCCACGACCTTTTGCAGAGCCTGTTCACCGTCGACCGCCTTCTCGATCCTGAAGCCCAGCTTGCTCAACATAACGTCGAAGAACTCAAGGTTGATCTGTTCGTCATCGACAATGAGTATCTTGCCTTTTGATTTCATCTCAGCTTCGACCTTTTTGCTCTCATTTTTACCATCTTTGTTTACCATGTCAACACCTCAAAGATTGCCGGTGCCATGGGACACCCGTGCTCACGCCGGCCGCCGGCGGTTTAACAGCCGCAGCAGCAGCCCGGCGATCAGCCCGGCGGCGGCCAGGGCCGACAACAGTACTGCAAACCAATCACCCCAGCGGGTGTACAGGGTCTCGCCCTCCGTGTAGACCGGGACCTCGGCTATCAGGTAATCTTCGCTGAACGGAGCGAGCGTCGCCGTTATCTCGCCATTTGGGTCGATTACGCAGGTGATGCCCCCGTTGGTGGCCCGCACCAGGGACCGCCGGTTTTCCACGGTGCGAAAAAGCGCGATGCTCATGTGCTGCATCTCGCAGGCGATGGCATTGGACCAGGAATCATTGGTCATGTTTACCAGCACGTCGGCTCCCCGGCGTACGAACCCCCGGCACAGGTAACCGAAGGTATCCTCGAAGCAGATCGGCGTGGAGAACCGCACGCCGTCGGTCTTGAACACCGTGTACTCGCTACCCTTCTCCCAGAAGTGGGTATCGGCGTTGCGCAGCCATTCGTACACGCCCGGCAGCGACCGTTGGTAGGGAAAGTTTTCGGTGAAGGGGACGAGGTGCAGCTTGCGGTAGGTGTCGACGATCTCCCCCTTCTCGAAGAGGATGGTAGCGTTGTAGTCGACCCTGTAATCCCTGCCGCGCTCGTCACTGGCGAGCTGGCCGTCGTCGTTGCCCACCACGAAAGGCACCTGCTGTCCGGCCAGAAACTCCCTCAGCTCCCTGACCAGCTCGTAGGCCACCCGGTCCGTCCGGTAGCGGGTGTGCCAGTCGATGGCCGGAACGAAGGACGTCTCCGACCAGATCACCACCTGGATTTCGGGGTCCTGCTTCAGAGCCTGAGCGCTCAATCTGGTGAGGATCTCCAGGGTCTTGGCGTAGGTCTTATTTCCCCCTCGCCATGGGTCCACGTTTTGCTGAACCAGGGCGACCTTCCAGCGCCGGGCCTGCTCCAGGTCCACCTTGCTGAGCACACCGAACAGCAAGGCGGCGGCGAAAACCAGGCCGTAGGCCAGAAGGGGAAAGCGCATCCTGCGCAGGAAAGGAAGGAAACCAGCCGGCCCGTTCTTCAAAGCGTTGCCCAGCAGGGCCGAGGGGAACACGACCAGCAGCGATACTCCCCATACTCCCGTCAGGCTGGCGATGCGTATGAGGGGAAGGAACAGGTATTGGGAATAGCCGATGATTCCGTACGCGTAGGCCAGAAAGCCTTGAACCTTAAGGTACTCATAGGCGACCCATATCAGAGTCTGTAAAACGAAGCCGTAATGCGGAAACAAGAGGTCCGCCGCCTTTAGCAGGGGAAAGACGGCCAGCAGGAACAGCGAATAGATGGGCGGCACGATGAACAGCGTAAGAGGATGAAACGAGCCCAGCCAGAAATTGTAGAGGGCGTAGCTGGCAAAACCGTAGAAAGCCCCGTAGAGGATGGTACGCACCCACCCGGCCCTGTGCACCACGATGAAAACCGGAACCAGGGCTATAAAGGCCAGGGGAAACCAGCCCCACCGGGAAAGGAAACTGGGGAAAGAGAGCGCGAACAGGAGAGCCGATAGACTGAGCAGCAGCAGCTCGCCGCCGACCGCCGCCAGGGAGGAAAGAGGTGAAGCGGAGGATCTCAAACTAATCCCTCAGGGACCAGGCTTTCTGCTTGAGCTCCCTGCCAGGGCGAAAAATGGCTACACCGTGGTTCTCGACTTGAACAGTGTCGCCTGTCTTGGGATTTCTTGCTTTCCTTCCTCTGCGCGTCTTGATCTCGAAGGTACCAAATCCCCTGAGCTCGATGATCCTGTCCCCGAGCAGGCCGTTCTTTACCTCCTCGAAAAACAGATCCAGAATGGTGTGGATATTCTTCTTGCTCACTCTAACCTTCGGGTAGATCTGTTCTATGATTTCCGCTTTGGTGAGCTTACTTTCACCCACCGTCGTTCCTCGCAAGATCTTTTGAGTCTCCGCCGTCCTGAAGCACTGCTCAGGTAGCTTTGTCTGTCCCAGCCAGCGTCTTGTGCAGTCTGTGCTTCTTCCTGGCGGCCGTATTGCTGTGAATGACTCCCTTGTTAACAGCCTGATCCAGAAGACCGGCTACCGATTTGAACTGCTCCCTGGCATCTTCTCCAGACCCGCTGGCAACCAGTTCCTGTAACTTCCTGGTGCTGCTCCGGATCTGGGATTTCACCATCTTATTTCTCAATCGTCTCTTGAGATTCTGTCTGTGTCGCTTGGCTGTTGAATCTTTAGCGGACAATAAATAGTCCCTCCTAATTTCAAATCCTACAAGAAACTAACAGATTTATCCCCGACTGTCAAGGGCCCGCATTGCCTCATGAAAAATCTACCCGAGAAGGGGTCGTTGCCTCAGCTAAAGTTCCACCCTCCAAAGGGCCTCCGCACGCTGCTTCGGCAAGCTCTTCAGGCTACAAAGAGCGGCGCAGCTTCGGAAAGACGGAGAGCAGCAAAAAAAGCAGGACAACGGCCAGCAGAGCCTGAGGGAACCAGTCGCCCAGGAGGTTGTACGGGGTATTGGCTTTCTGCCTGATCTCCACGTCGACGATCAGGTAGGCCTCCTGGTAGTAGGGAAGGGAAGCCCTGAGGCGGCCGAATGTGTCCACGTAGCAGGTCAGACCCGAAGCCGCAGCCCTTACCAGAGGGGTCCGGTTCTCCACGGCGCGAAAGAAGGAGTTTACGCCGTGCTGCTTGGCCTCGACCTCGGTAAGGGACCAGTAGTCGTTGCTCATGTTCACGATCACCTCGGCACCCTCTTTGACGAACAACCGAACTTCGTTCGGGAAGGCGTCCTCGAAACAGATGGGAGTGGCGAAGCGGAACTTGGGATGGCGGAACACGACCCTCTGCTTTCCGGGCTCCCACAGGTATACGTCCCGCTCCTTGAGCCACTCGTAGAAAGCGGGCAGCTCCTTCCGCCAGGGAAAGCTCTCCGTGAACGGTACCAACCGGATTTTCCTGTAGGTCTGGACCCTCCTCCCCTCGGGATCGAAGAGGATGGTGGCGTTGAAGTCCAATCGCTGCTCCAGGCCCTGTTCGTCGACAACCCGCTCGTAGTCATCATTGCCGGTCACCAGCCACCGCCCCAAGCTCTCCTGGTAGTCCAGGAACTCCCTTACCAGCGCGGCATAGCTATGCCGCTCGGGTTCTACCTGGCTCCAGCGGCGGATGTTGGGCACGAAGGCGGTCTCCGACCAGACCACCAGATCCGGGTCCCGTCGCACCGCCCTGTCGGTCAGACGGACTAGAGTGTTGAAGGTAGTGCGGTAGTTGTGCTTTCTGGGATCCGCGTTCTGCTGTACCAGAGCCAGGCGTACGCGTTTGTCCACTGGCCGCCTTTCCTGCCTGTCCAGGCTGATGATGCCGGCCACCATGAAGGCGAGAAACAGGACGGCGGCAACGAGCAGTTGTCCGAGCCCGCCCGCTGCGCTGGACGCCGGACGCAGCCGAGGCGGAGAATCCGGGTCTGGCCGGCCGCTCCCGTAGGGCGGACCGTCTGCGTCCGCCTTGATCCACGCACCACCCAGACCGGCGGCGAGCCCCGAGTTGATCAGCACTACCACAAAGCCGACGCCCCACACCCCTGTGAGCGAGGCGACCTGCACCAGGGTGAGGAACTCATATTGGGTTGTTCCCCACAGGCCCCAGGGATAGCCCAAAAATCCTGTTGATCGCAGGTACTCGAAGGCGATCCAGGCGGCGGGCAGGATCAGGAAGCCGAAGCGGCGAAGCCGCTTGTACAGCCACAGGGTGGGAAGCAGGAACAGGGCGTACATAAGCGCAGACACCAGGGAAACGAGCTGCAGGGTGACCAAGCTGTAGGTGCCGAGCCAGAAATTGAGGAGCATGTTCACAGTCACGGCGTAAATGAGACCGTAGAACATCCCCCAGCCCAGGGAATTGCCCTTGAACACGAGAAGCAGGGGCACCAGGGCTACGAAGGCGAGAAATCCGAGCCCCTGGAGGCTGATGAAAGAGGGAAAGGCACTGATGGACAGCAGCACCGAGAGCAGGCTGAAGGGCAGGGCCCAGCGACTGAACGCGGAGCCGAACAGCGCGGAGCGCGGACGCAGGCGCCAGTACAGGTAGAACAGACCATTGAGCAGCAGCAGGGGTCCGAACCGCACGATCGCGGCCAGGCGTTCCCGGCGGGTGTCCAGGGCCAGCCTCACGGCGCCTCCACTTTTCATGAAACGCTGTACGTAGTCCATGTTGGCGTTGAGCGCGTAGATATAGCTGAACAGAAAGAACAGCAGGCAGAGAACAAACAGGACTTCCGGAATCCGCAGGAAGGCTCGGGGAGCTTCCGCCGTACCCTGTTGCGGCCTGAGCAGGGGCCCCGCTTCCAGGCTGCTGCGGCCCCGGGAAATGGAGGGAAACCCCCGCCGCCGGCGCACCCCCGCGCCTACGGCAACCAGCACGGAGCCGCAAACCAGATGGCCGAGCAGGAGGGCGAGGTACAGGTAGTCGGAGTGCAGTAAAGAGGCCAGCGGTACGGCAAACGGCCCCCAATACAGCAACGCTCCCAGCCCGATCGCCGCAACTATGTACAGAAAGCCCATTGTCTCGCCCCCAAGTCTTGGAACGCAGCCTCTACTCGAGTAGGAAGCGGAAGTAGCGCTTCTTGCCGGCCCTGAGCAGGAGCTCCTGCCTGTCCATGAAGCGTTCGTCCAGGATAAAATCGACCGAATCCACTGCCTGGTCGTCGAGATAGGCTCCGCCCTGACTGATCAGTCTCCGGGCCTCTCCCTTGGAGGAGCACAGGCCCGAACGCACGAACAGTTCGAGGATCGCCACCCCCTCTTTTAGCTCCTGCCGCTTCAGCGCCCCGGAGGGAACGCTCTGTCTGTCTTCAGCCTCATGCCCGTGGAACAACGCCTTCGAAGCCGAACGGGCCGACTCGGCCTCTGCGCGGCCGTGCACGATGGAGGTAAGCTCCAGGGCCAGCACCTCCTTGGCCCTGTTGGTCTCCCGTCCTTTCAGCTTGCCGAGGGCCCTGACCGCCTCGGCGGGCAGAAAGGTAAACAGGGCCAGCAGCTTCTCGACATCCGCATCGGGAACGTTGAGCCAGTACTGGTAGAACTCGTAAGGCGTTACCAGCTCGGGGTCGAGGAACAGGGCCCCCTTCTCGGTCTTGCCCATCTTCTGACCGTCAGCCCGGGTGACCAGAGGCGTGGTCAGGGCAAAGGCATCGGCGCCTTCGACCCGGCGAACCAGGTCCATGCCGGCCACGATATTGCCCCACTGGTCGTCGCCTCCCATCTGCAGGCGGCAGCCCTGGCGCTGGTACAGAACCAGGTAGTCGTAAGCCTGGAGGATCTGGTAGTTGAACTCGATGAAGGACAGGCCGCTCGCCAGCCTCATCTTGTAGGTCTCGAAGCTCAGCATCCTGTTGACCGAGAAATGCCTGCCTATGTCCCTCAAGAAATCGATGTAGTTCAGGGGAGCCAGCCAGTCCGCATTGTCCAGCATCAGGGCTTTCCCTTCGGAAAAGTCGAGAAAACGGGAGATCTGGGCGCGGAAGCGTTCGCCATTGGCTTTGATGGTCTTGACGGGCAGAATCTGCCTCATCTCGCTCTTGCCCGAAGGATCGCCTATACGGGAGGTTCCCCCACCAATCAGGGCGATGGGACGGTGGCCCGCCCGCTGCAGGTGGGCCATGGCGAAAAGCTGCATCAGGTTTCCGACATGCAGGCTGGAGGCTGTTGGGTCGAAGCCTATGTAGAAGGTGACCTGCTCGCTGTCCAGAAGTCTGGCCAGGCCCCGCTCATCCGAGCACTGGCTCACGAATCCCCGCTCTTTAAGCGTTTCGAAGGCTCCCGGGCGCATCAGTCCTTCCTCCTGTACTCGCTGCTGGCCTCCCGGATGCGGGTGGGAAGCTCTTCGATGGGCACCCGTATCTGCTCCATGGAATCCCGGAAGCGCAGGGTAACTGTCCTATCCTGCTTGGTTTGATAGTCGATGGTGACGCCGTAGGGCGTACCGATCTCGTCCTGGCGCCGGTAGCGCCTGCCGATGGCTCCGCCCTGGTCGTAGAAAGTGGCGAACTCCCGCCTCAAGCCCTGCTCCACCTCCCGGGCCAGCTCGGCCAGACCGTCTTTCTTGACCAGAGGGAACACACCCACCGTGATCGGGGCCAGCTCCGGATGCAGGTGCATCACCACCCGTTTCTCGCCCTCAGCCTCGTCTTCGTCATAGGCGTCAGCCAGCACCGTCAGCACCGTACGGGTCAGCCCGGCCGAGGTCTCGATCACGAAGGGTATGTAGCGTTCGCCCCCCCGCAGGTCGTCCAGGTAGCTCAGGTCTTTCTTCGAGTACTCCATGTGGCGGCGCAGGTCGTAGTCGGTGCGGTTGTGGATGCCCTCCAGCTCCTTCCAGCCGAAGGGAAACTCGTACTGGATGTCGAAAGCGACCTTGGCATAGTGGGCCAGCTCCTCGGGCCCGTGCTGATGGAAGCGCAGCTTGCTCCTCCGTATACCTATCTTGGTGTAGAACTCGAAGCGCTCCTGCTTCCACAGGTCGAACCACCGCTGGTCCTCCGAGGGATGAATGAAGAACTGCATCTCCATCTGCTCGAACTCG
>CAYMEK010000096.1:0-10878 GCA_964389305.1 uncultured Spirochaetaceae bacterium
TGCCGATGCCGTAGATGCAGGAAACCGTGGCCACCACGATCACGTCCCGGCGCTCGAGGAGGGCCGCCGTGGCGGAAAGACGCAGGCGGTCGATCTCCTCGTTGATCGAGGCGTCCTTCTCGATGTACAGGTCCCGCCCGGGCACGTACGCTTCCGGCTGATAGTAGTCGTAGTAGGACACGAAATACTCTACCGCGTTGTTCGGGAAAAAGCCTTTGAACTCCCTGTAAAGCTGCGCCGCCAGGGTCTTGTTGTGGGAGAGCACCAGGGTGGGAAGCTGGACCTGTTCGATGATCTTGGCCATGGTGTAGGTCTTGCCCGAGCCGGTCACACCCTTGAGCGTCTGATAGCGCTGACCGTTCAACAGGCCGCCGGAAAGCGCAGAGATCGCCTGCTCCTGGTCCCCCGCCGGGGAAAAAGAGGATATTACCTGGAACTTCTTCATCAGGCTCGTCTAGAAGCGAATGTTTTGAGGCCGCTTGGACAGCTTGACGTACAGGGTCTTATCCTGCCGGTCTCGCAACACCTTGACCTCAACCGTCTCTCCCGGCTTGTTGTCCTCCAGGGCCCCGAGCAGGTCCATCAGGGTGGCTACCGCCATCCCGTCTACCTCTACGATGATGTCACCGCCCAGTTTAATGATCGAGCGCCCGTAGCGCACCGCCTTCTCACCCCCCTTAAGACCGGCCCTGTCGGCGTTGGAGCCCGGCTCCACCTCGGAAACCAGCACTCCTTCTGAAACGGGCAGGCTCGCGTAGCGGACCAGGGCGGAAAAGAGCTGCACCGGCACGATGTCTATCCAGCCCCGCTGGACTTCGCCGTAGCGAAGCAGATCCGGCACCACCCGCTTGGCCGTATCCACCGGAACCGCGAAGCCAATGCCCACCGAACCTCCGGAAGGGGAGTAAATCATGGTGTTGATGCCAATCATCTCGCCGCGGGAGTTCAGCAGAGGTCCGCCGGAGTTCCCGGGATTGATCGAGGCGTCGGTCTGGATCATCTCCCGGATCAGCAGCCCGGAATCGGTGCGCACCGGCCGGCCCAGCCCGGATACGATGCCCGTGGTCAGGGTCCGATCCAGGGCGAAGGGGTTGCCGATGGCCAGGACCTTCTGTCCCACCCGCAGGTCAGCCGAGCTGCCAAACGGTATGGTGGTCAGCCGCTGACCGTTCGGATCGAACTTGATCACCGCCAGATCGTTCTCCGGATCCACCCCGACGATCTCACCCTTGTAGTTCATCCCGTCCGCCAGAGTAACGCTGAGCTCCCTGGCATCCTTGATCACGTGGTAGTTGGTCAGCACGTGCCCCTTCTGATCGATAATGGAGCCCGAGCCGGTGCCCTCCTTGGGAACGGGCTCGAGAAACCAGTTGTATTCGAAGCTTACCGAGGTTACGTTCACCACTGCCCTGTTCAGCCGCTCGTAGATGCTGATGCTGTTGGACTCGTCACTGGAAAAGGTCCCGCTGTACTGCACCGGTTGAGCGGATAGCTTCTCTGCGGTGCCGGTAATCGCAGGGAACTGCTCAACCTGCAGCTGCTCTGCGGCAGCCCTGCTGACCTCTCTGTCCGCCGACAGGTCGAGGAATCCCGCCCCCCAGGCCACGGCCAGGACCAGGAGGATTCCCGATAGCGTAAACAAGATCACCTGCCAGCTTGTGTACAACTTCACTTTGACTCTCCCTGGGACGAATATAACCAATAGAGGCAGGAATGCCAATCAGGGCGGGCTCAATTGAAGCTCCAGAAACAGTCCCCTTCGCAGTAACGGCGGTGCTGGGCCGCCTCGAGCACGTGCTCTTTGCCGATACGCTCCGAGTGCTCCAGATCGGCAATGGTCCGGGCCACCTTCAGGATGGAATGAAAGGCCCGCGAGGACAGGCTCAGGCGTTCCACCGCGTCGTTGAGAGCGGCGCGGCAGGTGGAATCCAGGGCGCAGAAGCCGTCCAGGTATCCGGGCGGAAGGTGGGCGTTGCGGGCGAAGCCCAGGTCCTTGTAACGACGCCTCTGGATCTCGATGGCCTCTCGTACCCGGGCGGCGACCACGGCACTGGTCTCCGCATTCGCCGTTTTTTCTCCGATCATCTCCTGCGGGGGAACCGGCTGCAGGGGGACGCGGATATCCACCCTGTCCAGCAGGGCGCCTCCCAGTTTTTTCCAGTACCTGGAAATCTCCGCGGGCGTGCAGTAGCAGGTCGAGCGTTTCCTGCCCAGGTTGCCGCAGGGACAGGGATTGAGAGCCAGCACGAGCTGAAAACGGGCCGGGAAGCGCGTGGAAGTTCCTGCCCTGGCGATCGTTATGCTGCCCTCCTCCATCGGTTCCCTGAGGGTTTGCAGCAATGCGGTGCTGAACTCCGCGGCCTCGTCCAGGAACAACACCCCCTCGTGGGCCAGCGATACCTCGCCGGGCCGGGGGACTTTTCCCCCACCGATGATCCCCTCGGCCGAAGCGGAGTGGTGGGGCATGCGAAAGGGAGGCCGGCACACCAGGCCGCCGTCATGGGGAAGCAGGCCCGCGATAGAGTGGATGCGGGTCACCACCAGCGACTCCTCCCGGGAGAGGGGCGGCAGGATGCCGGGCAGCCGGCGGGCGGCCATGGTCTTCCCGCTTCCGGGTGGGCCGAAGAGAAGCAGATGATGCCGGCCGGCGGCCGCGATCTCCAGCGCGCGCTTCAGCCAGCTCTGCCCCCTGATGTCCGCAAAATCACCCCACACCCGCTCCGGGCTGTCCACTCTCACGCTCGCGGAACAGCCGGCCGACTCGGGAGCATCTCCTTGCGCCAGCCGGCGCAGCAGCCAGGCCGCTTCCCGGAGAGAACGTATTCCGTAGATCCCCCGCTCCTGCAGGGCCCTGGCCTCGGCCAGATTTTCTCTTGGAACGAGAAACACCCGTACTCCGTTCTGAAGACCGGCCGCCACCGCCGAGAGCACTCCGTTGGCGGGTAGAACCAGGCCGCGGAGGTTCAGCTCTCCCACTACCATAATGCGCAGGGACCGGGCCAAAGGCACCTGCTCCGAGGCGGCCAGGATTCCGAGGGCAATGGCCAGATCGTAGCTGGCCCCTTCCTTGCGGATGCCGGCCGGTGACAGATTGACCAGGATTCGGTCGCTGGGAAAGCGGAAGCCGCAGTTGCGGATCCCGACCCTCACCCGCTCTCTAGCCTCCTTGACGGCGCTGTCCGGCAGCCCCACGATGTCGATCCCGGGCAAACCCCTGCGGATGTCCACCTCTACCTGGATCGGCACTCCCTCGACGCCGAGGGGCGCCTGACTGGCGATCACGGCAAGCATACTTCCCCGTCCATAAGAGATAACGAGAAAACGAGGATTCCTGCTTTATTGGCTTGCTTTTTTTATCGCTTCCCGGACCAGGTGATCACAGCGTTCATTGAAGCGGTCGCCCGCGTGCCCCTGCAGCCAGCGCCAGTGGATATCGAGCGGCCGGGCCAGAACGACCAGCTCCTGCCAGAGGTCCTGGTTCTTCACCGGTTTCTTGCCGCGCGTTCTCCAGCCGTTGCGCACCCAGGTATGGATCCATTCGCTGATCCCCTTCTGCACGTACTGGGAATCCGTGAAGATCTCTATGGCAGCCGATCCCCAAGCGGGGCTGCGGCCGACGGCCCGCAGAGCTTCGATGACCGCCTGCAGCTCCATCCGGTTATTGGTGGTCTGCGGGGCGAATCCGGAAGCTTGGAGCGGCCTGCTGTCGGCGAGAATGAGGTAAGCCCAGGCGCCCGGACCGGGATTGCCGGAGCAGCCTCCGTCGGTATAGATTCTGATCCCTTTCATCACTCCGCGCCCGCCTCTCCGGGAATCCTCCTTTCCTCAAGGGGCAGCAGGATGACCACGGTTGTTCCTTCACCGGGTTTGCTTTTCAGCTCGATAGAACCGGAATTACGCTCCACCAGCATACGGCTGAAGTACAGTCCGAGTCCATCGTGACCCGCCTTGGTCGAATAAAAAGGATCGAACACCTTGCGCACGTTCGCCTCGTCTATCCCCATCCCTCCATCCTGGATCTGCAGGCGCAGATAGCCGTTGTCCTGATCGGCGCGGAGAACGATTTCATCCTTGGGCCCGATCCCTGAATCGAGGGAGTTTTCCACCAGGTAGTACAGCACCTGGATCAGCTCTTCCGGATTGCAGCGCACCCTGGCGTTTGTATGCTCCTCGATACGCATAAGCGCCTCCGGATGGCTACTGGCCAGCTCGACCCTGGCTTTTTTCAGCAGGTGATCCGTACCCACGCACACGGGAATGCTCGTACGCGATCCGACCAGGGTGACCAGCTTGCGTATGAAGTCGCGAATGCCCAGGTCGCCCTCCTGGGCGACATCGATGAGCTGACGCATCTCCCGCTTGAGCCCGGTGATCTTGCCTGAGCTACCGCGGGAGGAGTCCTGCAGCGATCTGAACAGCCCCTGGAGCTTTCTGTCCAGGGCGGTCAGGCTGGCGGAAATGAAATTCACCGGATCGTTGACCCGGTGGGCGATGCCGGTAATGATCCCCTTTAGCTCTTTCATCCTGTCCTTCTGGAAGGAGCGCATATTCTGACGGTTGAGCTCGTCGATCAGCAGCTTGAGCTCCATGTTCCGTTTTTCCAGGCTGGCCGAATACTGGATCGAGCGGCGGTAGAACTTGCGGTAGAACAAACGGTCCACCAGACTGCAGAAGGCGGCGCGAATCGGGATCAGCAGGATAAACAGGATGGTGGTAACGAGGAAACCGGCTATATGATCGGGGAGGCCGTAGTTGAGCATGAACAGATTTCGGGCCGGTCTGTACAGAACGGTAAAGAAAGAGAAGATGATCACCGCCAGCACCACGTAGACCACATAGCGGCTGACGAAGAACTTGATGTTGAAAACGCGGTGCTTTAGAAGCCCGATGATAAAGAAAAGCGGCACAAACGCGAGAAAAAGATTGGCGAAGTTGCCCATGCTGATCCGCAGGCCCTCGGGACCGCCGAGAATCAGAGGCAACTGGTCGAGGAAGAAATAGGGCGGGATGGCAATCAGGAATCCGGCTATAATCCACTCCAGCTGTCTTTTCTCCAGAGCATGGGGAGTGCTCAGGTAAGAACGAAGGAGCAACACCAGGTAGGTGACGAAGGCTATCCCGTCGGCAATGTTGTTCACCTTGCCGAGAACGCGGTAGCGGTCCAGCCACAGGTCCTGCCTGGTCGAGATCCATTCGGCGAAGTAAACCATACGCACCACGATGAAGGCGAGATACAAGGCGAGGATCAGAGCAATAGCGCCGAGCCGCAGGCTGCGGCGTCCCTTCGGAGCGGGGAAGTACAGGGCGAAGAAAACCATGAACCAGGAGGTCAGCTTGCCAAAATGAATCATGAAATTCGAGAAGAAGCTCTCGTAGTAGAAGGGCTTCAATGCGGTGAACACGAGATAAAAAAGAGCGGCCAGGGCGATCAGATTGGAGGCCGTATCCTCTGAGAGGTGCCGGATCAGGTAGAAGGACATGAAAGCCAGGGCGATGCAAAAGATCAGGGCAAATACCCAGTCCGGCCGGGTGAGGGTGAAACTGGGAGTGACGGTGACAATCAGTCTCCGCGTCTCTTCGCGGATCACCTCGACCGGGAAGGGGTGAAATCGCCAAATCCGGGCATCCAGCTCCACTACGTCCCGGATGCTCCTGACCGGGCGGCCGTCGATGGCGGTGATTTGGTCTTCGTTGGGCTTCAATCCCGAAGCCGCAGCCGGGGAGAAGGGTGTTTTGGGGGAGAAAATTATCTTACCCTCCCGATTGATGACTTCCGGATAATTGACGACCAGACCCGTGTTGGGCTTGGCCAGATAGCGGATGAAATACACCGTAGAAATGCCGGTAAGCAGAACGGCCACGGACAGCAGGGCGAGAAAACGAAGCTTAAACTCCAGGAGGCTCCTCAAGGACATCCCTCCACCCTCGCGTTCAGTAGCCTATCGCGCCATGTACGGGCTGGCGCATCCGCAGGACTCTCCTGTTCTCGAAGTTACCGGCGTGAAGGAAAAACCCTCGCAGCGCCGGATGGCTGAACTGCATGACTTCGTCGGTCACATAGAAGCCGCCCGGTCGGGCGAACTGCTGGCCGAGATGAAAGATCGAGTTAAGGCTGTCGGAAACGATATTTCCGGTATCTTCTTCCATGTATAGGATATTGCCGATATGCAACACTACCCGGTAGGAAAGAAAATTGGGGAAATGAGAGCCTTCAATATCGTAGATGTGCTTGAACAGCATCAGCCTGAAGCTGCAGGTCAGCGCCGGACAGGATTTTGCGTCGAAGGGGAACAGCACCAGACCGCCGAAGCCGGACCACATCCATATCCTTCCGCCGAACTGCCTGACAAAGCCGTCGATGTAACTGCGGAAAGAAGCCAGGGCGATGGACAGATTTTTCAACCCGTAATTTCTCTCCATCTGCTCCTTACCGTCCAGCTCGATGAACATTATGCAGAAGGTGTACTCTTTGCCCGGCATCACCGCCTCCCAGCCGCATCCTGAGGGCCGGTAGAAGGCTGTTTTCATCTGCCTTGTCTCGACTGCGGCTTGTTCGAAAACCACAGGGCGGACCGCCCTGATAAAAGTGCATACTTTTCGCAATCTGGCCGCATTCAGGCCTTTCCCGATCGCCCGCCGATCCAGGTAGTCGACGGCTCCGCTGTGGAAAAGCCGCCCTACATCGTCAATCCTCCGGGCAGGATCGATTATCCCGAACGCGAGGCTGGCGGTCCTGGCCAATGCCCTCACGTGGGCTGCGATCTTCGCTTCGTCCAGGCTAGATACGTCGAGATAGCAGAGAGTCGGCCCGTTCACTGCTTTCAACCTGGTCGAGAAGTTCTTCAGGGCCGCATACGAGACCTCGTCCACCAGCCCCTTTCTTCTCCTGAGACCGAGCTTCCCGGAAAGCTTCGAATTGTTCGTAAACACCAGCACGTGCACGGCATTACTCCCAACCCAGCTTATACTGGTATAACAGATTATGCCTGGATACGCGAAGGGGTTTGAAGAAGCAATCCAGCTTGTTGCCCAGATCTGAATGCACTCCCGGGGTTATCACCAGACTGTCGACCTCGGCGAACTGGGATTCGATAATCTCCAGCCTGCGCAGGGTGTCGCTGCGAACCTGGTCGAAATCCTCATGGAAGGGACAGGGACCGGTGTGAACGGCCAGACGTACGCGCAGCGGTTTGGGAAAAGGGCATTGGAACAGATTGTACATGAATAGCTCCAGCAGCGCCTCCATCCCTGACAACACGGCCTGGACGTTCTTGTTTCCATAGTAGAAGGCGGCGATACCGCCGTCGCCTTCCCACTGCCAGACCCTTCCCTCCCGCTTGTCCACGTTGACGGCGAAAATCTTCCGGACATCATTGTAGACCTGCCCCGCCTGCTTGGAATATTTGCGCACCAGGTCGGTGTTGCCCACGATATCGATACGCAGAAAGCTGAACTCCTGGATCTGGCCCTCCACCAGGACCCCCCAGCCCTTGGTCTTGCCCTTGATTCCGGCTTCTACGAAGGTTCCCTGCTGTTCCTTGAACACGTATCCGAGGGTGCGCAGCTCTTTAACGATTTGAGGCAGCAGACGTATCGAAACCTCCCGGCCCATGACTCCGTTGCGGTCGACCTCGATCAACATTTCCACGAAACTGGCCATCTGTCCGCCCCGGGTCAGGTCGTCGGCGATCTGGCGAGCCGCGTCGACCTGGGGGATCGGGATAGTGGGCGGGAACCCCGTTCTCTGGTACAGGTCGTAGCCTGAAATTATCCGGGAGGCCAGCCGTTCCATCAGGTCCACATCCATGGATTGTGCCAGAGACTGGGATACGTAGCTCTGCAGCCGTGGGCTCACCTTCACGGTTCAAGCTCCGGGACGTCTAGCTCGGGGGGCAGACGAACCGGTCTGCCCTGATTATCGATGCAGGCCCAGGTTACCTCGGCATCGGCGATCGGTTCGTCGTGCCGGAAGATCCGCTGGCTGAACAACACGCGGGCCCTTTCTTTGCGCACCGGTCGGGTCACGATCCGCAGCGTCTCGCCGGCGCCGACCTGGGCCTTGTAGTCGATGCAGATGCGCACGATAACGAAGCCGATTCCCCTGCGGCGCAGCTCGGAGTAGGGAACCTTGAGGTTTTCGAGCATCTGGATGCGGGCATATTCGAGATAGTTCAGGTATACCGCGTTATTGACATGCCCGTAGCTGTCGCATTCGTAGGAACGAGTGATGAGAGAGGTTTCATGCTCCATTCGCCAGGATTTTAAAATCTATGCACATTCAGGTCAAGGTAAAAGGCGCCGATCTCGAGGCCCTTCGTTCTTCAGATCAAACGGCCCCACAGTCCCGGGTTGGTTGACATGAACCTGAGGCAATTGGTATATTTTGGCAGCCGAAGTCGAGGTCGCCGGGCGACCTCCATCAGATCTTGTACGAACGCATTTTGAGGCGGCGTAGCTCAGGTGGTAGAGCAAGCGGCTCATATCCGCTGGGTCAGGGGTTCAAATCCCTTCGCCGCTATTTTTATGTTCTCCGGTTCACCCGGTGGAACGCCGGCGGAAGGTTCTTCTGAAGAGCTCTCGCCCCCGGCTCGGCGACACTCTGGATTTTTTCCAACGTAGCCTTCATACTGTATCCGGTCGTATGAACTCTGAAGAGCCCCTGTATACAATTCTCGATTATATCCTCAACAAGGCTACCTCGAAGGAGCTGGAGGTCATTGCCGAGGCAGTGCAGCGCCGCCGCCGGCCGGGCAAGGGTCCGGGCGGCTTGAGCCCCAGGGGGATGGCCGAAAACATGGCCGAGAGCGTGAAGAGACAGCTCGGCGGGATGCTCGACGTCCACGCCATATCCCGCCAAATTGTATCCGACCTGGTCCGCCAGAAAGAGCCGAACATCAGCGAAGAAGAACTGGAAGTACTGCTAAGCCACTGGCTGCCTGGGTCCGCCAGAGGCAAAGATCAGGAGCAGCACAAGGAGCTTCCCCCGGACGTGCTGGTGACCATGGTGAGCCAGTATCTGAATGCCGAACGCGGAACGCTCGCTCCCGAGGAAGAAAAAAAGCTTCCCGAGAATTGGAAGTCCCAGTATTGGGACACCTTTCCTCAACGCGTCCGCTCGCTGCTTCGAGCCCATCTAGGCGGGGAGATGGACGAAGTGGAGTTCTGGAACACCCTCATCACCTCCTCCGACACTTAGGCTCTGAGCCGTGGAGCAGTTTTTCCGCCGCAACACCCTGGGCATCTCTGCAGTCGAGTTCTTCTGGGGTTTGGGCATGCCCGTGGTCGTTGAGTCCACGTTCCTGCAGCTTTTACTGCGCAATCTCGGAGCTTCCAGCTTCCTGATCGGGCTGGTTCCCACCCTGTTTTCCGGGGGAATCTCCCTGTTCTCGCTCGTCGCCGGTACCCTGACCGGGCACCTGGAGCGTAAACGCCCGGCGGTGATCATCGCCCATGCCGCGGCCGCCCTGCCCCTGCTAGGTTTTGGGATCGTCCTGGCGGCCTTCGGATTCATCTCCTCCATCCTCCTGGTGTTCTTCTCCTGCTACGCCATGTTTTCGATCGGCATAGGACTGACCTTGCCCGTGTGGCAAAATTACCTGGTCAAGATCTTCACCGAAAACAGGTCCATCCCCGCTCTGGCCGTCATGTTTACGGTCCAAAGCATCGCCAAGGTCCTGAGCAGCTTCTTCATCATGAAGCTGGTGGAGCGGTATTCATTCTCGGCTACCGGTGCGAGCATTATCTTTACCTCCGTGGGCTGCGTACTCGTGGGTGGAAGCTTCATGTTTCTCATCACCCGGGAAGAAGAAAAGAACGGACTTCCATCCACGTCCATGCCGCGGCGCGGTATGCTTCACGCTTTCGCGGTGGTGTTGCGCAACCGCAACTTCTTGACCTTTCTCGGCACGGATCTCGATTTTTTCGCTCTGATGGGGATCATCTCCTTCTACGCCAATTTCGCCACGGAATACTGCCTCATAGATCCAGCTCTGGCATCCGGACTGTTCGTCGCCTGCATCTACTTCGGCGGGATCTCCTCCAACATCCTGTTGGGCTGGTTCCGGTTGTTCAGCTTGAAGAACAAATACTGGGTTACCAAGGTCCTTGCACTGGCCGCCGTGCCCCTGGTCTGTTTCTCCAGCGGTCTCTGGTCTTTTCTCCTGGCCAGCTATCTCTTCGGCGCCTCACGGTCGACCCGGATGCTCGTGTTCCCGCCGGCGGTGAAACGCCTTTCGGGCCTGGCCGATGCCACCCAGTACTTTTGCGCCGCTCCGCTTTTGACCCTTCCTCTGAGCGTCGGCATCCCCTTGATAAACGGCGCCTGCCTGGACAGGCTGGCGGCCCTGGGACCCTGGTCCTACCGGCTTGTGTTTCTGGCCATGGGTGGGTTGAGCGCCCTCGGCCTGTTGTTTCTCTCCCGGGTGGACTCACGCAACCTGGAGTCTCTGGACCGCAGACCGAACGGCGCTCGATGCCGCAGACCGAGCGGTCCTTGACGTCCGGGCCGTTCAGGTCCTACTGTAACCTTATGTTGGCAATGGTGTTACACCGGCAGGGCGGTCCGCTGCAGGAGGAGGATCTTTCCATTCCGGAACCGGGAAAGGGTGAAATCCTGGTCAGAGTCGCGGCCTGCGGCGTGTGCCGAACGGATCTGCATATCCTCGACGGTGAGCTTTCCGAGCCCAAGCTGCCGCTCGTCATGGGCCACCAGGTGGTGGGAACAATAGCAAAGGTCGGTACCGAGGTGACCCGCTTCGAAATCGGGCAGCGGGTGGGGATCCCCTGGCTGGGAAAAACCTGCCAGAAATGCGCCTACTGCACCGGCGGGCAGGAGAACCTCTGCGCCGAGGCGCGCTTTACCGGCTACCACAAAGACGG
>CAYMEK010000097.1:0-10753 GCA_964389305.1 uncultured Spirochaetaceae bacterium
CGGTGATCCGGACTGGAATTACTCTATATTCGTGCTATAGTTCCAATGTCCGGCCCGTACTTTGCTAGCGATGAGGTTGGTCCTGTGCCGATAGATGCCGTCGACGAACACAGTATCCAGGCGCTCCTGGCTGAGACTTCCGCCGAAGCCGCCGCACACCTGGACAAACAGGGACATATACTATACGTGAACTCAACTTTCACCCGAATTCTAGGCTACCAGCAGCAGGAAGTGTTGGGAAGCGAGGTTGAGGCGCTTTTCGAGCGGGACTCCGCAAAGGCTTTCGCGGAAAAGTTTGACGCCTGTATACGGGAGCGTACGCGCTCCTTCTCGGACTTAAAGGCTCGGCATAAACGGGGCCGGCAGGTGCCTGTGCGTATAACTCTGATCCCCCACCGCTGGCGGGGCGAGGAAGCGGTGCTCGCCCTGGTGCTCGATCTAAGCGAGCAGAACAAGATCATCGAAGAGCTCGAGGCGGTAAAGAACAGCTATTGGGCTTTGTCGGAAACGGTAACCGATCCGATCCTGCAGATCAATGAACAGCTTACAATCATCTTCGCCAACACGGCTGTCCAGGCGGTATTCGGCTACGCCAGAGAGCATCTTCTTTCCAAAGATTTTGGTCTCCTGTTTCCGCCCTCGGTGTACAAACGCTATCGGGAGGTGTTCAAGAAGTATTTTGTTATCGATCACGTAGACCGTAAAGCCTCGAGGCTCGAAAATACTTTAGAAGTGCTGGGACAGAACCGGGATGGAGATATTATTCCCCTCGAGATTTCCTTCGGCAATTCGAAAAGCGTGCAGGGCGAGCGGCTTTTGACCTGCATCATCCGCGACATAAGTCAGCGGAAGAAGACCGAGCGCAAGCTCAAATACCTGGCTTACCACGACAAGTTGACCGACCTCGGCAACAGGGACCTCTTTTATATCACCCTTGAGCAGTATATCAACCATATCAAGCGCTACCAGGACACTTTCGGAGCGGTGCTGTTTCTCGACCTGGACGGCTTTAAGAAAGTAAACGATACTCTCGGGCACAACGTCGGCGACGCGCTATTGTGCACGTGCGCCCGCAGGTTGAACGGTTGCCTGCGGGAAAGCGACTACGTGTACCGGTTCAGCGCCGAGCTGGAAGCGGATCACGGCAGCCATGAGGACCTGTTTCGCTTCGGGGGTGATGAGTTCGTAATACTTCTGACGCATCTCGAAAAACCTACGGATGCGGCGGTTGTGGCGCAGAAGGTCATAGAAACGATAAAAAGACCGTATGATGTGGAGGGCGAGCAGGGCCCCGCCAAGGTTACGATCGGAGTGAGTATTGGAATTTCCCTGATACCCCAGAACGGGCTGGACGCAATGCAGCTAATCAAGCACGCCGATATGGCCATGTATAAGGCCAAGGAGCGGGGTAACAACTATAAGTTTTTCAGCAATAAGTTGAACAAGCAAGCCTCGGATCGGCTGTTTCTCGAGAACGGGATTCGCAAGGCGCTGGACAAGGAGCTATTCGAGCTGTACTACCAGCCGATCGTGGGAGTAGAGGGCGGAATCGAGGGGGTCGAGGCGCTGTTGCGCTGGAATGATCCCAAGCGCGGATTCATCCCTCCGTCCGTTTTCATCCCTGTGGCGGAGGAGACGGGGTTGATTCTCCCCTTGGGAGACTGGGTATTTGAAACGGCCTGCCGCCAGCTCAAAACGTGGAATTCCGCCGGCTTCGAAAACCTTTATGTCTCCGTAAATCTGTCAGTCAAGCAGTTCAGCCACGAGCATATCGTCGATAAGCTGAGCCGGGTCATCGCCCGGACAGGAGTCGATGCCCGGAACCTGAAGTTCGAGATCACCGAGAGCAGCATCATGCCCGACCCCAGCGTAGCCCGGGCCAAGATGGCAGAGCTGAAAAAACGAAATCCGGGAATCCGCATCGCCATCGATGATTTCGGAACCGGGTATTCTTCTCTCAGCTATCTATCCGATTTTCCTGTGGATATTCTGAAGATCGATCAGTCTTTCGTAATCAACATGAACAGGAAGGGATACACAAAGATTATCAACACGATCATCAGCCTCGCCGGCGGTCTGCTGATAGACGTGATCGCCGAGGGTGTGGAGACCCGCAGTCAGTTCGAATACCTGCTCTCGAAGAACTGTAAATCCTTTCAAGGCTACTACTTCAGCAAGCCCGTCGCTGAAGCCGCCATAACCGAGTTGCTGGGAAGCCGCAAGCCGCTAGTGGAGACCGGCTTTCCTTAGGAAGGATATACGACGACCTGGTTGCGGCCGTTGTTTTTGGCCTTGTACATCGCCATATCGGCATTCTTGATGATTTCGGTATGGTCGCCGTTGTTAGCGGTGAGCCCGGCCACTCCAAAGCTCATGGTGATGCGCACGTTTTCACCATCCAGAAGGAAGGTGTACTCCTCTACAACCTTGCGCAGTCTCTCGGCGGCCGCGGTCGCCCCTTGCCTTCCGGTCTCGGGCAGGATGATCACGAACTCCTCGCCTCCGTAACGGGCAATAATATCCGATTTCCGCAGCCTGGAGATTATGTCCAGCTCGTCGATTGCACCGCTGAGGAGCCGGGCTGTCGTACGCAGTACCTCGTCACCCCTGTGGTGTCCGAAACGGTCGTTTATACGCTTGAAGAAGTCGATGTCGCAGAAGATCAAGGACAGGTCGAAGTTCGCGCGTCTGGCACGGGTAACTTCCTCCACCAGCCTGGTCTGGAAGTAACGTTTGTTGAAAAGACCTGTCAGATGATCGGTCAGGCTTAGCTCCTTGTACTTCTGGATCTCCTTGAGCAGGACAGCGATCCTCTGCTCATCGGAGACGGCGACCAGTTTCTTGAGATTCTCGTTTTCCTGGCGGGCCTCATTGAAAGCTGCTTCCAGCTGGTTCTGGTAGAAACGAAGCAGGTCCCGCATGGAAACTATACCAACCACCTTGTTGTTATCCAGTATCGGGATATGCCGCACATTGTGAGCTTTCATCTTGTTGTATACGTCGTTGTATTCATCGGTCGATTGCGCGTAGATGGGGGAAGAGGTCATGAATTTGCTGATGGGTTGATCCAGGTACTTTCTGAAAGCCTCTTCGGTATTGCCGGAAAACAGGCGCAGAAGATCACGCTCCGTGAAGATTCCCTGCAGCGCGCCGTTGTTGGTAATCAGAATAGCCCCGATTCGTTTCTCCGCCATTTTCTGTACGGCCTCTACCAGGCTTTCCTCTTCCTCCACCATGGCAGGTTCGGGAATAATCCAGTTCTTGATGATTCTATTCATTTTTAGGCTATTCTACCTATATAAAAACATATTTTTTCTATTTGTCAATCTTTAAGTTTATTTATGATATTTGCCTGCCATCCGTAAAGGTAAGATACTCACCCGCAGGCGCGGCAAAATCCGCAGCCGGCCGGTACATAGAACCTGGCGGTGATTGTCCTTACGGCGTTGAAGGGCGAAGTGGCGCCGGGAGCTATGGCCCAGATAGCCGCCGGCGCCTGAACGAGCGCCTGGTGCGGATTACAACTTGCCCATCATGCTTTTGGCGGCCTGGCCGTACTCGGAGTCGGCGTCGATCCGGTAGGCGTCCTGCAGGCGCCGTAGGGCTTCACTCTGTTTGTCCAGCCCCTGGTAGCAGACCGCTGAAAGGAAATACACGACCTGCGTGGTTTCTCCCATGTCCGGGTGCTTCAGGTACTCGTTGAACAGACCCAAGGCATCGTCGAAGGCCAGGTTCTCGATGAGCAGCTTACCCTTCAAGAGCACGTAGTCGGTAAAAAAGGTCGTGTCGGAGGATGCCTGGATATCCTCGAGCATGATCAGGGCCACGGCGCTGTCGCCTTTCAGGGAATGCGCGTAGGCGGCGTAGAAAAGGTGCTCGTTGCGCTCCTCGTCGGTGAGGGCCCACTCGGCTCCCTGCTCGAACACGGACGCGGCATCCTCGTAAAGGCCGTCGGCTAGAAGCTGCTTGCCCCGTTGAAGGTACTGCTCGCCCTCTTCCACCCAGGTAAGCTGTTCCTCTCCGGCCGCTTCGCCGCGAACGCCCATCACGGCACTCTGGCCCTGTGAAGCCGGCGAAATAAGCTTGGAGAGCTTGGAGTTCACCACACTGCCTAGATTCCAGGAGGCGACTTTTTGAGCCGAGCGAAGCAGGGCGTCTGTGCCGTAAGTACCGTCATCGCTGATTGTTACCGTGACCGTGCTGGTGGAAAGCTCGGCGAATCCGTTATCCGACAGGCGAACGAAGCTACCTTGAGGGATGGTGTCGCCGATGTAAAGCTCGACCCAACCGGAGCCCTCTTTGAGTTCCAGAGTCCCCTCGAGATATTCAATTAGAAGCTCCTCCGCCGCAATCGGGATGAGCACAACAAAGATTAGGACTATTAAAAGGGCTGTTCGTTTCATGCTTTGTTCCCACCTCCAGTGTTAATCGCAGAAACTGGTAATACTCTAAGTATATATACATTCTGCTTATATTTCTATGCTTTCGACCCGCTGACAGCCGTTCGGCAAGCTGCACATACTTCGGCTCCTGCGCTGAAGGCGATGGAGGGAGAAAAATATACCGCAGACTGATTTTTTTTGGAGAATACTATATTATAGTGAAGATAGGGACGGGGTGTGATGGGTAATATCGCTGTTCTGAGCTCCGAGGATAAAACCAACGAGACATTATTACAGGTCTGTACCGAGTTTGGCGACGAGTTCGTTCCCGTGTACCTGCGGGATAAGAAGATGATCGTCCAGCACCTCAACTATGAGCTTCCCGAAATAATCGTCATCAACTGCACCGACAAGTACATCAAGCTGAAGAATATCCTCAAGGAGATCAAGAGCGACCCCTGGCTGTATTCGGGGGGATTCGTGATCCTTCACGAGGAGGAGAACGAACAGGAAATGCTCAAGATGTTCTCGGGCATCAATACGATCTCGGTGATCCACAAGAGCAATCTGAAAGACTACTTCACCAGGCTGCTGCGCATTCTCAGTCAAAACAGGGGTATCCTGTTTCAGCGGGATCTGCACTTCATTCTCCAGGCCAATCTGTCCGGCTCTTTTGTTCTCGAAAACGATCCTTTTGATCTGGTGACCTACTCCAACCTGCTGGCCAACTTCCTCTACAATTCCAACCTGATCGACCACGAACAAAAGGTTCGCTTCTACGTCGCCACGATGGAGCTGCTGGTAAACGCGATCGAGCACGGGAATTGCAGGATAAGCTACGAAGAGAAGTCGCAGTGGCTCGACGGCGGCCAGGACATCTTGGAGCTGGTACGGGAGAAGAACAAGGATCCTGACATCTGCCAGAAGAAAGTGTATCTCAACTACCGTATCACGCCGAAGAAATCGACGTTCAGAATCCGCGATGAGGGCGAAGGCTTCGACTGGAGGATCCATCAGGCGGCAACAGGGGAGGAGGGGCTGGAAGAGACGCACGGCCGGGGAATAGCCATGGCCTCCCACTATCTCGGCAACCTGAGCTACAATGAAAAAGGCAACGAGGTGTCCTTCGAGATCAGGCATTTGAGCCGTGAAGGCAAGGTGGTGCCCAAGGTCTTTACCGATCAGGAAGAGGTGATCTTCCTGGACGGGGACATCGTGTTTACCCAAGGGGAGAAATCCAGCTATCTATACTACATCGTGGCGGGCCAGTTCGAGATCATCGCCAACGGTAAAAGGGTGTCGGTACTCACCCCCAAGGATATCTTCCTCGGCGAGATGTCCTTCCTGCTGGACAACCGCCGCTCGGCCACGGTGAAATCTATAGGCAAGGGAGTGCTGATAAAGATATCCAAAGAGTCCTTTATAAATGCCATTAAAGAGCGTCCCCACTACGGTATCTTCCTGGCCCGCCTCCTGGCTCAACGCCTGGTAAAGCTTCATAAGGTGACCACAGTCTGAGAGCCGGCCGGGGCTGCGGCACCAACAAATATTAGCACACATGTAATATTGATTCGCCGTTGCAGCCGCGGTTATAATGGGTGCTTCGAGCAACCGGGGGAGCAGCAGTGGAGTTTTGGCGTGTACCTTTGGATGCGGACAGGCATGAGGTGATCGTAGGGAAGGTCAACATCATCGCCTACCGCTGCAAAGGATGCAAGTACTGTATCGAGTTCTGTCCCAATGACGTCCTGGAAGAGTCGGGGGAGTTCAACGAGAAGGGCTACTACCCGCCTAGGATTAAACAGGAAGGGCAGTGTATAAACTGCAACTTTTGCGAAACCATCTGTCCTGAGTTCGCCATTTTCTGCACCGTCGCCGAGCGCAGGCCCCTGCGAGCGGGGGACGTGATTCGGGTTACTAAGATTTCCAGGCGGCAGCGGCACCGCCGGGCCTTCCAGCCCTACCGCCCCGACGGACACGGAATCCCGCCCCTGGTGTTCGCGGGCGAAGGATATCACAACGGGACAGCTGCTGTTGAGCAGAAAGGAGGGGAACAGGAAGTTGATACCGGTGTTTCACATCATCGAGCTGGCGGCCTTGGCTCTGGGGGCCGAGCCGCAGTCCATTAATCTGTCCGCTCATAAGATCAACCCCGATGTTCTGCTGGCAAGCAGCTCATTCAAAGCCCCGAGCACGTGAACGTTCGAGAGAATTTGCTGCGAGAGAAAATCGACCCTTTTCTGACTCCGGAGAGGCTCGGTCTGGTAGCCCGTCTGGCTTTGAGCGATGGCCCCGCTCTCGTGGGGGCGGATGCTATAGAGCCCGGCCGGGCCGAAGAGTCCGCTGCAGGATTGCAGACGCAGGTGGCCGCGGCCAAGGTGCTCAGCGGCGGCTGCTGGAACCGGGTGATCGCTGTTTCTTTTCCCGCACCGCAGGCTGAGCTGGTGTACAAGATAAGTCCGGAGGAGAAGGACGAGAAGATCGTCCGGGAGTATAAGGTGCTGGGCTATTTCTCAAGCCGCACGGCTATGCCCGTGCCCCGCCCTCTGTTCCTCGATACCTCCGGCAAGCTCATTCCGGGTACGCTGCTGGTCATGACCCGACTTCCAGGCGTGGTCCTGCACCGGGTACACGGCCTGCTGTCCGGGGAGATGCTCGAGGCTCTGACAGAGCAGATCGCCGCTCAGCTGATCGAGCTGCACAAGGAGAGGAGCAGAGGCTTCGGGGGGGTGGAGGTGGAGGAAAGCCGTTTGCACCGCAGGTGGGCGGACTTCTGGCTTCCTCGCTTCGACGCCGTAATCGCCGAGATCTCGGCGACCGGCCTGTTGGGGGCGGATTTTTTGAGACAGGTGGCGAAGGTTCGGCAGGGGTTTGCGGCCGCGCTGGATATCGGAGAGCGCAGCACCCTGACCCACTACGATATCTGGTCCGGGAACGTGATGGTCGATTTCGAGGGCTGCGGATACCCGGGCAGGCCATTCGTCAGCGGTTATATCGACCTGCCCGGCTTCTGGGCCGATTATACCAGGGAGCTGTCGTTCATGGAGATGTTCGGCCTGGCCGGCCGGCGCTTCTACGAGCGCTACTGGAGCGTTTTCCCCCGCGACCCGGGGTTCGAGCTGCGCAAGAACATCTACAATTTGAAAATGCACCTCAAGCACATCAGCATGTATCCGAAGGAGGGCTACTACCGGCGGGGCGCCGAGTCCTGCCTGCGCTATATCCAGCGCTTTCTTTGATCAGCAGACGGAGGTATTCTATGGCGATCGAACGCGGGGGCTACCGGTTCCCTCTCTCAATACAGCTTACTCTTCCCGGCGACTACTCTACGGCCGATGGATTTCAACGCCTGCTTTCCCTGCTCGAGGAGTGGGGCTTTTCCGGTCTGGAGCTGAACATCCTGAAACCCGAGACAGTCGATGTCGAGCGCTTGAGAGATTTTCTAGCCGGCTTCGGCCTGAGAATGACCATGCTGGCCACCGGAGCTGCGGCCAAGGCGGAGGGGCTGTCCCTGTCGGACAGCGACGAAGGCGGCCGCAGCCGGGCCGTGGCCCGCTGCCTGCAGTTCATTGACTTCGCGGCCCGTCTCCGGGCCGGGATCATTATCGGCTTTCTCAAGGGGGGGGCCGGACAGGAGCCTGAAGGGGCTGCCTCCCGTCTGGCCGCTTCCCTGGCCCGTATTGCTCCCGAGGCGCAGGCGGCCCGGGTACCGGTTTTGGTAGAGGCCACCAACCGCTACGAATCCGCGGCAGCCAACAGCCTGGAGGAGGCCGCCGCCCTGGTCGCGCCGCTCGACAACCGCTACCTGCGCATCCTGGCCGACACCTTTCATATGAATATCGAAGAGCGGGATATGCTCACCGGGCTGGAAAGGAATCTAGCCCATCTGGGCTCCGTGCATTTCTCCGACAACAACCGCCTGCTTCCGGGGCTGGGAGCGATCGATTTCCGGCCTCTGATAGACCACCTGCAGCGCATCGGCTACGCGGGCGGGATCGGTCTGGAGGGAAACATGCGCGGGAACATGCTCGAGGACATTCGGCTTTCCGTGGAGTACCTGGCGCCCCTGCTGCGGTTTTAATACCGACGGCCGCGGGCGGTAAGCAGCCTGACGGCAAGCTCTCTGATCAGCGTGCGGTTCTCCAGCTTTTCCAGCCAGGAGTGAATAAGAGCCTGCTCGCCTAGATAAGCTCCGGACACGGCACAGGCCATTGCGCCGAGCGTGTCCCGGTCACCGCCGTTCAAAACGGCGCAACACAGGCAACTCTCGAAGCTTTGGGGATGGCGGAGGAAGGAATAGATGGCGAAAGGCAGGGAATCCTGTACGGCCACTCCCCTGCCGAGGGCTGCGGAGACCTGTTCCGGAACGGCATTTTCCTCCAGCAGGCGGCCGACCTCCTTGAGTTTTTCCTTTATGATGTCGGTGCGGGCGAAGCCCAGCAGCCCGGAGAGGAAGGCCTCATAGTGGAAGGACTCCCGGGGCTGCAGGAGCAGGGCCTGGGCTGAAGCTTTGGCCAGAACCGCCGCCCCGTCCACGCCTACCGGATGGCTGTGCGTGACCGTACTGGCGAGGCGCGTCTGCTCGTAAAGATCGGGAGCATCGAAGAAAAACAAGCCGACCGGAGCGACGCGCATAGCCGCCCCATTGCCGAAGGATCCGGTCCCCCCGAACAACCTGCCAGCCGCCTGGACGTAGGACAGACCCCTGTTGGCGACCAGGGAAAACACCGTGGGTGGGCCCGAGGCATAGCCCCGCCACGGTTCGCGGAGAAAGTTGGCCCGGAAGGTGTCTCCCAACCCCCTGCTCTTCACCGCACCGTCGCGGACCAGAGATTGGGCCAGGCCGATGAGCATGGCCGTGTCGTCGGTGTAGCGCAACAGCCGGGAGCTGCGAACTTGTTCGAGGAGTCCCGCCCGGGTCGGCCGGGAGAAGGCAATCTCCCCCACCGCGTCACCCAGGGCGGCGCCTAGAAGAGCGCCGCAGAACTTCGACTCCAATGTATTTTCTCGCTCCATCGATCTGGAGACAGAATAGCATAGTTTGAAAGAAAAGTGCCGGTCTGCGGTGCCTGGCCGCAATCCTGTCAGTGTTGTTATACTGTAACAAACTTTACGGGGAGGATTAACTATGCCTGAGCCGCTGCACGACGAGATGAGAGTCAGGGGAGAAGACCTGCTGCGAAAAGTGAAGGAGTTGATTCACCAGGGGAATATCCGCCGCATCATCATCAAGGACGACGCCGGCAAACCCTACCTCGAGATCCCTCTCACTATCGGGGTAGTCGGTGCGGTTATTGCTCCCGTTTTGGCCGCCGTAGGCGCCCTGGCCGCCCTGGCCTCCAACTTCACGATCGAGATTCAGAAGAAGGAATAGCGCGTCTGAACAGCGCTTCCCCCACGGGCAGGGAAAGAATCAGGGCAAAGGCCCCGAACAGGCAGGGAATGCCTAAAGACTCAAGCCCTTCGTAAGGCTGAGAGAAGCTCAAGCCGTACACCAGGGACGAGGCGGCCAGGCCGCCGGCCGCGGTCAGCAGCAGGTCCAGCCAGGAGGGGTCTCCGAAGCCGCACAGGTCGAGAGCTTCCTTGGACAGGCCGGCCAGAAGCGCCCCGGACAGCCCGATTCCGGCCACCAACAGAGAGCTGTTTTGCCGCGTGTCCGCTTCGATCAAAGGGTAGGCGACGGCAGCGGACAGGAGGGCGGCGGCACAGCCGGCCAGGACATGCAGCGCTCCGTCCCGCAGGCCCTGGTTTCCGACGGCGACGGCAACGGCAGCAGGCTCAGCCGGACACAGATGACTGGGAAGCACAAGCAGCAGGAAAGCGAGAACGGCGGCTCGCCGGATTGCGCTGTTTACTTCCGGGGCTCCCCGGTGAAAAGATTCCATCCGGATATCGTAGTCGCTTCATACTGATTTGGTAAAGGCCCGGGGCATTGCGGGTTAAGTTGACCCATCCGGTTGAGCGTAACTACCAGCTATGTGGCAAATTTACCCAACCCGACTTACCCGATCAGGCAGCCGCCGTTCCCTCTCCGGCAGATTAGTAGCAATTTCTTTCCATGTAATAAATTAGATACCCATTTTGTAGCTAATCTGGCACGGTTTTTGATTTTTTAATATTAGAGAATCCTAGTTGATGAGGAGGTTCGAAATGGCTTTGATTCGATGGTACGACAGGGATATGGAGCCGGTAGGAACCTTTGACTGGCTCCAGCGTCAGATCAACGAGCTTTTCGATTTTCCGCGCTTTCCCGAAATCCAGGGGATCTTCGACCGCAGGGTGTCCCCGGCGATTGACGTGGTCGAGCACCCGGACAGCTTCACCGTGGAGTGCGATCTTCCCGGTATTGACCAGAAGGACATCGACATCAG
>CAYMEK010000098.1:0-10058 GCA_964389305.1 uncultured Spirochaetaceae bacterium
CCTCCGATCTCCTGCTCCCAAAGCAGGCGCCCTAGCCGCTGGGCTACATCCCGATGGCTGGTCTATGATACTGACATTGCTGTTTCGGGGTCAAGGTTGCCCGCTTCCGTACCTGGCCGGGAGCCGGTGCATGGAAGGAATACCGGCCGCAAATGGCCTTTTCGTCGCGGCCGCCGGGGTGAAGCGGAAGCGGCGGGACGCAGTGTGCCGGACACGGGCGGCCGCAGGGGGGCGAGGCAGGAATGAGCCTTTAGTGCGTCGGCAGCGTGTCCTCGCCGGTCAGCCTTCTGATGAAGGAGGACTTGTCGGCATCCTCGCCAAATATGACCAGCAGGGTATCTTCGCCGCCGATTGTACCGAGCACTTCCGGGATCTCCAGGCGATCGATGGCGAAGGCTACGCTGTGGCCGTGGCCGAGCTTGGTGTGAACCACGGCCAGGTTGCCGGAAAACTGGATGTCCACGATTCCGCGAACAATATCATCGTGGAGGTAGGGCTCCGGAGTGGTGTCCACCTCCTCCTTGACCGTGTAGACGTACCCTTCCATGCGGTCCGGAACCCTGGCGATGCCGAGGAACTTGAGATCCCTCGAGAGCGTCGCCTGAGTGACGTCCTTGCCCTCCTGTTTCAACCGCTGTTGAAGCTCTTCCTGGCTGTGTATCTTTTCGGTCTGAAGAATATTGAGGATGAGCCTTCTTCGTGCTTCCTGAGTAGTCAGAAGTAGCTCCTTTGCTACTAAAAAGATTGTCTGTCTTGCATCATTATACAATGTCGGTAGAAAAAACAAAGGGAAAATTCACGCCTCCCAGAGGGCTCCTCTCTCGGCCTGTCCAGGTTCTGGATACCGGTGCTGGCAGACCGGCAGCTGCCGTAGCCTTGACCAAACCCTGTGAGGACAGTACCTTGTGTTCCGGTGCTCTAAGTTCAGCATCCGGCAGGCGGGGTGAAAGCAATGCAAGAGCTAATCAGAGATCTCATCATAAAGAACGACAAGAAAATCGTGCTTCTGGTGATGGACGGCTTGGGCGGACTGCCCGTGGAGAAGGGCGGGCCCACGGAGTTGGAGGCGGCCAGAACCCCCAACCTGGACGCTCTGGCCGCCGAATCGGAGTGCGGTCTGCACCTGCCTATCGGCTACGGCATCACTCCCGGGTCGGCTCCGGGGCACCTGGCCTTGTTCGGCTACCAGCCTACCGAGTATCCGATCGGCAGAGGGGTGGTGGCGGCCCTGGGCATTGCCTTTCCCCTGCGATCGGGAGACGTAGCGGCGCGGATCAACTTCGCTACCAGGGATGAGCAGGGGCGGATCACCGACCGCCGGGCCGGACGCATTCCCACCGACAAGTGCGCCGAGCTTTGCGAGCTTCTGTCTTCGATCTCCATTCCAGGGATCGAGCTTTTCATAAGGCCCGTGAAGGACTACCGGGCCGTGGTAGTCTTCCGCGGCGGGGATTTGAGCGATCACGTTGAGGACACCGATCCGCAGGCCACCGGCGTCAAGCCTCACGATCCCAAGGCCACCTCCGAGGAGGGGAAGAAGACCGCCGAGATAGCGGAGGCGTTCATCCGCCAGGCCCTGGATCGGCTGCAGGACCGGCACCCGGCCAATGCCGTTCTGATGCGGGGATTCGCCAGGCTGCCTCACATTCCTTCTATGCAGGAACGCTTCGGGCTCAACCCGGTGGCCATGCCCGTCTACCCCGACTACAAGGGGGTCAGCCGGCTGGTGGGCATGGACGTGATCGAGGAGCTGAAGAGCCTGGACGACCAGGCCGGGGCCCTGAAGAGCAACTGGGACCGCTACGACTACTTTTTTGTCCATCACAAGTACACCGATTCCAGGGGTGAGGACGGAGACTTTCAGGCCAAGGTTACCGAGATCGAGAAGGTGGACGCCTTCGTCCCCCGGATCACGGCCCTCGAGCCGGAGGTGCTGATCGTGACCGGAGATCATTCCACCCCCTCCTCGATGCGTTCCCATTCCGCCCACCCGGTACCGTTCCTGCTTCACGCTCCCGATGTTCGCCCTGACCGCGTCCGCGAGTTCGGGGAGCGCTCCTGCGCCTCAGGGCTTTGGGGCGTGATTCCGGGCGCCATGCTGATGCGCCTGGCCCTGGCGGCGGCGGGCAGGCTGGCCAAGTTCGGCGCGTAGAGGGATCTCGGCTGCTCCCGGAATCCGGCAAAGCCATGAGGCCTGAAACCAGGACTCCCGAAACCGTCAACGAACACCTCCTGGATCTGTATCTGCGGGAAGGGCGTCCCGTGTACAGGATCTACGAACCCCAGACCGTCTCCATAGTCATGGGAGCGGGGGGAAACGCTGAGGGGGATGTCTTCGTGAGCCGGGCCGAGCGCGACGGAGTACCGATCCTGCGGCGCAGGGGGGGAGGGGGTACCGTGGTGCTTTCCCCGGGGCAGGTGGTACTGGCCCTGGTGAGCGAGGTGGCCTCACAGTTTCAGAATCTGCACTACTTCCGGCTCATCAACAACTGGTTCAGCCTGGCTCTTTCGCTCCTGGAAATCAGAGGCCTAGAGGACAAGGGGATCTCCGACCTGGCCTTCGGCGGGCGCAAGATCCTCGGCGCCTCGCTGTACCGGCGGCGGAAGCTGCTGTTCTACCAGGCCAGCCTGCTGGTGGCCAATGACCTTACGCTCTTCGAACGATACCTGCGCTTTCCCTCCCGGGTCCCCGACTATCGCTGCGGGCGGGCCCACCTGGAGTTTTGCACCACCCTCAGGCAGGAAGGCTTCCCGGTTTCCGTGCCGCAGCTGATGAGGAGCCTGGAGCAAGTCCTCCGAGAGCAGCTCGACCGATTTCGTTAGCGAGCAGGGGTTTCTCGGCTGCCGGCGCGTTCACCCGGTCCCTCCCCGGCCCGATCGCCCGCCTCGTGCCCCGCGGCGGCCCGGGACCGGTTGCAGCAGCCGCTCGCGCCCCGCCGGCCCGGTTCAGCTCAGCCCCTTTGCCCGCTTCAGGCCGGCTTTCTCAGTGGGAGGCGCAGGATTTCCTCCCAGTACAGAGCCTGCCACCAGGGGCCGGCAGGCTGCGCTCCACCCGGGCGCGGTTCTCCTTCCGGGGCGGCGCCGGGCCTGGTGGAAGCCGCGGGCCTGTGGTTGCCCGGCGGCTGCGGCACGAGGCCGGTAATGCGGATCAGCACCGCGGCCTGGGCGGGGAAACGAAGGGAAGCCGGGACCGTCTGCGATGTCACCTCGGCGCCCGGAGGGGACCGTCCTTCCAGATCGGCGAGGAAGAATCCGCGCCCTGCGGTGAAGGGCACCTCTTTCAGGCTCTCCTGGCCGGGAGCGGCCGCCTCAGGGCAGGGCGGGACGGCGGGGGAAAGGAGCCGCCGGCAGTCCTGCCCGAGCTCGTCGAGCGTTTCTGCGGGTTCGAGCTCCCAGAACAGGCAGCCTTCGAGCTCGGTCACTGCTGCGGTGCTGAACACCGGAGCCCGCCGTCCTACCGCCTCTCTGATCCGGCGGCGGAGGTCTCCAACCTCGGGCGGGCAGGGCAGGCAGAACACGGGAATGCCTACGGGCAGGGCCAGGGCGGATGCCAGCCCGTGGCGGCGAAACAGCTCTTCCTTGATTTCCAGGACCTTTTTTTCGACATTGGTGGGCGCCTTTAGAGCCAGAAGGTAAAAGGCCTGAGCCACGCCTTCCTACCGTCCCACCCGGTTGAGCAGCACTCTGAAGGTGGTGCCCTGCCCCTCGCGACTCTGCACCTCGATCCGGCCGCCGTGCTGTTCAACCGTGGATTTCACGATAGACAATCCCAGGCCGGTTCCGGTCTCGGCCAGGTTTTTCGCGTTGGTGGCCCGGAAGAACTCGCTGAACAGACTGTCCTGCTCATTCTCCGGGATGCCGATCCCGGTATCGCTGACCTCGAATACCACCTTGTCCTCCGCCGGGTTCATGCTCAAGCTCACCCTGCCCCCCGTGGGAGTGTACTTGATTGCGTTGGAGAGCAGGTTGGAGATAACCGTCTGCAGCCCTTCCCGCCTACCGTACACAACGGCGGCTGCTGGGTCGGAGGGGCAGCTAACCTCCAGGCGCACGCCTTTCTCTCCCGCCATGGTCTCGAAAAACTGGACGTTTTCACCCAGAAGCGCACAGAAATCGATCTTTTCCAGCTCCGAGGTGGACAGCTCCGCCTTGCCCTTGGCCAGAACCAGCAGATCGCCGATGCTGTTCGCCAGAGCTCCGGCCCGGGCTTCTATGCGGGCGAGCATCTTCTTCTGCTGGTCGGTCAGCTCGCCCAGGAAGCCCTGACTCAGGGTCCGGGTGATCGACTGGATGCTGTTGAGGGGTGAGCGCAGCTCGTGGGAGGCCTTGAGCAGGAACCAGCTTTTGGCCTTGTCCAGTCGCTTGAGATTCTCATACACCGAGGCGTTGGCGATGGACAGGGTCACCAGATCGCCGAGGATGGAGAACAGCGAGATCATATCCTGGCTGAGCTTCCGCCCCCGTTCTCCATACACGCACAGCGCTCCCAGCACCCGCTTCTCCCGCCTGAGGGGCACGCAGATAAGGCTCTCGGTCTGGTCGTCCACCTCGGGGAAATCGTCCACCAGGGCATCCGTCACCAGGACGGCGTTACCCTCCATGAGGCTGCGGTGGTAGATATTCTCCGCCACGTCGATGGCGAGGTCGGCGGCCTCCCTGGCGATCCCCGCCATGGAGCGCACCCGCATTGTGCCGCTGTCGGGGTCCCAGAGTTTTATGGAGCAGCCCCGCACCCCGGTCGCCTCTACGGTGATGCGGGTGACGGCGTTGAGCACTTCGTCCAGATCAAGGGAACCTCCGGCTTTGTGAATCACCTCGAAGATAGCCTCCAGGAACCGGGCCCTGCGCTCGGCGCTCTTGAGTCGGGGGAGGTTGCGGGCGAGCAGCAGTCCCATCAGCAGGCCCATGCCCCCGGTGCAGAGAATTGCACCGATCAGAAGGGGTGTGGTGGCCTGGCGGAAAGCCAAAACTACGGTGAAGAACACCAGAGAGGAAATCCAGATCGGAAGAAGGGGCAGCCAGAGCCTGTTTGCCTGACGTGCTTTTTTCGCCATGTTTACATCATCGATCTCTGCGGTCGATCTCTACAATGGCACAAAATCCTTTGTCAATCAAACAGTTTGTGCTATGATGGACGGGTGCAGAGGAAAGTCGAACGCAACAGCCGGAAGTTGAGCCAGCTCATCAGTTCCTGGCCGGGCATCGAAACCGTGGTGCTGGGCGAGGCGGCGGAAGCGAGAATTCTCGACCCCTACTTCACCATCTCCCTCGATGTCTATTACCGAAACGCACTGCCGGAGGCCGCCGAGCGTAAGAGCTATTTCGGGAACCCGGCCACCTTCGATACGGTGCCTGCCTTTACTGAGGATCGCTTCCTGCTGGAGGAGCTTCCGGTGAAGATCCGCTACCAGGCTACCGAACGGGTGGACCGCCTGCTCGAGCGGATCCGACGGGGAGAGTGGATCTTCCACGACACGGGCACCTACCCTTTTTACAGGCTGCTGCACGGCCAGGTTCTGTATAAAAAGACAGGCTGGCTCGATGAGACCCGCAAAAAACTCTCGACTTTGCCCGAGCACTTCTGGAAGACGATCGTCAACGGCGCCCGCCTCTCGGCAGCCTACTATCTCAACGATCTCAGAGCCGCCGTCTACAGGGGGGACGGCCTGTTCTACACCTTCTCCTTGAGCAATTTCCTGCGCAGCCTCTGCAGCTTTCTCTTTGCCCTCAACCACATCTTCGAGCCCTCGGCCCGGGTGCTGATGGAAAAAGTTCTGGAGCTGCCCAGGCTCCCGGACGGATTTGACGGCCGCTTCGAGAGCATGCTCCGGGAAGATCCGGAGATGCCGCCCCAGCGGAAGCGGGAAATCGCCGAGCTGCTGCTTAAAAGCATTTTTCCCATGGCATGAAGCTTCTCAAGACTCTTGCCGTCCTGCTCGCAATTCTGGCGAGCTGCGGGCGGGCACAGGAAGGGCTGCCTTTCTTTATCCCAGAGGAGGGAGGGGCGGCGGAGCAGCGGCTGGAGGCAGATCAGGAAGGCGGGTTTTACCTGGCCGAGCCGGTGCTGGTCGCCAGGGACGGTCAGGCTTTCTATATCCGCTATCGGGGAGCCGGCGGTGGGGAGAGCCTGCGGGTGTACGGGGGAGGCGGCCGTCAGATCGCCGCCGGGACCCTGGTTCGAGCGGGTGAGGAGGTGGTGATGCAGCACCTGTCGCTGCACCGGGGAAGCGTGATCCGCGGCTTTGAGATCGAGAAACCGGCCGACCGCGAGCAGGGTCTGCCGGCCCTCGAATTGCTGGAAGCCGGCCTCGGCGAGAGCTTCGACGGTATTCGCACGGGGGCGGGATTGCTGCGTCTGGGCGGGGCGGTCCGGGCGGTGGAGCAAGACGGCAGCGCCCTCGAGGTTTTTTTTCGGATCTGCGGGTGGCCGTTCGAGGGTTCGGCAGCCGATCGGGAAGCGCGGCCTTCGGCTGCGGTCGGGCTTGCGGGCCCGGCCGCCGCTGGACAGGAGGTCTGGCAGATAGCCGTGACCCTGGATTCCCGGGCTCCCTTTTCCTGGCCGGAGTTTCGCAGCCTCGAAGCGGCCGCAGAGAGCGACGACCGGCTCAGGCCGCCGGGCGCATCCTCGGAAGCCCCGCCGGACCGGCGGTCCTCTCCGGAGCTCGATTCAGGCCGGGCGAACGTGCTTCTTACCTTCCGCTCCGGCGGCGAGACGGCGGTATTCCGGAACGGCAGCCTGCCGGGCACCCAGACAATCTACCTCTACGAGGCTATAGTTCCGTTCAGGCCGCAGAGCCTGAGACTGGAGCCGTTGGGGGGAGGAGGATTTCGGCTTCGGAGCCTGACGGTTTCCCGCCTGGGGCGGACAGCGGTAAGCACGGCCGGCGAGAGCGCTGGAGAGTCCGTTCCGGCTGCAAGGTCTGCAGGGAGCCTGGATCCTCTGCCGGCCGATCCGGCCGCGGTGCTGCTCTACGATCCGGCGCGCTGGCGGCAGGCCGACTTCGAGCTTTTTTCATGGTCCCGGTTTCCCCGGATCTTGATCATGGACACAGCCGACTACCGGGTGCAGTCCCGCTTCTTCAAGCGTCTGGCCTTTTTCGTCGAAAAGCGAGGCTACCGGGGCCGTTTGGTTTCCAACCAGGATTTCGCCGGTCTTCACGGCTTCAACGCCCACGACTACCGGGCCGAAGACCTGGCTAGATTTTTCCAGAAGGCCAGGGAGGAATCCTTTACGCTCAATCGGGAGGAGGAGCTTCTCAAAGAGCTGCTTTTGCACAACGGCGTGATCCGCGAGGAAAAAGGCTTCCTGCCCGGAACGGGGGCAATACTGTCCATCTCCCGCAGTTCCTATCCGGTGCTGAGGCGGCACCTGCTGACCCATGAGAGCTACCACGGCGTATTCTTCAGCCGGGCCGAATACAGGCGGGCCTGCCGCGAGGAGTGGGAGAGCCTGCCGCAGCCGGCGCGGGAGTTCTGGCTGCTGTTCTTCCGCTGGATGGGCTACGACACGGCCGATTCGTACCTGGCGGTCAACGAGTTCCAGGCCTACCTGTTTCAGCAGCCCCGGCCGGTAGTTCAGTACTACTTCCGCAGCCTGACCGCCGGGCGTTTGATCTCGGCCTATCCGGACCGGGCGCTGGAAGTTCGCCGGTTCCTGCGCAGCGATCCCGGGAGTTTTCTGCGCAGCTTCGATCGGCTGGAGCGCTCTCTGCGGGAAACCGCCGGAGTCGAAGGAGGGCGGGTGGTGGATCTGGAGCCGGCGGGCGGTTGGGAGCAAGAATAAAGCCGGGTTTTGCCCCGGCTTCTATTGATCGGGCGGTTCGGCCGTATTAACTTTGAATTCGCTTTCGAGACCCTGCCGGGCAGGGTCGACGAGTACCTTTGAAGGCCGTCAACAGGTCGGCGAGGCCAAAGCCTGCACATCGGATCCGGGAGAGGGGAGCATGAAGATACAGCGACATTTCACCCGCAAGGGCGAAGGACCGTACCGGGGCATCAGCTTCGAGAAGCGGGTTTCCGAAATCCGTGATCCCGACGGCCGGCTGATCTTCCGGCAGGAAAAGGTGCTGGTACCCTCTTTCTGGTCGCAGATCGCCACCGACATCCTGGCGCAGAAATACTTTCGCAAGACAGGCCTTCCCAGCAGGGCCGCCGCCGGCGGCGAGAACGACGCCCGCCAGGTGTTTCACCGCCTGGCCTTCACCTGGACGCAGTGGGGAAAACGCTACGGGTATTTCGACGCCGAGGAGGACGCCGAAGCGTTCTACGACGAGCTGGCCTGCATGCTGGCCCGTCAGATAGCGGCTCCCAATTCGCCGCAGTGGTTCAATACGGGCCTTTACGACGTCTACGGGATCAAGGGGCCTGCCCAGGGCCATCACTACGTGGACCCGGACAGCGGAGAGCTGAGAAAGGCCGGCAGCGCCTACGAGCGGCCCCAGCCGCACGCCTGTTTTATAATCTCGGTGCAGGACGATCTGGTCAACGAGGGCGGGATCATGGACCTGATCACCAGCGAAGCCAGGCTGTTCAAATACGGCTCGGGCACGGGCACCAACTACTCGCGCCTGCGAGCCAGGCAGGAGCCCTTGAGCGGGGGAGGGGTTTCCTCCGGCCTGCTGTCCTTTCTCAAGGTGGGCGACCGCTCGGCCTCGGCCGTCAAGAGCGGCGGCACGACCCGCAGGGCGGCCCGCATGGTCACGCTGGACGCCGATCATCCCGATGTGGAGTCCTACATCGACTGGAAGGTCGAGGAGGAGCAGAAGGTAGTTTCCATGGTCATTGGCAGCCGGGTGCTGCGCAAGCACGCCCGCCTGCTCGAGCAGGCCGTGAGAGCCGCCGGAAAGGGAGCTGCGGTGTCTGCCGGCTCCACGGGGGCGCAGGGGGGAAGCGGCGGGGACGGCGGCGGGCAACCCCCGGCCTTCGACCCGGACAGCAATCCCCGTCTGCGGGAGGCGATCCGCCAGGCCCTGCTGGAACAGGTGCCCCCGGCCTATATTTATCGCATTCTTCAGCTCCTGGAGCAGGGGCTGCAGGAGCTGCAGATCCGGGAGTACACGGCCGAATGGGACGAGGAGGCCTACGGCACGGTCAGCGGCCAGTCCTCCAACAACTCCGTCAGGCTGTCTTCGGAGTTCATGAACGAGGTGGTGGAAGACGGGAACTGGCTTCTCACCGGCCGGGTGGATCCCTCGCTGAGGGTGGAGATCAAAGCCAGGAAGCTCTGGGATCACATCGCCTTTGCCGCCTGGAACTGCGCCGATCCGGGAGTGCAGTTCCATTCCACGATCAATGAATGGCACACCTGTCCCGAGGACGGGGAGATCCGGGCTTCGAATCCCTGCTCCGAATATATGTTTCTCGACGATACGGCCTGCAACCTGGCCTCCTTGAACCTGATGAGCTTCTACGACGTGGAGAAGGGTTTATACGACCTGGAGTCCATGCTCCACGCCATCCACCTCTGGACGATCGTGCTGGAGATCAGCGTTCTGATGGCCCAGTTCCCCACCCGGGAGATCGCCCGCAAGAGCTACGAGTTCCGCACTCTGGGTCTGGGCTTCGCCAATCTCGGCAGCCTGCTCATGGTGATGGGCCTGCCCTACGACAGCGAGCAGGCACGCAGTGTGGCCGCCTGCCTGACCGCCTTGCTCACCGGGCAGGCCTATCTGACCTCGGGCCTGCTGGCCGCCGAGCTGGGTCCCTTTCCCCGCTTCCAGGCCAACCGGGAGCATATGCTGCGGGTGATTCGCAACCACCGCCGGGCGGTATACGGCGCGGCCGAGGAAGAGTACGAGGGCTTGAGCGTCTTTCCGCGGCCGCTTGAAGCCGAGCACTGTCCGCCGCGGCTGCTCGCCGAAGCACGCCGGGTGTGGGACGAGGCCCTCCGGCAGGGCGAGCGGCACGGCTACCGCAACGCCCAGGTCACGGCCGTGGCCCCGACCGGCACCATCGGGCTGGTGATGGACTGCGACACCACCGGTGTGGAGCCGGACTTTGCCCTGGTGAAGTTCAAGAAGCTGGCCGGGGGCGGGTACTTCAAGATCATCAACAGCTCG
>CAYMEK010000099.1:0-9877 GCA_964389305.1 uncultured Spirochaetaceae bacterium
TCAGATGGTCATAGCCATCGGCAACCCGCTGGGCTTCCAGAGCACGGTTTCCGCCGGTGTGATCTCCGCGCTGGGGCGCAGTCTGCGCAGCCAGTCGGGCCGGCTGATTGACAGCGTAATCCAGACAGACGTCGCCCTTAATCCCGGTAATTCCGGCGGGCCGCTGGTGGACAGCCGCGGCAGGGTGATCGGGATAAACACGGCGATGATCTACATGGCCCAGGGTATCAGCTTTGCCATTCCCATCAACACGGCCCGCTGGGTGGTTACCGAGCTGGTCGTGCACGGAAAGGTGCGGCGGGCCTATCTGGGTATCGGGGCACAGTCCCGTCCCGTCAATCGGCGCGTTCAGCACTCTCTGAGTCTGGAGGCGGACTCTCTGGTCGAGGTGGTTACGGTGGAGAAAAACGGTCCCGCCGAGCGGGCGGGCCTGGAAACGGGAGACTGCATCTTCAGCCTCAATGACGAACAGGTGGCCACAGTAGACGATCTGCACCGTCTGCTCAGCAGGTGGCCCTCCGGCTCACCCCTGGAGGTCAAGTTCCTGCGGAACGGACGGGTAATCGGTATTCGAATCACGCCGCGGGAGGGCTGAGCTACTCCCAGAGGGAAACGGACTCGACGCTCTTGATGTCCGGTATCGAGGCCTTGAGCCGGCGCTCGATTCCCTGCTTGAGGGTCATCTGAGCCATGGGGCAGCCGCCGCAGGCCCCCTTGAGCTTCACCTTGACAACTCCCTCTTCGGTCACCTCCACCAGTTCGACGTCACCGCCGTCAGCCTGCAGAGCGGGGCGTATATCCTGCAGAGCCTGTTCCACTTGTTCCCGCATTTCAAACCTCCATTGTGGCCGAGCACTACCGCAGCCGTGTCTCCGCCAGTTTTCGTCCCGTATCTGTCAGGAAAACCTGTTCTTCAGCCAGCCCGTTCTCTCGCCGGGCCAGCAGCCCGGCGTCATGCACCACCCGGTACTCGATGCTTTCATCCTTACCGGCGAGCCGGCTTCGATCGACAACCGCGCAGATCCTGTCGATCTCAGCCGCAAGAAAGCCGGCCCGCAGCAGGATCTGCCTGACCGTGTCCTCGTCCGCGATATTGTGCAGTATCGCGGCGGGAATGACAATATGCCAGTCCGCCTTGTTCTCTTTCAGAATCTCCTCGGCCCAGCCCAGCGCCGCTTCGCAGCGCCGCAGGCGCTGAGCTTTCGTCTCTCCAAGTTCACGCACCGCCTCCAACAGCTTGCGCCGCAGGCCCATGGTCCGGTTTTTCAGGTAGCGGCTGTAGGTTTCCTCACCCACACAGTCCCTGCCGTACTTGCACCACTCCAGGCAGCTCATGACCCCGTCCCGGAACACGGCTTGACCGCAGCGAAGGCAAACCCCGCGAATCTCGTCGCTCCAGATCTCTACCTCCTCGCCGCAGGCGGGACAGGAGAAGTTCTCCGGCTTGGGTTGTCTCAGCATCCTGGCGCCCGGACAGAACTGGTGGTCCATACTTTTAATATAATGTATCCGGGCGCTTGCGGCATTGATCTGGGTCAACCCGCGAGGAGCATTCTTCTTCATGCTTCGCCTCTATTAGGGTGAAATCACTGCCGGCGGCCGCCGGACAGGGCTAGCGCTGCGCGGGTGGACAGCGGTCGTACAGCTCGGCCAGCTCCCGCAGCCTGCCGGCTATTTCCTGGTCGAGCATATCGCTGGTAAAACGCCACTGCCAATTGCCGGTGGCCAGGCTGGGTGTGTTCATCCGGGCCTCGCTTCCCAGCTTCAGGGCGTCCTGCAGCGGAATCACTGCCAGATCGGCCACCGAGGCGAAAGCCAAGCGGATCAGGTCCCAGGCGATATCCTCACCTCCCCGGGCAAGGTAGCGCCTGACCTGATCCTGCACCTCTGGGCTCTCCTTCTGGTACCAGCCCGTAGTCGTGTCGTTATCGTGGGTCCCAGTGTACACGATGCAGTTGGCCAGGTAGTTGTGGGGCAGATACTCATTGGCCGCGTCTCCGTCGAAGGCGAACTGAAGGACCTTCATTCCCGGGAGCTGGAAGCGATCCCGCAGTCTCTTCACGGCCGGGGTGATAACGCCGAGGTCTTCGGCGATCAAGGGCAGGCGGCCCTGGTTCCCCCCGCCCAACTCACGCGCCAGTGTGCTGAAGAAGTCCGCTCCCGGACCCTTGACCCAGCGTCCATTGACCGCCGTCTCCTCCGAGGCCGGCACTTCCCAGTAGGCCTCGAAGCCCCGGAAGTGATCGAGGCGCAGGATGTCCACCAGTCGCAGCTTGGCCCGGATGCGTTCGATCCACCACCTGTATCCGGTTTCCCTGAGGCGCTTCCAGTCGTAGAGGGGATTACCCCAGAGCTGGCCGGTTTCGCTGAAGTAGTCGGGTGGCACGCCCGCCACCACCGCCGGGCCGCCGTCCGCAGCCAGGAGGAAAAGCTCCTGATGCGCCCAGACATCGGCGCTGTCGTAGGCAACGAAGATAGGCAGGTCACCGATGATCCGCACTGCCTGCTCGCCCGCGTAACGTTTCAGCGCCCGCCACTGCCTGAAAAACAGATACTGTTGATACTGCTCGAGCTCGATCCGCTCCCGTAGATCTTTCCGCCACCTGTCCAGGGCCTCCGGCTCTCGCTGGACCAGCTCCCGCGGCCAACCGCTCCAGGGACCTTCCAGCTCCTGTTCCTCGAAATGCCGCTTCAGGGCCATATAGAGGGAAAAATCGGCCAGCCAATGTGACTCTTGGCTGCAGAAGGCCAGAAACTCCTCCAAACCGCTGCCTCGCCGGCGCTTCCAGAAGCGGTAGGAGGCGGCAAGGACTCTGGACTTGAAGACAAACACCTGCCCGTAGTCCACCCACTGTTCCGGAAAGGAGGGAGCGTCGGCGAGATGGTCGGGCTCTAAAAAGCCGTCCCGGACCAGGTAGTCCAGGTCGATCAGCAGGAAGTTGCCCGCGAAGGAGGAATAGCTCTGGTAAGGGCAGTCTCCGAAACCGGTGGGACCGAGGGGTAGAATCTGCCAGATGCACTGGCGCCCGGCTTTGAGAAAGTCCACGAATTTGAACGCCTGTTCACCGAGACTTCCGATGCCGTAGGGGCCCGGCAGGGAGGTGGGATGAAGCAGGATACCGCTGCAGCGCTGCCGTGGCTGTTTGGCCGCAGCTTCGGCCTGATTGAGCGACACCTCAGCCTTCCTCCGGCCTCGCTCGGTGCTCCGGCAGGTGGCGCTGGAGCGCCTCCTGTAAACGGGTGAGAAATTCGGGCGTTCCCTGAGGTTTACGGCCGCTGCCCTGCCAGCTTGCTCCCCTACCGCCTCCCTTGCCGTCGATCAGCGGCAACAGCGGCGGCACGATCCGCTTCCAGGGCAGCTCCAGATCCTCACTCGAGCCGATCCACCACCGGACATCCTCTACCGTCCTGTTGAAAATAAAGGCCACGGTAGAGGGCCGGGAAAGTAGAGCCTGGTAGACGGCGCTCGCGAGGGAGGGCTCGACTCCCTGGAAGATCTCGGCCGCCAGCCGGACAGGGCCCAAGGAATCGGAGCGGTCCAGCAGTTCGGCGGCGATCCGGGCGGACAGATCTCGCTCCAGCCGGGATAGCTGCTCCCCGCGGGCTCTCAGCCTGTTCTTCAACTCCTGCACCGAGGCCAGGATCTCCGAGGTGCCGCAGGTCAGCTCCCGATTCAAGGCGGCGATCAGGCGGTCTTTTTCACGGTTGTCCCGATAGGCCCTTTCCCCGATCAGCCAGTGCAACCGCAGCCGGCCGCGGATCTTTTCCAGCCCGTCGTACTTGATCAATCCTACTTCCCCGGTGGAGGCGACGTGAATCCCGGCGCAGGCGGCGGCATCCACCCCTTCGATCTCCACGATACGCAGACGTCCCACCTCCGGGGGCGGCTTGCGCAGCTTGAAGCGTTCGGCCTCCTCGGGCCGGATCCACTGTATTCGCACCGGCAGGTTGCGGGTCACAGCCCTGTTGGCCAGCCTCTCGGCCGTCTCGATCTGCTCCTCCTCGATTTTATCAGCCTTGATTTCCACGGCCGTATAGTGTTCCCCGAGATGAGCCGAGACCGTGGGGTATCCGGCCGCCTGAATCAGGCTGGCCGATACGATGTGCTGTCCGGTGTGCTGCTGCATGAACTCGAAGCGCCGGGCAAAGTCGATGGTCCCTGCCACCGGCAATCCCTCCTGCAGCGGTTGAGGCAGAACATGGAGGATCTCCCCGCCTCTGTCCTGGACGTCGAGTACAAAAACGCCGTTCAGGCTGCCCCGATCGGCAGGCTGTCCTCCTCCTTGGGGATAAAAGGCGCTTCGATCCAGAACGGCAATCCACCGCCGCCCCTGACGCTCCTGACGAAGCAGCCGAGCCTGAAAGCTCTGCAGGCGGGAATCGTGGTAGTAGAGCTTCTCGGTCATGATATCCGCTTGGCCGCTGTCACTAGTCGGCACGCCAGCTTATCACATATTCGCACTCTTGCCAGGCTCCCGCGGCAGGCTGGGGTGGATGTCCGGCTACGATCCAACTTCCGTGCAGACCGTCGTTCTCCAGAGCCAGGTCGAAATGCGCCATGGCGATGCCCATATCGATGCGCTGCAGATCCAGGGGCGTGGGGGAACGGTATCCGGGGGAGCGCAGCAGGAAGAAGTGGAAAAGCGGCCGGTCTTCCCCTTCCTGCCGCCATATCCGCCAGGGCTGGCGGTTGGAGGCCGAGGGCGCCAGGCGGACCATCTCCAGGGCGGAGGCGAAGCCGCCTGCTCTTTCTGCAGACAGGGGCCGGGCGGTTGCGGCTTCGAAGAACAAAGCGCTCCACGGCTTGCGCTTTTTGGAGCCCGCGCCCCAACGGATGATCTGATCGAGCAGCCCGCGTCTGCCGGCCGGCACACCGACCGGGCTGACCGCCGGGAGGATCTCCTCCTGTTGCAGGTCGATTGCCCTGGCGAAGGCGCTGCGCGAGAACAGTCCACCCAGCCAGCAGGTACCCAGCTCCAGGTCCGTAGCTTTCAGGACGAGCAGCTCGAAGAGGTAGCCATAATCCTCCAGGGCGTGGCTGCCTTCCCGCGCCGCTCCGGCCAGGTAGGCAGGGGCGCCCCGAATGGTTCCGTAAGCCCCCACCCGTTCGCCGCCTTCACGCCCATCCTTGCGATCGATCAGCCGAAACCGGCAGCGGCTCCCCAAAGGCCCCTCGAACAGAGTACGGCAGCAGTGTTCCAGCTCTTCACGGGCGCGGCCGGGCAGGGGCTCGCCGTTGTAGGCGCGGATCGAGGAGCGGACCCGGATGAGATCCGTAACGAGGTGGTTATATCCTAGCGAAGGCGAAATCGGCAATGCTGCCTCCTTAAGGAGAATATACCGACAGTTGTTCTGTCTGCAAAGGACAGACGGGGGTGAGGCTAGAAGCTGTACTCCACGCCGGCTCGTACGATGAACGTCCAGCGGTTTTCACCCTCCTCGTTGGCGAAGCGCCGGGCAGCCGAGATATCGCCTGCCAGAAACAGGCGGTCGTCCGGAGTCCAGTCGCCGTGCAGCTGAGCTCCGGTGGAGAACACGCGTAGGGGCTGCCCGGACAGGAACCCGGCTTCGGTGAGGGCGTGCCGCTCGAGGTAGAAGTCCTGTCTGGCGAACATCTCCATTTCGAAAGCGACGTTGCGGCGGGGGCTCCACCCCCAGCGGCCGCCTCCGCCCAGGAACACGAGTCTTTCGGAGCCCTCCTCCAGCAGGCCGGAGGTTTCCAGGAAGCGATTGGCATTCGACAGGCGCAGCCCCGTCTCCGCCTCCAGCTTCCAGTCGAAGAAGTAGCCCAGCAGCCCTTCCGCAGAGGCGGACAGAGTAATCGGGAAGTCCCGACGCCTCTCATCCAGGGGGTCGCCGGAAGGTTCGAAAAGGGGAGATTCCAGCCAGCCTTCCCAGCCTCCTTCCAGGGTAAGTCCGTAGCGCAGGCGGATTCCCGGCGAAGCCTCGAATCCCAAGGCCGCACCTTGGTACAGCGCATCCTCCTCACCGTCGGGCTGGTAGAGGTAGTAGCCGCGCAAGGACAGGAACACCAGCGTAGTCTCCCCTTCCAGCCGATGTCGCAGACTGAGGTTCCAGTCGGGACGCAGATGAGCCTGATCGCCGCTCAGCGTGCCGAGTCCGGAGGCGCTCAGCCCACCGTCGAAAAGGATGCTGCTGGAATCTCGCGGCACGAGGAGCTGGAGAATGAAGTTTTCGGCGTCGTAGAGGCTGTTGGAGCCGACCACGCTGCGGTCGAGGATCGAGCTGGCATGGAGGGCCAGAGAGGCGCCGTTAGCGAGGGCGGTACGCCAGGAAAAAAGGCCGCTGGCCCGCAAGCCGGCTTCCGAATACGGGTCCGCTCCGGCCTCGGAGGCGTACAGCCCCTGCCCGTAGAGCCCCAGGATCAGGACGGGTGGGTAGGCCGGAGCGTCGGGAGTGGAGGCCACCAGCCAGACCAGAGCCAGAGCGAAGAGCAGGTATGCGGGCTTTCGAGTGTTCATCGTGTCTCCTTCAATAGATCCTTTCTTCCAGCCCCCTCAGGCTGTCTACCCGTTCCAACTGCCCCTGGATCCGGGCTGCCAGCTCTTCGGGATCGATCCGCCGGCGCCGGCCCTCGATCAGCAGGTCGAGGACTCCCGGGAAGCTTTCGGCGGGCAGGGAGGAGATGAGCAGCGAGCGAACGAGCTGCAGGGAAACCTCCGCGTCCAGGCCCCACTCCACCAGGCTCACGTACAGGGAGGTGGCGTCCCGGTACCCCTCGGGCCGCGTTCTGCTGGCAGACGCCAAAGCCCGCACCACCCCGGGAGACCAGCTGCCGGCCAGCAGGTTGGCCGTGCGGGCCCAGGAGGCCGGATCGGCAAGCAGCGCCTTCCCACCTTCCACCGAAAGCAGCAGCCGCCTGGCCTCAAGCAAGCCCTCCCGCTCCCGGCGCAGCACCGATAGGAGAAGCCCGGGGGAGACTCGCTTGGCCATCCCCTCCTCCAGCCTGGGAAGCATGAGCGGTTCCGGAATGCCTTCCCGCCTGGCAGCGGCGAAGATGGAGCGGATTTCCTCTCGTGTTTCAGCCGGGTAGCGGCTGCGAAGCAGGGCCGATTCCAGGTCCTCGGCGGAAAGCCAGGCGGCAGCAAGAACAAACGAGATAACGGCTGCCAGACGGACAAGCGGGAGGATAAGCTGCGGGAAGCAGAGCCCTCCCGCAGCCCGACGCTCAGTCACCAGAATACGCTCCCCGTAGGATCCCGGGCGTTCGAGAGACCTCTCCAATACCCGGGAAGAATCGGCTCCGAGCGCCTTACAGGCTCTTGGAGCCGCCGCCGGACACTCCCTCGCCGGCCCGAGGGCCCGGGCCGACCAGGTGGTCGGAATGGGCTCGATTTCGATCGCGGTCCTGGTTTTTGATCTGCTCCTGGGCTTCCAGGCAGGTGGCGCTGTGGAGCTGCTGCCTCAGCCTGCTGCGCAGAAGATCTCCCAGTCCCGATTCATTGTCCTCTCCCGCCCGCCAGGTGTGAAGCTCGCCCAGCAGCTCCCTCACTCCGTTCAATCCCGCTCTCAGTATTGCCGGCTCGCCGAAGCCGAAGGAACGCATTTCCTCGAAACTTGCGGCCAGCTGCATCGCTATCTGTGCCCGGGCCTCGGGACCGATCCTTCCATCCTCTTGCCTGGCGTAATTGAGGCAAACGGCTACGGCTTCGGCGTCCCGAAGCCGGGCCTGGCTCCAGTCCACCTCCTGGCCGGCCAGCTCCCTCAGCTCGGCGGCGCTCCAGCCTTCTACGGCCAGCCTCTCCCGCAGGGCGTCGACAAAATCAGGCTCGCTGTCCTGCTGGCTCCAGAGCGGAGACGCCAGCATAGCGACCATTGCCAGTGCTGCGAACGCTATTCTCTTCACTGCTGTCCTCCTTGCACTTATATTTGAAGTATTGAGCTGAATCCTCCGAAGCCGTCTTCCACCCTCAGCGGGGCCTCGGGATCGGGCAGCCAGTGTTCGCCGTCCACCAGAAACTGGTAGCGAAACTCCCTACCCTTTTGAACGTGTATCTCGATCCTCCACCGGCCGTCCCCGTTCGGACCGTTCATCCTCTGGGCTTCGGGGTCCCACCGGTTCCAGTCCCCGACCACCGAAACTTCCTGCGCCTCCGGGGCTTCGAATACGAGCTGCACCGTTACGGTATCCCGAACCGCCCGCTCCCGTCCGCGCAGGCCCAACGACAGCCCCACGGCAAGCGCCAGCACCGCCGCAACGGGGATTGCGGCCCAGCGGAGCCAGCCGGCCGCCGGCTTTACGGTCCCGGCCGGCTTGCCGCCTGCCAGCCGGGCGATTACGCGTTCGTCCAACCCGGGCGGACACTGAGGCTGCAGCTCCGTGCCTTGGCGTAGAACAAGCGCCGCCTGCAGCCGCGCCGCACAACGCCGGCATTCCCGCACATGAGCCCTCAAGGTCCGGGGCAGCCGGGCGGCGGCCGATTCGCGGGCGAGGGGCTGCCCTTCCTGCTCGCTGCTCCAGTTTTTCAGCAGCCAGCCTCTCAGCTCCCGTCTCCAGGCTTCGCAGGTCATTCTCAGCTAAACTCCATATATATATACGCAGCCGCCGTCTTGCGGTTTCACTCCCAGCCTTGATCGGTCAGAGCATCCACCAGAGCCAGGCGGGCCCGGCGCAGGTGCGTCTTGACCGACCCTTCGGGGATATGCAGTATTTCCGCCGTTTCGGCTGTACTCAGACCCTGGAGCTGCCTCAGCACGAACACTTCCCGCTGCACCCTGCGCAGCTTGTCCAGGGCCTGCCGGGCCAGCAGCTCTCCCTCCCTGAGCACGGCCTGCCTCTGCGGATCGCCGTCCCGGGAGGATTGGTGTTCCTCGATCAGCTCCGGCGAGACCGGGTCAATGCCCAGGCGGCGGAGGCGCCTGTTTTTCCTCATCCGGGAGCGCAGGTGATTTACCGCAATGGTGTACAGCCAGGGGAAAAAACGCCGGGTACTGTGAAAGCGGCCGAGATTTCTGTATGCCTTTTCGAATATCTCCTGGACTGCGTCTTCGGCCTCTTCGCCAGTTCCCAGAAGGCGTACGGCCAGGGAATACAGAACAGGAGTATAGCGCCGGACGATGCCTTCAAAAGCGAAGCGGTTGCCGCCTTTGGCGGACAGTACGGCCTGGAGATCCTGTGCCTCGGTGTGTTGCCGTTTCCCGGCGCTCAAGTAGTTGTTCCCGGTTGTGCGTACATATCCGTTAAATATACGCTTGAAACTGGCGGAGGTTTCAAGCCGCTTGCGGCCCTTGGGCGGGGCGAGGGTGGTTGTTCAATCACCGCCCTATGCCTTACTCTTTCCTTCGGAGCCTGCACTGCCGGCCTCTGAATCTCGAAGGCGCGCGTAATTCCGGCGCCCGCGGCTCAGGCTCGGAAGTATTCCCAGGGAGAGCCGTCCTGTGAGCAGTAAGGAGCTTTTCGACAGAAGCGAGGAGGATCTGGAGCGGGAGCAGCCCCTCGCCGCCCGCCTGCGTCCCCGTACTCTGGAAGAGTTCGTGGGTCAGGAGCACATCCTCGGAGAGGGCCGTCTGCTGCGGCGGGCGATCCAGGCCGACCAGCTCTCCTCCCTGATATTCTACGGGCCGCCGGGAACGGGAAAGACCACCCTGGCGCGGGTGATAGCCAATACCACCCGCCGTCACTTCTCGAGCATCAACGCGGTGCTGGCCGGGGTCAAGGAGATTCGCCGGGTTACCTCCGAGGCCGAAGAACGGAACAAGCTGTACGGGCAGCGGACCATTCTGTTCGTCGATGAGGTGCACAGGTGGAACAAGGCTCAGCAGGACGCCCTGCTGCCCTGGGTGGAGAAAGGCACGGTCGTCTTCATCGGCGCCACCACCCTCAATCCCTTTTTCGAGGTCAATCCGGCCCTGGTCA
>CAYMEK010000100.1:0-9710 GCA_964389305.1 uncultured Spirochaetaceae bacterium
CCCCCACCCCAAACGGAGGGCCCGGACCGGAGCTGAGGCGCCCTCGCCTCCCCCGGATGATCCTGAGGGAGCCAGCCCGTCACCTGCAGCCCGCTTTCCCGTCGAGGGCGGGCTGTTTCCATTCTCCCCCTCCGGGAGTCGATCAGTCGAGCAGCTCTGCCACTTTTTGGCCTAGCGTCCGCGGCGAATAGGGCTTTTCCAGAAACGCCAGATCCTGCCTCTCCACGCTTTGACCGGCCGCAGTACTTTCCGAATAGCCGGAAATGTAGAGCACCTTGAGACCGGGTGAGCGGGCTTTCAAGCGTTCCGCCAGCTCCCTGCCGCCCATTTCCGGCATAACCAGGTCGGTGATAAGCAAGTGAATGGGGGAGGAGGAAGCGGACTCGCTGACCTGCAGTGCCTCCCGGCCGTCATTTGCCGCCAATACACGGTACCCCGCCGCCTCCAGGCTCCTGCGAGTCATATTGCGGACCGCCTGGTCGTCTTCGACCAACAGAATCACCTCGCCGGTCCTCCGCTTCCGGTCCGGCCGCGGGGCCGCCTTCCGCTCCTCCGGAACAGACCGGGCTACGGGCAGATAGATCTTGAACGTGGACCCCCGTCCCGGCTCGCTGTCCACGTATATATACCCGTTGCTCTGCTTGACGGTTCCGAACACCGTCGCCAGTCCCAGACCTGTTCCCTTTCCCGGCTCCTTGGTGGTAAAGAAAGGCTCGAAAAGATGCTTCCTGGTTTCCTCATCCATGCCCTGCCCGGTATCGCTGACCGACAACAGCAGGTAGTCCCCCGGAACCACTTCCGGGTGGCAGCCGTAGTAGCTTTCATCCAGTTGAGCGGCTGCGGTCGCTATAGTCAGCCTGCCGCCCAGAGGCATGGAGTCCCTGGCATTGATGGCCAGATTGATAATGACTTGTTCGAGCTGCACCGGGTCCGCCCTGACCCGCCCGATCCCGAGATTCAGCTCCGTGGCCAGATGAATGTTCTCGTGGATCAGCCTTCTCAGCATCCTGGTAGTGTCTGAAACCAGCTTGTTCAGATCCAGGATCCGGGGATGCAGCACCTGTTTACGGCTGAAGGCCAGGAGCTGATTCACCAGTGAGGCAGCTCGTTTGGCGGAGGCGTGGATTTCCTCCACTTCTTGCCTGGCCTCATCGGTCAGGTTGCGATCGTTGAGAAGCAGGTCCGAGTAGCCGATCATGGTGGTAAGCAGGTTATTGAAATCGTGGGCTATTCCTCCGGCGAGCCTGCCGACGGCTTCCATCTTCTGTGACTGCCGGAGTCTCTCCTCGCTTTCCCGCAGCGCCTTCTCCGCTTCCTTGTGCTGAGTGAGGTCGATGATTATTCCTCGCAGGCCCGCCACCCTTCCCGCTCTAACGACGCGGCTGGAATGGATGAGGACAGGAAAGCAGGTGCCGTCCCTTTTTATGGCTTTGTATTCCCGGCCCCCGAGCGACTCACCTCGCAGAGCCGCGGCGATATCCGCAGCAGCGCGCTCCTGGTCTTCCGGGCAGATCATCTGTACGGCATCCAGCCCGGCCTGGAACTCCTGCTCGCTGTAGCCGAAAAGCGTGTAGGCGTTGCGGTTCACGTATACGAGCTCGCCCCGCAGGTCTATTTCGTACACCACCTGAGGCAGGGACTCCGCCAGCTCGCGGTATTTCCTCTCACTTTCCCGCAGGGCTTTCTCCGCGGCCCGGCGTTCGGTGATATCCTCGCCGGAGCTGAAGGTGCCGAGCGCTTTCCCTTCCGCTGACCTGATCAGTGTGTTCCGCCAGGCGATCCAGCGTTCCCTGCCGGAAGCGGTCAACACCGGGTTCTCATGATACTCGACCGGTTGGACTGATCCGTCCATCAGTTCCCGGAAGACTCGGCGGATTTCCGCCCGCCGGTGTTCCGGAATGAAGTGCTGAAACCAGTCCTTGCCCGTGATCTGCTCTTCCTTCGCCTCCAGCACATCGCAGGCTTTCGGGTTTGCCAGGATGACTCTGCCTTCCTTGTCGATGGCGAGCAGGACCACTCCGGCCATCTCGAGATACATCTGAGAGCGCTCCTTCTCACGGCGCAAAGCCTGCTCGATCTGCTTGAAGGCACTGATATCGATGTGAATCGTCAAGCAATACCGGCGTTTCCCTCCTCCGGAGGCGGTCCCGGCGTTCAGAAGCACGTCCCTGATTCCCCCGCTTCCGGTCAGGACCTGCAGCTCCTCATTGAGCAACCGCCCGCTCTTTCGCCATTGGGCCAGCAGCTTCTCGGCTTTTATCCTGGATGAAGGGGCGTAGACGGCGGCAATGATGGACTTACCGACCAGCTCCCGGGAGTCCTGGTAGCCGAGCAAACTCAGGGCCGCCTGATTGCATCGTTTGATTGTTCCTTTGGGCGTAACAATGTAGGCCGGTAGGCTCAGCAGGTCGAGCAATGCATCGTGCCCTACCCATTCGCTTTTCTCGGACTTCTTGCCCGCAGCGAGTAGTTTACCCTGCCCTGCCTCCACCTCGGATGGTGGTCTTTTTTCTCTTCCCTGCATATCCTGCACCCGACGGATCCCCGACCGGTCCTGCTCCGCCCCAGCTTCGATTATGAGACCGTAACAACGAGGCAGTCAAGTGTGGAAGGCGAGCAGCCCGGTGCCTCGTACGGCCGCTCACAGCATTCGTGCCGTGCTGGATCAAGGTGACTTCCTGCTGGCCGCCGGGTGTTACAGTAATTGCACAAAAGGCCATTGGAGGGCCTCGAGCCGCAGTAGGCGATATTGTTTTTATCGTAATCATAGACTAGGAAAATTCTTGTTATTAAGTTTAATGCGGCAAGAGCTTGATAATCATGGAAGGAGAAAACTATGGCGAGCAAGGAAGAGAAAATCGAGAGGGCCAGAAAAATAGCTATGAAAAAAATTGACTTCATCCGCCACTTCCTGATCTATGTGGTGGTCATGGCGGTCCTGGCTATTATCAACAACACCACCTGGACTGGGTATCAGTGGTGGCTGTGGCCGGCCCTGGGCTGGGGAATCGGAGTGGTAGCCCATTTCCTCAGCGCCTTCATGTATCAGGGAGGCGGCCTGGAGAAACGCCTGATCCAGCGCGAGCTGGAAAGGATGCAAGATGAGGAGTAGGAGAACCTGGGTAGAGGTGCTTGGACCCATCTTCGGGCTCCTGGCCGCTGCCCTGACCGTCTATGCCCTGGTTCACCTTCTCTGGATCGAACCGTTCTACAGCAGACGGAGCTACTCCTCCCCAGGCAGCAGAGCCCGAGGATTGTACTTCGCTCCGGGCTGGAAAAGCCGGGAGATAACGGAGTCGGTGGAAGGTAGGTTCAGCAACCTGGAAATCAAAAACGTCTCGGGTCCCATCACGATCGAAAGCTGGAGCGAGGAGTTCGTTCAGGTGCACTACGTCAAGCAGGCCCGCACCCAAGAATTGCTCGAGGAGTTCGAGGTCGAGATCCTGCCGCGAGGCGACTCCCTGTCCGTTCGTCCCCTTTACCGCACCATTCCCGGCTCTCCCTTCGGGTCGGTGTTCTTCGATATTAAGCTCCCTCCCTCGGTGAGGCAGGTCAGCGCTTCGAACGTCTCGGGACGGATTGAACTGACCAATGTCGGCGCCAACATCGATCAGCGGTTGGAGACCGTGTCGGGACGGATCGTAACCGAGCTATCGGGAGACCTGCGGGCAAAAACAGTAAGCGGCTCGATCGACTTCACCTTCGACGGAAGCAGCCTGGAGGCGGCCTCCACCTCGGGAAGTATCCGGGGTCATATTCTCAGCCTCGACCCGGGCGGTTCGGTAGCGATCGAAACCATCTCCGGCTCGGTCGAGCTGCAGGCGTTCCCCGCTCTCGACGCTTCCCTGAAGCTGCATTCGGCCAGCGGCTCGATATCCTGCGACTTTCCCGTCCGCATCAGCGAGCAGAGGCGAAACCGGCTGGAAGGCACCGTCGGCGGCGGAGCGGCGCCCTTCAACGTGACAACCGTAAGCGGGCGCATCCGCCTGCACGAGTAGCGAGACCGGCGGGACGATAACAACTTTCCTCAGGCCGGCAGCCGGCGGGAGAAAAAGGTATTTTCCCGCCGGTTTTTTGCTCGCCCGAACCGAAAATAACCGCAGGCAGCCATGAACAAGGAACAACAGACGATCTCCCTGGCCGTCGAGGGGCCGGTCACGGTCCGGTCCTTGAGCGCCGACCTTCGCCGCCTGGGAGTCCGCCCCGGCATGGTACTGATCGCGCACTCCTCTCTCAGCTCTATGGGCTGGGTCTGCGGCGGTCCGGTGGCGGTGGTGCAGGCTCTGCAATCCGTCCTTCGGGCCTACGGGACTCTGGTCATGCCTACCCATTCCGGCCACCTGTCCGATCCGGCGAGCTGGGAAAACCCACCCGTGCCGAAAAGCTGGTGGGAAACCATACGCAAAACCATGCCGGCCTACGACCCGGAGCTGACTCCATCGCGGGGAATGGGCGCGGTGGCGGAGTGCTTTCGCCGGCAGCGCTCGGTAGTACGCAGCTCTCATCCCCAGGTCTCCTTTGCCGCCTGGGGGGAGAACAGCCTTACCATTGTTCAGGATCACAGCCTCGAGTTCAGCCTGGGCGAGCGCTCACCCCTGGCCAGGATTTACGAGCTGGACGGCTGGGTTCTCCTGATCGGGGTCGACCACGGCTCGAATACCTCCTTCCATCTTGCCGAGTACAGGTCCCGCTATCATGGAAAGAGAACCATCACCAGCGGGGCCCCTGTTTTTATCAAGGGTCATAGAAGGTGGAAGCAGTTCAAAGATCTCAACTTCCGCAGCAACGATTTCAACCGCCTGGGCAGAGACTTCGAACGGCAGTACAGAGACCAGATACGCAAGGGTCTGGTCGGCTACGCCAGGACGCGGCTTTTCTCTCAGCGTCTCTGCGTCGACTTTGCCGAGAAATGGCTGGAGCGCAACCGCCGCTAGCGGTGAGTGAACGTTTTCCCCGATCTCCAGGGTCTCCTGCAGGCGGCTTGCCTGAGCCGTAGTCGACCACTCTCGAAAGCCTGACAAAAGAAAATCCCTGCGACACGGAATTCATTGACTTCGCCGCCGGTTCTAAATACTTTACTTATTACGGTTTCGGAATATTCGATAGCGGAAATTAACGATCCGAACTAGTTATCGTGTGAAGAGAGAGCCATGGACGACGAAATTCAATTGTTGGAATTGTTTAACCAGATCAATAAAAAAATCTGGGGGCGGCTCATGCCGATCTTCCGGCAGAAGCAACTCTCTATTGCGGAGATCTCCGTACTCATATGGATGAACCGGAGGCCGGCCTGCCGCGCCACCGAGCTGGCCACCATGATCGGCATCCCCACGAGCACTGTCACCGGGATACTCGACCGGCTTGAAAAACGCGGCTTCCTGGAACGGAGCCAGGACCCCAACGATCGCCGGAGTATTCAGATAACGGCAACTCCGAACACCAGGGAGCTGGTAGCAGAGTTGAAGGCCCCCATGGAGAGCATGCTGCGAGAGGCGTTCAGGTCGATGCCGGACTCCCGTACGCGGAGGTTAATCGAGGATCTACGCTTCATTCTCGAGACCCTGGAACAGCAGAGTCCCGCCGCGGAATGACCGTGTCGGCAGCCGGCATTGTGGAAGAAAGGGACGGTCGTTGCCATGAAAGTATCAAGAAAAAGATGGACTGGGGCATTTTCGAAATCACGCGACCTGGTGGTTTCAGGATTCGTTACTCTGCTGCTTGCCGGTATCGTTCAGCTCTCACAGGCGCAGGACCGGACATTGTCGATCGCTGAAGCGGCAGAAGATGCCCTCAAGAAAAATCCGGGCGTAGAAAGCGCGGACTGGGACTGGCTTTCGGCCAGTGCGAAGGTCGAGGCCGCGAGCTTCCGGCTGTTCCCCTCTTTGTCGCTTACCGCCAGCTACGAGCGGCTGAGCGAGCTGCCGCCGGCGTCCGTAAGTCTGCCGAGCCCACTCGGTACGGGAACCGTTTCTTTTGAGTTTCCGGCTTCCCTGACGAATGTATTCGCATTGAGCGTCAATCTCCAGTATCCGGTCTTTGCCGGCTTCCGTCTCCGGGAGACGCTGTCGATTGCCCGGCTCACCGCCCACAGCAAGCTGTCCGCCCTCGAGATGGTCAAGCGTTCCCTGCTTTTTGAAGTGCGGCGTTCGTACTGGGAAGCTCTGCGTACCGACTACAATGTCCGGACACTGCAGAGAAACCTGGAATTGATGGAATCGAACTACCAGCTTCTGAACGACCAAGCGGCCAGCGGAGCCGCGACCGAAGCGGACCTGCTCGCCGCCGATGCGCGCCGAAAACAGGCGGAAATCGACCTGGGCGGCGCCGTCGTTATGCAAAAACAAGCCTACCTCCTGCTGGCATCACAGATCGGACGGGATGTAGCCGGCCTGGGCTTGAGCACGGATCCCTCGGATACGGCCCTGCCGTTTACCCTCTCCACTGGGCCGGAGGAAACCGTCCTTCCCCGGCTCTCTGGCACGCTTGATGAAAAACAACTCATCGACCTGGCCCTGGTCCGGCGGCCTGAAACCCGGGCCTCGGCCCTGTCCGTCGAGACGGCTGAGCGCTCCGCCAGGCTCGCCGCTTCCGGATTCTATCCGACGGTTACGATCACGGGGAATTACACCCTCGCCGATCCGAACCAGCGAGTTGCCTTTCAGACCGATCCGTGGAAGTTCACCGGAACATGGTCGCTAGGAGTTCAGATGAGCTACGACCTCGGCGGCCTTCCGGCGAATATCGAGGAAAACAAAGCGCAAACCCTGGGGGTCAAGAAAATCCGGGCCGATGCCGCGAAACAGGAAAACGCGATCGTTCTCGACGTCCGCACCTGCGTTCTCAACCTCGCCAGAGCGAGGAGCGACCTCGATCTGATCGAGGAAATGGTCGCCCAGGCGCAGGAGAACGCCCGGGTCGTCAGGCAGCGCTACGAAGCGGGAACGGTGAACGAGGTGGATAAACTGAGCGCCGATCTCGCCCTGCTGCGGGCGCAGTTCGCCGTGGTCAACAAGCAGATCGATGTTCAAATCGCGGCCGCCGACCTGGCGCGCGCCACCGCGCTGGAGGATCTGCCATGATCGCCGCCAACGCCGCCGACTGTACCTTGAACGGAGCTGTTTCCCCGAGGCTGCGGCCGAAAAGGGCTGCAGGGAGGAGAGGCTCGAGGATGGCCAGTTTCGGAGGGGGAACTTGAGCCCATGATCAGATTGTTCAGATACTTGAAGCCCTACACGATCCCGGTTGCTGCAGTCGTGGTCCTGGTTTTCTTTCAGAGCATGGCTAACCTGTACCTGCCCACCCTGATGTCGGATATCGTCAATAACGGAATCACCAACGGCGACATCGGCTACATCATGCGGATAGGGGGACGCATGCTGCTGGTGGCACTAGGGGGTTCCGCCTGCGCGATCACGGCCGCCTATCTGGCCTCGCATGCCTCCATGGGCTTCGGGGAGATCCTGCGCAGGAAGATCTTCACTCACGTCGTGAGCTTCTCTCTTCGCGAGTTCGATGTCCTGGGCACGCCCTCTTTAGTGACCAGGAACACCAACGATGTCACACAGCTCCAGATGGTGCTCTTGATCCTGATGCGGATGATCATCAGTGCGCCGATCATGGCCATCGGCGGGATCATCATGGCTGTTTCCAAGGACAGAGGATTGGCCTGGGTGATCATCGTGGTGATTCCGATCCTCGCCGCCGTGATTACGATTGTCGCGGCAAGGGGGTTTCCCCTCTTCCGGGCTATTCAGAAGAAGATCGACCGGATCAACCTCGTCCTGCGCGAGAGGCTGACCGGCATCCGGGTCATCCGCGCCTTCAACCGCATCGATGACGAGAAGAAACGCTTCCAGGACGCCAATCTCGATCTCACCCATTCCCTGATCCAGGTCAACAGGCTTATGGCCGTGGTCATGCCCATCATGATGCTGGTGATGAACCTGACCACCGTTGCCGTAATCTGGTTCGGAAGCATCCGCATCGATCGCGGGACCACGAACGTCGGCGACATGATGGCCTTTCTGCAGTACGCCTTGCAGATCCTCCTCGCCCTGCTCATGTCCTCCCTGTTGCTTATCATGGTCCCCCGCGCCCAGGCTTCGGCGGAACGGATCAATGAAGTGCTGGCGACGAAGCCTGGAATGAGAAATCCGGCTCGGCCGAAGCGGACCCGCGTCGGAACCAGGGGTAATATCCAGTTCAGGAAGGTCACCTTCAGCTATCCCGGCGCCGAGAAGCCCGCGCTCAGCGACGTTTCCTTTTCCACGGCGCCCGGCGAAGTGACCGCGATCATCGGAAGCACCGGATCGGGGAAATCCACCCTCGTTCATCTGATCCCGCGTTTCTACGACGTCGATTCCGGAAGCATCCTGATCGACGGAGTGGACGTCCGCGAGCTGTCGCAGGAATACCTGCGGGCCAAAATCGGTCTGGTGCCCCAGAAGGCGATCCTCTTTGCAGGAACCATCGCCGAGAACATCCGCTACGGCAAGGAGGGGGCCATGGACCAAGAGGTGCTCGAGGCAGCCGAGATCGCCCAGGCCAACGAGTTCATCAGTGAAATGAAGGACGGATTCGATTCGGTCATCTCCCAGGGCGGCACCAACGTTTCCGGCGGGCAGAAGCAGCGCCTGGCCATAGCCCGCGCCGTGGTGCGCAGACCGGAAATCTACCTTTTCGATGACTGTTTTTCGGCTCTGGATTTCAAAACCGATGCGCGGCTCAGGGCTGCGCTGAGGAGAAAAACGTTCGACTCCACCGTGCTGATCGTCGGGCAGAGGGTGGCCTCGATCATGGATGCGGACAGGATCATCGTGCTGGAAGAAGGCCGGATCGCCGGCCTGGGCACCCACAAGGAGCTGTACCGAAGCTGCGAGGTCTACCGCGAGATCGTGGCTTCCCAGCTCTCGGAAGAGGAGATCGCATGAGCGACCAGCGGACCGGGCGATACACCGCGGGCCCGCCCCGCCCCTCCTTCGGGCGAGGACCGCGGCCGGGCGGCATGATGGGCGGCGGAGCTGTCGGGGAGAAACCCAAAGACTTCACCGGCACCCTTAAGAGACTGCTGGTATACTTCAGGCCTTACCGAAACACCCTGATCGTCATTCTGGTCTTTGCGGTGCTGGGCACGGCTTTCAACATCGCGGGACCCAAGATCATGGGCCAGGTGACCACCAGGCTTTTCGAGGGAATCATCGGCAAGTTTACCGCCGCCCGCCTGGGACAGCCCGCTCCCTCGATCGATTTCGCCTTCATCGGGAAGGTGATTTTCGTGTTGATCGGGCTGTACCTGGTGAGCGCGCTCTTCAACTACATCCAGCAATATCAGATGGCCGGCATATCCCAGAAGATCGTCTTCGATATGCGCAGCGATATCAACGAAAAGCTCTCCCGGCTTCCCCTGAAGTTCTTCGACTCGCGCACACACGGCGAGATCATGAGCCGGGTCACCAACGATATCGACACTATAGGCACCACGCTGCAGCAGAGCCTGACCCAGATGGTCACCTCCGTCTGCACGATTGTCGGCGTTCTGATCATGATGCTCACCATCAGTCCCGTCCTGACATTGATCACTATGGTCACCCTGCCCGTTTCCTTTCTCGCCACGGCGAACATCGCCAGGCTGTCGCAGAGAAACTTCGCCGCCCAGCAGAAGGAGCTCGGCATCTTGAACGGCCACGTGGAGGAAATGTTCACAGGCCACA
>CAYMEK010000101.1:0-9624 GCA_964389305.1 uncultured Spirochaetaceae bacterium
TGTCCCTGCCGATGGTCAGACGCCGGGCGATAGGGATATGGTTGCCCTGGAATGTGATATAGGTCGTGCCCGGTTTTCGTATTCCGCTCAGCCGCTGGCCGACCCGGCTGGTATAGATGATGGTTTCGTTTCGATCGTCGCCGTGATTTCTCTCCACTTCTCCCTCCCGACCGAAATAGCGCAATGACAAGTGTATACCGCCTCGGCCGCTGGATCAAGAACAAAAGACATCGATGAGAGACCGGTTGTGTCTGAGCCAAAGCCTCGGGCTTCATCTACTTCCGAGCGGCCTCCACGATCGCCTTGATCGAACCGGGGTCGACCCAAGAGGCGATACTGCAGCCTCCGGCCAGAAAGAAACGGCTCGAGCCCCCCATGTCCAGGGCTTCTCGGACGTGACGCCTGAGGAAGGCCCTGGTCCGGCGGCTCACGATTTCCTGATCTATTCCTCCCATCACGCAGCCGGGGAACTGCGCTTTCCCCTCCCGCAGTCCGGGGCAGCCGGGATGGCGATCGTACCAGCTCAAGACCTGAACGGGAAGGTCAACGACGTCGCTAAAAAAAAGCTCTTTGCCGTGGATATGGGCGGTATTCATCCTGCCCAGGTCCCTGACGGCCGTCAGCAGCTTGACCACGAAGGGCTTGCAGAAGCGTAAGTATTGCTCCCGGCTCATGATTTCTCCGGAGGCGGGCACGGAAAGGAAGATGCCTGCCGCGCCCAGCCCCAGGGACAGCTTGCAGTAGGCGATCAGATTCTCGGTAACGACCTCGAGAGCCTGCAGCAGAGCCTCTGGCTCGTTTTCCATCAACGCCGGTAGATTTTCCCCGGCCAGGTTGCGTCTCAGGGTCTGCCAGGGATCGAAAACTGTGTCGAGGAAATAGGCCTTTTTCTCGAGAGTCTTACCGATGATCCGCAGAGCCTTTAGCTGGTGACGCCACTCGGATTTTTCCACTTCAAAAAGGGTGATCCTGCGCAGGTCCTCCTTGGAAGCCACCTGCTCCAGTCCGTCGGGCAGCGGATAGAAGTAGTCGTTCATCACCTTCAGCCAGTCCAGATCGTAGTATTCGAAGAACTCGAGACAGGTGCGGGCGAAGGCCTCGCCGTTGCCGTGCTGAATGCCGAAGTGGTACCACAGGGAGACCGGAGGCCGGTCCGGCTCCCGGCCCGCCAGGACCGAGTCGATGCGTTCTAGCTTGTTCATGCAGGCCATGATGCCAGGAAGAGTCGGGAATTTCAACGGCCCCTCGCCCCTTGCCCCGCTGACGGTTTTTGTCAGCCGGTGCAGGGAGGAAGAGCCATGAAACCGCCGATGGATCGTTTGTCGGCTCGGGTAAAAAACAGTAGTATTGAATAACAGGGAGCCAGGAGGCAGCAGCCGTGGTGATCTACAGCGAGGAGTTCCGGGGAGGGCTGGAGCAATACGGCATTCTCATACCGGTTCGCGAAAGCAAGTTCAGGAGGACCTTTCAGAGCCTCTGCGCCCACCCCGTGCTCGGACCGCTGGAGCCGCAGTGGCACCTGGAGCATTCGGCAGCCGCCATCACCCGGCAGGACATCGAGCGGGCTCACACGCCGGGCTATGTAAGCAGGTTGTTCTCGGAGGGGTTGGAGCGGGAGGTTGTTCGCACCTACGAGCTTATCGACGAGCAGGGCAACTATCACCGCTATGATCCCGCCAGGGCGGTCAGCCCGCTGAGCAAGCTGCTGCAGAGAACGCTGTACGGCATTGCGGGCGGCTTTCAATGCTGCCGGGTCGCCCTGGAGAAAGGTTTCTGCTACTACTTCGGCGGGGGCGCGCACCACGCGCAGGCCGATTACGGCAGAGGCTTCTGCCTGCTGAACGACGTGGTCATCGTGCTGCGCAAGGCCCAGGCCGAAGGTCTGATCCGCAGCGCCTGGGTCATCGACGTGGACGCCCACAAAGGTGACGGCACCGCCGCGATAACAGCAGGCGATCGGAGCATCCGGACTCTGAGCATCCATATGGCCCGCGGCTGGCCCCTCGACGAGGCCCAGGTCGACAGCCAGGGCAGGGCAAACCTGTCTTTCACTCCCAGCGATATAGACATACCCATCGAGGCCGGCGAGGAGCATCTTTACCTCCAGAGGCTTCGGGCGGGCCTGGAGAGCCTGGCCGACCTGTCCCGCCCCGATCTGGCCCTGGTGGTGAGCGGCGTCGACCCCTATGAGCATGACGAGCTGCCCTCCAGCCGGCTGCTCCGGCTGAGCAGGGAGCAGATGATGGAGAGGGACCTGCTCATCTACACCTTCTTGAAGAACCGCCGGGTCCCGGCCGCCTACCTCATGTCCGGGGGCTACGGAGAGCGGAGCTGGGAGGTGTACTACCAATTCCTCGAGTGGGCACTCCTGGACAGGCTGGGTCTGCCCGCCGGCTGAATATACCCGTACCTCTTCGATCCGCCGGCCGTAAACCGGAAGCCCCGCGGCGAGCGTCGGCTGGTGTCGGAAGCCTCGAGATAGAGGCTGTCCTTCCTCCCGCTGTATTTACGCTACCGGCTGTTTTTCCGAAGCGCCAGGCTCAGAGCTTTTCTCATTCCCCGTTCGAGGATGTCTGCCAGGAAGGCTTCCACCGCGGCGGTCAATCCGGGGATGCCGCTGAGCTGTTCACCCCAGAGCCGGCGCTCTGCAAGGATGCCGGCAACGAGTGCGTGAGCGCGGCTCCGGCCCGGCTCGACCTCGCTCCACCAGCCGCGGAACAGCTCCAGGATCTCCGGAGCGTCGGACAGGGGCAGGGGGCGCCCGTTTGCCTCCCCCCGGTACAGAGCGATCAGGGCCGCCAGGGAGAAGACCACTGCCTGGGGCAAGCGACCCTTGAGCCGCAGGTACTCATGCAGGGTGGGCAGAACCCTTGCGTTCCACTTGGGAATGGAGTTCAGCGCGATGGTGGCCAGACGGTGGTCGATGTACGGGTTGGCGAAGCGCTCCAGTACCTGTTCTGCGAAGGGAAGCGTATTGCGGAGCGGAAGAGAGAGGGTCGGCAGTATTTCCTGGAATACGAGCCGCCGCAGGTAGGCTCCGACCAGCGGGTCCTCCACCGCCTCCCGCACCGTATCCAGGCCGCTGAGCAAGCCCACCGGCACCAGGCAGGTATGAGCGCCGTTCATAATCCGGACCTTCCTTTCCCGGTATTGCCTCAACCCCTTGACGATGCTCACGTTCATCCCGGCCCGCCCGGCCGGAAACTCACCTTCGACCAGCGGCGGACCTTCGATCAGCCAGAGGTGGAACAGCTCGGCCTCCACCAGCAGCTCGTCCCGGTAGCCCAGCTCGTTCTGAATCGACTCGATTCTGCCGGCCGGAAAGCCGGGCACGATCCTGTCCACCAGGGTGTTGCAGAAGCAGTTCGCCTGGTCGACCCATCTGCAAAACGGCTGGCCCAGCTTCCAGAGCTCGGCGTAGCGCAGCACTGCCTGCTTCAAGGCCCGGCCGTTGCTCTCGATAAGCTCGCAGGGCAGGATGATCAAGCCCCTGTCCCTGTCTCCTCGAAAGCGCTCGAACCTGCGGTGCAGAAACAGGGTGAGCTTGCCCGGGAAGGTGTTTTCCGCTCCCTCCTCGAGGCCTCCGCTTCGCTCGAAGACGATCCCGGCTTCGGTAGTGTTGGAGACGACGAAGCGCAGGTGGCTGCTGCCGGCCGGTTCGAGAAACCCTGCGAAGTCTTCATAAGGATCGATGCCCCTCCGTATGCAGCGGATCAACCGGGTTTCCCGGACAGCCTCCCCGCCTCGCCGCCCGTTCAGCACCACGGTGTACAGGCCGTCCTGCCGGTTGAGTATCTCTACCTTTCCCTTCCGAATGGGTTGTACCACGGTCACCGAGGAGCGAAAGTCGCAGCTCTCGTTCATGATATCCACCATCCAGTCGACGAAGGCGCGCAAGAAATTCCCCTCACCGAACTGCAGGATGCGGGCGGGGTGCGGCTGCGGCCCGGGAAAGGACTTCCTGTTTAGAAGCGGTAGCGTTCCCATGCTGGCTTCCGGTGGTAGATGTCGAGATCCCTATTATACAGGAATCCGCCTGGTTGTCCTGTATTTTTGTCAGGCCCTGGCAGCGGGGACCTGCTCCCGTTCGAATTGTTCAAGTGTGATTGAAATACTATAGTAACGGTGTATATTGATGGCTAGGAGGATACAGGCATGAAGCGAATACTACTTGTTTTGGGAATGATATTGCTGCTTGCGGCAGGTTTGTCTGCGCAAGCGGATATAGATTACGCGGATTTCGCGGACGCCTTTCAGACATTTGCCGAAGAGGTGGCGAGCACCCTGCCCGCTTCGGCGGCGGTTTCGGGACTGAACTGGTCGCCCGCCTACATCGGCCAGTTTCCCCACTTCGGCGTCGGGGTTTCTATAGGCGCGGCCACGATTCCCTATAAGGTCATCGAGCCCCTGGTAGACGAGCTGGGAGTGACGCTGCCCTCGGAGTTCGAATACCTCGAGAGGTGGGGGATGCCGATTCCCGGCCTGGCGCTGGACGCCCGTGTGGGCGGATTCCTCTTTCCGTTCGACGTGGGCTTCAAGTTCGGATTCATCCCGGAAACGCTGCGGGAGAAGATGGGGAAGGTGAACGCCGACTACCTGCTGGTGGGCGGAGATATCCGGGTGCCGCTTTTGAAGGAGCGGGGACTGCTGCCGACCCTGTCGATCAGCGGCGGCTATACCTTCATGAGGGGTACGGTGGGCGTGCCGGACATCGTGGGTACAGGAGACTACGAAGTGGACCTGGGCGACTACGGCCTGGGCATCCTTACGGCCACCGCACCGGAGCTGACCTTCACCTGGCGGACCCACACCTTCGTAGGCAAGCTTCAGGCCAGCAAGAAGCTGCTCATCTTCACTCCCCACCTCGGTCTCGGGACAGCCTACGGCGTGTCGAGCGCCGGCGGGGGCGTATCGAGCGAGGTACTGTACAATGGTAATCCGATATCTCAGTCGGAGATCGATACGATCGAAACAGTGCTGGACGCGTTTGGTCAGCCGATACCCGATTTGAGCAGCGACGGCATCCTGGTCACCTCCGATGCCAACGGCTTCTCCTTCTGGGTGTACGGCGGCACGGCTATCAACATATTCTTCATCAAGATCGACCTCAGCGCCATGTACAACTTCCTGAGCGGGGGCTACGGAGGCGCAGTCAACGTACGCCTTCAGCTGTAGGCTGGAAACAGCGCTGATATAGAATACAAAAGCGAGCCGGTAACCGAGGGGCCGGGCGGTTGGCCCTCCTGTTCGTCCACGCTTGCGCTCATCCGTCGGGTATCAATATAAGAACCCGGAGGTAAGGGCGTAACCGATCGAAAGTATGGGTTTGGTAGGGTTTGAGACTTTTGCGCCCCAGGCATCCGGCTCAGCCGTCGAGCAGCCCCAGGGCCCTCGCTTTGGCCACGGCCTGGGTCCGATTTTGGACGCAGAGCTTGCCGTAGATGTTGCTGGTGTGCCACTTCACCGTGGGCAGGCTGATGAACAACCGCCCGGCCACCTCCTTGTTCGCCGCCCCCTCGGCCAGCAGCCGCAGCACCTCCAGCTCACGCCGGCTCAACGGCTCGAACAGCTCCTCGCCGCGTGCTGCCTTCTTCGCTGCTCCCGGCTCCGGGGGGAAACAGGCGAGCAGCCGGCCCGTGTACTCACCCCCCAAACCGCGACCCGCCGCTTCGTACAGAAGCCGGGCCACGGCCGGACCTTCATCCAGAAAGATACGGCAGTAGCCTTCAGGCTCGGCCAGCTGCAATGCCTTCTCCAGGGCGGCGAGGGCCGCCTCTGTGTCCTGTCGGCTCCGGTGAGCGAGGGATTGAACGATCAGGGCCTCCAGCGCCACCCCGCAGCGGCCCAGCTTCTCCGCCGCTTTCTCGAGCTGCTTGGCGATCCTCAGACACCTCGCGGTTTCTCCCCGGGCAAGAAGGAGGCGGGCTTCGATCATCTGGTCGAGCTCTTGGAGAATGTAGGGGATATGCGGTTTTTTCTTCTCCCGCCGGTCGACCCATTCTTTGTGCGAGCGCACGGCCTGGGCAGTCTTTCCCCGGATCAGCCATATACGCTCCCGCTGCAGGGCTACACTGAGGTCATCCAGCTCGCTGGCGTCGAAGCGCGTGGCAATCTTGTGAGCCGTGTCGAACAAACGCTCGGCCTCCAGCGGCCTGTCCTCGGCCAGCGTTACGCGGGCCAGGGCTATATAGCCGTCCAGGGCGCCGATCACGCCGAACTTCTGAACCAGCTCAATCCCCTCTCTGAGCAACCGTCCGGCGCGCTCGAGATCGTTTCTCTCCCGCCAAAGGTTCCCCAGACCGATCATGGCCAGGCCGGCGATGGGCAGCCGGGCGCCCTGGCTGTCTGCGGCCAGCTCGAGGGCCCGCTGGTAGGTATCGTCGGCCCGGTGCAGCTGCCCGGCCATCATGTATATCTCCCCCAGCTCACACAGACAGATAACCGCTATGGCCAGGTTTCCTTCGCTCAGGCTTTGTTGAATACCGTCCTCGAAGATCCGGATCGCCTTCCGGACCTCCCCGCTGGCTGCATAGGTGACATTGGCCAGCACCCGGTGGATCGTGCCGCGGAACAGCTGCTCGTCTTCGGGAAGCGACTCCATCGCCAGATTACCCAGCCTCAGGCTCTCCTCGGCATCTCCTTGAATGGCGGCCAGCAAGGCCCTGAAGGCGGCCAGCTGTCCGGACACCTGCCGGCCGGAGTCCGCTTTCAGCGCCTCCTCCACGCGCGCCCGGATGGCGTTCAGGGGGGCGCCGTCCAGCAGCAGGGCCAGGGCGTGGTAAACGCAAAGCAGCGGCCGCTGGCAGACCGACTCCTCCGGCAGGGCCTGGACCCAGCCGAGAAAGGTGGCGAACTCGCTGCGCATCAGGATTCCCTCCGCGCTTTCCTCTATCAGCCGGATCGCCTTCTCGAAGTCCTTTCCGCTGACGTATTGACCTATCGCATCCTGGACCAGGCCGTTGCCTTCATACCACTCGCCGGCCCGATGGTGAAGCCCGGGCACCCCGTCCCCCTCGAGCTGGCTCAGACGGCTGCGCAGCAGGTCGGCGAACAGCCGGTGGTACCTGTACCAGCGGTGCTCGGAATCCAGAGCGACGATGAACAGGTTATCCCGTTCCAGTCTCTCCAGCGTTTTCTGACCCCCTGTCTGGCCGCTCACCACTTCACACAATTCACCGCAGAGACGCTGCAGAATCGAGGTCCTGAGAAGAAACCGCTGGATATCTTCCGCTTGGCGTTGGAGCACTTCCTCCACGAGATAATCCAGGACATAGCGATTGCTGCCGGTGAAGGAGTCTATGAAGCGATTCGTGTCCTGCCTTCCCCGCATCGATACGGCCGCCATCTGCAGTCCGGCGATCCATCCTTCGGTGCGGGCAGCGAGGGCCTGAACGTTTTGCTCCGAGAGGTTCAAGCCCGATATCCGGTTCAGGAACTCCGCCGCCTCGGCCTGGTTGAAGCGCAGGTCGCTCGAGCGCAGCTCGGTCATCTGTCCCCCGGCCCGCAGAGCGCCCAGGGGAAAGGGCGGATCGGCGCGAGTGGAGATCACCAGGTGCATCTGGGAGGGCAGATGCTCGATCATGAAGGAGACATAGCCGAGAATAGCCTTGTCCCGTATGAGGTGCAGGTCGTCGAGGACCAGGAGGAAACGCTCCTCGATGTCGGTAATCGCGTTCAGAAGTTCGGTCATGATGGCTTCAGCCGCAGAGGGGCGCAGGGTTTGATAGCCGGCCAGAACGTCCTCGGCCAGCCCCGGGTGGACCGAGTGCAGCGCGGCCAGCAGATAGGACAGGAAACGTGCCGGATCGTCGTCTCCTTCCTCGAGTGACAGCCAGGCCGTGGGCCGCTGGCTGCGAACGGCCCAATCGCTGACCAGGGTGGTCTTGCCGAAGCCGGCCGGCGCCGAGATCAGGGTGAGCTTACGATGCAATCCCGCGTCGAGCAGCTCGTTCAGCCGGCTGCGCCGCACCAGCTCGGGACGCGGTGAAGGAACGAAAAGCTTTGTCTTGAGAACGGGGACAACCATTGTAGCGGTTGTGATCTAGAAGGTGATGATCCGATATCCCTGCTCGATGAAACTGGCCATGCTTGGATGCCCGGACAGGTCAGAGAGCAGCCTCAGATTTTGAGCCTTGGCGGCCTCCAGGCTCCCCATCTTCCGGGAGCAGGCCTTACAGACGCCCATCAGCAGCACCTTTTGCTTCACCCGCTCGTAAAGCTCGTGCAGGGGATGATCCTCTTTGACCATCTCTGCCACCAGCCTGGTCGCCGACCCCTCGATTACGACTTTGACTTCGTGTTGTTTGTCGTTGAAATCCAGGGCATTCAGAAGCACATGAATGAAACACATCGGCTCGCCGTTGAACGCAAACAGGGCAATCTTCTCCACGACCTATGCCTCCTTGCCGCACATTCTACAGGAATCGAGAGGCAGTGGGAAGAAAAGGCGGAAAGGCGGTTTGGCAGGCGATCGTTTTTTTGCCGGCCTCCGCGTTTCTGGAAGCGGCAGAAGCCCGGGGGCGGATTGGTAGTCCTCTAGGCGGTTCTCAGGATCCCTTCAAGGGTCGCAGCCAGATTAGCGTACCTGCGATAGAGCTTTGCGTACACCGCGACTCGCCGCCGGTTCGGCCCAAAGACCATGTCGAAGCCGCTGGCCATTTTTTTCTGCGCCTCTGTCACAGCGGGATAGACCCCGGCGGCTGCCGCTCCGAACATGGCAGCTCCCAGAGCGCAGGCCTGCTCGCAGGCGGCCACCCGAATGGTCATGTCCAGGACGTCCGCCATCACCTGCAGGACCAGAGGACTCTTGCGTGCGATTCCGCCCAGGGCAATTACCGCGTTGATCGGCAGCCCTTGTCGACGGAACTGCTCGACGATCGCCCTGGAGCCGAAAGCGGTGGCTTCTACGAGCGCACGAAAGATCTTTGGCGCATCCGTACCGAGAGTAAGACCGATGATCGCGCCCTTCAACGAGTGATCGGCGAATGGAGTCCTGCGGCCGTTCAGCCAGTCGAGAGCGAGGACAGTGGAGTCCCGCGGCTCCACCTTTTCGGCCTCGGCTGACAGCCGGAAGAGGATGTTCCGCTCGATCTCTCCCCGGAACTTGCCGAGTACTCCGGCCCTGGCTGGGCCTGCCAGGCCCGCCCTGTCCGCACCGGCCAGGGCGGCGGTGCCGCGAAGCGCGTCGGTGAGGGGCCAGGATAAAAGCTCCCGGAACCAGGCGTACACATCGCCGAAAGCGGATTGGCCGGCCTCCAGCCCTACCATGCCCGGGATGATCGAGCCGTCCACCTGCCCGCAGATACCGGCGATGCACTTGCCCTCGATCGCCTTGGCCCGGGCGACGAGCATGTCGCAGGTGGAAGTCCCCATGATCTTCACCAGGGCTCCTGGTTGGATTCCTCCGCCCACCGCACCCATGTGGGCATCGAAGGCCCCGACAGCTACGGCGGTTCCCGGCTCGAGGCCCAACCGCTTTGCCCACTCCGCCGTGAGTCCGCCGGCCTTCACGTCCGAGGTGTGCGTTTCGCGGTACAGTCTCCCACGGGGCTCCCGCAGAAGCCGGTCGACTTTCATGAAGAACTCCTCAGGTGGAAGCCCGCCCCACTCCGCGTGCCACATAGC
>CAYMEK010000102.1:0-9519 GCA_964389305.1 uncultured Spirochaetaceae bacterium
CCCCAGGGCAGGTTCAGAGCCACGTAGGGCAGGATCAGCCCCAGCCAGGTGTTGCGTAAATCGAGGTACATCTCCATCACGAAGATCGGCACCAGGTACATGATGTAGGGCACGGCCAGGACCAGGGTTACCAGGTAAAAGAGCATGTTTTGCCCCCGGAAACGGCGCATACCAAAGGCGTAGCCGCCCATCAAGCTGGAGAAAAGGACGATGGACACTGCGGCGCTGGTGACGACCACGCTGTTCAGAAAGAATCTCAGGAAGTTCCTCTGGGAGAGAATGTAGCGGTAGTTGTCGAGGTTGAAGGCTTCCGGGATGATCGTAGGTACTTCTTTATAGATGTCGGCCCTCGGTCGAAGCGAAGTAAGCAGCATCCAGGCCAGGGGAAAGAGGAACACCGCCGCAGCCAGGATCACCACTACAAGAATAATGATGTTCCTGGTAAGAGCTTTCAGGTCGCTCGAAATCCCCGGCACCGCATTCTTCCTTCCTCAGCCCCGCTGGGCCGTTTCAGGCCTGAAGAGCCGGTTGAACACCCAGGAGATGGCCAGAATCAGGGCGGCGGTGATGTAGGAAACCTGGGCGGATCTACCCATCTCCCAGTACTCGAAGGCCAGGGTCCAGGCCCGGTAGTAAAGGGTAAGGGTGGCCGTTCCCGGCCCTCCGAAAGTCACCACCGCGGGCAGGTCGAACTCCTTCATGGAGTTGATCAGGATCCAGATGACCCCTATCAGCAGGTAAGGCTTGAGCATAGGCAGCACCACCCGCAGCAGCTCCTGGCGGAAGCTCGCCCCATCGATTCGGGCGGCCTCGCGAATCTCCCTGGAGATGCCCTTCAGTCCGGCCAGAAAGATGATCAGGGTGAAACCGGTCATCTTCCAGGATCGAGCGATCACCAGCCCAAGCAGGGCGTACCTGGGATCTCCGTACACGTTCACCGGCGGGGTCTGGGCCAGTCCCAGGCGGTCCAGTACCAGGTTGAAGAAGCCGTTGCCCGTTCCGGAGAAGATCCACAGAAAAATACCTCCTACGATAGACAGGGGGATGATCATGGGCAGATAGAATATCACCTGCAGAACGCCGACTCCCTTACCCAGCTCGTTGATCAGGATGGCGAGCACCAGCGAGGCGGTGAAGGTCAGCAGAAAGTAGGAAACGGCATAAATCGACTGGTTGCGCAGGGCGGTATGAAAGAAGCTGTCCTCGACGATTGTCTGATAGTACCCTCTGAAGCCGATGAATCTGTGGGTCTCGAAGATATTGGCTCGAATGTCGGTCAGGCTGAGATAGCCGGAAGAAAGAAGGGGAAAGGCCAGGAATACTACCACGAAGAAAAGGGTGGGCAGAAGGAAGACGAGCAGGGAAGCCTTTTCCCTCCGCCTCCGCCTGGCGCGCATCCGCCGCTTTTCGGCTGCCATTGTGCTGCTCATCGGCATAACATCCTTTAACAGGGCTCCCGCGGGAGCTTTAAGCCCCCGCGAGAGTTCAGTGGTGCGAGTCTGTTGTTCGATCCTATCTACTTGGCCCGCACATCGGTGAAATCAAGATTCGCCGATTCCGCCTTTATCTTTCCCAACGCTTCATCCACACTGATGCGTCCGCTGGCCGCGTCGGGCAGATACTTTTTAAGAATGTCGGCGTAGGTTTGCAGATCCTTGAACAGCGGGATGGAGCTGGAGTTGTCGGCGATGTTGAGGATCATGGGCATGTACTCGGCGTATTTCTGGATGCCGGTGCCGTAGGCTTCCTTGGTGGTCGGCAGCTTGCCCCAGTTGTTGAATTGCCACTGCTGGAAGTCCTTGGAGAACACCTGCTCCCGGATGAACATCTTGGCCGTGTCCTTGACCTTGCTCACCTTGGGTATCCATACCGAATGGGTCCAGATGATGCTGCCGTTTTTCTCGGCGCCGGGCCAGCCGACGTATCCAATGGCGTCCTCCGGCGCTCCCGCGCTCAGGACCAGTTCCATGGTGTGGCCTTGCGCTGCGTAGAAAGAGCCGGCCTTGCCCGTCTTCCAGGCTTCATAGCCCGCCGTGTCGGTGACCGTCCAGTTTCCCAGTTTCTCGGCGTGCATCTCCTGGATCATCCCCAGCCACTTCCTGGCCGCAGGACTGCTGACATCGAAACCCTTGCCGCTGCTGTCTAAAAAGGTACCGTTCATGGCCAGCAGCGGCCCGCAGTAGTTGTACTGAATGAACTCCTTGTCCCAGATCTGAACGTGCGCTCCCTGCTCGGCGAACGGCTTCATCTTTCTGAACCAGTTGAGGAAGGCTTCCTCCTCCCAGCCGGGGATGGGGATGGGCCCCTCTTGCCACAGGCCGGCCTTCTTCATGATCTCGGTGTTTATGCCCACAATGGCCACTTCGCCCAAAAAGGGGATCATCGGATAGAAGGCTCCGCTTCCGTCGGGCTTCTTGTAATAGCCTTCGGTCAGGAAGCCGCCTACGAAGTTATCCTTGGCCATCTTGCCGGTGAGCATGTCGTCCAGCGGCTCCAGCCAGCCGTCTACGATTAGCTGGGCCAGCATGGTGCCGGTTCCGCTCACGAACAGGTCGAAGGAGGTCTTTCCGGCTTGCCACTCCGGGATGTAGGTCGGCCCCCCCCATTTGTCTACGGTTACCACCTCGACCTTTACCTCGGCATGAGCTTTCTGGAACGCCTCCACGGCGGACAGGGTGGCCGTCTTCTTCTGAATCCAGGGCGGAGCGGCCACCAGCAGGGTTTTCGGCCCGGCCGCCTCTCCCTGGCCTCCGGCCAGGACTACGCCCGCCACCAGGACGGACAGGACGAGAACGAGAAGCTTTTTCATGAGTTCCTCCTTGCTTTTTCGCTACCTTACCCAACGAGGGCGTGCTTCACCCCCCGGCCTGCGGCAGCGAAGAATCCTTTTTCATTGCTCAAGCAAGAAATATACCATCCCCAGGCGCATTCCTCGATCAAGCCGCGGGGCGGGGCCATTAAATCTCTATGCGGGAACAAATAAGGATACAGAAAATCCGCTTGATCGCTGCGAGGGCCCGAACGGCTCCAACAGCCGGCCAGCAGGCAAAAATTGCCTAGCTTCCCGGCAATTTTTGCCCTTTCTTACGGCTATTCGACCGCCCGGATGCGCTCGATGATCGGTGTAAGCCCTGCCGCGTGCTCGGCGTATACCGGCTCCATGGCCCGGATGAAGGGGTCTTTGTCGATCACCCTTATGATCTCGCAGCCGGCGGACGCCGCCTGGTGAATCGACTCCTGCACCATGGCTTTCCACAGCTCCCGCTGATAGGGAACAGAATCCAGCGCCGCCTGGCGAACCAGCTCCCGATCCTCTTCGGGGAGACGATCCCAGGTTTGTTTGCTGAACAGGATGATCTCGGGTACCAGCGAATGCTCGTTCTGGGTGTAGAAACGGGCGGTCTCGAAATGCCCTTTGGTCACCCAGGAAGGGTAGTTGTTTTCCGCCCCATCTATAATCCCCGTCTGCAGCCCCGTGTAGACCTCTTCGAAGCTCATCGGGATGGGGACCGCTCCGAGAGCGCGAATCATGTCCATCATGATCTCCGCCTTCTGCACCCGGATACGCAAGCCCTGAAGATCGGCAAGGGAGTGGATCGGATGGATCGAGTTGTAGAAGCTGCGCTGTCCCGAATCGTAGAAGGCCAGGCCCACCAGCTCTTTGGCCTCCAGGGTATCCATCAGCTCCCGCCCAATCTGCCCGTCCACGACCTTGTGCATGTGCTCCAGGTCCCGGAAAATATAGGGAAGGGCGAAGGCTTTGAGTTCGGGCGCAATCTGGGTCAACGGATTGATGTTCACCCGGTTGATGTCGATGATTCCCCGGCGGGTCAGCTCTATAGTCTCCTGCTCCGATCCAAGCTGGGCCAAAGGATATACCACAACGGTAATCCTGCCGCCGCTCCAGTCTTTCAGCAGCTCTCCCATCCGCACCAGTCCCTGGGTAGTTGGATAGCTTAGCTCGTGATCATCGGCGGCCTTCAAAACCAGCCGCTCCCCCTCGCCGCTTCCACCCGCCGTAAGAACAGAACAACAATACAGGAAGGCCGCGGTAATCAGAAAGTCTCGCAAACCAGCTTTCATAGCGACCTCCCGTTCACAGCGGAAACATGATTTCCACCCGCCCGTGGCCTTCGGCCGTGTTTTTCAGCACGATCCTGGCCCCATGAGCCGTAAAGATGCGGTAGGCGATGGACAGCCCCAAGCCCGTACCGTCCACCTTGGTGGTGAAATAAGGCTCGAACAGCCGATCCATGATGTTCTCCGCAAATCCGGGTCCGGTGTCGGTGATAGTTACCAGGATCCCCTGCCCGGGAAGGTGTTCCTGCTCCACGAGCACCTGGTGACCGTCTTTTCCTTCTTTCTCCTCCGAACGAACCGCCTCGAAGGCGTTGTCGAGAAGATTGGAAAAGGCCTCCTCGAGCTTGAGGATATCGAGGTAAAACTCCGGGATCTCGTTCTTCTGCTTGCATTCCAGGCCGACTTCGAGCTCCTCGGCGATCAAGCGGTACTTCTGCAGTATTTTGTCCCAAAGAACGGGCAGGCCGTACTTCTGGAGGTTGAGCATGTCCGGGCGAGCGAAATTGAGGATCTCCTTCAGGAAGCGGTCCGCGTTCGCGACCTCCAGCAGGATGAGCTCCGTGTGCCTTTCGCTGAACCGTCTCTTGCTGCCTATACTCTGGGCGGCAAGCTGGATCACATGCAGGGGCTTGCGTATCTCATGGGCCATGCGGGCTGCGATGTGTCCCAGAAAGACGAAGCGGTCGTCGGTGCGCATCTGGATCATGCGATCGCTGAGCCGGTTGAAGCTGTCCGCCAGTGTTTTCATCTCGTCGCGGCTGTCTATTCTCACCTGCTGGCGGTAGTCTCCGGCCATGATCCGCTCCACCCCCTCGGTGAGATGGAGAATCGGTCGTACGATCCGGGAGGCGGTGGTGTAGGAAACGACCAGTAAAATGCCCACGATCCCGAAGAAAAAGACAACCACCAGGTGGTTTATCCGCCTGAGCGGGCCGAGGAGAACATTACGGGGTTGAAAGGTAACGAACTTCCAAGTGGTTTTCAGAACGTTGACGAAGACCATCTGATCGCCGTAGCGGGTGTTCTGGGTGAACTCCTGCCCGTATACTTCTATCTCCGTCTGTCCGGACAGAGAGTGGTTGGAGTGGGCGATGATGCGGCCGAACTGGTCGATCAGCATGTAGGATTCAAACTCCGAAAAGGTGAAAAAGCCGATCATCCTGTCTATCACCGAATATGGTACCACCCCGGCCAGGACGCCGACGATCTCCTCTTGTCCGTAAATCGGAACCGCCACCACCACGGCTTCGACGAAACAGGGCTCTCCCAGAACCGGTCCTATGTAGAAGTACCTGGGAATACCTTCGGCAAAGCTTCTGAGGAACACAGTGTTCTGCACGGTGCCTTCCTGTCCGCCGGTGTTCCAGTAACCGCCCCCTGGCTCGACGAAACAAACCTCCTGATAGACGAAGGACAGGTGGGAGCGCCAGCCCTTCAGATAGTCCCGGATCGCTTCCAGGTTGCCCGATTGCACCGTGGGGGTTCTGGATAGCTGGATGATCTCGGAGGTGCGGGTGATCAGCCAGTCGTTGATCGCCCGGGAGACATTCTGAACCTCGTTACTTTTCCGGGTGACGGCCTGCTGCTCGTAGTAGCGGTTGACGTAGATGAATCCGGCTGAAACGACCACCGCGTACACCAAAACGATGGGAATGAATGAGCTGAGGAAAAACCTAGTCCGCAGCTTCCTCATGGTGCAGCTTGTAGCGCAATCCCCGCAGGGATATTCCCAGCCTGGAGGCGGTGGCTGTCCTGTTTCCCCCCAGATTGTCCAGAACCCAGTGGATGTAGCGCTTTTCCAGCTCCCTCAAAGGAATGATCCCCACATTCGAAAAATCACAAGGCTCATGGTTTTCCGTGTCCAGATAAAGAGAATCGGCAGTGATCTGCTGTCCGCGGACAACAATCACCGCCCGCTCGATGCAGTTGCGCAGCTCCCTGATGTTGCCCGGCCAGGAATAGGCCGCCAGGAGTCTTTCGGCCTCCGCGGAGAACCCGGAGATCCTGCGGTTGTACTCCCGGCTGAAACGCTCGAGGAACCAGACGGCCAGGGGGACGATATCCTCCTTTCGCTCCCGCAGGGGCGGGAGGGTGATCGGCAGCACATTGATACGGTAGTACAGGTCTTCCCGGAACTTCCCCTGCTTCACCAGCCGCTTCAGCTCTTCATTGGTGGCCGTAATGATGCGGACATTCAGGGCAATTCGTCGGGTCGAGCCCAGAGGGGTGATCTCCGGTTCCTGAAGAAAACGCAGCAGGGCTGCCTGAGCCTTTGCGGGCAACTCATTGATCTCGTCCATGAACAAGGTGCCTCCGTCGGCGATTTCCAGCTTGCCCTTGGTGCGGACCTTGGCGTCCGTAAAGGCCCCCTGCTCGTAACCGAACAGCTCGCTTTCGATCAAGCTTTCCGGGATGGCGCCGCAGTTGATGGGCACGAACGCACCCGCTGAACGGGGACTTTGGGCATGTATATAGCGGGCGATCACCTCCTTTCCCGTGCCCGACTCACCCTGCAGCAGGATAGTGGACTGAACGCTCTTCACACTGTCGATGGTTTCGAATATACCGGCCATAGCGGTATTGTCGGTGCCATACAGACATTCGTCTCGCCTGCGAAGCTCGTCCTGCAGGAAAAGGTTCTGGGCGCGCAGTCGAAAATGGCTGATGGCCTTGTCGATAGCCAGGGCTAACTCGTCCACCTGCACGGGTTTGGCGATGTAGTCGAAGGCTCCCCGTTTCAGGGCTTCCACGGCGGTCTGAATGGTGCCGTAGGCGGTGAGCATGATCACGGGCATCTCCGGGCAGTATCTCACCGCATATTCGAGCAGCTCCATTCCCGACTTCTCCGGCATCTTCAGATCGGTGACGAGCGCATGGTAACGTTGGGTCTTCAGCTTGCCGACAGCCTCATCGACCCTGCAGGCAGTGTCCACGCTGAAGCGTTTCTCTGCCAGAACCTCGGAGAGAAGCTCTACGGCGGTGGTATCGTCGTCTACCAGAAGAATCCGGGGCTGGAAGCTCATAACCGCCGTTCATTATAGATCGACGGAGGGGAAAATGGAAGTCGGGCTGGCGGGTGGCTTGGCCGCCGTGCCGGAGGCGGGCTTGCCGGGTACGGCGGTGCGGCCGGCGCGGCTTCTCATGCTCAAATTTATGCAGTTTTTTCGCCGATTGCCGCCCTCACCATCTTGCAGCCGACGTAGATATCTGATATATTAGTTGGAAGAATGGAAATCGAGTTCCTCAGTCTCAGCGACAGGGTCTACGATTACCTCAGCAACCAGATCATCGACGGTACGATAAAGTACGGGGAGAAACTCAATATCAAGGCGATCTCCGAGCAGCTGCGCGTCAGCACCATGCCGGTGAGGGATGCGTTAAAGAAGCTGGAGATGGAGAACGTCGTACGCATAAAACCGCGCAGCAACTGCATAGTGGCGGTTCCCACCAAGAAATCGATTCTGGATGCCTTTGCCATGAGGGAACTGCTGGAGATGCATGCCGCGCAGTTGATCTACCGGAGAGTCAACGCGGAGGACCTCGAGATCTTGCGCCGGATCGTCGAGGATATGCAAACGATCGCCCGGGGAAGGCAGACCAACGATAAGGTGAAGCTCTATATCCACTATGACCTGCTGTTCCACACCGAGCTTTGCGCCCTGGCCCGCAATGAGTACTTACAGAAATTCTACCGTGAGGTGAATCTGCACCTGAACATGGCTTTCATCTACCACATAGGGGTCAGGCCGGATATCTACCGCACCTTCGAGGATCACAGGCGGGTCCTGGAGCTGTTTGCGAACAACTCTCCAGAGGCTCTCGAGCTGCTGGAAAAACATCTCGAGCACAGCAAGAGCAATATCATGCACGGTGAGGTGTTCCGATCTCTGGAGTGACGGTCCGGCAGCCGAAACAATAGCCGAAACGGCTGCCGGCGAAAGGAGGGCACTATGGGTGTATCTGGTTTTTCTTGACAGTCTGATCTGCAGGTCCTAAAATTTTTTATTGAGACCACTGACTCAAGGAGGTAGCTATGAAAAAGTGGTTCTTAAGTGTACTCATCCTGGCTGTTTTCGCCCTCAGCCTTGGCGCCGGCGGGGCCAAGGAAGAAGGGCCGGCGGCCGAAGAAGCCGCCGCGGTTCCCGCCTACGAGCTGATCCAGTGGAACTCGCCCAGTCCGATCAATGTACGCATCAGCGGGACCGAGTATGTTCTTCCCGAAGGTTGGAAAGAGGCGACCGCAGGGGTAAAGAAGATCAAGGTTTCCAACTTCGGCGCCCTGCAGCACGACCCGGCCACCGTGGCCAACGCCAAGAAGTTCGGTGAGTTGACAGGAATCGAGGTGGAAGTTCTGCCCTGGGCCGAGGCGCCGATTGTGGCCAAGACCATCGCCATCTTCTCGGCCAAGAGCGACGCAGTGGACGTACTGTGCTACGACCACCCCACCACCTACATGCAGATGGTGGGCGGCGGCTGGCTGCATCCCATCGACGCCATCTGGGACGACCCCGGCGTTTGGAAGTACTACGCCGGCCCGCTCAAAGCCGGGCTGACCGCCCCGGACGGCCATATCTACGGTTCCATCGGCCAGACCAAGACCATGATGCTCTACTATCGTCCTTCGCTGATTCCCAAGCCCCCTGCAACCTGGCAGGAGCTGCGGGAGATGGCCAAGAAGGCGACCAAACCGGATATGTGGGGCTACGTGTTCTCCGCCGGCGGCGAAATGGACATCATCTACAACTTCAGGGACATGGTCTACTCCCAGGGAGGAAGGGTGGTAGACACGAAGCGCCAGCGCCTGGTGGTGAACTCACCGGAAGGCAGAAACGCCTGGAAGCTGCTCACCGACATGGTCCTGGTGGACAAATGCTCGCCGCCTTCGGTTTTGGAATACGATTGGATGAGTGCCTCCAACATGTTCGCCGTAGGCAAGGCCGCCATGGTCATGTCCCACACCGTGGACGCCAACCGCTTCCAGAACCCGGCCAACGCCCCGGCGATCCAGGGCGACTGGGCCGTGGCGCCACCACCCAAGTGGGACGCCTCCGAGCCTGACAGCCACAAGGCTTCCTATTTCGACATCGACGGCTACATGATCAACCGTTTCATCAACGACAAACAGAAGGCGGCAGCCATGCTCTACTTGGACTTCATGCGCAGCTATGAAGCGGCTTACCGCGAGCTGATCGATGAAGGAAACGAAGCATCGGTGCTGACCGTTTACGACTCTCCGGCTGCCCAAAAGGTGCCGGTACCCGCAGAGCGAAAAGCGGCCATGTCCAACGCCACGCTGGAGACCTTCCCGCCCGCCGGACGCGCCCTGACCGACATCATGATGGAGTACTTCGCCAACGTGATCAGCGGCAAGATGCAGGCCATGCCGGCTCTTGAAGAGCTGCAGACGCAACTGGACGATTACGCCGTTCCGGAGTAAGC
>CAYMEK010000103.1:0-9457 GCA_964389305.1 uncultured Spirochaetaceae bacterium
AAGCCATAATGTCCTGCAATTGATCGCGGAAGCCGAATGCGCCGCCGGACTGATAGAAGGCCGAGCGTCCCCAGATCCGACAGCTGAGGCTTTGGTACTGAAGCCACCGGTTGATCAGGAAATTCGCTGCCAGCTCGGGGGTGTGCACTTCGATCGCGCCCAACAGGTCATCCCACCATGATTTCGTATTGGCAAGAGCGGTCTCGATCGCCGGGTCCTCCCGGTAGGCTAGAACCCGCCTGCGGGCTTCTTCCAGCGAACCGTCCTGGCCCAACATGCAAGTGATCCCGGTCTCCTCACCGGGGGCGAGATCAACCGTGGTCTGCAGCGCGGCGCACGGGTCGAACCCGGCACCCGTCCGCCGTGAAAGCCCGGCTCGCTCCATCGCGGCCGGGCTGCCCATCGAACGGTTGCGCCCAAGGAAAGAGGTGCGGTCTGCGCTGTATGACTGCGTAGGCGGGCCGATGGCCGCGAAGGACACCCGGTCTCCATAATCAGGGTGGTAGCTGTTTCGAGCGAGCAGGGCCTGGACTTCGTCATCCCAGCTGGTCACGACATGCATCTGGGAAGACTCACGGTTCTCACCCAGTGTCCATTCCACATAATAGGTGACCGACAGGGTGCGATGCCTGGAGGAGTCGTTCCGCAACCGCAGCCTCTGCAGCTTGATCGGTTCTCCCCCCTTTTCATCTACGGGAACGAAGACCGTCAGCTCCTGCTCTATCCCATGACTGTTGTGCTCGAATACCGTGTATCCCGCCCCGTGTCGGGCACGATAAGGTGTCTGTTCCCGGATCGGCGACGGGGTCGGCGTCCAGAAGACACCGGTCTCCTCGTCCCGGATGTACAGCGCCTCGGAGGGTGGATCCACCACCGGATCGTTCGACCATTGGGTCAGGCGATTGCGCTGGCTGTTGCCGTACCAGGTGAAGCCGGACCCGGTTTCGCTGAGCAACGTTCCGAAGGTTGGATTGGCGATGACGTTCACCCAGGGCGCAGGCGTGTTTGTGCCGGGACCGAGATAGATCACGTATTCATGTCCATCGGGGGTAAAACCGCCCAAGCTGTTGAAGTAGGGCAGCTCCATGAAGGGCAGCGCGGCCGAAGGCTCTTGGCGGGGAGCAAGTTTCTTTGGAAAGGATCCAGGAAGCTCGGGTACCTCCACAGGCACGCCCTGGAGCAGCGTGCCGCGTGCCGCCACCAGCACTATGCTTGCCGCGGCCTTCAGCAGCCTCAGATCTTCCTCCGGGATAAGGTCCGCACTGCGCAAGTGAACTCCGCCGGGTCGATCGATTCCTGTATACATCGAGTGCGTCTGGATCAGGCGCTCGAGTCTTTCGCGAAGCGGGCGCTCATAGCCGCCCGCTTCCTCGTTGAGGATCACCAAATCGGCCGTCAACCCGTGCCTTCGCCAATAGGCATGCGCCTGGAGCATTTGCTGGACCAGGGAGATGTCCCTCTCCTCGCCGATGGTGATCAGGGCTATCGGAACGTCGCCGGAAATCCCGTAGGGCCATAACCCGGCCTGGCCCTTCCGGTTCTCTTCGATGCGGTTGCCGGGTGGGCGCAAGAGGGGATTGGGAAACAGCAGGTGGCTTGCGAGGTGCTGAAAGCGTCGAGCTTCGTCGGGCTGGATGTGAAGCAATCGCAGCTCAAGCTGGGCGGAGGCCCAAGCGAAATCCATCGCCCGATCGATCGCCCGGGGATCGCCGTATTTACTCATCATACTCAGGACCTGCGGGCGTGTTTCGCCGGCCGCGAGAACCATCGAAACCCGGATACGCTGGCCTGGAACAAGAGTCACGTTCCGGCGCAGGCTGAGGATCGGGTCGAGGACAAAACCCTGGCTGTTGCCGAGCTCTTGAAAGACCCCCATCGGATTCCCGAGGGTATGCCCTCGTCCGATGAAACGGCGCCTGTCGGTTTCGAACTGAAAGTCTTCATCCTCACTCCGTTCGGCCGTGAAGCGGTGCGCGATGTAGATGAGCGGGTCGTTTTCATTACGGGGTCGGCGGTACGCGAGGAGTGTTTGCTGTTCAGGCAGCGCTTCGGTTTGGATGAACAGTTTGTTGAAGGCCGGGTGCTGCCGGTCGGCATTGTGCGGCGCCATCGAGAGCTCGACGTAGCTCGTGAGAGCGAGGCGGCGGGTTCGAATTGACCGATTGGTCAGAACAATCCGCCGGATCTCAACGTCATCTTCAGGCGAAACGATGACCTCGGTTTCGGTTTGAATACCGTGGTCGGCGCGGCTGAACACGGCCCGGCCAAGGGCAAAATGGGCGGTATACGCCTTGACCTTTCCGCCGGTCGGGTGATAGGTGTTGGACCACAATCGATCCGAATCATACTCATGGATGTAGCAAAAGGTTCCCCACTGATCCCGAGTCAGATCCGAGCTCCAGCGCGTGATTTCACGGTCGCCCCAATGGCTGTATCCGCCGCCCGCATTCGTGACCATCACACTGTAAAGGCCGTTGCTGAGCATCTGGATCTTGGGTGTGCTGGTATGGGGCGTGTCGAACCTGCTCACCGACGGCGCAACTTCGCCGACGCTCATCTCCAAAGGAGTTCTTTCCCGCGTGGAGATTTGGTGCAGCGGAGGAAGAACCGGGACGCGTTCGTGGAGCAATGGTTCAACCGCGCGCACCCGAGCGTCGGCGTGGAAAAACCGCTGGACAATATTGCCACGGAGGAAGTTGGCGAGCGAGAGGAAACCCATGCCCTGATGATGGGCCATATACGACTGCACCAACACTCCGCGCTCGCCTGCAAGCCTCGGCTGGCGGCTGAAGTCCATCGATTCGTAATAGCCGTACTCGCCCAGAAGCCCAAAACCGGCCAACCGGCGCAGATTCCTTAGCGCCTCTACCGGCGCCACGTTCACCGCCAGAAGAGCGGCATAGGGCGCTACGACGACCTCCTCCCCCAAGCCGCGCTTCAACCCGAGGCCCGGTACTCCGAAAGCTTTGTACTGATAGGTTTTGTTGAGATCCAGATCCCCAAAAGCGGACTCCGAGAAACCCCACGGCACCCGGCGCGTGCGGCCATAGGCAATCTGGATCTCCACTGCTTCCCTCGCTGCTTTCTCAAGGAGCGAGTTCCCGTATGAGCGCTGGAAGATCAGCGGCATCAGGTATTCGAACATGGTCCCGGTCCAGCTAAGGAGCACCCGGTTCCGGCCGATCGCTCTGTAGGGCCGGCTCATGGAGAACCAATGTTCGACCGGGACGTCCCCCCGGGCGATAGCCACGAGACTCCCGAGCCTGGCCTCGCTCGCCAAAAGATCATAGCAGGCGCCGGCCAGGCGGCCTTCGGAAACGTTGTAACCGATGGAGAACAACCGCCGTTCCGGGTCATACAAGAAGCGCATGTCGGCCGATTCGGACAGCTCCCGTGCGTTCCCGACGAGCCGCTTACCCAAGCCCAGCACCTCGCCGGCCAGCCACTTCGATTTTTCGAAGTCCTGCATCAGGCGATCACACCATTCCAAAAGGGAACCTGACGACAAATGAGCCTCCCCGCGCATCGCCTGGAGCGCCTCAACGCTACGGACCCGCCCGTTGGCGAGGTCGCAAAGCGAAGGTGCCTGGTGAAGATCATGGCGGAAGGCAACCAGGGCATCCGGGCCAAGCCGGGCGACCTCCTCTTCCGTCTTCTCCTCGAGGATTTCGATCCAGGCGAGGTAGCGGGCGGCTATTGTCAACCAGGTCGATGCCTGCCCCTCCAACTGAAGGGCCCAATATAGCGCCTCCGCATCGGCAGACTCACGCGCCTCATTCGCGAGTGTCGCTGCGATGCCCTGCGCCCGCCGCAGCAGGCGAAGCGCATCGGCAATGCGATCCGGCGGGGATTCCCAGGCGCCCAGCAGTTCATCAAGGGCCTGAGCATCAAAACCTGCAATGCCTTCTCGTTCGACGACCAGTTTCAGGATTTTCCCGGTGTCACACAGGCCTTCAAAGGCCTTTCCATCCAGAACAGGCCTCTCCATCAGCTTCTCAAGTCCATGCTCCAGGGTCCATAAGGCGCCAAGCAGATTCCCGCTGTCGACGGTGGACACGTAACGGGGTTCAAGAGGGGTCAGAGTTTTGATGTCGTACCAATTCAGCAGATGACCCTCATAGCGCTCGAGCTTGGCGATCGTCTCCATCGTATGCGACAGCTTCTCGACGGTCTGATCCACCGTCAGGTACCCGAACTCTTGTGCGGCTAGCGCACTGAGCATCCAAAGACCGATATTCGTCGGACTGGTGCGCATTGCCAGCCGGTTCTGATGAAAAACCTGATAGTTGTCGGGCGGAAGCCAGGAGGTTTCCTCGGTAACAAAGTCCGAGAAATAGCGCCAGGTTCGTCGGGCGACATTCCTCAAAAACTCCATATCCTCTGAGGGAAGCGGGGATCGATTCCGGTTTATGTTCGATCGAAGACTCAAGAGCCGTCCGAGCGCAGGGGACAGGAACCACAATACGAGCCAGGGGCCGGCCGTCGCCAGGCTGGACGGCATCCAGTGATAAATCGCCCAGCCCACGATCCCGCCGAAGAGGCTCGCAACACCCATGGAAGCCACGAATGACGGCAGCTTGCCGGAAGCGCTCCGGCGGGCCGCCTTGGCCGAAGCCCATTCGAGCAACCCCCGGTGGGAGACAAGTCGGCGATACCACACCCGGGCAATTGCGTCGAGAGCCAGGCCCGCCTGGTGCGGAAGCAGCGCAGCCTCGACAACCGACCTCAGCAGATCGTGCTTCAACTTCGAGAAGGAGAAACTTTTCAACTCGAGGTGGGAGGTCATCAATGTGAAATGCTGTGCTATGGGGTGGAAAAGCAGCAGCACGGCGACCACGAGGGTGGAGATCCACCCTATCTGCGGGGAAGCCAGCCAGGAGGCCGTGAGCAAGCCCAGAGCGGTAGCGGGCACCAGGCTCCGGCGTAGGTTGTCGAAGACCTTCCAACGGTTGAACCAGGAGAGCCGGTTCGGCCCTCGCCGGTTCCCGGGTTGGGGGACACGCGGCAGGATCCAATCCGCGATTTGCCAATCTCCGCGAATCCAACGATGCTGCCGACCGGTGTAGCTCAGGTAATCCTGCGGAAAATCGTCATAAAGCTCAATATCACTGGCCAGGCCGACTCGAACGTGGGCGCCCTCAATCAAATCGTGGCTCAGCAGCAACCCTTCGGGGAATCTCCCGGAAAGTACGCGACTGAAGGCGCGCACATCATAGATGCCTTTGCCATGGAAAGAGCCTTCACCGGCGAGATCCTGATTGACGTCGGAAACAGCTCTGGTATACGGGTCGATTCCGACCGGATCCGAGAAGAGCCGGCTGAAAGGTGAGGCGCTCGCGCTCGGCAGGGATGGGCTCACGCGAGGTTGGATGATCGTGTAGGTTCCAGCCAGGATACCGCCGTCGGGACTGAGACGAGGCTTGTTCAGTGGGTGTGCCAGGGTCTCGATCATCCTGCGGGCAGTATCGTGAGGAAGCTGCGTGTCGCTGTCCAGTGTGATGATGAACCTCACGTTGAAAAGTAAATCCGGGTTGCCCACGTATACCAGTTGCTGCGCGTCTCCAGGCCGGGTTCCATCGATCAGGCGATTGAGTTCTTCCAATTTCCCACGCTTACGCTCCCAGCCGATGAACCTGCCCTCGGTCTCACTCCACGTTCGCTCCCGATGAAAAAGGAAGAAACGCCCGCTGCCATAGCGATGGTTGAGGGCTTCGAGGCTTTCAATGACAGCCCGAAGAAGGTGTTCATCCTCCTCGCTATGTACCTGCTCCCAATCCGTGTAATCCGTGAAGAGGCTGAAGAGCAGATTGGCCTCGTTATTGGCAAGGTAGCGGATTTCGAGCTTGTCCACCTCCGCCCGAATCGTATCCGTATCCACCAGCAGGATGGGTACAACGACCAGCGTTCGAAAGGCGTCTGGAATCCCTGGAACCTCGAAATCCATTTTCGGAAGAGCGCGCGGGGGAAGCAGCCGCATGACAAGGTAATTTAATAACTCCAGCGAAAGCTGGCTGGCGGGGATCAGCAAGAGGAGTGTGATTAGAACCTGGATGCCCGGCGAAAGCCTGTGCAGGCCGAACCAGACGATCGAGAAGATGAACACGGCGGAGAAAAAGCCGAGCCCAAGAAAGTAGATCGCGGTGTGATGGCGGTAGACCCATCGCAGGGTATGGAAACGCAACGTCTCGCGACACCGTATGAGTCGCGCCAGCGCGGGCCTTCTTTCACCGATCAGATAAGTCCCGACGTGGATGAGCCGTTCATCCTCCTTCGCCTCACCGGCAGCTTGCGCCGCGAGTTCAATGGCGTGTTGGGCGACCTGGTCCTCAGCCTGGCTGGAGCCGCGGGCCAGCTCCTCAACCGCCTGGCGATACCGATCGCGCGTATCGAAATCCATCTTGGGATATACCCCCGATGGATCCAGCCGAAGCAGCCGCTCCACCCTGCTGAGCTTCTCGAACATCTTTCTCCAATCCACCAGGGTGAGCTGCCGCAAGCTATTAAGCGCATTCCCGATGGATATCCGATCCTTCGTCTGGCGGTTCTGCTCTCGCTGGTTGAGATCGTGCAAGGACAATCGGAGCGTATGCTCGAGCCAGCTCAGGACCGGCACCAAAGCGGCCTCTTCGTCGTAGAGGTGATCGATCAGTTGAGAAGTAAAATAGGGGCTTGGGCTGGATTGGGTTTCGGCGAGCTCTGCCAGGATTGAAAAGAGCTGGTTGGGATCCCGCCGGTTGACCGCGATTAGCCTATTCGCCCAGAAGTCGGCGATTTCACGCTCCCGCAACTCTGTCAGGGCTCTTACGGCGAGACTCTGGATGCTCTCAATCAACGCGATGCGCAGCATCTGGGGCATAGCCCAAAGTTCACCTATCGTCAGCACGTGCACGGATTGATAGGCTTCAATAAACGAAAGGGTGTTCTCCTGATCAAGACGCAAGTCCGTATGGGAGACGAGCTCCTTCGCCAGGCCGTAGATGCGCGGCAGACCCCGGTAGGGCTCTTCGGTGAGCGCCGGCAGCGTCTGGTAATAACGTCGGGGAAGGTTCAGTTGAACGTCACGGGCGTTGCTCTCGACAATGTACTCATTGTCGAGGAGCCATTCAGCGGTTGGAGGTGTGTTCTGTTCCAGTTTGCCCGCTTCAGCCAGATCCGAGCAAACCCGATGGATCCGTTGACGGGCCTGTTCGAGTTGCTTGAGCAGTTTGTTGTTCCGCTCCGTATTTGGGTGCGCAGGATGGTTCTCGGCAAGCCGCTTGGCATGCTCCTGGATCTGCTCCGGGGACAGCGGTACCCGTGGGCTCCTCACATCTTCGATCAGTTTCTCGCGCTTCGGGTGCAGGACGAAAACAGTGGGTAGTATCTCGCCGCTTCCCAGCAGTACCGCCGCCGGGATCCGCAATGTGTTGACCGGCGTCTGGAGAATCAGGGCTGTTTCATCGGCCACCAGCCAGCGTGCATGATCCTCGAGAAGTGATCGATCTACGCCGAACCTCGATCGCCGTATCCATATCACGCTGAAGAGGATTCCGATGAAACCACCCCCAAGCATCGGAATCAGGGTGGAAAGGATTCCGCTCAAAATCGGCTTCGGCCCCTGAAGGCTTATGGAGGCAATACAAGCGAGGATCCCAAACAGAACAAAAGCAATAGCTGCCCCGAAAGCCCGGCGCCATGGGAAGGGGTCCCTGGTGTGGATAGCTCCATCTGCGGTCTTGCTTATCAATGCGGTGCGGCGGAAACCCTTCCTCTGCAACTTCCTGTATGCTCCGCGAGCTTCCTCCCGTTTCGCGAAGTAGCCAACAAGTGTGCTTGTCTTCATTTTCTGTCCTTGAATCATCGTTTGGTCGAAGCCACCAGGCGTTGCAGTGGATTTCACCGGATGGGAGCCCGCAACCCAACTTGGCCGGCATTATCGTCTCATCCCCCATCCAATCAGGCGCGAAACCAGAGGCCCCGCGGATTGAACTCAGCATGCCGAGAAAAATGCAATCCGTTTGTGATGTCCATGTCACAAAGGGATTTGAATCGTAAGCGCCGTGAGCGGCGTCGCTCGCGCTCCTTTGGTTAGGTGGTTCTATCTCGATCCCATTGCCGACTGCTGTTTTCTTTGAAAGCACCGTCGAACTTTTGCCGCAATTTGATTATCAGTCATCTTGTCCATTGTTTCAATGCCGACGATGCGTCCACCAAGTTCATTTCTCTCGAGACGTTTCTTCAGCTCACCCTTGGCCTCAAGGGGCGAAATATCAGAACAGATATTACATCACGAATACACCAGATTACCACCTCGTAGTAAATGTTGAGATGCCCCGTTAATGTTTTCCGGCGGCTGTCATCTGCCGGTACTGGACGGGATTCATAGCACGTCGTAGAACGTTTACCTCCTGATCAGCTTGTCTCGCTCGATCGACAAAACTGGATGAGCTCATAACGGTTTTGTGGTTGTCGCGCCCCGGTTCAGAGGCATGATTCCAGCCAATTCGCCAATGACGTTAACGAACTCCGTATTGGTAGGAACAACGATCTTCGCATTCGAGCAAAGCGCCGTCTCCACCGTTATTAGCCGCCTAAGCAACCGCGTGTTGCCGACGAAATCATTGTAGGCAGCCCCATTCACGAGTTTGAGGGCCGCCAGTTATGCATTACCTAATCCTTTGCCATGGAAACCTTGCTCGCTCTAGTATAAGCTGAACAACATAAATTGTCAAATTAATTAATTTAGTTAATGTTTATTATAAAACATTGACAAAATAGGCTAATATTGTTTATAGTTGACATATGCGCACGGGAACCAAAGAAGACTATCCACGGAAAGAACAAAGGATGGTCTCCATTTTCATCAGGGACATCCCCAGGGAAATCCGTGACAGCTTCAAGGCGCTGTGCGTGATCCGTGGAATCACGATGAAGCAGGCGATAGTCGAGATGATGCTGAAGGCCCTGGAGGGATCTCCGATCCCCGTTCCAGAACTTCCGGAACAGCTGAGCAGCTAACGTTGCTCTGGGAGGGCTCCGTAATCTCGGTCAGACAGGCAGCCGTCCTATGACTGGGGAACTGCAGGTAACGCTTGTAGCTATGGTAGACATCAAGCTCGGATCCCCCCATACGCGTTTGGATTACTTTGACTAGGAGCCTGTAGGACTTTGGGCACGGTTTCTGGAGCCGTTTGCATCCCTGGAGCCGTTTTTACTGCGGAAAAAGAACAAACACTGGTAGTAATGGCCACGGTTCAGGAGCCTGGTCACTTTCGACCACTCCATCAGCTGTTTGTCAAGCCATATAACCGCTTCATATTGTAGCTAGGCACACCAGATCCCATTCGATCCGCATTTTCTGCCGCCCCCCCCACAACAGAAATTGGCGAAACCCCATAGGAGCCTTGATGATCCCGAATACCTGCTTCCCCCCGCTGTGTCAGGATAGATGTCGTGTCTAGGTGATCCCTCAGGGGGG
>CAYMEK010000104.1:0-8940 GCA_964389305.1 uncultured Spirochaetaceae bacterium
CTTTTCGCCGAAAGCATGTCGAGATAATCTTGGGAAGCGAGCAGATTGGTTACGAAGGAGGCTCTTACCAGACCGGATCCAACTTCCACTATCTCGATCCGCAGCTTGATGATGCTTTCCCGCTCGTAATGATACAGCGACCCGGTAATGAGATGCGTGGCACCCACGAACTTACCAATGTCCGCTCTCCTGTTCTCGTCGAAAAGGTCGGAGTACTGCAGTTCCAACTCCTGAAGCACGTCATCTAGCTCGCGGGTCACCACCTGGAATCGCTCTTTGCTCAACTGACCCCGCAGCTCCCGTTCGATTTCCAGGGAAAGGTGGTTCCTGTTTCCTTCCCGGTTCTTGAAGCCGAAAATCGCAAAAGTCCCTTCGAATCGTAGAGGCTCCAGCGAGGCCAGTATGTCCGGGACCATGTCTGCTATGGCCTGCTGGTAATCTCGGTATATCGTTTCCTGGTAGGCGGCCCTTTCTTCCGTGCGGGATTTTTCTTCGCCGTACAGGTTCACCGACCGGGTTTTTACCAGGATTTGCTGGAAGGTCTGATCCATCAGGAAGCGGTCGTAGGCGGCGGAAAGCGCGTCCACCACGCTGGCGCTGGCCGGATACCCTCCATACGTCTGGGAGTGGCTGGCACTGCCCTCGTGGATCTGCTTATAAACGATCTCTTCATTGTTCTCTCGGTCCCTGACTACGAAGCGGATGGCGAAGGTAGTCTTGAACACCCCGGCCCTTCCTTGGCTGAGCCACACCGTCTCGGCGTTCAGGACTTCAGCGCTGACCTCCAGGCGGGCTTCCTGGTTGATGTCCAGTCCGTACTGGTCGAGCTCATCTTCCAGGGCCTGTTTACAGAAATATTCGATCTGGGTAGTCAGCTCTACGGCTCCAAGAGAATACGGAGTACCGAAGTGAGGGCTGGGGTAGATTACCTCCCCCATGGCGACCTCCCCACTTACCGTACGGACGCTCTTGGTGGAGTAGGTCGGGGTGACTTTTATTGCCTGAGTCAGGCAGCTCAGCAGGCTGGCGAAGAGCAACGCCACGGCAGCGTGTGCCGTAATAGAGAGAGTATTTTTGTACATTCGGATGTACCTGTACTAGAAGTAGAAGGACACCTGGAAGGGGACCTGGGTGCTCCGCGCTGTGGCGTCGTAACTCGCACCTTCGAAGTCAATTTTATACCAAACCACGGTAACCCCAATACCGAATACCGCGCTCTCGGTGAGAGGGAACAGGGCCATAGCGCTGATGCCGTAGGAAAAAGAGCTGGAATCGATAAAGTCCGTGCCGCCTGATTCCAATTTCATTACCGCGTATCCCAGGTTAGCTGAGAAATCGAGCTGGAACTTGGGAGTAATGCGCAGCGTATAACCGGCCCTGGGCAGGAGGAACCACATGGTCAGGTCATATTCCTCTCCCGGAGTGTCATTGACCTGCCTTATGTAGATAATCGCTCCTCCTACATGGATCTGGTTCATGACGAAGTAATTAACGAAGGGGGAGAGCATATACATGGTTGTGTTATCATCGTCGTCTTCGGGTGCGCCCGTCCCCGAATATTTGAAAAAGGTAGGCAAGGTGATAGAGCCGTTGACGCCGATTTCCAGGGTTCCCTTGTCCCCATACCAGGAGCTCTCCTCGGGAGGCGCTTCCTGGGCGAACACAGCGGGCAGGCCGAGTAGAAGGAAGGATAATCCGAAAATCACGATCAGTCCTTTTTTGCCATCATTTGGCGACTTTCTTTTCATTTTTTTCCTCCCTATGATATGATTTTTTGGACTTAATATCATGTATAGGTCAAGACTCCGCGCTTGTCAAGAAAATCATGCTTGATAGCGCGGAACGGCGAAGCTCGGCTGAGCTGCTGCGGGGCGCCGCTTGAGCCGCGAGCAGGAGGTTGAACAATGTCCAGGCTGGAGATCTGCAGGGTGGAAGCGCAGGACAGGCGGGCGATTCGGGAGTTCGTGGAGCTTCCCTTCCGGTTGTACCGCGGCTGTCCCCAGTGGGTCCCTCCCTTCCGCTCGGAGCTCAGGAAGATCCTGCGGCGCAGGCATCCCCTTTTCGACCACTCGGAGGCCGCTTTTTACCTGGCCAGGCGGGACCGCCGCCCGGTGGGCCGGATCACGGTTTTCGAAAACCGGGTCTCGAACAGCTACAGGAATCGCGCAACCGCCCGCTTCCACCACTTCGAGTGCACGGAAGATCCGGAGGCGGCTGCGCTGCTGTTCGAGTCCGCCTGTCAATGGGCGTCGGGGCGCGGACATTCCGAGCTGACAGGCCCGTACGGGTTGTCGGAAATGGACGGGGGAGGGATTCTGATCCACGGCTACGAGCACCGCGCCTCCATGACCATGATGCCCTACCACCCGCCCTACTACCGGCGGCTGGTCGAGGCCAACGGCTTCCGGAAGGAGCGGGACCACTACACGGCCCGCCTCGACGCCGAGAACTTCCAGATGCCGGAAAAGATCCGCCGGGTGGCGGAGATCCACTACCGCCGTGGCCGCTTCCGGGTGCCCCGGTTCAAAACGAAGAAGTCGATTCTGAGCATCGCCCGCGAGATCGGGGAGGTGTACAACCGTGCCTTCGCCAGTCACGACGACTTCTGTCCCTTGAGCGAACAGGAGATCGACAGCCTGGCCAGGGATCTGGTTCTGGTCACCAGCCCTTCCCTGGTGAAGATTCTGTTCCACGAAGACCGCGTCGTGGGATTCCTCTTCGCCTTCCCGGACCTCTCGGCCGCCCTGCAGAGAGCGCGGGGAAGGCTTCATCCCCTGGCTCTGGCGGACATCCTGACCGAGGGCGGACGCACCGACTCGCTGATCGTAAACGGAGCGGGGATTCTTCCGGAGTACCAGAGGCTGGGCGGCAATGGGCTGCTGTACTACGAGCTGGTGCGCACGGTCCGGGACTCGGGATACAAGAGCGCCGAGATGGTGCAGATAGCCGACACCACCACCCTGATGCTCAGCGACATGAGGACCTTGGGTGGAGAGATCTATAAGACCCACCGGGTCTATCGCAGGAAGCTTTAGGCCGGCATTCTGTCCGTCTTCCCGCGGGCCGCTTTCGAATACACCCCATGGTGACCTTCTCGCAGATATCTGCTATAAAATGGTGCCTATAAAAATGATGTACGGAAGCGACGAGTAACTCATTCATACACATGTTCATCGACTTCTTGCTCTCCCTCCCGGTACTGGTGAAGGTTCTGGGGACCCTGGCGGCGATTCTTCTCATCAACCTGTTTTCCCGCAATCTCATGGCGGCGATCGGCGGCGGCGCCCTGATTCTCGGCTTCTGGTCCGGCCATTCCGTTTCGGCGATTGGCCGCATCGCCTGGTCCCGCTTTTCCTCGCCGGACAACCTCCTTCTCATGGTGGTGCTCTGCCAGATCATGTGGCTGAGCTCGCTGATGGCGCGTACCGAGGTAATGCAGGACCTGGTGCGGGCGGTGCGCGAGAGGGTGCCCCACCGCCTGGCTTTCGCGGCCCTCCCTGCGGTAATCGGGCTTCTGCCCATGCCGGGCGGGGCGATGTTCAGCGCACCGATGGTGGACCGGGCGGACAGTGAAAGTCGCCTCCCGCCGCTTCTGAAAACGCAGACCAACTACTGGTTTCGCCACCTCTGGGAATACTGGTGGCCGCTTTACCCCGGTGTGATCATCACCCTCGAACTGACCGGCCTGGAAATCTGGCAGTTTATGCTGGTCCAGTTTCCCGTCACCCTGATGGCTATGGCGGGAGGGTATCTTTTTCTGCTGCGGCGCATTCCCAGGTCGGAGGGGGCGGATCCCCGGCCGGACGCTCCTCCCGGACCCTCTTTTCTCGTCCTGATCGCTCCGATATTCACCGTGATCGCCACCTACGGAGCTCTGATGATCGCCGTTCCGCCGGTGCGAGAGCTCAGCAGGTACGTTCCGATCGGGGTCGGGCTCTTTCTCGCCCTGGCGGTCCTTCAGCTACAGCGCAGAGCCGGCTGGAGCATCTGGCGGCGGGTGCTTTTATCGCGGACCACCCTGTATATGGCCGTGCTGGTGGCCATCATCCGGATCTACGGGGCCATGATCGAAGCCCGTTTACCGGGAGGGATGCTGCTGGTCGAGCAGATGCGCAGCGAGCTGAATCTGATCGGGCTTCCGGAGGCGTTTTTCTTTATCCTCATTCCCTTTGTTACCGGTCTGGCGGTCGGGATCAACGTGGGCACGGTAGGGGCCGCCTTGCCGGTGGTCCTGACGCTGCTCGGGCCTTCGCCCGAGCTGAGCGTGCTGGTGCCCACTACCGTGCTGGCCTATGCGGCGGGCTTCATGGGCCAGATGCTCTCGCCGGTGCATGTCTGCCTGGCGGTCACCAACCAGTATTTCAAGACCTCCCTTTTGCGCAGCCTGGGCGGATTGCTGCCGCCGACCGCGCTGATCATGGTGGGAGTCTTTGGCTTCAGCAGGCTGCTTTCTTTTCTCTGGCCGGGTTGAGCCGGGCGCACTTCCGACCTCCCGGCGAGCTGAAGTCAGTCGCAGGTCTGCGCCGGCCGTGATTTTACGCAATTGGCCGTCTGTTGCCGCCCGGCGCTCTTCCTCCATCCGCCTTCTTCGGCTATACTTGAGCCTGAGCCGTCGAGGCGCGCAAGCCCTAGCTGGAGGTAGCGATGCAGATAAAAAACATCGGTTGGATCGGAACCGGAGTGATGGGGCGGTCGATGTGCCTGCACCTCGTGGAAGCCGGCCATCCCGCTTTCGTGTACAACAGGACGAAATCGAAGGCCGGCGACCTGCTGGCCGCGGGAGCTACCTGGTGCGCAGATCCCCGAGAGGTCGCGGGGAACAGCGACTGCGTGTTCACCATCGTGGGGTATCCAGCCGACGTGGAGGAAGTGGTCCTAGGAGAGCGGGGTGTCCTGGCCGGAGCCAGAGCCGGATCTATTGTGGTGGATATGACCACTTCCGAGCCGACCCTGGCCAAGAGGATCTTCGAGGAAGCCAAGGAGAGGTCGGTGGACGTCCTGGACGCGCCGGTGTCCGGGGGGGATGTGGGCGCGAGAACCGGCAGACTGGCCATCATGGTCGGTGGCGAACGGCAGATCTTCGACCGGGTGATGCCCTTTTTTAAGCTGATGGGAGAAAATATCGCCTACATGGGACCGGCGGGAGCCGGCCAGCACACCAAGATGTGCAACCAGATCCACATTGCCACGACCATGATCGGGGTGGTGGAATGCTTGTTGTACGCCTACAAGGCGGGAGTGAACCTGGAGGAGATGATCGCGGTGGTCGGCAGCGGGGCGGCTGCTTCCTGGAGCCTGAACAACTACGGTCCGCGCATCGCCAAGGGCAACTTCGAGCCCGGTTTCTTCATCAAGCACTTCGTCAAGGACATGGACATCGCGCTCAAGGAAGCCCGGCGTATGAAGCTCAGCCTGCCGGGGCTGGCTCTGGCCCATCAGTTCTACGTCGCCGCCATGGCCGTGGGCCTGGAAGACATGGGCACCCACAGCCTGTACCGGGTTTTCGAGCGTCTGAACAGCCGGTAGAGGGGAGGGATCCGTCAATGAGCGGCGCAGACGGTCCACGCGAGGGCCGGCGGGAATCGCCGCGGCCGGGCGGTCGCGGAGTCGTGGGCCTTCCGGCGCAGCGGGAAAGGACCGTAAAGGTACTCAGCGAATGCTTCGCCAGGAACGCTCTGGAGATGGAGGAGTTCGAGCGGCGGGTGGCTCTGGCCCATCAAGCCGGGTCCGTGCAGGAGCTGGCCCGGCTTATCGAGGACATCCCGGGAGAGCTGCTGGAAACACCGGAAGAACCCGCAGTTACAACCTCCGCCCGGGCTCCGGCGCTGCGGGAGGGCGAGCAGTCGCTGTACGGCATCATGATGAGCCGTACCTGCAGGGGCCGGTGGCTGAAAGCCAGGACCTTGAACACGCGGACGCTGATGAGCTCGATCAATCTTGATTTCCGGGACCTGGAGCTCTCCTCCGAGGTCGTAGAGATAAACATCCTGGCTCTGATGAGCAGCATCGTCATAACAGTGCCCGCAGAGCTTCCCGTTCAATTGGAGGTGGTGCCGATCCTCGGTGAGGCCAAGGAAGGCAGAGGGGTGCGCAGCGGCCTGTCGGGGAGAGGCCCCGGCGTGCGTATTACCGGCTTCATCATGATGGGGGATATCAAGGTACGGGTCCGCTGACCGCACCTCGCTTTCAGCATTCCGTGGGATGATAGGTTGGTGATGGGAGAGGCAAGCAGCATCATTCCGGTTCTCATCCTCCTGGGCCGCCCCGCCTCCGGCAAGAGCGAGATCATCGATTATCTGAAGCACCTCGATTCGCCCGCCCGCCGCAGGCTCTATCATCTGGGAGAGCTGGAGGTGCTCGACGACTTTCCCATGCTGTGGAGCTGGTTCGAGGAGGACAGGATCCTGGAGGAAATGGGAAAGCCGCGGCTGCACACCACGGCGGACGGCTATTTCCTCCAGCCCTATCTGTGGGACCTGCTGATAAGGCGGTTGGACCTGGAATACGAGAAGTTGAAGTCCTCCAGAGCCCGGCTGCACGAAACCACCACCGTGATCATCGAGTTTTCCCGGGGCAGCGAGCACGGCGGCTACCGGCGGGCCTTCGAGCATCTGTCGCCGCAGGCGCTCGGAGAGGCGGCGGTCCTGTACGTACGGGTGTCTTTTGCCGAATCCCTGCGCAAGAACAGGCTGCGCTTCAACCCCCGGCGGGCCCACAGCATACTCGAGCACAGCCTGCCGGAGGACAAGATGAGGAGGCTGTACAGCGAAGACGATTGGCAGAAGCTGAGCTCTTCGAATCCCGAGTTTCTCGATCCGGCTCATCGCCGGCTGCCCTATACGGTGTTCGAGAACGAGCATGACCTTACCACTCGTGGCGGCGAGCCCTTGGGCCGGCAGCTTCAACGGTCCCTGGATGTCCTTTGGCGGCTGACAGGCGCCGTGTCGAAGCCGGGATCCGACGCCGCCCCCGGCGGCGAGGGGGAGAAGGCGCCATGAGCCTGGTCGAGGTGCTTCACGAGCTGGAAGATGAGAAACAACGGCTGCTGGAGAGCGCGGGAGAGGTCAAGGACCTGTACCGCTCCCTCGCCGAATCGATTCGCACCCTGACTGTTCCTTTTCGCCGTTCTTTCACGCCGGACGGCGTCATCGCGGCCGCGCTGGACGTCGAGGCGAAGACCATCAGGTTCGGCAGGCACAACCTGCAGAGCAGCGAGGGTGAGGTCCAGAACAACACGAGCCGGCTGACCGAGCTGATCAACAACCTCTACGCCATCCGCAACAGCTACCTGAGCAATCCTCATTTTATCGAGCTCGCCGAGATCGGCGACATTCGCCGGGTCCATGCCGACATCCGCCAGTTCCTCGAGGAGCTTTATATAAGCAACAGCCTCTGGATTCTCCAGGACCCGAACTCCGAGGCTTCGGTTTTGGCCCGGCAGAAGAGGAAGGACATCGAAGATCTGTTGAAAGAGCGGATCGATCCTTTTTTCGAGCGGCTCGAGCAGATCAAGATCGACGAGTATTCCCTCAGGATACGTCAGGAGATCCGGGAAGAGGTAGGCAGCCTGCAGAACTACAACAAAAGACCGGAGGAGTATACCGTCCTGATCAAGGAGCGCTGCAGCCGCCTGGGCTTGAGCTACGATCCGGAGCTGGTCAGGGCGGTTGTCCAAGATCTGGAGGCGAGCGATGAAAGCCTGGAGAAGCGCATCCGGGTGAAATATGAAGAGAGGGAGACAAGAGCCCGGACTTCGACTTCATCCGTGCGGCGGAAATACATGCGCGTGTTGTATCGTTACCTGGCTCGCAGGAAAGAAGTGACCGGCCTGCTGCCGATCCTGGAAAACATCTACTTCCTCTATCAGCCCCGGCCCGGATTACTGGAAAAAATCCGCAGCCTGTTCGCCAGGCTCGCCGGCCAGGAACGGAAAGTGGCCAGGAAGGACATCGAGTACACGTTCATCGTCAGCCGGGACAGCATCGAACGTAAGAGTGCCTCCCTGGAGGCGCTGATCCAGGAGGCCAACCGTCTCGACAAGTATATGCTGCGGGTCAAGATGGCGATCCGTTCCGCCCGGGCCAACAAGAGGATCAAAGCGATACCGGTCGACAAGCTGAGCAGCACCATCGACACGCTGCGCAGCGCCCTGCGCCGGATTTTCGACGACTCCTTCGGCCTGGTCCAGTGGCTGGGAAAGAAGAGCAACCAGGACAGGCTGGCCAAGCTTCCGGAGGGTGTGCAGCGGGAGCTGAACTCTTACCTCGACGCGATCTATGCCACCATCATCATCAATGCGGAAAGACTGAGGGAGATCGCCCGGAGATATCCGCAAGCCGGATCGGGGGGCGGAGAGGGCTGATCTCGCCCTGAAGCCTCACCAGATACCCAGGGACTCGAGCTTGCCCTCTGTCCCGGCCTCCCAGCCGCGGTTGGCCTGCGGGTTAGCCGGGCTGGGATGGAGGATGCCTTCCACCTTCAGAGCGCTCAAGCCCCCGCTGTCCCGAATAATCCGGATTCGCCGCTCGGCGAACCTGCCGATACCCAGCGCCCATCGCGGAGACAGCTCCTGCAAGAGGCTGCGCAGGTGTTCATCGCAGAGCCAGAACAGCTTCTGCCGGTCTGCCGAAGGAAGCCTATCCGGGGTGATGTTTCTCCCCTGCTCATCGAGGAACAGAAGGGGGCAGTAGTTGCCCACGAAGTGGTCCCGGAAAAACACTTCCGGCTCACCGAAGCGTTGGCGTATCAGCGTCCAGAGGCGTTTGCCGCTCGCCTCGCTGCGAGAAACCGAAAATCCCCACACCGGCCGTTTGGGATGCGTCCGCCGGGGCTGACCGACCTCCTCCTCTATACCCATCCAGTCCCGAACGGCGGTGACCTCTCCGAACGGTACGCCGGTCTGGGCCATGCCCCAGGGGCCGGGATTCATGCCCAGAAAAA
>CAYMEK010000105.1:0-8209 GCA_964389305.1 uncultured Spirochaetaceae bacterium
CGCATCTCCCGCATCAAGATCATCAGCCGCATCGCCACGGTCTACGTCGAGGTGGTCCGGGGCATCCCTCTGCTGGTCCAGCTATTCTATATCTACTACGCTCTGGGCAGGATCGTTCGGGTTCCCCGGCTGGTGGCGGCTGTGACGGCCATGACCGTCTGCTACGGCGCCTATCTCGGCGAGATCTTTCGGGCCGGTATCCAGTCCATCCCCAAGGGACAGATGGAGGCGGCCCTGGCCCTGGGCATGTCCAGGGCCCAGGCAATGCGGCGCATCATCCTGCCCCAGACCGTGAAGGTCGTGCTGCCCCCGGTGGGCAACGAGTTCATCGCTTTGCTGAAAGACTCCTCCCTGGTCTCGATCCTGGCAGTGGCGGACCTGCTGCGGCGGGGCCGCGAGTTCGCCTCCAAGACCTTCTACTACTTCGAGACCTACACCGTGGTGGCGCTGGTATACCTGGTAATGACCCTGTTCTTCTCCAAGCTCGTTTCTTTAATGGAAGAGAGGTTGAACCGCCGTGAGCCGGGCTGACAGTCAACCGCGCATCAAGATCGTCAACGCCTGCAAGAACTTCGGCAAGATCGAGGCGGTGAAGAACGCCAATATCACCGTCCAGCAGAGGGAGGTAGTGCTGGTGATCGGGCCTTCGGGCAGCGGCAAAAGCACACTGCTGCGCTGCGTCAATCGATTGGAGAAGCTCACCTCCGGGGAGATTTGGATCGACGAGGACTGCGTCAGCACCCCCCACGCCGATATCCGCCGGGTCCGGGAAGAGGTGGGGATGGTATTCCAGTCATTCAACCTGTTCCCCCACCTGACCGCCCTGGGCAACATCACGATCGCTCCGCGGATCGTGAAGAAAACTGTCAAGAACGAGGCGGAAGAGCAGGCTGCGGCGCTGCTGGAGCGCGTCGGGCTGCTCGACAAGATCAACTCCTACCCGGACCAGCTATCGGGCGGCCAGCAGCAGCGGGTGGCCATCGCCAGGGCCCTGGCCATGAATCCCAAGGTGATGCTCTTCGACGAGCCCACCTCCGCGCTGGACCCGGAGATGATCAAGGAGGTGCTGGACGTGATGCTGCAGCTGGCCCGGGAAGGGATGACCATGCTGGTGGTGTCCCATGAAATGGGTTTCGCCAAGGCCGCTGCCCACCAGGTTGTCTTCATGGACAACGGCGAGGTGATCGAAACCGGCCCTCCCGACCTGCTCTTCCAGAGCCCCAGGGAGGAGCGGACTCAGAAGTTTCTCGACCACATTCTGTAAAGGGTGCGCTGGACATCCGGGATAGAGCGCTTTCATCCGGGATAACACGCTTTCCCGCCGGCGCTGCTCCTGGCGCGCTGGACAGCCGAAACACATCTCTATACAATCCTATTCCGGGCATGGGAACAGCATGAAAGCGTACGCAATCTTAACAGCTATCGGCAGCGACCGGGTCGGGATCGTGGACGACCTGACAACCTCGATTCTCGACAAGGACTGCAACATCGAGGAGAGCCGCATGTCCGTGCTCGGCGGGGAGTTCGCGGTGATGCTGCTGCTGTCCGGGGAGACCTCAGGCATCCAGGCCCTGGCCTCCGAAGTGCCGGACCTGGAGAAGAAGCTCGATCTGCGCGTTACGATCAAAGAGACCGTAGCGCCGAGAACCGATTCCAGACTGCGACCCTACCTGATCGAATCCGTGTCCCTCGATACTCCCGGCATTGTTCACTCGATCACTTCCCTGCTGCGCAAGCACAGCATCAACATCGAGGACCTCGAAACCGACACCACGGCCGCCCCTTGGACGGGAGCGCCCATGTTCATAATGCGCGGCCGGCTCAGCATCCCGCCCTCCATCTCCCTGGCCACACTGAGGGAGGAACTGGAGGGGCTGGAGGCGGAGCAGAATTTGGATGTGAAGCTGACCCCGATCACCGTCACCCAGATAGAGTTCTAGTTCCGGATTGACCGCTCTTTTACTGCACTCATGGATATCGGAAACCTGTCAGATGCGGACAAATACCTTCTCTACGGGCTCCTGCTCAAGAAGAAACGCTCCCCGGCCCAGGAGAAAAAAATCTTCCATATCATGCGCAGCTCTCTGGATCTCGACGGCAGGATCGAAGCCATACTGGATTTACAGGAAGACGGCAGCCCACGATCTCCGCACCGCCGGGATCGTGCCGGCCGCCCCGAGCGGGCAGCCGGCGGCGGCAGAGGCGGCCCCAAGGCAGCCGGAAAACGAGCCGGTGCCCTGGTGGTCGACGTCTATCCTGAGCTCACCAGGCTGTTGAAAAAAAGCTCCTTGAAGCGCAGGCTGGTCTTTACCCGCATAGGCGAAAGCTTCGATGCGGTTCATCTGCTTCGCAAGCTGGAAACCAGGCTGATCGTGCTCAACGAGACCCTGTCCGACGGAGAGCTTGGGCATTTTTTCGAGATCTGCAATGCCATTCAGCCGGGTATAAAGGTCATCTTCCTGAGCTCGCCGCCGCGCCGTCTGCCCGCTGATTCGCAGTTTCGCCGCGCGGTGCGCTTCGTGCCCAAACCCTTGAACATCAGCCGGCTGGAAGCGACGGCCTGGGAGCTGCTCGAGCTGAACTAGCGGTACAGAGAGGAAAGCTCCTGGTACTTTTCCGGATCGAGAAGGTTTTTCAAGAGCTCCATCCGGGAGGCAAGCTCCATTTCGAACCTGCGCTCCTTGCCCAGAAAGAAATAGACGAAGCGATCCTGGAACAGCACACCGGCCGTGAAACAGAAGGACACCGCCGAGGAGAGGGCCTCGACAACGGTCTTGCCCTCCAGGAAGGGGCTTTTCTCGATCTTCCGCTGCCCATGGGGCAGGCGGAACGGCTTGCCCTGCAGAATCGTCGGCTCCAAGGGTTCGTCTTCCCCTGCCATGGCGGGCCCAAGGTCGAGGCTCAAAACTTTGGCCAGGCTCTTGCCGAGATCCACCAGGTCGGCAACGCCTTCGTCTATGAGCTGGACAAACTCGGACTCGTTGCCGATCGCGCCGATCCGGTTGTTCTTGAGCTGCAGATAGCGATCAAGGGGAAACTTGCTGAAATGAAACGGTCCTTTTCGCAGCTTCTCGATCATACCGCCCAGCCTGGCCAGCTCCAGCTCGTAGAATGATCGGGAGAAAATGGCGCTTCGGCCGACCGAGGCGATCTGAATCTTCCCGCTCAGCAGCGGGAAATACAGCCGGTAGAAAGCCTGGAACAACCGCAGGATGAACAGGAGGAGGTTCTGCTTGTCCGCCTCATAATTCCGATCTTCCTTCCCTTTGTCCGCTCGGTACAATCTGCGCAGGATCGCGTCGCTCGTATTTCCCTGGCCGTCGAGGTCAAGGTAGCTGTTCAGACGCCGTACTTCCTGCAGCTGACTGTGGAGCTTCTTGATAGATTCGACGGAATCGCGGCTGTAGGTTTCGATGCGTTCCCGTACCTCCGGATCGCATTCGAACTCCCGGCCGTTCACTGTCTCGCCCAGACCAGGCCGCATTAAATCGGACAGGGAAAGCAGACGGCGGTGCCGGACTATATTCAAACCTACCAGGCAATTGTACAGCGAGGGAAGTGCGGCGTCCCTGGCCAGGATCTTGAAGGCCAGATTCTGAGCCTCTATTCCCTCCTCCTCGTCCTCGCCCTGTTTCTTATATACGAGCGCCAGGGAGCTCAGAATCGAGTTCAGGTAGTTGGAGCGGTAATGCAGAATCAGGAACAGGATTTCGATCCGCTTGAGCTTGTCGATCAGATCCCGGCTTCGGTAGTTGAGATGCACAAAATCAAAAACCAGAATTCTCTCGCAGAGTTGTTTTAGAGTTCGAACCAGGTTGTACTGCAGCGGGGTGAGATGCAGCCAGCCGTGATCGTTGACCAGCTTGAGCCGGGAGGAGAGCTCAACCGCCCAGTGTTGGAGGCTGCGGACCAGGAAGCCCTGCAGACCTCGAGTGATCCGTACGCCCGGCGGGAAAAAGCCGGTCTCCAGTACGTGGGTCTTGTTGCCGAAATCCCGAATTCGCCTCATCTCACGGAACAGGAAAGCCAAGTAGCCTGCACTTTTCTGCGGCACCTTGATGGATTGACGAATTTTAGCCGACCGCCGCCTCGCCGCTTGCCAGTAGGCACGGCGTACGATCTGTTCTATCTCTTCGCTGTTTTGTTTTTCGTCGATCTCACGAATCCGTTCGATCTTCTGCGGGATACGCAGATCGCTGGCCAGGATCCTGTCCACGGCCCGCTTGCTCTCCTCATCCCGCTGCCGCTGCAGCAGCCGGCCGAGACTGATGTGCTCGTCAGCTTCTCTATCTATCTCGCGGTGGGCAACGAGTTCCCTCATGATATAACTCCTCCCCTGTATCAGGCCGGGCCCAGCCCGTCCTGGATCGTTTTCAACTCCCTGCTAATTGCCGCCACCTGCTGCTCGAGCCCTCCGAAGTTGCCCCCTGCTGCGCTCTTTTCAACCGCCAGGGCCGCCTCGGCGATGGCCGTAAGCTCCAGGTTGGCCGCCGCGCCCTTGATATGATGGGCAAGCCGGGCGGCCGCTTCGGCATCCCGATCCGTGAGCGCCTGCTCCAGAGCGCGGAGGTCCTGCATCGTGCTTTTCAGAAACGTCCGTACTAAATGTAGCACTCCCTCCTCGTCGAGTCCAAGATCATCGGCCAGGATGCTCAAGTCCATGCCGCTGCCTCTCTAGCCCTCGGGGCCCAGGATCTCATCGATACTAGCCGCCAGACTTTCCAGGCTGAACGGTTTCTGGATGAACCCATTTGCCTCCAGGCTGAGCAGCCTGTCCGCCTCCCCCCGGATGCTGTAGCCGCTGCAGACCAGGACTTTCACGGCAGGATCGAGGCTCCTCAGCTCCTTAAACACCTCGCTTCCCCCCATGCCCGGCATGACCACGTCGAGAATCACCAGCGAGATCTCCTGCCGTTTCTCACGGTAGATCGCCAGCGCTTCCTCTCCCGTGCCTGTGGCGATTGTTTCGAAATGCAGCTTATCCAGTATCTCCGCGGCCACCTTGCGAACCGACTGCTCGTCATCGATCAGCAGCACGGTGCCGCGGCTCACGCGAGCCTGTTGACTCTCTGCCGGTTCTTTGCCGCTTCCGCCGCTCCATTTCGCCGTCCTGCGCGTAACAGGCAGATAGATGGTGAACGTCGATCCCTTGCCGATCTCGGAGTCCACCTCGATATACCCTCCGTGCCCTTTCACCGTTCCATATACGGAGGCAAGGCCCAGACCCGTGCCGCGACCCATCTCTTTGGTGGTAAAAAAAGGCTCGAAGATGCGCTCCCGGGTTTCGGCATCCATCCCGGTCCCCGTATCGTGGACCGAGATCCGCAGATACCGTCCCTGCCGGGGAGTGAAGATCTCACTGGAAATTTCTTCATAGCCCACGTTGCGGATTTCGATCTCGAGTTTTCCGCTCCCGGGCATCGCATCCCCGGCATTGAGGAGCAGATTCAATATCATCTGCTCGATCTGCCCGGCGTCGCCCTCGAAAAGATCCAGCTCCGGATCGTGCCGGATTTCGATCGAGATCTCTTTGCGCGTACGCCCGAATGCCTCTACGGTTTCTCTGATAAGCTGATTGAGATCGAGCAGCCGGATCTCGAACCTCCCCTTGCGGGAGTAGCCAAGCAGCTGTCCGGTCAGCCGCTTGGCGCTCTGCACCTGCCTCAATATCTCCTCGAGCCGCTCGTAATGGGGATGGGTAGGCTGGAGGTCCATGGCAATGATATCAGCGTTTCCCTGTATCACGGTCAGAAGGTTGTTGAAATCGTGAGCCACCCCGGCCGCCAGCGTGCCGATTGATTCCAGACGCTGAGCTTGGCGCAGCTGCTCTTCGAATCGTTTTCTCTCCGTGGTATCCATCAGCAAGACGATCGCTTTTCGGCCATCCTCCCGGATGGGGTAAACCCGCAGCTCGAGCTGTCTCTCGGCCAGCCGGACTTCGATTCCCGGCACACCGGCTGTAGCGGGCGCGCCGCTGCTTTCCAGCACCCCCTGAAGATGCGAGGCCAGCCGCCGCCGGTCCGGCTCATCGAAAAGATCCACCAGGCGGGCCGAAAGCAGTTGCTCTTCGCGACGGCCGGTGATATCCAGGGCCGCCACGTTGGCATACACAATGCGTCCCTGAACGTTGATCTCGATAATCCCTTCGTTCATGCTGGCCAGAACGACTTCGAAGTGGTGCTTCAGGGAAAGCAGCTCGCTGGTGATCTCCCGAGCGTGGATGTCCTCCAGGCCTCTGACTTCGTCGCTCCTGTAGGTAAAGCCGCTTTTCTTGGCCTCCTCGAGAACGGCGAGTATATGGCCGGCCATTTTCCTGAAGGGTCCCTTCGCGATGCAGGCGTTGGCCTGGCACGCTTCTATGGGAACGGCCATTTCCGCGGCAGTGGCCGATAGAACCACCAGGAACGCCTCCCGGTGTTCGGGCCTGCTGCGCACGATGCGGCACAAGGTCTGTCCGTCTATATTGGGCATGATCAGATCGACGAACATCACCCTGGGCCGGTGCTCGCGCAGGATATCCACGGCGGCCAGCCCGTCCTCCGCGGTGAGAACAGTATAACCCTCCCCGGCGAGTAGCTGGGACAGGTATTCCCTGACCAGGGGATGGTTGTCCACGACCAGTACTTCAGTAGCCAAAAATGTCTGCTCTCTCTTTATTGGGTAATATGATTATCTTACAATGATAGCCATTTATTGCCGTGTTTCAACTATATCTATTCTATTTCAGTCTACCGTTTCCAAGTCAGCCCATTCATCCTTGACTTCAACTTTCTGCTCATAAACATTAAGGACAATTCGGTTCAAAAGGTCTTTGCTCTTCTCTTTGTCTTTCCGCGTCATTTTGCTGTCTTCTATCTGTTTTGCCAGAATTGTTAGAATATCTGTTAGTTTTTCCATTCGGTCCGCAATTTCGTCAGGCTCATGCCGGTAGATTGACTCAGTAACAGCAAGAATTCTTCGTAGCTGGTCTTCACTAAGTTCCAGCAGTAATCGCGTAACTTCTGTTATCAACGGGTTTTCTTTTCTAAAGTCAAACGGCGTTTCTCTCCCGTCAACGAGAAATTCTACTGATACCCCTAAAGTGTCTGCAATTGCTAAGGCCCGGTCTGCTGGTGGAATTCGACCATATTTTTCCCATGAGTTCCATGTACTCGGTTTGATTCCTGCTTGCTCAAGTAGCCATGGGCGTTTTCTCTCCAGCTCAATTAATCTGACATGGACACGCTTGTAGAATGGCTCCATAGTTCTAAAATTTAGCTGAAAAAAAGCAAAAAATCCATATTTTTATGTATTTTATTGGATTTTTTACTCCTAATGTTCTACTATTTTACCTAGATTACTACATTATACGCATTTGCGCATATTGGAGGATGTAATGAACATGAAACAACAATCTGACGGTATCACACTGAACGTTGAAAGGCTGAACACAGACACTGCTGTTGTACAGATGGCAGGCTACCTCGACACGTACAACAGCATGGGTGTTCAGAACCAGGTCAATCAGATTATCCGTGAAGGAGTGAACAATCTGGTGTTTGACCTCAAAAAGCTCACCTATATCTCTTCAACGGGTATTGTCGTTTTTACTAACACCTTAAAGCAGGTGAAACAAACTGGTGGGAACATCATTCTGTCTGGAATGGCTTCTCGTGTCTCCGATGTACTTCAGTTATTGGGTTTTTCTAATTTCTTTACTACAACTGAAACCCTCGAAGAAGCAATGGCGTATCTACCCTCAATTCCGAAAATAGATATACCCTTCAGTGAGCTGGAGGCCCTAACCACATCGTTTAGAGAAATCGAGGCCTTTATCGATCCAGAAAAACAACCAGAGTTTTATACCACGCTGCTGAAGATACTGAAGCAAGTGGAAGAGCTCAAGAACTAGAAAGGGCCGACGTTCTTTTAAGAATGTAAATGTCAAGGATGCGGTCGCTTTCATATTCACAGTGAAGAGCATGACTGACAAGCCAAATTTAGAAAAAAAGAATTTCGGTAGAGGCGCTATTCTTGGTTCGCTGATCGGTGATGTTGCTGGCGCAACTCTCGAATTCCTTGGTCGAAAACCTAGTCGAGCTGAAGCAATAGATGCGATGAAGATGGTTGGAGGAGGTTGTTTGCGCACGACCCCCGGTCAAATAACAGATGATGGGGAAATGGCGTTCTGCCTCATGCACGCACTCGCAGGCCATGAACAATTCTCAAT
>CAYMEK010000106.1:0-7527 GCA_964389305.1 uncultured Spirochaetaceae bacterium
CTGCATCCCAATGGGCAGTCCGTTTTCCAGGGAGGCGGGAAAGCTGAAGGCAGGAAGGCCGGTCATGTTGGCCGAGCAGGTGAAGATATCGGAGAGCTTCTGCTCAAAGGGATCGAGGCCTTCGCTTCCCCACTTGAAGGGCCCGCAGGGGTAGACGGGCATGAGGATCAGATCCACTGCGGAGAAGGCTCTTTCAAAGTCCCGGCGGATGGCCGTGCGGATTCGTTGGGCCCGCAGGTAATACTGGTCCTGAAACCCCGAGCGCAGGACATAGGTTCCCAGCAGGATGCGCAGCTTGACCTCCTCGCCCAGTCCCCGGCTGCGGGACAGGCGTACCAGCCGTTCCGGGTTGCCGGCCAGCTCCGCCGCCCTGGCCCCGTAGCGGATACCATCGAAACGGGCCAGGTTAGCGCTGGCCTCGGCGCAGGCAATCACGTAGTAGGCGGATACCAGGTACTCCAGGGTCGGAATCTGGATCGGCTCGAGCGCGAAGTCCAGCTTCTTGAGGCTGTCCAGGGTTTTCTCCCACGAGCTCTGTACTTCCGCATGCAGCGGAGTTGCTCCGAGGTCGGGAACGCCCACGGTAAACCGCTCTGGAAGCTTATCCACCGCCTTGTATAGGACAGAGGAGTGGTCCCGGGGGTCCTGTCCGCAGATAGCCCCGAAGACCTCGCGGATAATCGGTATTTCCCTGGAAATCACCCCGATCACCTCCAGCGAGGAGGCGTAGGCCACCAGGCCGAAGCGGGATACGCTTCCGTAGGTCGGTTTCAGCCCATATACTCCACAGAAAGCGGCCGGCTGGCGCACCGATCCGCCGGTGTCCGTGCCCAGGGCGAAAGGCACGATTCCGGCGGCTACCGCGGCGGCCGAACCGCCGCTGGAGCCGCCCGGCACGCGCTGCAGGTCCCAGGGATTGAAGGTCCTGGCCAGCGCGGAGTTTTCGGTGGACGAGCCCATACCGAACTCGTCGAGATTCGTCTTGCCTACCACCACGGCTCCCCGCTCCTCGAGCCGCTGCACCGCCGTGGCGGTGTAGGGGGAAACGAACTCCTTAAGCAGCCTGGATCCACAGGTGAGCCTGAACTCCCGAACCGCGATATTGTCTTTTACGGCGAAAGGAACTCCGGCGAGCCCGCTACGGGTCGGACTGTCCCTACATCCTTCATCCGGTTTGGCGGCTTCAGGCTGGTTTTCATCAGGTTGGACGGTTTCGGCAGCCTCCCCTGCAACCGACGGCAGACCCGCAGACCGCAGCTCGGGATCGAACTGGAGAAAAGCATGGATTTTCTCCTCGATCTGGCTTACGTACTTCAACCAAGCCTGCCTGCGTCGAGGCTGCTCGAAAATACTGCTCCAGCGGCTTCGCTCTTCCATCGCGCGTCTAAACTAGCCTTTGAGATTACAGAACGTTGGGAATGACGATGAAGCGGTCTTCCAGCTCGGGTGCGTTGGCCAGCAGTCTTTCGACGTTATCATACATCCGCGCCGCATCTTCGCGAGTGCGGTTTTTCAGCGTCATCTGCGTGGTGGGGGGCAACTGCTGTACGTCGAGCTCCTTCATCTTGACAAAGTACTCCAGCATTTGAGTCACCTCCTGCTCGAAGCGACCGATATCCTCTTCGGACAGCTCGAGCCGAGCCAACTGGGCCGTTATGTTCAGTTCTTCCCGTTCCATGCTCTGCGCAGCCCATTGAACACGTGGCGTCTCGGTCTGTCAACCCTCCGGTTTCTCGGGGCGCCGTGCCCTCTAGGGAGAAAAAAACTTGACCGCCTTTGCCCCGGTCACTATATTGCATATAGATACAGAACATAAGGCATCGCTGTCGATGATATTCATGTGACCGCAGTCATACAATTGCGTCAAGCCTCGTGCCAGGGCAGCTTCGAGGGAGCAGCCAAGTCCCTTCCATAAAAGAATTTGACGTACATTCAAGGAATGATAAAATAGAACGCATTGAAGGAGAAGTCCGAAGGGCCAAAAGTGGGTAAGAAGGAGTTCCCAAAGCTACATTTCTACGATCACGACCTGACCGACATGTACCAGTTCACCTTCAATCGGCTGAAAGGATTCTGGAAAAGGGGAAGCTCCGAAAACGGTTTCCAGGGAAGATACTACAACTATCCTGAAAACGATCGCATTAACCAGTTCGAAGCCATTCTGGCTACTTTTTTTTTAGTCTACAGCAACCGCCTCTTCCCGGTGCTCTCCGTTCTAGACAACTTCTACCATAAACAGGAAAAGAGCGGGGCGATCCGGGGGGAATACTCGGAGAAAAACGGCCACCCACTGGCAACCAAGGATAACCCCGAGGGCGTGCTTCCTCCGCTGTTCGCCTGGGCTGAATACAACATCTATCACAAAATCGGGCTCAAAAAGCGGGTCCGGGAGATCATGCCGGTGCTGGAGCGCCACTTCGGCTGGCTGGACAAGACATTCAAACAGGAAAACGGCTTGCTGGCGGTCCCGCTCCAGGCGACCATGATGGGCAACAGTCCCCGGCAGGAGGCGGTTTATCCGGTGGACTTCAATACCCAGGCCGCTATCAACGCCCTGTACATGTCTGCCCTGGGGGATATTCTCAACGACAAAGAGATCAGCTATCGCTACAAGAAAGCCTACTTTTCGCTGAAGACCCGCATCAGCTCGCTGATGTGGAGCGAAAAAGACCGCTTGTACTACGACCTGGACAAGGGTGGAAAGCAACTTACGGTGAAGACCGCGGCAGCGTTCTGGCCGTTACTGGCGGAGATACCCAACGAAGTACGGGCGGAGGGATTGATCGAGCATCTCACCGATCCCAAGACCTTCGGGCTGGACAATCCCTTTCCGTCCCTGGCCGCCAGTGAAAAAGAGTTCGATCCCCAGGGACACGGGTTCAGGGGATCGGTATTCCCGTTCCTTACCTACATGATCATCAAGGGACTGGAGAAATACGGAAAGTTCGAGTTGGCCAGGGAATGCTCGATCAAGCATCTGTACTTCGTGCTCGAAGGCCTGCACACCGAGGAAGGAATGAAGGGGACCCTGTGGGAAGCCTACGCACCCCTCCAGGAAGGTCCCGCCGCCTGGCCGGGCAACTCCCGCTTTCCCCGAGCGATGTATCTGACCTACGCCGCCCTGTCCACCGTCGCCCTGATGATCGAAAACGTCATCGGGCTGTATGTCTCTCTGCCCCGCAAGACCGTGGACTGGATCATTCCCAACCTCGAGATAATGGGAATCGAGGACCTGGCCCTCAAGCGCAACATGATTTCCATCCTCAGCAACAAGAGCGGCCGAGGTTGGGAGATCCGGCTGGAATCGGAGAAGCTGTACTACCTGACCATAAATATTCTCAATTCGAAGAAGAAGACCTTGCCCATTCCTTCGGGAAAGTGCTCGATTCTGATCGACAAGATCTGAAAGCGGCAACCGGCCGACCCTCTCGAGCACGCCGTGGTTGCCCGGGCATCTCGCCCTGTCTTACCCCTCGGCAGGCGCGGCGGCCGTATCACTAGATTTTCGTTTGCGGTCGGTCAGCCTCATGACCGCGAAGGCCGCCGCGGTCAGAAACAGGCTTGCCCCGACGAGCCAGATCATCGCCTGCGGACTCGTGGCACCTACAACGACGCCGATGAGCGACGGGAGGATCATCGCCCCAATGGTGTCGCCAATCAACACCATGCTGCTTCGCTTAGCGGTTAGATGGACCATCTGGCCTGCCAAGCTGAAACCGGACGGCCAGATCGGTCCCATGAAGAACCCGAGCCCGAGGGATGCGATCCAGAGGATTGTCAGCGCAGAATTGGCTGCCACCAGGAGCGCCGTGGCGACCAGGCAACCTAGTATAGAAACGGGAATGATCCGCTGCGGCGGGAAAAGAACTGCTGCCGGAACAGAAACCAGGCGGCCGATTGTGAACAAGAGCCAGAAACCGGAGTTGAGATACGCGGCAACGGTTTCAGAGGCGAGCCCGGCTGCAACCGTGTAGGTGAAGATCCAACCGCCGTAGGAGATCTCGGCGCTCACATAGAAGAACAGGTACAACGCAGCGGCGACCAGGACGATCCTGACGCGCGCTGTGGCGATACGCCGTTGTTCGGACGTCTGCCGACCAACCGCCGATGACCGGGCATCCGGGAGGGGACGGCCGCGGAGCAGCAGAACGCGCAATCCGGCAAGCCCCATGAATATTGCGAGGACCCAAAACGCCCAGCGGTAGCCGCCCTGTTCGGCAAGAAACTGAGCCGCAACGAACGGCGCGAGAAAGGCGCCCAAGCCGAAACAGAAATGCAGGCCGTTGAGGTACGGAGATGCCTTCCGGCGGTGCGTCCAGAGCAAAAGAGTATTGGCTCCGGTGGCGAAGAGGCCGACACAAACCCCCTTGCAGACATAGAGACCGCAGAGGAGCCAGAACCGGGAAACAGAGGGGACGGAGGCGAGAAGCGCAGCCGCACCCAATTGAGCCAGTCCCATCATGGGATGGGCGAACAACCGGTCGAGCAAACGGCCGCTCAGGATCGTTCCTATCGTACCTCCTCCTGCGCCGAGGAGGAAGAGAATCCCTAGGCTTTCGACGGGCGCTCCGGTCTGTGCGGCGAGGGAGGGGAGGCTCGGACCGGTTATGCCGATGTCCAGTCCAAGGCAGACGAAGAGCCAGTAATACGAAACCGTACGGGCGAGCTTTTCGCGCTGGGTAGGCTCATCTGCCGTCCCAGGCCATGAACGTGGAGGCGACAATCTACTTGTCCATTTCCCTTCTACCTTCCAGGGCCCTGGCCAGGGTCAAACGGTCGGCGTACTCCAGATCTCCTCCCACGGGAAGTCCCAGAGCCAGACGGGTTACTGCAGCACCTAGCTGTTTGAGCCTGTCGGCCAGGTAGACAGCCGTCGTATCTCCTTCTACCGTCGGGTTGGTGGCCAGGATCACCTCCCGGATTCCCTCCCGCCGCACCCTTTCGAGCAGACTGGCCACCCGCAGATCGTCGGGCCCGATCCCATCGATCGGTGACAGGGCTCCCATGAGCACGTGGTACAGGCCGTTGTACTGACGGGTCATCTCGATAGAGACCAGGTCCTTGGGTTCCTCCACGACGCAGAGGGTGGACCGGTCTCGCCGGCTGTCACTGCAGATTCGGCAGGGAACCTCCTCGGTGTAGTTCCCGCAGACCGGGCAGGGCTTGGTCTTGTCCTTGAGCTCCCGCAGGTCTCTGGCCAAAGCCTGTACATAGGATAAATCGGCTCGTAAAAGAAAATAGGCGATCCGGGAGGCGCTCTTTCTGCCCAGTCCAGGTAACTTGGCCAGGTTCTCGATCATTCGCTCCAGAGCGGTCACATTATAACCCCATGAATCCAGGCGGTAGGTTCAGCCCTCCGGTAAGGGAGGAAACCTCTTCTCGGATTTTCTCTTTGATCTTGTACAGGGCATCGGCAAAAGCCGACTGCAGCAGATCCTGAAGCATCTGGATGTCATCCGGATCCACCACCTCTTTGGCAATAGTGACCGCCACGACCTCCATATGGCCGTTCATCTCGATGCGCACCAGCTCGCCTCCAGCGGAGCCGGTTACGGTCACCCCCTGCAGGCGCGTCTGTATCTCGTTCATACGTTCCTGCATGTTTCCAAATTGCTTTAAAAAGTCGAATGGATTTATGGCCATGCTATTCTCCCTCTACGATCTCACCTCGAAAGATCTTCTTCACGATCTCGGCTTGATCGTTCGCCTGTTCTCCAGAACCCTTACCCCCGCTGGCAACATTCACCTCGAGCCGGACGGGTTTCTGGGCCGGATAGAGAGCGGCTGCATGCCTGAGCACGGCGTCCCGTTCCTTGAGCACCTGTTCGGCTGAAAACCGGTCCTGCGCCTTGAAGAACAGCCGCAGCCGGCCGTCTGCGAGCTGCCAGGAATCGGCCTTACTCAACGATGTCGACAGGGCCAACTTCTCTTTACGTACGGCTGCCACCAGCTCCTCCAATGCTGCGGCCCCCTGCGTGGAATCCTGGCCGTCTGCGGCTGCGGGCGCCATCCCGGCAGGCGCCGGGCGGGGGCGCAGCCTTCTGGGGGAATCCGATGGCGTCGATGGGGAGGCAAGCAGCTCGTCTTTGACTCTCCGTATCGTTTCGACCACCTCCGCCGGATCCACGAGCTCTTGAAGGTCGGCAAGCTGACACATCACCAGCTCCAAATCGAAACGCTGCTGGAGGGAAAAGCGAAGATTCCTGTGCAGCTCGAGCAGCAGCTCGATGGCTTTCTCGAGCTGGCGTTCGCCGAGTGACCCGTATAGCTCAGATGGAAAGTCTTCCGGCGAGGCAGACAGAAGCGATTCCTTGTGAATCCCGCACTTCAGAAACAGCAAGGTACGGAAATAGTCTGTCAAGTCCGCTACAAACTGCTCAACCGATACGCCGCGGTCCAGAATATCCGCGGTTATCTGTAAGATTGATTTTTTATCTCTATTTGATATATACTCGGCTATTTGGTTGATCTGGTCTATCCCCACCAAACCCAACTTCTCACGGATCCTCTCCAGGGTGATTCCCTCACGGGAAAACGACATGACCTGATCGAGGAGGGTGTAGGCGTCCCGCAGGCTTCCTGTGGCTTCCTTGGCGATCCAGAAAAGGGCGGTCTCTTCGGCCTGCACAGCACTTTCCTCCACCACCCGGCGCAGCATCTCCTTGATCTGAGCCGCAGAGATCAAACGGAAGTTGAACTGCTGGCAGCGGGAACGGATGGTGGCCGGGACCTTATGCACCTCCGTGGTGGCAAAGATAAACACGATATAGGGAGGCGGCTCTTCAATCGTCTTCAACAAAGCATTGAAGGCGCTGTTGGACAGCATGTGAACCTCGTCGATGATGTAGATCTTGTAGCGGCTGGAGTTGGGTGCAAAGAGCACTTCGTCCTTGATCTCACGGACATCATTCACGCTGGTATTGGAGGCCCCGTCGATCTCGATCACGTCGAGGGAGTTGCCCTGGGCGATCTCGCGGCAGGCGATGCAGCGTCCGCAGGGGCTGTCGGTGGGGCCCTGCTCGCAATTCAATGCCTTGGCCAGGATACGCGCGGCGGAGGTTTTGCCAACCCCCCTGGGTCCGGAGAACAGGTAAGCATGAGCGATCCTGCTCTGAAGAATCGAGTTCTTCAGCGTGGCCACGATGAAATCCTGACCCACCAACTCGTCGAATGTTTGCGGACGTTTACGTGTCGCTGTTACTTCATAGGCCATCGGAGTGCTCTCCTGAGGAAGGCGCTGCGCACCTGATCAGCTTTTCATTTTCCGCTGCCGTTCTCTGCATCCCTTGGGAAAAAACCCCTTAGCTCCAGCCAAGCACACGTTACATCTCATCGGCAAGGTGCTTACCGCTGCTACCTTCCGGTCCTGACGGGATTGGGCACCCGCCGATAGCGTACGGCCTGACTATCAACGCTAAGGGGTAAGAAAGCCCTCTTTTAAGGAAAACCTCCTTGGAGGAAAACCTTAAAAAACGGAGAGAGAGGGATTCGAACCCTCGGTACCCGGTTAGAGTACACACGCTTTCC
>CAYMEK010000107.1:0-7507 GCA_964389305.1 uncultured Spirochaetaceae bacterium
ACCTGCGACCTACGGATTCGAAGTCCGGCGCTCTATCCAGCTGAGCTACGGACGCGAAAGACCACCGCCTAACAGAGTAAGGGCTTTTTGTCAGCTCCCCTTTCACTCTTAGCCTTAGTACGGGTGAGTGATGGGACTTGAACCCACGACATCCAGTTCCACAGACTGGCGCTCTGACCACCTGAGCTACACTCACCACGCCTGAGTCTCCCATGTGGTTTTATGAACAGGTGAAAAATATGCCCAAAGCAGCCGTTTTTGTCAAGGCCGGGGAAGGGTCTGTGTGCTCGCCGGCCGCCCTCTTCACGGGTGTATTGACAGCGATTCCGGTCTCGTCTAAACTTGGTTATCCGTTTCACCTTCAGCTTCTATGAAGCGGTGATTCGCCGAGTGAGCTGACCTAACCCGTCCCGGTACGGTCCCTCACCGATAGGGTAGGCCTGGAAACGGGCCTGCCTCCCGTGTTTGGAAAGGCGAGAACAGGATCTCCAACATCCTTCCTTCTTGCCTTCAATAACGAGCTATTGGAGGTAGAGGTATGAAAAAGGCAATTGTTGTCACCCTGGCTGTCTGTCTGGCGGCGGCGGCCCTGTGGGCCGATCAGGAGCGGCTGCGGCTGGCCACCACCACCAGCACCGAGAACAGCGGGCTGCTGAATGAGCTCGTCCCACCGTTCGAGCGGCAGACCGGGATCAAGGTGGATGTGATCGCGGTAGGCACGGGCAAGGCCCTAGCCCTCGGGGAGAACGGCGACGTGGACATCGTGCTGGTTCACGCCCGGCCGGCGGAGGATGCCTTCGTGGCGGCCGGCTACGGCGTCAACCGGCGCGACGTGATGCACAACGACTTCGTCATCCTGGGACCTTCTGGAGACCCGGCCGGGATCAGGGGAATGGCCGACGCCGCCGAGGCGCTGAAGAGAATCGCCACCCGCCAGAGCTCCTTTATCTCCCGGGGGGATGACTCGGGTACCCACCAGAAGGAGAAGGCCCTGTGGGCCAGGGCGGGCATCACGCCCAGCGGCAGATGGTACAAAGAGGCCGGCCAGGGTATGGGAGCGGTCATCACCATGAGCGACGATATGCAGGCCTATACCCTGGCCGACCGGGGCACCTACCTGTCGATGAAAGACAAGATCGCCCTTCAGGTGCTGGTGGAAGGGGATCCGGAGCTGTTCAATCCCTACGGTATCATCGCCGTAAATCCGGACAGGCATCCTCATGTCAACTACGAGGCGGCGATGCGCTTCATCGCCTGGATCACCTCGACGGAAGGGCAGAGAATCATCGGCGGCTTCAAGAGGGAAGGCCAGCTCCTGTTCTTCCCGGACGCCGTACGGTAGCGGCTGAGACTGTGCGGAGGATGCTAGCCGGCAGGCCCTCTCACGGGCAGGCATGATAGAAAGCCTGATTCGGGCCGCCGGGCTCCTGCTCAGCGGGGACCGGGAGGTGTACTTCATCACCTGGACCTCGCTCAAGTTCTCCCTGTCCTCGGTAAGCATCGCCGCTGTCTTGAGCCTGCCGCTGGGCTTCATCCTGGGCTTCAGGGAGTTCCGGGCCAGGAGGTTCGTCATCGCGGTGCTGAATACCTTGATGGCCCTGCCCACCGTGGTGGTGGGCCTGCTGGTCTACTCCTTTCTGTCCCGTTCCGGACCCCTCGGCGGCCTGGGCTGGCTGTTCCGACCTCAGGCGGTCATCGTCGGCCAGACCATCCTCTGCTTCCCCATCATCACCTCCATGGTCTACAGTGCCCTCAGCAAGACGGACCAGAGGCTGCCGGAAACGCTCATTACCCTGGGCGCATCACGGACGCAGGTATTCTGGATGACGCTGCGGGAGTCCCGGGTGGCTATCCTCTCGGCCTTGCTGGGCGGTTTCGGCAGGGTGATAGGGGAGGTCGGAGTATCCATGATGCTGGGCGGGAACATCCGCTGGTATACGCGGACCATCACCACCGCTATCGCCCTGGAGACCAGCAAGGGCGAGTTCGAGTTGGGGCTGGCTCTGGGAACCATACTTCTGATTCTGGCCTTCCTGGTGAACCTCGGCCTGCATGCGATGGTGCGTCATGAAGGGTGAGCCGGCCTGTTCACCGCTTTTCCGGCTGCGGGAGCTGAGTTTCTCCTACGGGAACCGGACGGTCCTTAACATCGGCGAACTGGACTTCGAGGAGGGCGAGATCCAGGCCGTGGCCGGGCCCAACGGCAGCGGCAAGACCACGCTGCTGAAGATCCTCAACGGGCTGCTTCAGCCCGAGGAGGGGGAGCTTCTTTACCGGGGGCGCCCGGCAGGAGAGGAAGGGTACGGGGAGGTTCGTCGCCAGTCCGTGCTCGTACACCAGGACCCCTATCTGTTCGACGGAACTGTGTCGCAGAATTTGGCCTTTGCCTTGAAAATACGAAGAATCCCGGCGCGGACGATCCGGAAAAGGACGGCGGAGAAGCTCGTCCTGGTGGGTCTGCCGGAATTCGAGCAGCGCAGGGCGCGGGCCCTTTCAGGGGGCGAGAAGCAGCGAGTGGCCATCGCCAGGGCCCTGGTTCTCGAGCCCAGGGTGCTGCTTCTCGACGAGCCCACGGCCAACGTGGATCCCGAGTCTGTACGCTTGCTGGAGCAGTTGATTCGCCGGTTGGCTGAAGCCGGAACCACGATAATCTTCAGCTCCCATCACCTGGCCTTCGCCTACCGGCTCTGCACCCGGCTCATAATCCTGGAGCAGGGGGAAGTGGCGCCGGGGCCGGAAAACGTATTCAAAGGAGAGGTGCGGGGAAGCGACGAGCGCTTTACCTATTTTCGCACCGGCACCCGAACCCTTCGCTGTCCCGCCCAGGAAGGACCGTTCTCCACGGCGGTGGTGCCCGTGGAGGACGTGATCCTGTCCCGGGAAAAGATTTACACCAGCGCCCAGAACCAGTTTCTCGGCACGGTCACGGAGGTAAAGAAGATCGATCATACGGCCCGAGTCAGCCTGGATTGCGGTTTTATCATTCAGGCGTTGATCACTACTTACTCGGTAAAGACCTTAAAGGTAGCGCCGGGAAGGCGGTTTTATATTACCTTTAAGGCAGCAGCTGTCCGTTTGTACTGAGCAGCGAGATGAAAGGAAAGAGCGACGATGCTGGACCCCGATAAGGCCCTTGAGCTGATCCGCACAATTACTCTGAATCCGGAAACGCAGACCGTGCCTGTTGCCGAAGCCTGCGGGCGGGTCCTGGCGGAGAAAGTGCGAGCCAGGGTCGACTCCCCTCCGTTCAGCAAGGCGGCGATGGACGGGTTCGCCGTGCAGGGCTCGGACGGCTCGGAGAAGCTGCGGATCGTGGACACGATTGCCGCCGGACAGGTCCCCTACAGAAGGATCGGCAGGGGCCAGTGTTGCCGGATCATGACCGGCGCCATGCTGCCCGCCGGGGCGGAGCGGGTAATCCGGGTGGAGTTCACCGAAGAGCGAGACGGCTGGATCACGGTCGTGCAGCCGGAGACCTCGAATAATGTAATCCGCCGCGGCGAGAACCTGCGGGCGGGTCAGGGCCTGCTGGAAGCAAAAGTCTTGAGGCCCCAGGATATCGGCGTCCTGGCGTCCCAAGGCATCGAGGCGGTCCGGGTGGCTGTCAGCCCGCTTACCGGCGTCATCACCACGGGAAGCGAGCTGAGATCGGCAGGTGAGAAGCTGGAAGCCGGACAGATCTATAACTCCAACGGCCCGCAGCTTTGTGCGCAACTGGCTGAAATGAACGCCCGCTACCGGTACTACGGGATGGTAGACGACGACCCGCAGAAGCTCTCCGGGATTCTTGCTTCGGCGCTGGCGGAATGCGATCTGGTGCTCCTGTCAGGAGGAGTCTCCATGGGGGAGCTGGACTTCGTGCCGGAGGTTCTCGAGCGCCAGGGCGCCCGGATCCATTTCCACCGGCTGGCCATAAAGCCGGGAAAGCCTACCTTGTTCGCTCAAAAAGGCGGGAGGTTCGTCTTCGGACTGCCGGGAAATCCGGTATCCACCTTCATCATTTTCGAGGTTTTCGTTAAGATGTTTCTGTACAGGTGGATGGGACTGGAGTACAGTCCGCGTACTGTACGGGCTGCTCTGGCGGAAACGGTACGACGCCGGGACAGCGAGCGTCTGGAGTACCGGCCGGTTCGCCTGGAGGGAAACCGGGTCCTGCCTTTGGACTATCACGGCTCTTCGCACCTGAGCGCGCTGAGACAGGCCGAAGGGCTGATCCGTATAGAGAGAGGCGTGAGCGAGCTGACGGAGGGAATGGAGATCGATGTACGACTGCTTTAACCGCTGGATCGACTATTTGCGCATCTCTGTTACAGACAAGTGCAACCTGCGCTGTCGCTACTGCATGCCCGAGGAGGGGGTGCCGCTGCGCAGGCACGAGGAGTTCTTGAGCTTCGAAGCGATTGCCGAGGTGGTGCGGGTAGGGGTTGGTCTCGGATTGACCAAGGTGCGGCTGACCGGAGGGGAGCCTCTGGTCAAGCGCGGCATCGTCGAGCTGGTGCGAATGCTCGGTCAGGTCGAGGGACTGCGGCACCTGGCCATGACCACCAACGGGACCCTGCTTGCGCCTTGTGCGCGGCAGCTCAAGTCAGCCGGTCTGGACAGCCTCAACATCTCTCTAGACACCCTGGATCCCGAGCGCTACCGCCACCTCACCAGGGTGGGAGAGATCGAGGGCGTCCTGGAGGGCATTGAAGTGGCCTTGAGGGAGGGATTCCCGGTGAAGATCAACATGGTAGTGCTGCAGGACACCCGGGAGGAGGAGGTGGAGCAGATACGCCGCTACTGCGCCGGCAAGGGAATGAAGCTGCAGTTGATCAATCATTTCGCCCTGACCGAGCAGAAGACCGACAGCTATCGTTTCGACCGGCCTCCACGCTGTGAGAACTGCAACAGGATCCGCCTGCTGGCCGACGGATCGCTGAAGCCCTGCCTGCACTCCGACGACGAAATCCCCCTCGACCCGAACGACATCGAAGGCAGCCTGAAGGCTGCCGTGGCCCGTAAGCCTAGGCGGGGCTCGCTGTGCACCGCGAGGACGATGATGGAGATCGGGGGATAGCATCGTGGCGCCCGCGGAAGGTAGCTTCACCCACCTGGATGAAACCGGCAGGGCCCGCATGGTGGACGTTTCCGGCAAGCCGAGGGTGCGCCGCAGCGCCCGGGCAAGCGGAACGATTTATCTCGGCAGCGAAACGGTTCGCAGGATCAGGGAGAGACTCATCGAAAAAGGCGATGTGCTGGCCGCGGCCAGGATAGCCGGAATCAACGCGGCCAAGCAGACCGCCAGGCTCATCCCTCTGTGCCACGACATTGCTCTCGATCATGTCGATCTGGACCTCGAGGTCGGAGAACGGCAAATTCGCATCCAGGCCGCGGCCGTATGCACAGACAGGACGGGAGTAGAGATGGAGGCACTTACCGCCGTATCCGTGGCGGCCCTGACCATATACGACATGTGCAAGGCCGTGGACAAAACCATGGTAATCGGAGATATCAAATTGATGGAAAAAACCAAGGAAGCTTCCGAACGCTGAACGTGCGATGAACAGCAACACATTCAAGATCCTGTCGATCAACATCTCCGAACGCAAAGGAGTACAGAAGACCCCGGTGCAGGAGGCAGTGCTGAAGGAAGATCACGGCATCGAAGGGGACGCCCATGCCGGGCCCTGGCACAGGCAGATCTCGCTTCTGGCCAACGAGGACATCGAGGGAATGCGGGGCAGGGGGATCGAGATACACTGCGGTGATTTTGCCGAGAACATAACCACCGAGGGAGTGGAGCTGGCCAGGCTGCCGGTCGGTACCCGGCTGCATATCGGGACGGCTGTGCTCGAAGTCACCCAGATCGGCAAAGAGTGCCACCACGACTGCGCCATCTACCAGGCCGTGGGAGACTGCGTCATGCCCCGGCAGGGCATCTTCGCCCGGGTCATACGCGGAGGGACCGTCAGCCGTGCGAGTAGCTGTCATTACGGTATCTGACCGGGCTTTCCGGGGCGAATACGAGGACCTCTCCGGAGTGCATATCGTTTCCAGGCTGGCTGCCGCCTTCCCCGAAGCTTCTCTGGACAGGGAGGTCGTTCCGGACGACCCGGCGGCCATTGTGGCGGCCTTCGAACGCCACGGGGACGCCGATTTCATCCTGACCACCGGCGGCACCGGCATCGGTCCCCGGGATCTTACTCCGGAGGCGACCCGCGGCTACTGCGAACGGGAGCTTCCCGGCGTGGCTGAACTGCTGCGTGTGGAATCTTACCACGAGACAGCCACCGCGATGCTCTCGCGGGGCACGGCGGGAATAAAGGGGAACACGATCATCGTCAACTTCCCGGGATCGCTCAAGGCGGTACAGCTTTGCACCAGGGTGCTGATCCCGGTCATGGAGCACTCCCTGAGTATGCTCAGGGGCCAGGGGCACTGAAGCCGCCGGGAATCAGTCGAAGTCGGACCGCGGCTGTGCGTCACCGCTCCCAGCGGTGGGGATACTGCCGCCGGCGTAGGGGCCGGCGGCGACGGCGAGCGGTCAGTTCACCCGGCCCCCCTCCCTGTCGATGGCTTCCTGGATCACGGAGCGGGCGTGGCTGGCCATGGTCGCGAGCGCCTCCCTTCTGTCCCGTCCTTTGGTTCGGAAGCGGTTCGGATACAGCGGTTTACCGACCACAACCTTCACCCAGACGAAGTAGCGGCTGATCGGCCGGCCGAACAGCTTCGGATGCTTCAGCACCAGGGCTACGGGAACCACGGGGACATTGAATAGCTGAGCCAGGAAAAACACACCGGGAAAAAAGGGCTGCAAGCTCTGGTTGCGCCATTTCAGGTGCCGTTCGGGGAAAAAATGCACCAGCCAGCCCCTGTCCAAGGCTCGTTTCACGGGCTTCACCAGCCGCCGCAGGCTCATCTCATCGGGAATGGGAAAGGCGCCCAGCAGGCGGATGTAGCCTCCCAGGTAGGGAATGTAAAAGGTCTCTTCCATGGCGGAGAAGAGAATCCGCCGGGGGGCGAATACGTAAGCCATGATTCCGGGGTCGAGATACAGGGTGTGGTTCGAGATGAGGAAGCATCCCGAGCCGGGGACCTTGTGCAGGTTTCTTCTGTTTCTGATGCGTAGCTGGAGGATAGTGTTGCAGCAGACACCCACCAGCATCAGGGTGAGCCAGAACACCAGCCCGGCTACTAGCTGATACCCGAACGAAAAGTCGAGGATCCAGATCGATTTTTTTTTCCTCATAAATGCGTCCAGCAGGATTCGAACCTGCGACCCACAGCTTTTAAAGGCCGTCGGCCACCTAATATATAGAACATATACACATACACAGGAAAATATTTCAACTACTTTTTCTGGCGATGCAATACATTTGTGTAGGTTATTACACTGGTATCACAGAATAAAGTGCCGATTGTCAAATAAAAAAACCGCCTTGAAAAAGGCGGTTTGTAGATGCATACGGCCACGATAATTATATGCGTCCAGCAGGATTCGAACCTGCGACCCACAGCTTAGAAG
>CAYMEK010000108.1:0-7479 GCA_964389305.1 uncultured Spirochaetaceae bacterium
TTCTGGCTGCTGGAGGGCTATTTTGTACGCACCCTGGGCATGCACAGGGTGTACAACAGCGCCTTCATGAATATGCTGAAAAACGAGGACAATGCCGGGTACCGGCAAGTCATCAAGAACACCCTGGAGTTCAACCCCGAGATCCTCAAGCGCTTCGTCAACTTCATGAACAACCCGGACGAGGAAACCGCAGTGGCCCAGTTCGGCAAGGGAGACAAGTATTTCGGCGTCTGCACTCTGATGATCACTCTGCCAGGGCTGCCCATGTTCGGGCACGGGCAGGTAGAAGGGCTGAGCGAGAAATACGGCATGGAGTACCGCCGCGCCTACTGGGATGAAAAGCCCGATGAGGAGCTGGTGCGGCGGCACGAGAGGGAGATCTTTCCGCTACTGCACAGCCGCACCCTGTTCGCCCACGTAGAGCACTTCCTTCTCTACGACTTTCTCACCGCAGACGGTTCGGTGAACGAGGACGTGTTCGCCTACTCCAACCGTTCCGGCGAACGGCGCGCCCTGGTGATCTACCACAATCGCTACGCCGAGACCCGGGGTTGGATCCAGACCTCTACGGCCGTCTCCCAAGCAGGCGGCCCTGGGGGGGAGCGTTTCCTGGTGCGTCGGAGCCTGGGCGAGGGACTCGGGCTGAGCGATGAGGCGAGCGCCTTTTGTATCTTCCGGGACCATGTCGGCGGCAGCGAATACCTGCGGAGCTGCCGGGAGCTGTACGAGCGCGGGCTGTACGCCGAGCTTCGGTCCTACAAGATCCACGTGTTCATCGACTTCCGGGAGGTCCGGGACGACCCGCAGCATCCCTACGCCCATCTGGCGGATTATCTAAACGGCCGGGGGGTTCCCAGTATCGAGGAGGCGCTCAGGGAGACCGTGCTGCAGCCCGTGCATATCCCCTTCAAGGAGCTGGTCAGCGCAGGCAGCTACCGCCGGCTGATGGAAGCGGCGTCGGTCCCGCAACAGGGCGAAGAGCCCGGCGAGAGCGGGCGGGCGAAAACCCCGGGTCGGCGCCCCGGCGGAGCAGCGGAACGGCCGCAAGCTCCGCCGCCGCGTCCCGCCGGGTTGCTGAGCCGGGAGCTCCGGCAGGAGTTCGGCGCCAGGATCGATCGGCTCTGCCAGATCGTCAAGAGCTTCAGCGGCGGCCAGGGGGATGCCGGCGCCCTGAGCGCAGAACTGCTCGGGAAGCTGGCCGCCTGCCTGGATCTTTCCGACCTGGACAGGGGGCTGCCGGCGGCTGCTTCACTACAGCCGCCGGAGTTCGCCTGGGGGACGCTGCTAGGCTGGCTGTTCGTGCACGCCCTGGGAAAGGTCGCCGCCGGCGCAGACTGGGCCCAGCAAAGCCGCAGCTGGATCGACGAGTGGCTTCTCGGCAAGCTACTGTCCGCAGCGCTGCAGGAGCTGGGCCTGGCCGAAGAGCAGGCCTGGCGGTCGCTGGCGCTGGTGAAGATCCTCACCACCCATCAACGCTGGTTCGAAACGGCAGCCGGCGGCCCGCCCTCGGCCTACCAGGCCCTGCTCTCACTGCTGGGCGACGGGGAGGTGCAGGAGTACCTGCAGATCAACCGCCACGGCGGGATCCTCTGGTTCCGCGACGAGTCCTTCGAGGAGCTGACCGCAGGCCTGCTCCTGGTCGCGGCCGTAGAGGCCCTGGCCGAACCCGGGCGCCAACCGACGCAGACCGCACAGGTTTTGGCCGGCCGGGCCGGGGTACTCGATCACCTCCGCTCGGCCAAGGAGCGCTCGGGCTACCAGGTCGAAACGCTGGTCGATCTGGCGAAACGGGGGGGCATTCGAGCCGACAAGGCACCACCGCGGGGAACCGCTGCAGCCCGGAAGCGGCGTAAATAAAGGGGAATAGCCAAACTATGAGCCTGGCTCGAACGAGCTTCGAGGGAAGAAGCCGCATCATCATAGAGAAGGTCTGGCCGGAAATCGACTGCGGGCGCTTTCCCATCCGCAGGATCGTAGGGGAGACGGTGAGGGTGGAGGCCGACGTCTTTGCCGACGGACACGAAGAGCTGGCCGCCAGAGTTCTCTACCGCCGCGCCGGCAGCCCGGCGGCCGCAGGCGAGGAGCCGAGCGGAGGGGCGGATGGCGGAGGGCCGACCGGGGGCTCGAACGAAGGACCTACGGGCGGAGGCTCGGCAGGCCGCGGGCGCTGGCGGGAGGTCCCTATGCGCCCGCTGGTCAACGATCGCTGGGCGGGAGAGTTCACGGTCAGCGAAGTCGGCGAAGTGCTCTATACCCTCGAGGGTTGTATCGAGCCTTTCGCCACCTGGCGGAGGGACCTGCGCAAGCGCCTGCAGGCGGGCCAGGACATCTCCGTGGAGCTCCTCATCGGAGCCCGGCTCCTGGCCGAGGCGGCCGCTCGTGCGCCGGCGGAAGAGGGAAAGCGGCTGCAGGAGCTGGCCCGAAAGCTGGAAAAGAGGAATGCTCCGGACGCCCTCGTCTCCGCCGTTCTCGACGAGGAGACATCCGCCCTCCTGCGTCTGTACGGCGATCGCAGCCTGGCCCGGCGCTACGAAAAGCAGCTCCGCGTCCGGGTGGAGCCCGAGCGGGCCGGGTTCGGCGCCTGGTACGAGTTTTTCCCCCGCTCCACGGCGGTCAAGAAGGGGGCGCACGGCAGCTTCAAGGACGCCGAAAGACTGCTGCCTGAAATCGCCGCCCTAGGCTTCGATGTGGTATACCTGCCGCCGATCCACCCGATCGGGCGCACCAACCGTAAAGGCAGGAACAACTCCACGCGCTGCGGTCCACGGGACCCGGGCAGCCCCTGGGCGATCGGCGCAGTCGAAGGGGGGCACAGGACGGTGCACCCGCAGCTCGGCAGCCTGGAGGATTTCCGCGATTTTCTGGCAGCCTGCCGGCGCCACGGCCTGGAGCCGGCTTTGGACATTGCCTTTCAATGCTCCCCCGACCATCCTTACGTGAAAGAGCATCCCGAGTGGTTCAAATGGCGGCCGGATGGCACCGTCCAGTACGCCGAGAATCCCCCAAAGAAATACGAGGACATACTGCCGCTGAACTTCGAAACCGAAGCCTGGCAGGAGCTGTGGGAAGAGCTTGCCGGCGTGGTGCTGTTCTGGGCCGGCCAGGGAGTCAAGATCTTCCGGATCGACAATCCCCACACCAAGCCCTTCGCCTTCTGGGAGTATCTGATCGGGGAGGTCAAGGGAAAGCATCCCGAGACGATCTTTCTGGCCGAGGCGTTCACCCGGCCCAAAGTGATGTACCGTCTGGCCAAGGCCGGCTTCACCCAGTCCTACACCTACTTCACCTGGCGGAATACAAAAAAGGAGCTGAGCCACTACCTGAACGAACTGGGCCGCGGCGAGGTCCGGGAATACTTCCTGCCCAGCTTCTGGCCCAACACCCCGGACATCCTGCCCGAGCACCTGCAGTACGGCGGGCGGGCAGCCTTCATCCTGCGCCTGGTGCTGGCCGCGACCCTTTCGGCCAACTACGGAATCTACGGACCGGCCTACGAGCTGTGCGTTCACCACGGCCTGCCCGGCAGGGAAGAGTACCTGGACGCGGAGAAGTACGAAATCAAGCACTGGGACCGTGATCGAGAGGGAAACATCAAGGAGCTGATCGCCAGGATAAATCGTATCCGAAAGGACAATGAGGCCTTGCAGAAGACCTGGAACCTGAGCTTTCTCGATATCGACAACCAGAGCCTGCTGGCCTACACCAAAACCAACCCGGACGGCAGCAACCTGATCGCGGTCGTGGTCAACCTCGATCCCTACCAGCCTCAAAGCGGGACCCTCGAGCTGCCCCTCGAGCAGTGGGACATTGCGGCCAACCGTCCTTTTCAGGCCCACGAGCTGCTGGCCGACAGCCGTCACATCTGGCAGGGTCCGACCCGGACGATCACCCTGGACCCCGACCGGCTGCCGGCGGCGATCTTCCGCATCCATCGCCGGCTGCACCGAGAGCAGGATTTTGACTACTACATGTGAGGCGCCACGACAATGAGCAGAGGGAACAGCTACGCTCCCGGGGACCCTCTGTGGTTCAAAGATGCGATCATCTACGAGCTGCATATCAAGTCCTTCTTCGACAGCAACAACGACGGCATCGGCGATTTCCGCGGCCTAACCGATAAGCTGGATTACCTGGCCGGGCTGGGGATCACGGCCATATGGCTGCTGCCCTTCTACCCCTCCCCCCTACGCGACGACGGCTACGACATTGCCGACTACTACCGGGTGCATCCGGAATACGGAACCCTGGCCGACTTCCGACGCTTCATGAGGGAGGCTCACCGAAGGGATATTCAGGTGATCACCGAGCTGGTTATCAACCACACTTCGGATCAGCATCCCTGGTTCCAGCGATCGCGGAACAGCCCGCCGGGTTCTCAGTACCGGGACTACTACGTGTGGAGCGACAGCCCCGAGCGCTACGGGGAAGCCCGGATCATCTTCAAAGACTACGAGTCCTCCAACTGGAGCTGGGATCCGCTGGCCGGAGCTTACTACTGGCACCGCTTCTACTCCCACCAGCCGGATCTGAACTACGACAATCCCCAGGTATGCAGGGAGATGCTGCGCGTTCTGGATTTCTGGTTCGACCTAGGTGTGGACGGGATGCGGCTCGATGCCATCCCCTACCTGTACGAGCGGGAAGGCACGAACTGCGAAAACCTGCCCGAGACCCACGCCTTCCTGAAATCCCTGCGTACGCGCCTGGACCGGAAATACCACAACCGAATGTTCCTGGCCGAGGCCAACCAGTGGCCCGAGGACGCGGTGGCCTACTTCGGGGACGGCGACGAGTGCCAGATGTGCTTCCACTTCCCGGTCATGCCGCGGCTGTACATGGCCCTGACCATGGAGGACCGCTTTCCGATCGTGGACATCATGGACCAGACCCCCCCTATACCGGAGGGCTGCCAGTGGGCCATGTTCCTGCGCAACCACGACGAGCTGACCCTGGAAATGGTGACCGACGAGGAGCGGGACTACATGTACCGGGTGTACGCCCAGGACCCCCGTTCCCGCCTCAACCTGGGCATTCGCCGCCGCCTGGCTCCGCTTCTCGGAAACGACCGCCGCAAGATCGAGCTTCTCTATATGCTGCTGTTCTCCTTTCCCGGCACTCCGATCCTCTACTACGGCGACGAGATCGGCATGGGGGACAACTACTACCTGGGAGATCGGGACGGAGTGCGAACGCCCATGCAGTGGAGCTCGGACCGCAACGCCGGCTTCTCCCGCACCAATCCGCAGCGCCTGTATCTGCCCGTGATCATCGACGCCGAGTATCACTTCGAGGCTCTCAACGCGGAGACCCAGGAGAAGAACCACTCCAGCCTGCTGTGGTGGATGAAGCACCTTATCGGCGTACGCAAGCACTACCGCGCCTTGAGCCGCGGTGAGCTGCAGTTCCTCCTGCCCGACAACCCCCAGATCCTGGCCTTTACCCGCACCCTGGGGGAGGAGACGATCCTGACCGTAGCGAACCTCTCTCACTTCCACCAGGTAGTGGAGCTGCACCTGAGCCGCTACGCCGGGCTGGCACCCCGGGAGATCTTCAGCCGCAACCCATTTCCCGCCGTTCGGGAAGAGCCGTATCGGCTGACCCTGGGACCGTATGGCTATCTCTGGCTGCTGCTGGAGCGGGAGCGTGAGGAGATACGCCTCGCCGCCGAGCGCGAGTACCCGCAGATGCGCGTCCGGGGCAGCTGGCGTCGGGTTCTGCAGGGCGAGACGCGGCGGCAGCTCGAGCGGGAGGCCATCCTGCCTTTTCTGGAACGCTCGCGCTGGTTTGCCGGCAAGGCGCGCCGACTCCAGGAGGTGAGTATCGTCGAGGAGCTGCCTGTGGACCGGGAGGCTGACTCCCCGCTTCTGCTGCTTCTGGAAGCCGGTTACGAGAGCGGCCCGGCCGACTGGTACCAGCTACCTCTCGCCTTCGCATCGAGCCAACGGGCCCTCGAAATCATGGACAAGGTCCCCCAGGGAATCCTGGCCCACCTGAGCGTAGACGGGAGCTTCGGGGTGCTGTACGACGGGCTGTACAGCGAAGCCCTGCACGGCCTGCTGCTGCAGATGCTGCGGGGGCGAAAAACGACCAGAGGCGGTCACGGGGAGCTGATCGGCTGCGAGGGCGAGGCGCTCAAGGAGCTGAAGAGATCACAACGGCTCGAGCTGCCCTCACGGGTCCTGCGGGCCGAGCAGTCCAATTCCTCGGTGCTGTACGAAAACCGTTACTTCCTCAAGCTGTACAGGCGCTTCGAGCAAGGTCCGAATCCCGATCCGGAAGTAGTCCGCTATCTTTCCGAAGCGGTCGGCTTCGAGGCGGTGCCCCGCTACGCCGGCAGCCTGGAATACCGGCGCAAGGACAGCGAGCCGCTGGTACTGGCCATGCTCCAGGAGTTCGTGGCCAGCCAGAGCGACGCCTGGATCTTGACCCTCAACACCCTGAGGCAGTTCTTCGAGTCGGCGCTGACCCGCACCGAGGATCCACCCAGGGTGGAGCGGGGCTTCCGCCCCCTGCTTACCATTCGCCGTGACCGGCTGCCAGAGAATGTGCAGCACCTGGTGGGAAGCCTGTATCTGGAGCGGACCGCGCTGCTCGGGCAGCGTACCGCCGAAATGCACCGGGCCCTGGCCGGCCCGACCTCCGATCCGGCCTTCGCCCCGGAACCCTTCTCCCGGCTGTACCAGCGCTCGCTTTGCCAGTCCCTGCGCATCCGGGCTCTGCGGGGGCTGGACCTGCTGGAGAACAGCAGACGCCGCTTTCCCGAACAGCAGCGGGAGCAGGCCCTGCAGGTGCTGAATGCCAGGCAGCAGATCCTGGCGATCGGCAGGAGGGTTATGAATGGAAAGATAGGCGGGCAGAAGATCCGCATTCACGGAGACTATCATCTCGGCCAGGTTCTATTTACGGGCAAGGATTTCGCCATCATCGACTTCGAGGGCGAGCCGATGCGCTCGCCGGGAGAGCGCAGGCTGAAATATTCGGCCCTGCGGGACGTGGCGGGCATGATCCGCTCGTATCACTACGCCGTGTTCAGCGCCCTGTTCGAGCACCTGCACATGCGTCCCGAGGATCGCGAGACCCTGGAGCCCTACGCGGAGCTGTGGTATCAGTACGTCAGCGCCGTGTTTCTGTCCACCTACCGGGAGACGGCGGCTGCCGGAGGTTTTTTACCCCAGCGGGAGGAGGAAATCGAGATCCTGCTGCAGGCCTTTTTGCTCGATAAGGGGATCTACGAGATCATTTACGAGCTGAACAACCGACCCGAGTGGATCGGGATCCCGGTTCGAGGGATCCTGTCCATCCTGGAAAGCGCGGGGAGTTAGGAGGGCGCGTGGAGACCGGAGCCACCTACCTCGGCGGGGGCCACGGCCGTTTCACCGTCTGGGCGCCGCTCAGGGACTCCATGGAGCTGGAGATCAGCGCCCCCGAGCCCCGACGCCTGCCTCTGGTGCGTCTGGACAGGGGCTACTGGCAGACCGA
>CAYMEK010000109.1:0-7194 GCA_964389305.1 uncultured Spirochaetaceae bacterium
TCCTTCCTCTGGAACCGTCGGCAGAGGAGAAACTACGGGTTCAGCCTCAAGCCGCTGTACGTCGACCTGCTCAAGGCCGGCCTGTTCTCGGGAGCCGTGCTGCTGTACGTGCTGATCATGAACGACTATCAAGGAGTGCAGAATCCCGTCCTGCTGATGGCGCTGGTGGCCATCGTGTTCACCTACATCACCAACAACACCCGTTTCGGGAGATACGCCTACGCCATCGGCGGCAACCGGGAAGCCACCAAGCTTTCGGGTATAGACATACAGCTAAACATCTTCAAGGTGTTCATTCTAATTGGCCTGCTCTGCGCGGTAGCGGGGATGGTGCTCACGGCCCGGGTTGCTGCGGGGACGATTTCGGGGGGCCAGAACTACGAGCTGTCGGCCATCGCCGCCTGCGTGATCGGCGGAACCAGCTTGATGGGCGGCGAGGGTACGGTGTTCGGGGCCATCATCGGCTCCCTGATCATGGCCAGCCTGGAAAACGGCATGAGCGTAATGAATATGGACATCTTCTGGCAGTTCATCATCAGGGGGCTGGTACTGATTTTCGCCGTCTATGTCGACGTAGCCTCAAAGCGCAATCGCTGAACGCAACCGCTGAGGCCTTTCAGGGCGAGGAAAACTATCAGAGCCAGGCCGCAGACCGCGGGGAACCAGTCGCCCCAACGGGTGTAGAGGGTAAGCCGACTGGCCGGGAGGGGGACCCTGGCGACGGCGTACCCGGCGGTGTAGTGCTCCGGAGAGCCCGGTTGGATTCTTCCGGTGGCGTCGATGTACACGGTATACCCGGAGGTGGTGCTGCGCAGCAGGGGGCGGCGGTTCTCCACGGCTCGAAAGAGAGCCAAAAGGGCGTGCTGCCTGCCCTCCACCGGGGTCAGGGACCAGTAGTCATTGCTCAGGTTGATAATCACATCCACCCCGTGCATCACGAAGCGGCGTATATGATCGGAAAAGGCGTCCTCGAAACAGATGGGGGCGGCGATGTGGAACTTGTCGTGCCGGAAGATCACCCGCCGCTCTCCGATTCCCCAGTTGGATATGTTGTAGCTCTGGAGCAGCTCGAAGAGCCCGGAGAACAGCTCCTTGTCCAGAGGAAAGTACTCGGAGAAGGGCACGAGGTGCATCTTGTGATAGACGGGCCCGCGCCCTCCGTGTGGATCAAGCAGAATCGCGGAGTTGAAGTTGATCCGCTTCCGTTCGCCGGTTTCAGAAACGACCAGGCGGTGATCCTGGGTACCTGTCAGCAGCCAGGTACCCAGCTTCCGCTGATAGGTCAGAAACTCCTCCACCATACGGGCCCAGTATGATCGACTCCGCTCGGGGTCGGTCCAATAACGGATGTCCAGCTTAAATCCACCCTCCGGCCAGACCACCAGATCGGGCCGGTCAGGCAAACCGGCCAGGGCTTCGTCGGTCAGAGACATCTGCCGCCTGAAGTTCTCGTAGTACTCGTGCTTCCTGGGGTCCCTGTTGGATTGAACGAGGACAATCGTGGCGACCGGGGTTTCCGGGCTGCCGTAGAGCTCTCGCTCCAGGCAGCGCAGGACGAATCCTCCCGTGCCGAGGCATATTGCCAGGCAGGCGATAGATATGCCCAGGGGAAGCATGGTCCGCGCCAGGCAGGCGCAGCCCGGCTTCCGATGCCAGCCGGCCCAACTCCAGCCGAAGGCCGGAGCCGCCAATACCCAGGCCAGGGACGCATTGCCCAGAACGATCACGAAGCTCAAGCCCCATACACCCGTGATCGAGGCTAGCTGGATGAACGGCAGGAAGCCGTACTGGCTGGAGCCGATCAATCCCCAGGGATAGCCCAGCACCCCGACCGAGCGGCAATATTCGAAGACCACCCAGGCTGCCGGGACGGCCAGGAAACCCCATTTTCCGCTCAGTTTCATCAGCCCGACCAGGGGAATCATGAACAGCAGGTACTGCACTAGGAAGGCGATGGTAATCAGGTGCAGGTTAACGTAGTCATAGGTGCCGTGCCAGTAGTTGATGATCAGGGCCTGCAGCGTCCCAAAGACCGTACCGTAGAAGATCCCCACCCCTGCTCTGGTTGCCAGCAGCACCAGCAGCAGCGGCAGCAGGCAAATCCAGGCCAGCGGACCGATACCCTCCAGGCTGACAAACGAGGGAAAGGCCAGGGCGAAAAGCGCGGCCGAGAGCACCACCCACGGCAGGGGCCAGCGCCCGAAGATACGGTAGAGCCAGTTCCTGTCCCGCTCCTCCCGTCTGTTTTCCAGGGCATGCCAGATTAGGTACATTCCATTGATCAACAGCAGGGGTCCGAAGCGTAGACCGGCGTAGAGTTGCTCCAAAGCCGTGCTTTGGGCCAGCTTTATCTGTCCCTGCGTGGCGATGAAGCGCTGCACGTAGTCCATGTTGGCGTTCCGGGCATAGATGTAGGCGAACAGAAAGAGAACCAGGGCCGGGGCCCAGATCGCCTCGGTGAGGAAGCCCGGTTCCCTGCCCAGCAGGGCCATAATGCCCAGAACGAGCTGGCAGGCCAGGAGACCCAATACGAGCCAGTTGCCGAAGGTAATGCCCCTGGTTTTCACCGAGAGGGCTTCCCGCATCTCCGCAGCCGTCCCGTTCTCCCCACTTCCCGCCAGCAAATCCTCGAAGCTGCTGGCGCTGATGCGGCAGGAGCGAATGATGCTGCCGTCCCCGACGTAGCGGATGTATACGGACAGGTCGACCTCCTCAACGTAGCGGGAAACGGTGGCGAAGGCGAAGCGCTCCAGATCCAGCCGTTCCGCTATTTCGCGGGCCTCGAGGTAGCCGCCGGGCTTCAACCGCGAACGGTCAAAATCGGGATCTGTTTTCATGAAATACTCTTCCAGCAAGCTCTGGCTGACAACCGAATAGGAGTTGGTCCGGGCGATCTCGCGCTCGATAAAAGCCGTTACCTTCCGGATTTCCTCTTCGGACATGTTGAAGGACAGAGGAGGAAACAGGATGAGAGTCGGTCTGCGGATAAAGGCCAGGGGCCCGGCGAAGCAGAGCAGGAGCTCGACCAGAGAGACCAGCAGGGCCAGGAGTCCGAACACGCGCAGCTTGATGGATGCGGATCGAGCCTTCATATGAACGATAGCTGCAACTATCGTTCCAGAAATATAAAATCCGTATTTCTTTTCAGTACAAGGAAAAAGGAAGTCTGCTCATCGGATACGGCCGTCAACCTGGGTGAACTCCCGAGGCGTCGATCAGCATTGGTTGACGGGGATCGACCCTTAGTCCGGGTGCCTTGGGCGGTATATCAGGAGCGGGCCGGCAGAAAAACCACGGCCGTGGTTCCCTCTCCCAAAAGGGATTGAAAGGCCAGACTGCCCCCGTACTCCGCGATGATCCGGGATGAGACCGACAGGCCCAGGCCCGTGCCGCCGGACTCGCGTTTGGTGGTGAAAAAAGGATCGGTGATGCGGGGGATATCCTCCTCGGGAATGCCGATGCCCTGATCCCGTACCTCGATCGTCACCCTGTTCCCCGCCGGATCCCGGGCCGTCGATACGGTCAGGGCTCTGCTGCGGTCCGGCAGCGACTGACAGGCGTTCTGGACCAGGTTCAACATCACCTGTTCCAGGTGGATGCGATCTGCCGCCACCGGCGGCAGGTGCTCGGCAAGAGCCAGCCGGAAGTTATTGGTGCTCTGGCGGATCAAATGACGGCACATATCCGTCACCGTACGGACCACCTGGTTGATATCCGTGCTGTCCTCTTCACCCTTACTCTCGCTGCGTACGAAGCTCTTCAATTCCTGTACGATCCGGTCTATGCGAATCGTGCTCTGTCCGATCTCCTCCAACGACGATGCGGCTGCCTTCTTGAACTCACCGTAGGGAAGCCCGGCCACCCGGATGCTATCGTCCGCCTGTTCCTGCGTTTCGGCCAGAGCGAACAGAGCCGGCAAACCCTCTGCCAGGAAACGGGTATTGAGCGTAACCGCCTGATTCGGGTTGTTGACCTCGTGCGCCACCCCGGCCACCAGCGCCCCGATGGAAGCCAGCTTGTCCGCCCGCAGAAGCTGCTGCTGCTGATTGCGCAGCTTCTCCTCGGTTTGCCTGCGCTCCGAGACGTCCCTGAGAATAACCACATCGGCCGGCTGGTTGTGCCAGGTCGTCCGCGCCCCGGTGATCTCTACCGGCAGTGATTCCCCCCGGCTGTTGAGGATCCAGGTTTCGTAGTAGGGGGGAACACTCCTGCCCTTCATCCTGGCTTCAAACCGCTGCTCTAAGCCGGCCAGTTCATCAGGAAGGATGAACTCCCGGAAATGCCTGTTTCTCAGCGCCGCCGGGCTGTACCTGGCGGTCTCGGCCGCCCTGCCGTTGGCGTAGATAATCCGCCCCTCCTGCGACAGGAGCAAGATGGCATCGTTGGCGTTCTCAGCCAGGGCCTTGAAGTTGCCCTCGGCATTTCGCAACGATTCGACCATGCGGTTGTATCCCTGCGAGAGCTGTCCCACCTCGTCCTCGGCCGCCACAGGCAGGGTAATCCTGTAGTTCCCGCTTTCCACCTGCCGGAAAGCCCCGAGCAGCCGCCGCAAAGGATAAAGCAGGCTGCGATCGAAGATGAAGGGGAAAAAGACCAGCACAAAGGCCGTGACGGCAAAGACAATAATCACGAGTTGGACCCAGAAGCGATGCACGGAGAGGCGGTACTCGCCGTAGCGAAACGCCACCCGCAAGGGTCTGCCCTGGAAACTCTGCTCGTAGAGGATGAAAAAAGTCTCCGGGTCGTTCAGGTCGAGGTAGAGAAAACGGGGAGTAAGCCCACCTCGCCCCGGAAGCAGCCCGCGTTCGCCGGAAGCGGCTACAACCCGGCTGACCATCTCCTGGGACACGGTTCCTCTGTAAACCGGTGGAGCCGACGGGCGGGCGACAAAAGCTATCTCCCGGGACAAGAATACCAGATTATCCGCGGCGGCGGCCTGGAATACCCGCTCCACTTCGCTCTGATAGCGATCGGACAGGGTGCGGTTGAGCACCGGGGAGAGGATGCTGGCCAGGATTCCGAAGGTAACCAGAACGACGGCCAGGGGAATTCCAACCAGCTTCACCAGGAAGGTAACCGGCTGGGCCGCATTATTGACGTAAACGATGACGATGAACAGGGCGATTAGCAGCGAGGCGGCATTGAAGAGCAAGGCGTAAGTAGCCCTGGATATGATCTCAGTCTGGAACAGAAGGTACAGAAGGGCTACCACCGTCGTAGCCAGGGTCAGCAGGGCGAAACTGCGGCTCGAGCGGCCGGGACGGCCGAGGGGCTCGAGCAGGCATTTCAGGGCGCCTCGCTTGCTGTCGGGGGCAAGGCGCCGGGAGAAGCGTACCGTCTTGCGCAGCAGCACAAAGATGGCCCAGAGATATCCGCAGAGGGTAACGGCGGCGATGCTGGGCCCGTACTCATAGGTGAAGTATTCGGCCCGGAAATCATAGGCGGCCGGGACATCCCTGAAGAACTGCACGCTCCAGACAACGGCAGCGCCGGCCAGGGATACAACCAGCAGGAGGCGCGATTCGCGGGGATGGGCGTCGCCCCCGTAGTGGTAGGCGAACTGGATCAGACAAGCGACCCCGAAGACGATCAGGTTCGAGACCTGCCCCGTGTTCAAAGCGAGCGGGGTAAACAGGGAGTAGCGCAGCGTGTAGGAGAGCAACAGGAGGAATAGAACACCGAGATAACCGGTGAGGTACCAGGTATCGGTGGTTTTCTGTTTCAGGGACAGCAGGTAGACGGTTATCACCCCCAACAGGATGGTGGTGGACAGGGAGCCTATCGACAGGCTGCTCAACCGGAACCAATCCATGACCCTCCTCCTTACTACTGCCCGGCCCGGCGCTTGCGTATGAGTCGCTTGCTGAGCGCCTGGGGTGTGATGCCAAGCAGCCCTGCGGCGATGGCCTGATTTCCCTCGGCCCTGGCAAGCGCTTCCTCGATGAGCATCTCCCCGGCTTCTCTCAAGGTGGGCAGGCGGGCGGGAAAGACCATGGGCTCGCCGGGTACGGCGGGCTGGATCTTCTCTCCCGTGATCCCCATGGTCTCGCGAAACGGCTGCAGGGAGAGCATCTTCTCCTTCTGCCTGCTTACGGCCGCGAACACCATGGAGCGCAGCTCCCTCACGTTTCCCGGAAATGCGTAGTTTTCCAGCAGGATTAACAGCTCGGCCGGAACGGATAACTTCTTCTTCTTGAGAGCCTCGGATGCTTCGTCCAGGAAGCGATCCAGGAGCAGGGGAATATCTTCCCTGCGCTCGCGCAGCGGCGGTAGCTTGATCTCGTGGGTTTGCAGCCGGTAGTAGAGGTCCTTGCGGAACCGCTCCTCACCCACCAGCTCCACCAGGTTCCGGTTAGTGGCGATCACAAAGCGGGCGCTGGTGGAGCGGACCAGGTCCGAGCCCAGCGGGTAGTACTCGTGGGTCTCCAGCAGGCGTAGCAGCTTGATCTGGCTTGCCGCCGACAGGTCTCCTATCTCATCCAGGAAGAGGGTGCCCTGTTCGGCCTGCTGTAAAAGCCCTTTGCGCACCTCTTCCGCCCCGGTGTAGGCGCCCCTGGTATGCCCGAACAGGGTATCCGAAAACATGGCGTCATCCAGCCCCGCGGCGTTGACCTTGACCAGGGCACCCTGACGGCCGCTCACCTGGTGTACGGCCTCGGCGATGAGCTCTTTGCCCGATCCGGTCTCACCTGTTACGAGCAGCGTCTCCGCTGTCGGAGCTATCGACTCGATGAACACGAAGATCCCGTGCATCCGGCGGTTGCGGGTCACGATGCGGGCAAACGCCTCGGGATGCTGTATCTCGTCGGCCAGCAGGCGGGAACGCAGGCTGTCATAATCACGGCTGAGCTGCCTCATCTCCACAGCCCGGCGAATACCGCTGATCAGCCGACTGGGCTCGACGGCTTTCACCATATAGTCGAAGGCTCCCGCTTTCATGCAGCGGACGGCCACCTCGATATCGTCCGAAGCGGTTACGATGATCACCGGCGTTTCTGGATAGAGCTCACGGATCTGTTGCAGGAGCAGGTCCCCGGTGATATAGGGCATGGCTATATCGAGGAGAACCACCTCGACCCGGAGTTTTTCCAGGAGGGGCATGACCTCGCGCGCATCCGAGCAGGCAAGAAGATTGTTTATCCCGGCAGATTGGAGGATCCTCGATTCAGCGGAAAGGACGGAATCCTCATCGTC
>CAYMEK010000110.1:0-6939 GCA_964389305.1 uncultured Spirochaetaceae bacterium
GTCCCTGTACCGGGGTGCCGAGCGTATCCACCCCGTGGAGCAGATAGCTCAGGGTGAAGCCCCCCACCGTGCCCGTGCCGAGGGCTTTACTGCGCTGCAGGGAGGTGAGCGATACGGTGCGGCTGAGCGAGGCGCTGGTACCGCCGGTGATGGTCAGGCTGACCGCCTGCGGCACGCCGCTTTCGGTTCCCCAGGAAAGGTAGTCCCGCTGCTCTTCAATGGAGGTGACCGTGATGCTGCCCGTGGCCGTGGCCAGGATGTCCAGCTCCAGGCTCAGGGAGCTCTCCGTGGAGGAGAAGCTCAGCGAGCTGGGCGTGGCCGTCACGGAAAGCGCCGCCTGCATGGCGTTGATGGTAGTGCTTTGCGGCGCCGAGTACTCGCCGGTGTTTCCGACCACATCCTGCGCCCGGGCCCTGAAGGCGTAGGTCTGCCCGTTATCCCCCGTGAAGCTGTAGGAGGTAAGGCGGGTTTGGCGAAGCCAGCTCTGCCACATGCCGGAGCCGGCCCGGTACTGCACGTCGTAGCGGTCCACCCCGCTTACCGCATCCGAGCCGCTCCAGGAAACGGTGAAGGTGTTGGCGCTCTGGGTGGCAGGGAGCGCGGTCATGGTCACGGTAGGCCCCACCGTGTCCACCACGGCGCCGTCGGAAACGGCGGAGGTTATGGGGACAGAGCCACCTGTTACGGGTGTATAGTACGCCGTGACCTCTACCCAATATCTATCGCCTTCGCTCAGCAGTCCGGCGCCGGAGAAGACCACCGAGGTGGGGGGTATGCCCGTGGTATGCGGATCAGGAACCTCTTTGGAGTCGACCTCGATCGGTCCGGCAGCACCGTCTCTCCAGAGTTGGCATACGTACCAGTTCCCCAGAGTGGCATAGGAGCCCCAGTCTATGGTAGATTTCCAGTTGGCCCGGAAGATATTGAGGCTCTCGGTCCACCAGTCCAGATCGGAGCCGGGAGTAGGCCCGTCGTAAACCGTGATGGATTGGCTCAGGGCTGCGTGGGAAACAACAAGAAACAGGAGAACAACGACGACGAGCAGAACGGGCCGTTTCATGTTTCTCAGGATTATATATCAAAGCGTGAGAATTTCAATTTTTTTACTGGAAATTTACCTAGAATTGATATGACGGCACGGAGGGGTACAGGGGCAGAAGATCACGTGACGGCCCGCCTTCATTGCGGGCGACCAGCCGAACCGGCCGGTATCCGAAGCGGCCCTGCGGGAGGCAGTGACCGTCCCCAGCTCAATCCCAGCGCAGGAGCAGGGTCTGGTCCTCCGCCTCCGTCACCCCGGTTCCGAAGGGGGCATAGATCCGATTGAGGGTGTCCTTCAGCCAGCGTAGGTCTGCGCTTGAGGGACGGGTCAGCCGGAAATGCCGGATTTGGAAGGGTACCAGGCGTAAGGCCAGCAGGTCTCCGGAGTCACTCTTAAGGCTTACCAGGTACATCAGCACCAGGTCGTCCCGGAAACGCTCATAGCCGCCGATCCCTTCGTAGTCGTTTATAAAGTCGCCGCAGCCGTAGAGGATGAGCTTTCCCCCGTACACCTCCACGGGCCGGGGGTGGTGGGAGGAGTGCCCGTGGACCACGTCCACCCCGGCGGTGTCGATGAGGCCGCGGGCGAAGTTGCGGAGAGCCTGGGGCACCTCGTACCCCCAGTTGCTGCCCCAGTGGATCGAGGCGACTACCAGATCGCCGGCGCGACGCGCCTCGTTCACCGTTCGGGCTGCGTTTTGCAGGTACGGCTCCGAGAACCCGGGCAGCAGGTTGACTCCGGGAGCACCCTCGCCGCCGGCCCAGCGGTTCGGGACTCCGCTGCTGGGCGATCCCCAGGCGAAAACCAGTACCCGCCCGCCGCCCGCCGCCTCCAGTACGGCCGGGCTGGCTGCTTCACTGCTGTCGCTGCCTGCCCCGGCGGTGCGCAGGCCCGCCCGGCTCAAGGTGTCCAGGGTCTCCAGCAGGCCGGGGCGGCCCCAGTCAAGGATGTGGTTGTTGGCCAGGACGCAGCAATCGATCCCCGCCGCGGTGAGGCAGCCTACATTGAGAGGATGCATGCGGTAGTGGATCTGCTTGTCGCTCTGGAACTCGTCGCTGGTGGTAACACTAGTTTCCAGGTTGATGATGCGCAGCTCCGGGGCCGCACGGCCAAGCGCTTCCAGCGCCTGTCCCCAGATGTAGGTGAAGTCGACCGGCTGCGGGATCTCGCCGTTCAGCCGTTCGGCGATGCTTACGTATCCGCGCGCATCTTTCATGTAGGGCTCGTGTAACAGCGGGTCTCCCGGGTGAGGCAGGATCTGGTCTATCCCCCGGCCGGTCATTACGTCCCCACAAAGAAAGAGGGTAACTGCGTTGTTGCGGTCCGGATTCACGTTATGGTTCCAGCTATCCTGGGCTCCGGCCGGAGAGACGGCCGGCAGAACGCTGAGCACGACCGCGATCAGAACGGTCGGCAGACCGGCAAACAGAGCGGCTGTCCGGCTCACCATAGAGGCAGGCTTTGACACCATAAGCGGCGCGGGCCCGGACACCGGGCTACCAGGGAAGCTCCTTGCCCCTGTAGTCCATATATACCGGACTGTCCAGGCTCAACCTTTCGATCACTCCGGCCAACGCCCCGGCCGACTCCCCCGGGCTCAGCTCGCCGCCCTGGCCGCCCATATCGGTCCGCACCCAACCGGGATGAACGGCCGCGATAGGGATGCCTTTTTCCTTCAGACGGAAGTGCATCAGCAGGGTGAGCATGTTCAACGAGGCCTTGGACACACAGTAGGGAATGGAACCTCCTCCCCGGGTGAGGCCCATGCTGCCCACAATGGAGCTGATCATCACCGCTTTGGAATCGCGGCCTTTCTCCAGCAGGGGGTAGAAGGCTTTCAGCACCCGGAGCGGCCCGAGCACGTTGACCTCCAAAGCCAGGCTTAGCTGCGCTTCATTCACTTCGGCAGCCCCGTGGCCGGGCTCCTGCGGAGCGATGCCGGCGTTGTTTATCAGGAGCTCCAAACCGTCTTCCATGGCGGCTGTTTCCCGGGCTGCCTGTCGAACCGCCTCCCCGTCCCTGACATCGAAGCTCAGTGCCGTGAAGCGCTCGCCGAACTCCGATTGCAGCTCCCGAATACCCGCTGCCTCCAGGTTTCTGCAGCTTCCGAACACCTTCCAGCCTGCGGCCAGGTATCGGCGGGCCAGGGCTTGACCGATTCCCCTCGATGCACCGGTAATGAGCATGCGGTTCATACCGACCTCCCTGTCTTCAAGGTACTGCCCGCCGGCGTGCAGCGGCAACCTCGGGATCCGGCAGCCGATGATTGATCAGCCGTTGCGGCGGAGTTCCGTTGCCGGCCTCCCGTTTAGAAGCGGATCGAGAACTCGCACTCCTCGGCACCGGAGACGGCGGAAGTGATCAACTCCACGGTCACGGGCCGCTCCAGCGCCGCTTCCCACAGGGTCTTCAAGAAGCCCGTGGAGCAATGGCAGTAGGTGGGCGAGACGATTTCTCCCTCCGGCAGACTGCGGAGCAGGGCGCAGTAACAGCGCATGGGCCGGCGGAAGCTGTGGGGCGTGAAGAACTGGTGTAGTATATTTCCTTTCCGTACCAGCCGGGTTCCGGGCAAAGGCTTTCGCTGTTCCGCCTCCAGGAAGGAATCGACGGTCTGGTGCTGCTTGCGCCGGGAGGCAATCTGCTGGACAACCCGGCCGTTCACCCGGGCGCAGCTCATCCCGCAACGCTCCATCACTCGATGACCCGTCGGTTGTCCTACTAGAGCGTCCAGGCGCTCCATCGCCCCCTTTATCCAAAGGGCTACCTCCGTCCTGTCGGTTCCGGCCTTTATATTCTCAATTCCCTCCATCACCTGACTGCGAACCTGGACGCCGGCGAGCTGCTCCAGGTTGCCGGCCAACTCCTGTAGCTGATCGACGATACCGGGCATACATTACCTCCTCGAAACGCAGCGTGTTTTCGGGTCGGTCCGGAGTGCTTTGCAGGCGTTGCGGGTTGAACCTGCCTCCCGGACTGCCGTGTACACCTCGATCTATTATATACGTTTTTGTGATATTAAAAAGACAGCGTTCCATACCTAGGCCCGGAAATCCGAGATTGGATCCGAACTTGCAGCCCCCGATGCCGTTCGACTCTGTAGGCGGGAGGCTGGCAGAAACAGAGTGCATCTACTTTATCGAAAGCGCGCAATGCTGTACTGTTTCAGGAGATCAGGGATTGCGCTACGTTTATGAAGGCAAAAAGGATTTTTTACCGGCTGTTGTTTTTCCTGCTTCTGGCAGTTTCCGCCGACTCCCTGGTAATCAAGCTCGGCAGCCTGGCGCCCGAAGGCTCTCCCTGGGACAAGGCTTTGCGGCGGATCGCCGCTGACTGGAATCTCCTGTCCCACGGTGAGCTAAAGGTAAAGGTATACGCCGGGGGCATTGCCGGAGACGAGCCGAACATGGTGCGTAAACTCCGGATCAACCAGCTTCAGGCCGCCGCCATGACCGGCGTCGGATTGGGGGGTATAGCCGAAGGCATCTATGCCGTTCAGCTTCCACTGTTGATTCGAAGCAGCGAGGAGCTTGAATATGTAATGGATAAAATGGAGCCAACCTTGAACGGGATGCTCGAGGAAAAAGGCTTCACGATGCTGGCCTGGTACCTGGCCGGATGGGCCCATTTTTTCTCCAAAACACCGGTGATCAGACCCGACGACATGAAGCGCCTGAAGATGCATGTCGAGAATTCGGTTCCCGCGATCAGTCAGGCCTGGAAACAGATGGGGTTCCACGTAGTGGCCATTCCCCCCACCGAAGTCCTTCCCGCCCTGCAGAGCGGCCTGGTGGAGGCTTTCCTGCTCACCCCGCTCACCGCGGCAGCCCTGCAGTGGTTCGGCGCGGCCAAAAACATGACGGCGCTGGAAATCGCTCCCATGCTGGGCGGCATCATCATCTCCCAACGGATCTGGGACCGCATCCCGGCCGATCTGCAGCCCGAGCTGCTCGCCGCCGTAAGCCGGCAGCTCGATACCCTGCGCCGGGAAACCGAGTCTCTGGAGGAAAAGGCCTTGGCAATCATGCTGGAAAACGGGCTGAAGGTGCATCCCGTGCCTGCCCCGGCGGAGGCTGAGTGGGAGCGGTTGGTGCAAGAAGGGCTCGAGCTGGTCCTTGGGAGCGCCATCCCTGCCGAGCCGGTCGAGGAGGTAAGAAGGCATCTCCGGGACTACCGGCAAAGGTGATTGCCGCAGACAGGTGCGGCGGGCGTAGGGTGGCAATGCACTAACCGGCAATCCCCCTTGAAATTTTGTGCAACGAGCGCCCATGTGGATTTGCATTCCGTTGGTCTTTTTTCTACAATACAGTACCAATATCCGGAGTGTTTGCACTCGAAATAGAACCCGCGCCCACGGGATGCAACATCTGTTTCGGCGTGTGTATCCCGTCGCTTCGAAGCCAGACTTCTCGATGTACTCCTTGATGAGGATATTCCATTCTCTCGCAGGGGGCAGGCATACAATGAAGCAAGCATTGTGAGGGACCTTGCAGATATCTGTCACTGCTTTGCTGCCCCGGAGGCGGGGTCCTGAAGGGTGCTCGATCTTTACAGCGACTTCTATTGACATCAACACTGCAACGATAATTTCAAGAGCCATCCGTACCCTGCAAATGCTCGATAGGGCTGACCACGCCGGCCTTGTTGCGTGTGGCCACGTGGGTATAGAGCATGGTCGTCTGAACGTGGGAGTTATGTCGTACCCTGCCTCGATCAGGTGGGTGGCGAAGCTGTGGCGTAGCGAATGGACTGTGGCTCTTTTGGCGATATTCTGTTCAACGACCGCCTTATGAACGTGTCTCTGGAGGGTCGTTGGGTATAGATGATAGCGGTACATTTTGTTCGATCGCGGATCGATACAGAGGCGCTGGGAAGGGAAGACCCAGTACCAGGCCCACTCGAACTGTGCGGAGGGGTATTTCCGCTCTAAAGCGTAGGGAAGCGGAACACCGGGACGCTTCTCACGCCGGTCTTCATCGTAGAGGAGGCGAACCTGCCGAAGATGACGGCGCATCTCATCGTGAAGGACCGGGGGAAAGAGGCTGGTGCGATCTTTTTTCCCCTTTTCTGAGCGAACCGTAATGATTTGTCCCTGGAAGTCGAGATCCTGAAAGCGAAGTTGCAGGCATTCGTGCAGACGCAGCCCGGCTGCATAGATTATTTCAGCCATGAGTCTGTATGGCTTGGGAAGGCGATCGAGCAGATGCTGTACCTCATCGGCCGCAAGGACGACCGGAAGCCGCCGGGGTCTATGCGCTTTGATCGTTTCCGCCAGGCCTTCGATCGGAGCCTGCAGGATGTAACGGAACAGAAAAAGCAGGGCGTTGAAAGCCTGCTGCTGCGTGGCAGCCGAGACACGGCGCTGCACGGCGAGAAAGGACAGGTAGCGGCGTAAATGAGTCTGATCGATTTTCGTCGGTTCAACCTGTTTCGTGAATCCCAGGAAACGGCGTATCCAGCCACAGTAGGTCTGCTCGGTGCGGTAGGATTTGTGCTGCAGGCGAAGTAACTGCCGTGCCTCGGTGATGAGATGTGTCGATTTCCGGTTGGAGACCGCTCCTGGCGGCGCTTTGCACCGCCATTGGTCGAGCCAGAACCAGAAGTGCCTGACCGCATTGCAGGCCTGCTTCACCTGCCACGACTCGTAGCGTTGGTTCAACAGTGATTGGAACTCCTGGAGGGCTTGTTGGTGGTCTACGCAGACAGCAGCGTTAGACCCCTGAAACTGCTCTACCCATCTAAGATAGTGCTGAACGTACTTCGAAGGTATCCGCGCGGTGTGGAGCAGGTATTCTTCAAAGGTCTTGAGCTTTTCCGGCATGCGAATTCGAACTCGTGGCTTAACACGCTTCTTGCTAATATAACGGGGTGAATGCTTTTACTGCTTCAAAACCAGCGAA
>CAYMEK010000111.1:0-6392 GCA_964389305.1 uncultured Spirochaetaceae bacterium
CACCCTCTCAGGCCGGCTATCCATCGTCGCCTTGGTGCGCTCTTACCACACCAACAAGCTAATGGACCGCAGGCTCGTCCCCAGGCGAAGCAATTGCTCCTTTCATCATGGTCCCGTAGAACCAAGACCTCATGCGGTATTATCCCATGTTTCCATGGGCTATTCCCCACCCCAGGGTAGATCACCTACGTGTTACTCACCCGTTCGCCACTCTCATGAGCACCCGAAGGTACTCAATCCCGTTCGACTTGCATGCTTAATACGCGCCGCCAGCGTTAGTTCTGAGCCAGGATCAAACTCTCCGTTATATCTTGTAAGCTCCTCACTCCGAAGAGCAAAGAGCTTCATTTCCTGTTTTATGCAAACAGTGTTCTTGAGAACCCGCTCAATCCTTGTCTCTCCCTCTCTTCTTATTCCCTTCCCTGTTACGAAAGCTGCCGTTCCCCTTACCCGCTTCAACAGGCTTCGCGCTTCCGGCGCTGCGGGAAACAACACCTTCCGAGCTTTCAAAGATCTTAAAACTTTTCGCCCTTTCGGGACCCGCCAAGGGTCCCGAGGCGCAAGAGCGAATTTACTCTACTCAAACAATCTCTGTCAAGTGCTGCAACAAAAATATTCTTGAGTTTAACCGGTAATGTCAAACCGGCAGCGCGCTCCTACCCTCCTTTAGACGCGCTCGCCAAGTACAATAATAATAGTATCCCAGGAAAATATCAATAGCCTGGATATACTAAATAATGCTTGACCAACGGGGGGCGCGAACCTACAATTCGGTGAAACCATGAGCACCTCCGGAGAGCCTAACGCGAAAAAACATCTGCCCAACCTGCTGTCCCTGTCGCGGATCGTCCTGGGACTGCTGATCTTCTTTCTACTGCGAAAGCCTCTGGCCGTTACCGCCGGCTTGTGCCTGGCATTCATAGGGGCGGGAATGATCACCGACTACCTGGACGGGACCCTGGCCAGGCGAAACAATACGGTCACTTTAGCCGGAAAATGGATCGATCCCCTCTCCGACTTCACCTTCTTCCTCTTTGTGTACCTTTCCTTCTATCTTCTCGGCCTTATGCCTCTGGTGCTGTTGCTGCTGTTCCTCGGCCGGGAGATATCGATGTACACGGTGGTCAGGCCCCTGTACTACCTGCGCGGTATGGACCCGGCCGCCAAGATCCCGGGTAAGATAAAAACCGTATTCCAGAATATCGGATCGGCGGTTATCACCTTCCTGGTTCTGCTGCACCGCTTGCAGCTCCTGGGTCTCGGCCCGCTGCGCTCGGTCAGCCTCGTCCTGCTCAGCCTGATGGTGGCGATGTCCCTGATCTCGATGTACTGGTATGTCAAACCCCTGGTCGCCGACCGGCGCTCCCGCTCCAAGTCCTAACCGTGCACCCGGAACGACGCGACATGCAGGAATCGAAACGGCGAATCATGCGGCTCGTCCTGATCGCGGTTCTCTCTCTGTATGCCTTCCAATGCCTGTACGCGGTCATCGTCACGGCGATCTTCGCTCTGCCGGCCGGGCGCCTGGCTGCATTCATACTGATCGCAGCGGTATATCACGGGCTCATTTTCGTCGGATCGCTGGTAGTGCGCGGGGAATTCAATCTGGATATGACCGGGGAGAGGTTGAAGCGTATCAATCTACCGCTGTATCTTTCCTTCATTCGCTTCACCTCAGTCCCGACCCTGATCTTCCTGTTCCTCTCTATAAAGCAGATCAACGCCGCCGTAGCACTCGTCCCCTTTCTAGGCTTCATCTTCCTCACCGACCTGTTCGACGGCCTGCTGGCCCGTACGTTCAACCAGACCACCCGTATCGGCCGCATCCTGGACGCGGTGGGCGACTATCTCATGATCCTGTCCCTCTCCGTCACCTACGTACTGATAGGGTTCATTCCCCTGTGGCTGTTCATCGTGGTGATGGTGCGGCTGGTAGTCCAGGCAGCGGGGATCATCACCCTGTACTTCCTGCGGGGATACTCTCACCTGAGGCTGTCTCTACTGGGCAAGGCTTCGGTGTTCTCCATCTTCTCCCTGTACGGGATCGAGGTGCTGGAGTATCTTCAGGTAAAAGGGCTCGGAGATCCCACGGTCGTCTCTATCCTCGAGCTGGTGGCGGCCGGGATCGTCGGCGTGTCTCTGGTGGAAAAGGTGTTCCTGCTTATAAAGTCATTCACCTCGGCCCCTGGCTCTGAAACCAAGTCGGATCACTGAAGCTCCAGGATCTGGAGCCCTCCGTCGTTTTGCACCCGCAGCGAATAGACGGACAGCTCGCGGGCTCTCTTGAGATCCATTTCCACCTGCACTGTGCGCACCCCGGGGATTCTGGAGTCATAGCGTTCGTAGAGGCTCCAGAGCTTCTGCGCTATACCCGGTGCCGGGTCGAAGTAAAAATCCGTGTCCTGTTGGCGCAATACCCTGCCGGAGTCGGTCTTCTCCATCTCGAAGGAGGTCAGACCCTCGAAACGGTACCAGGTTTTCGCCCCCAGGAACACGAAGTAGTCCTGGAAGATTACCACCTTGACCACGGGGGCGAAATAGCTTCCGTTCATCAGGGTTATAGCGCTCTCGCCTTCGGCCGGGATGATCTCCAGCTTCATTTCCCCTTCCCGCACATCGAGCACCCTGACCAGGCCGATCTCCGTTTCCCCCGTAAAAGCCCGCAGGCTCTGAAGGAAAAGAAGCACGGTCACCACCAGGGCGGTCAACAGGACGATCAGGACCGGACCGAGCGTTCTGGAGAAGCGAAAGAGGAGGTAAAAAAAAGCGCTGCTGCCTAAGAAGAAATACAGCACTCCGATGTCCGCGATCTTCTCCGGTCCGGGGACAAATACCGCGCCGAGAGCTGCGATCACGGACAGAGACAGGTAGAGGGTGAAAAAAATCCACTTGGCGGTCCTGGCCCGCTCGGGATCGGAAGTCCGCCATCTGGGGTAGGCGGCCGATCTCAGCGCCCGGTTCAAGGCCGCAGCAAAAAACAAGCCGGCCAAACAAATCCACGGATACGGGCTGTTTACAAAGGGTAGCTCAAAGCCCATAGATCTCACCGTACTTGCGCTCCAGATGATCGAGCAGATACCGGGAGTTGAGCGTCTCGCCCGTCGCCCGGGAGCACAGCTCCCGGGCCGGATACACGCGCCCGTGCCTGTGGATGTTCTCCCGCAGCCAGCCCAGGATGTCATCGAAGCGTCCCTGCTCCACCCGGCGGCCCCAGTCGGGGAGGTCCCGCTGGAGGGCGGCAAAAAACTGGGCGGCGTAGAGGTTCCCGAGAGCATACGTGGGAAAGTAGCCGATCATTCCCCCCGACCAGTGGATGTCCTGGAGCACCCCCCGGGCATCGTCGGGCACGGCAATGCCGAGCAGCTCCTCGAAACGCTCGTTCCAGGCCGCCGGCAGATCGTCCACCTGGAGATCGCCTGCGACCAGCAGCTTCTCCAGCTCGAAGCGCAGCACGATGTGCAGGTTGTAGGTTACCTCGTCGGCCTCCACCCGGATGTGCGACGGAGCGACGCAGTTGACAGCCCGGTAGAAGTGCTTCAAATCCACATCCTGCAGCGGCCCGGGGAACAGCTCTTTCAGCCTGGGGAAAAAACAGCTCCAGAAAGGCAGGCTGTGCCCGATGAGGTTTTCCCACAGTCGGGACTGGGATTCGTGCACTCCGTTGGAGGCGCCGTCGGCCAGCAGGGACCCGGCCAGCTCGTCGGCAAATCCTAGCTCGTAGAGGCCGTGCCCGCACTCGTGGATCGTTCCGAAGATCCCGGCGGGGAAAAACGCAGCCTTGTAGCGGGTAGTGATCCGTACATCCGAGCTTCCCAGGCTGGTGGTAAAGGGATGGGCCGATTCGTCGAGCCTGCCCCGCTGGAAATCGTAGCCCAGCTCTTTCAGCACCTCCAGGCTGAAGCGTCTCTGCTTTTCCAACGGGTACTCCCGGCTCAGGAACTCGGTGGCAACGGCCTGCTCCGAATCCCTGATCCGCCACAGCAGCCCGGACAGCCCGCTGCCGAGGCCGGCGAAAACCTCCTCCACTTCCGCCGTCTTCATCCAGGGCTCGTACTCGTCGAGCAGGGGATCGTAGGGGTGCTCCTCGTATCCCAGGCACTCGCTGATCTCCCGGACCAGTCCGACGATGACTTCAAGCTGTCCGGAAAACAGGGAGAAATCGGAAGCCTCGCGAGCCTGCACCCAGATCCTGTGAGCGATCGCCGTCTGCCTGGCCATCTCCGTTACCACCCGTCTCGGGATGCGGGTGCTGCGCCCGTACGCCCGGGCCAGCTCTCTCAAGAAGGCCCGCTCGGTCTCGCTAAAGCCTTTCGGAACGGAAACCTCCCCCGGCCGCCCGTAGCCGACGCCGAGGGCTTCCAGAAGCTCGCCGACACGCGGGTCGGTCAGGCGATCGTGCATCAAACCGTGCAGCAGGGCCAGTTGCTCCGCCCGCTCCTGCACCGCGGCCGCCGGCATGTAGGTTTCCTGGTCCCACTGCAGCACTTCCGCTGCCCGGGAAAGCAGCCGGTGCTCCCGGTCGATCTCCTGCAGGGCTTTCAGTTTCTCTCTCACCACCGAGTTCCTCTGTCCCGAAAAGTATCTGCTCAGTAGCTGTATACGCTGCCGCCGATGAACTCCCGCAGCAGCGAGTCCTTGGGCACCACCTGCTCGTCCTCCCAGCCCGGGACCTCAGCGAACATCTTCTGTATCCTGAAGGCCCGATCGTAAGCGTCGGCGCTTTCCGGGTCCTCCTTGAACTCGCGGGTAAAATCCGAAAAAAAAGCGCCCACCTTGTTCTTCATGATGGGAAGCTCGAAAGGAAGGAAGCTGTTGACGATCACCTCGGCCTCCCGCAGGCGGGGTACGATGTATCGCAGCTCGGAGCGGCGAACGAAGTGCCAGTGCCGGATGGTCTGGGCGGGACTGTAGTTGCGGAACTGCATATCCCGCACCATGCGCCGCAGAAGGCGGATATCGGCCCAGCGGATGAACTGGTTGGCCTGGTCTTTGACCTGGGAGAGGGTTTCGATATAGAGCCTGAACTTCTGCTCCTCAGGTATTCCCTCGGTCAGCTCGGGAAACAGGCCGTGCAGGGAGTCGATCAGCAGGATCTGCCCCTCCCCCAGCTCGATCTCTCCCGCGCTTCCCTCTCGCCTGCCGGTCTTGAAGTTATAGAAAGGCACCGTCACCTTCTGTCCCTCTATCAGCTTGCGAAAGGTCTCGTTGATCAGCGGGATGTCCAGAGCCTGGGGTGTCTCGAAATCGTAGTCGCCCTGGCTGTTCCTGGGATGCTGATCCAGATCGAGGAAGAAATTGTCCACGTTGATCGGCACGAAGGACAAGCCCTTGGGCTTGAGCCGGCTTTCGATCTTGATGGTTGTGGTGGTCTTGCCCGAGGAGGAAGGGCCCGCGATGATGATCATCTTGACACTCTCCAGGCGCTCCTCCAGCCTGCCGGCGGCCCGGGCCAGCTCCTGGTCGTAGAACTCCTCGCAGTCCCGGACCAGGTTCTGGTATCGCCCCTCCCGGATGCTGTCGGCGATATGCTCCAGATACACGCAACGTTGATCCACCGCCCAGGACAGGGCTTCCCAGAGCTTCTCGTAGGGTATGTTGTCCGGGGAATAGGTGAGGCTCTTCCTGCCCGCCCGCTTCAGGGCGTGCTCGTAGCGGTAGACGATGTAGGCTTTGGCCGTTCTGGCGTGTCCCCTCTCGATCAGGGCCTTCTCCACCAGGTCCTGGACCTCCTCCACCGTCGGGATGCTGTCGGGACGGCTGCGCTGCTCCAGCATGCGGATGACCTCGTCGGTAACCTTCTCCGCTTTTACCCGGTCCCGTCCCCCCACCGCGATGGCGGCCTGCAGCACGGCAAAGGTTATCTTCTCCCGGTCGAAAGGAACGACTCGGCCGTCCCGCTTGACGATTCGCTCTATCATGACCTAGCCATCATGGAGCATGGCGAGTAACTTATCAATAGAAAGATCGTTGGTCTGCTCCCCGCTGCGGGAGCGCACCGAGACGGTGCCTCCGGATCGCTCCTTCTCTCCCAGGATGACCATGAAGGGGATTTTCTGGTTTTGAGCGTTGCGGATCTTGGCGTTCATCCGCTGCTCGCTCAGGTCGACGGTCACCCGGACATCCTTGTCCTTCAGGGTCCCGGCCACCTGGCTGGCGTAGTCGTTGAACGCCGGGGCAACCGGGATCAGCACCGCCTGGACCGGGGCCAGCCATACAGGGAAAGCTCCGCCGTAGTGCTCTATGAGCACCCCGAAGAAGCGCTCCAACGAGCCGAGCAAAGCCCGATGCACCATGTAGGGACGCTGCAGGCTGCCGTCGGGAGCGGCATAGGTCATATCGAAGCGCTCGGGCATGTTGAAATCGAACTGGATCGTGGTCATCTGCCACTCCCG
>CAYMEK010000112.1:0-6010 GCA_964389305.1 uncultured Spirochaetaceae bacterium
AGATACACGGGAACAAGGAAGCGGTTGTGCTTCCAGTTCAATACGAAGGCGATCAGGGCCAGGGCGACGTGGGAGGAAGGAAAGGCTGCGCCGGCCAGATTGGTCCGGTTGAACATCTCTTTCATGATCCTGGTAAACACGTAGCCATGGAAATTGGAATACCACGCCTGGTGCAGCCTTTCGAAGAAGTACTTGGGGCCCTTGACCGGAAAGAAAATATACCAGACATACAGGATGAAGAACGAAACGGATATGATAAACAGTGTGTTGACCGCCTGCTCATGTTTTTTCCGAAAATAGAGCACCCAAACACCGGTGGATATGAGGCCGTAGTAGAAAAAATAGGAGAAGAAGAACATCTCGTTGACCAGCGGATACTGCTGAAAATAGCGGGGGAATCTGACCGCCGGCTGAAACCCGAAGATCATGTAGTCGATCCGGGCGAAGATCCCGTCAAACGAAGCTCCCCCGAACATGAGCTGCGAAAGCCAGATACACTCGGTGAAGTATAGAATGTAGAGAAGCTGCACATAGCAGAGCCGGAAAAACTGAACCACCGCGCTTCCCAGCGGATTGGTAAGCCGGATGAACAGCAGCAGCAGGGGCGAGAGCAGCAGGAATACGAGGCCGTAGAAAAGCTCACGGTCGAAGGTGAGACCGAAGAGGCTCATCTGCAGCTTGCCGATATTGACCAGCGAACAGACGCAGAAAAGGCAGTTCAGGAGGATTACGAACAGCTCGAACGGGTACACGACCAGCCTGGGTTGCTTCATCGACCGCCCCATGAGCTTCACGGATTCTACAGCAGCTTCCGATCCCGAAACCACCGCACGGTCTCCAGGAAAGCCCCGCGCTCCTCGATCGAGGAGACGGCCAGGGCCCGCTTTATCTTCTCGTTGGAGTAGATCCAATACAGGGCTGATAGCTCTTTGATCTTGTCGGGATTTACTATCGAGGCTCGCCTCGAGATCCGCTGCTGCAGCCCCAGCCAGGCCCGCGCGGGATAGGAAGCCCAGCGGGGAACGCGCAGATACCGGTAGCCTGGCGGCAACCCGAGCTCCCTCCTCACCTTGAGGTAGAACTCGCGCCCCGAGAGGGGCTTGTCGTAGCAGAGGTTGTAGGTATTGTCGTAGACTCTCCGGTCCAGAATCATCCTCAGGAAAAACCGGCCCGCATCCTGGGCGCAGAGATAGGAATAGGGGTCCTGCGGGCGGCCGAACAGGGTGATGAGGCCGCTTCTGGCCATGCGAAAAAGGTTGAGCCCGTCGTAGTCATAGGGACCCCAGACAGCGGGGAGGCGGACGATGGTATATCTCAAGCCCGAGGAGCGGATAAGCTGCTCGGCCTGGAGCTTGCTCCTGCCGTAATGGGATACCGGCGTGCAGGGATCGTCTTCACGCTTGGGCTCCCGCGGGCTGGCGGCCGGCCCCGAGGCGGAGGTGGAAGAGCTGAACAGTATCTGCTTCACCCTCGATCCGTAGCGCGAAAGGGCGGCGAGCAGCACCGAGGTGGCCTGCGTATTGGCCCGGTAGTATTCGGACGGCTTGACCGCCTTGGTAAGGCCCGCCAGATGCAGCAGGACATCGATGTCTTCGAGCTGCAGCGAGAAGCTCTCCCGCCGTGAATAGTCGATCTGCCGGCACTCGATCCTCCGGCGGCGCAGCTCGCCGGTATCCGAGCCGGGGCGCGTGAAGGCGATAAGCTCGATTTCCCTTCCGGCCTCCTGACTGCCGGCGTGCCGGGCCAGGAGGTTCTTGCCTATCATCCCGGTCAGTCCGGTGACACCCACTCGAATCATGCCTGCTCAACCTATCCAGCCCGGTATCTCTTGTCAAGCTTGCCCTTGACTTTTGTATCCGCCCTTCCTATCCTCACTGGAACAATGATGAACGCCAAGAAGCTTCCATTCACCGGCGAGCAGATCGAGAAAGTCATTACCAAGTATCCCACTCCCTTTCACCTCTACGACGAGCAGGGAATCCGGGACAACGCCCGCGAGCTGAAGCGCGTTTTTTCCTGGGCCCCCGGATTCCGCGAGTACTTCGCGGTGAAAGCCACGCCCAATCCTTTCATTCTCAAGATCCTCAAAGAAGAGGGATTCGGCGCCGACTGCAGTTCCCTGCCGGAATTGATCCTGGCCGACCGCATCGGGCTGCGCGGCGAGCTGATCATGTTCACCTCCAACGACACCCCGTACCAGGAGTATCGGAAGGCCAGGGAGCTGGGGGCCATCATCAACCTGGACGACATCAGCCATATTCCCTATCTGGAAGAGCATGCTGGTCTGCCCGAGCTGCTGTGCTTCCGCTACAACCCGGGACCGCTTCGGGAGGGCAACGCCATCATCGGCAAGCCCGAGGAAGCCAAGTACGGCTTCACCAGGGAGCAGCTTTTCGAGGGCTACCGGGCCGCCAGGCGCCTGGGTGTAAAACGCTTCGGCCTGCATACCATGATCGCCTCCAACGAGTTGAATCCCTACTACTTCGTCGATACCGCCAAGATGCTCTTCGCCCTGGCAGAACAGATCGGCAGGAGCCTGGACATCCGCCTGGAATTCATCAACATCGGCGGCGGAATCGGCATTCCCTACCGGCCGGAAGAGAAACCGATGGACCTGAGCATCGTTGCCGGGGGGATCCGGGAAGCCTACGAAGCCATGATCCGTCCCGCCGGGCTCGATCCTCTGAAGCTGTACATGGAGATGGGACGGGTGATCACCGGTCCCTACGGCTATCTGGTCACCAGGGTGCGGCACCTCAAGAACACCTACAAGAACTACGTAGGCCTGGACGCCTCGATGGCCGACCTGATGCGCCCGGCCATCTACGGCGCCTATCATCACATCACCGTGCTGGGCAAAGAGGAGCGGAGCGCCGACCAAACCTACGATGTGACCGGTTCGCTCTGCGAGAACAATGACAAGTTCGCCATCGACCGCCGGCTGCCCGCCGTCCAGCCGGGCGATGTTCTGGTCATTCACGACGCCGGGGCCCACGGACACGCCATGGGTTTCAACTACAACGGCAAGCTGCGCTCCGCCGAGCTGCTGCTCAAACCCGACGGTTCGGTGCAGCAGATTCGCCGGGCGGAAACCGTAGAGGACTACTTCCGGACCCTGGATTTCTCCGGCGTGTAAACGGACTGGGGGCAGCCTCAGGGGGATCCGTCCACCCGCGCCGGGGCAAACCGCCTGAGTATCAGCTCCACCAGCCATCCCGCGTATGTCTCCAGCCAGGAAAACAGGCGTATGAAGTGGGGGATGTAGATCACCGCCTGGGGCTTGATGATGAGGACCCAGATCTTGTTGGCCAGGACCTCGGGGCGAACCTGGAGCCCGTAGCCCCTGCGGCGGCTGAACACGGAGAGCAGGCGTGAGATGCTCAACAGCTCTGTGGTGGGAATCCCCGTTTTGACCAGGCTGACCCGGACCGGGGAGCCGATCAACTCCCTGTTCAGGCTCTTCATGTACACCCGGTAGAATGATCGCATCCCGTGAAGCAGGGCAGTGGGTCGGACCGGGAGCAGCTTCAAGGCCGGTTCCAGGAAGATCAGTTGCCCGCGTCCGCGGCGCTTCATGTTTTCCAGTACCAGCTCGCTTAGCCGAATAATCCCCAGAAGGTCCCGCTCGATCCGCTCCCATCCGCCGAAGGTGAGCGAATCCGGCCGCTCGTACGGCCAGACGAGGCCCGCCTGGTTCACCAGGATTTCCACCGGCCCGCAGGAACGGTCGATCTTGCGAAACATCCGGGCCGCGTTGATGCTCCGGGAGAGGTCGGCCCGCAGTGTCTCCACCCGACCGCCTTCCTCCCGGATCTGAAAGGCCAGCCTTCCCAGATCCTCGCCAGGCGTCTCGATCAGCAGCACCCGCAGGCCTTCCTGGGCCAGCTTCTTGGCCACCGCCTCTCCGAAGCTGCTGGCGGCGCAGGTGACGAGGGCAAGCTTTCCCCGCATCTCCTGCCGCTGTCCGGCGAACCTGCGAACCCTGTAGTAGGGAGAGCGGGCCAGCAGGGCGGCCCGGACCAGGGGCCGGAAGATCCGCGCCAGCGGGCGGAGCAGGCCCAGCCGGGCGGAGAGCTCGTTGAGGTAATCATCCAGGGTGTAGCGTTGGTAGCGCAGCAGACTCTGGCTCTCCTCGGTGTCGATCCAGTCGGTGCTGAACGGCTTGCGGCTGAAGGCCTGCTCGGGGAGCATCCCGATGCCGATGCAGTCGAGCACTTTCCCGACAATCTGCCCATAGGTGTACCAGCAGCGCGGCCCGCCCCCGATGTGCAGTACCTTGCCCCAGATCTGCTCGTTGGCGACCCGATTGGCCAGTGCCAGCCCCACGTCCCGGTTGTGAACGTATTCCATCCGGTTGCCCAGGGGGATTTCGAACATGGCCGGATCCAGCTTCAGGGAAAAAGGCAGGGCGGCGGCCAGGCGAAAGATCGACCAGCTCAAGCCGGAGCTTCTCACGAAGCGCTCGCATTCGACCTTGTGGCGCGCGTAGTTTTCCAACGGTTTCAGCCTGTCGCTTACCCGGCGGGGAGGGGGCTGGTCGGCGGTAATCCCGTAGACATGCAGGGAGGAGGCGAAGATGATCCTTGGCGGGTGCTCCCGGGCCTTCATGGCCTCGAGTAGATTGCGGGTTCCACCCACGTTTACTTCCCAGGCCCAGTCCGGCTCGTCTTCACAGTCAATCCCGGTCGCCGACAGCTTCGGAACCACGAAGGCCAGGTGGATCACTACATCCATCCCCTCCACGGCCGAAAAAACATCCCGGGGATTTCTCAGATCTCCCCAGAACATCTCGGCGCCCGCCGGTAATCCGGCCGCCTTCTTCTCATTGCTGCGATTGCAGATATCGAAGCAGCGTACCCGGTGGCCGCGGCTCAACAGTTGTTCCACTGTGCCGGCGCCGATGTTGCCGAGGGCGCCGCTAACCAGCACGTTCATTCCTGCCCCTCCTTGCCGATACCATGTAAAAGAAGCTTGATCCCCTGCACACCTACCTCCACCCACCGCGCGCCCTCCGGATCGAATACCCCCTGCATGACCAGTCCCGCACCGAAGGAGACGATGATCCGGGCCGTACGCTCGGGGTCGACCCGCCCTACCGTTCCTTCCTCGATTCCTCTGCGGATCAGGTCGGCGAAAAATCCACGAAAAAACTTGTACGGCGCTATGGTGGCCTTCCAGACCTCCGGCTCCCGGCTGGCCTTGGTGAGAAACTCGATGAACAGAGGCAGCTGCCCCGTCGCGGTGCGAAAAATCAGGCCGCTCATCTTTACCATCTCCAGCAGCGCCTCCGGCACGGACCTGGCGGCATCCCGAATACGTTCCATCTCGCCGACGAAGGCTCTCATCCAGCTTTCGAACATCTCAACGAAGATCGCCTGTTTACTGGGGAAGTGATGGTACAGCGCTCCCTTGCTGATTCCCGCCGCTCTGCAGATATCCGCCACTCCGGTGGAATCGTAGCCGTGGCGGGTAAAGCACTGCTCGGCCGATTCCATTATCCTCTGCCAGGTTTCTTCGCTTCTCTGCTTCTCTTCCATTTTACCGGTTTATGGGGCCTGAGGTTCCCGAGCCTGCCTGCACTGCGGCGCTGCCGCCGAACCGATGCCGGGAAGCCTTCCATTACCGCCCGCATCACCTCTCTCTGATATTCCGACCGACCGGTCGGTCTATATGAAATATACTCTCATTACTCACTTTGTTCAAGCATCGATCTGCCTTTTTCGTGCAGCCCGGCTCCGGGACGCTTTCCGCCGCAAAACACGGCGATCGGAAGACTGGAAAAAACATGCGGATTTGGAGTACCCGGATTTCGTACAACAAATAGAAACCCTTCGCCAGACAGCGGGCATCAGTACAGCGGGTTGCCTTGACTTTCCGTGGTATTTCGGCGCGTAATAATCTGTAGAGAAAGAATTACGAAAATACCACCCGTAGTGAAAACATGGAGGGCAAAGAAGTGGCAGCACGGTACGTCCTGGGGCTGGATTTCGGCACCGATTCGGTGCGGGCA
>CAYMEK010000113.1:0-5624 GCA_964389305.1 uncultured Spirochaetaceae bacterium
CGAAGCGCCACGGATAGCGAAAACGGTTCAGCGGCCCGGAATGCAGCCTAAAAGTCGGGGAGACCGCGCCCCACTGGATCCAGCGTACGTACTGTTCCGGAGAGGGGTAGCCCACGTGCCCGCCGATATCCTGGCCCGTGTACGGCCGGAGCTGCAGGCCGGCCTCCACGCTGTCGCGCACCGCCTGGCCCAGGGCCTTCCAGTCCGACTCGATGTCGCCCGTCCACCATACCGGATAGCGGTGGGAGGCGGGGTGTTCGCAGTGCATGCTGAGAAGCACGGTTCGACGATCGGGAGTGTGGGCGCTGAGGATGTCCCAGTAGAGCTTCTGCCCCCACACCGCCGTTTCCAGCCCGGGCGCCGGTCCCTTGATAATGTCTCGCCAGTTGCGGTCGAACCACCAGGCGGTCAATCCCAGCTCCACCATACGGACCAGGTTGTCACGGCGGTAGCGGAACAGCCTGGCTTCCAGAGGCGAGAAGCCGCGGGGCTCCGGGTGGTCGTTGAACAGGGTGCGAACGCCGCGCTCCCGGCAGGCACCGAGGGCGCGCGCCAGGTCCGGGAAATGCTCGGCGCTGATCTCGTAGCCGCGGCTGCCGCCCACCCGCCAGTCGGTATCGAGTACAAAGGCGTCGAGGGGAAAGCCTTCGGCGCGATAGCGATCGATGGTCTCCAGCACGGTCTGCTCGGTATAGGGGTAGTAGCGGCTGTGCCACAATCCGAAGGCCCAGAGCGGCGGCAGCGGAATTGAGCCGGTCAGCAGGATCGCCTGGCGGTACAGCTCGACCAGCTTCCCCTCGTACAGAAAGAGGTACAAGTCCAGCGCCTGCGGCTCGATCCGCCAGCCGGAATCCTCACCGTCGAAGCCCTCCGGCGGCGGCAGGCTTCCCCACTCCGGCGGGATGGCGCGGGGCCGGTCGTGAAGGACCCAAACGGGGCCGGCTTCTCCCGGCCGCGGCAGGCTGTCCGGCTGCGGCGGCTGGCTCCGCAGCCCCATGTCCGTCTCCACGGACCAGATTGCCCTGCCCTCCCTCTCCAGCCTCAAGGACCGATACAGCTCCCGAATGCCCGGCGGCTCCGGCAGACCCCGCAGGCTCAGCCCGCCCCACTTTGCCAGCGCCTGTCCTTTTCGCTCCGCTCCGGCGGTGAGTGCACCCTGCAGCCGCCGCTCCAGGACCGTGAAGGTCGGCCGGTCGCAGAAGCTCCCGTCGGCCCGGGACCACTCGATCCGCAGAACCGCGTCCCATAGAAGCTGAATCCGGATCCTCTCCGTCCCGACGGTGTGGCTGACGATCAGCTCGCTGGGGTTGCTCTGAGTCACGGTTACGGTGCTCACCTGTCCTCCTTCGAAGAACCTGCTTTGTGTGGTCCGGCGCGACCCGCGGGCCGGGTGGTTTAGCCGGCGCTCAGGCCTGTGGCCCGCGGGCCGGGGGTTTGGCCGGCGCTCAGGCCCGGCCGAGCTTTTTCTCCAGCTCTTCGATCTCTTCTTCCAGCTCTTCGATCTCGATGAGCTGATGAGGTCGGATGCTGTGTATGGGAATGGAGGACTTGCGTTCCTTCAGCTCGGCCTGCAGCCGCCTGAGCCTGTCTTCCAAGTCCTGTCGGGATTCATCTGTTCGGTTCATCTTCTTCGCCTCGCTCAATAATACATACAGGCGCAGCCGGAGGCCAGTAATTACGGAGCCGGCGAATACCGGCGCTTGACGGTGCGGGTGCCCCGGGCGTCACCGTCTGCTCCGGCGCGGCTGCTTGACCTGAACAGCTGCCGTACCCAGGCGCCACTGCCAGCACTACCTGCACCTAACTCGCCGCGGTATTGCGGGAACCGGCAAAGCCGGGTAAAGTCACCCAAGATCGGGTAATACCGTGGTCCGGGAGGCGGCCGATGAAAAGGAAGCGCAGGGGAATCTCCCTGGACGGGCTTTCAAAGTACTACGACCTCGTGACCCCGGCCGAACGCAGCAGGTTCCGGCGGAAACAGATCGAGCTGAGCGGCCTCCGCGCCGGATACAGGGTGCTGGATATCGGCTGCGGGACCGGAGCCCTGACCATCCTGGCCAGGATCGTCGCAGGGGAAGCCGGGGAAGCGGCGGGGATCGATATCGCGCCCGGCATGATCTCGAAGGCCCGGAATAAAGCCAGCAGGGCGGGGCTGGATATCGATTTTCGGGTCGCCTCGGTCGACGAGCTGCCCTATCCGGACGGGCATTTCGACCTGGTTATCAGCAGCATGATGTTTCACCATCTGCCGGTACCGACAAAGGAGCGGGGCCTGCTGGAGATCCGCCGGGTCCTCAAAGCGCGAGGGCGCTTCTTTCTCTGTGATTTTCTCACTCCCCATCCTCTCACAGCTGTCTTTCTGTTTCTGCTGCTGGTCTGGATCCGGCCGACCCGGTTTCAGCTGTTCGGGAAATTGCCCGGCCTGATCGGGAGGTGCGGTTTCTCGCCGCCTGAACTGGCCGAACAAGGACTATTTCTCAAGTACCGCCGGTTTACAAAAGCGTGAGCGTCTTTGCCCGTGGGTCAGGTATGGTTCCGCCGCCCGTCACGCCTTTTGCCCGGCTGTCCTGCCAGGCACATCGATTACCCGACGATCATAGCGAGACACCTGCTTCCTCGAAGGCCTTTTGCAGAAGCTCGGATATACCGAGTTCCTTCGCCCAGTGTTTCAGGTATCCTTTATCGAGGGATTCGGCCTGTACTTTAATGACTCCCAGCACATCGAACCACTGCCGCTCCGAAACCTTCCCGCCGGCTTCATACCACTGCAGCTTGTGAATAATGATATCTTCTGCGGTACAGAAATATACCTCCGCAGTCGTCTGTTCTTGAGATAGCGTATCCCGGTTCCTGCGGTTCATCGCGGTACGAGGGTACAGCTCATCTTGGAGAACGAACAAATCGATCTTTACCGATGTTCCCAAGTGTATCAAATTGAAGGCCAAACCATGTTTGATTGCGTCGGCAATCATCATTTCATCGATATAGTAGTCCTGTTTTAAACGATCCTTCAGCAAACCAATATGGTGCATTCCGATCTCGGTTACGATATCGACATCGATCGTCGCCCGTGCCATTCCATACACCGAACTGGCAATCGAACCACCAATATAGTAGGGGATGGACAGCTCGTCAAAGACCTTTACGATCGGGATTACCGCTCGCAGAAGATCCGGATCTTTCATGTTTGCTCTTTTGAAGATATCGCTTCATACGGTCGGCCAATTTACTGTCGTAATTCAGCGCCACGAACAGCAAGTCCAGCTCTGTCTCGTTCGCTGTCTTTCTCGCCCTGATAATGGCCCGCCTGGACAAAAGCATTATGACCTGGGAGAGCGAACGGACCTGGGCGAACTTCTCGGAGACACTTTTCTTCCTCAGCAGATCGATTTGTACTTTTTCTGCAGCCCTGCCCGTGTCAGGAGACTGTGTCTTCATGCATCTCCTTGTTCCTTCGACTAACAAACCATACCTCACCGGTCCCTGCATTTCAACATCGCCCAGAGTACCCCTGTAAGGTCACCTGGATACGGAAATTATCTTGAGAGCGGGATTCCACCAGCCTCGGCCGGGGAGATCAGTTGCGCCGTCCGATAGCTCCCCGCCGTGAACCCACGCGGTCCCAGGCCCCGGGCGGCTCACTACCCGGGCAGGATAGTGAAACCGAGTCTTGTCGCGACCTCCCGCATACGCCTGTCGAGGGTGACGACGTTGATCGGCTCATCGTGGTGAGGCTGGAAATAGAGCGCGGTGACGAGGTGGATCGCTTCGAGGGTCCGGCAATCGGATAGGTCTGAGGTTCCACGGACAATCTCCTCGATTTCATCGTCCAGGCGCTTACAGACCATCAATCGGCCTTGATGGCGTCGAGCAACTCGTTGAGGTCGATAGAGACCTCCGGCCGGGGAAGATCGAACAGGCCGGCAACCGACGGGGCGCGGCCCGTTTTAGCTCGAGTCATGCTCCCCCTCCGAACCTCCTCATTCACGAACGCCTCCCAGCGGCTTACTTCCCCTGCAACCGGATAGGTCGGCTGATGGATTTCGGCAATAACCTCCTCGCGATCGGTCACGAGGATTGTCTCTCCCTCCCGGACCATTTTCAGGTATTTACTGAGGTTGTCCTTGAGAACCTTGGTTCCTACCACTTTCATAGAATAAAAGTAGCTAACTTAGCCACTTTCGCCAATTCTATTCGAAAAATTCTTGCCAGGTTGACCGAAGGGCGCTATCCCTTCACCGCCCCGGCCGTGACCCCGGCGATGATCCACTTGTTGAACAGGAAGTACAGAACGATGGCCGGGATCGCGGCCAGGGCCATGCAGGCGAACTGCACCGCGTACTGGGAGGCGTACTCCCCTTCGAAGCGGATCACCGAAAAGGGGATGGTCCGCAGGTGCTCCGAGGCCAGGAAGGTGTTGGCCATGATGAACTCGTTCCAGTTGGTGAGGAAGGTCATGATGCTCACCGTGGCGAAGGCCGGTGTGAGCATCGGCGCCACCACCTCGAACAGCAGGGTGCCCATGCTCGCTCCCTCGATCCAGGCGGACTCCTCCACCGAGCGGGGCAGGCCCTTGAGCATCCCGGAGAACATCAGGGTGTTGAAGGAGAGGGTGAAGGCGATGTAGGGGATGGTCAGGCCGATGCGGGTGTTCAACAGGCCGAAGATCCTGAACCAGACGAAGTTGGGCAGCAGGGTGGTATGGATGGGGATGATCATGCCCAGCATCACGATGTTGAACACGACCAGCCGCAGCTTCCAGACCATGCGGGTGCAGGCGTAGCCGATGAAAAAGGCGAACAGGGTGGAGCAGACCACGGAGATGGAGACGATGATGAGGCTGTTCATCAGGTACATCGGGATCCGGCCGTCGGTCCAGGCCTTGGCGTAGTTGATCCACTGGACCGACCGGGGCGGCTTGAAAAGCTCGGGACCGAAAAGCTCGCCGCTGGTGGACAGGCTGTAGTTGAACAGCCACACCAGGGGGAAAAGCTGCAGCAGGGCGAAGAGAATCAGGAAGGTGTAGAGGATGACCCTTCCCGTTTTTTTCCGCACTCGCAAGGCCTTCGCCGTCATGTCCGCCCTCCCCCGCCGTCAGTCCACGTCCGGGCTGCGCCAGGTGATCCGGCGGGTTAGGATGGTCAGCAGGACCGCCACGATCACGAATAGCACGCCGATGGCGTTGCCGTAGCCGTACTGGCTGTAGGTGAAGGCTTTTATATAAAGGTAGTTGGCGATGAACTGGGTGCGGTCGCCGGGAGCGCCGGCTGTGGAAAGATACACGATCTCCATCTGCTTGAGGCACGAGACCACATCTATGATGAGCACCGCCTGGATCACCGGCAGGATGTAGGGTATGATCACCCGGGTATACAGCTGCATCGAGGAGGCTCCGTCGATGATGCCGGCCTCCTCCAGCTCTTTGGGAACCGTCACCAGGCCGGAGTAATAGAACAGCAGGGCCCAACCGAAGCCGTACCAGATCATGATGAAGATCACCGCGAACAGCGCCGTGTTCGGATCGCTGAGCCAGGCGGTGGTGAGCATCTCCAGGCCGAGGCCTTTGAGCACCTTGTTCAGCAGCCCGTAGGTGGGGTTGAAGATGTTCACCCACAGCTTGGTGA
>CAYMEK010000114.1:0-5101 GCA_964389305.1 uncultured Spirochaetaceae bacterium
GGAGACCTGGTCCACCGAGCCCTGCATCTGCTCCATGTTGCTGGAGGACTCCTCCGCACTGGTCGCCTGGTTCTGGGCGTGATCGGCCACCTGTTCCACGCTGGCATTCAGCTCCTCCACGCTGGCCGAGGTCTCCTCCAGGGTGGAGGCCTGGTTCTGCGCGCCCGAGGCTAGCTTTTGGGCGCTCGATGAAACCTCGTTGCTGCTCATGCCAAGTTGAATCGCTCCTTCCCGTATTTGCAGCACTATGGACTCAAGATTCACGGACATCTCATTGAGAGCCCTTTCCAGCTCACCCAATTCGTCGCTGCGACCGCTGGCCTCCAGCCTCATGCTCAGATCGCCCTTCGCAATACGCTTGGCAAGCTCCACACCCTTTACCAGGGGAGCCGATATCGACCGGGAAATTATGAACATCGCGAACACCATAATCAACACGGCGGCGACGGCGATGACAGCCAGCAGGACGGTCAGGTTGCGAGCCTCCACTGCCAGCTCCGAGGCCGGGATGTTGGCCACGACCATCCAGTCGATGCCGGAGGCGCCTATTTCGATGGGCACACCAATGGAAACAACCGAGCCGGCGGCGTCCTGACCGCGGCGTTGCATGATAAACTCTTCATTCTTCAGGACGTGGTTGACATACTCCTGGTTGTCCACCGTTTCCCGTACCGCCATACCCACGAGCGATTTGTCCGAGCTGGCAGCCACTGTTCCATCAGACGAATACAGGTGTACGAAGGCTCCTTCGTAATGGCCGATCTCCACTTCCTGTGCCAGTTGATTGACTCTGGTCAGCTCCAGGTCGATACCGCTGATACCCTGGAACTCGCCCTGGTCATCCAGGATGGGCACGACCAGAGAAGTGGAGGCCACCTCTTTTGCATTAACCTTGGATAGATACGGATCTATGACACATTCTCTGTTCCGAATCTTGGGAAGCTGGTAGTAATCCCCTATTCCCGCAATATCGTAGTTCTGTAAAGGCTCCAGAACTCCTTTACCGTCCGCATCTCTGCTCCAATAGGGGACGAACCTTCCGGTCTGATCGTGCCCCGTATCGTTCACAAAGTTGACGTCCTTTCCGTCATAGGCATTCGGCTCGAAGGCCACAAACACCCCGAGGAAATGAGTCTTCTCCTCGATGAAGTGCTGCAAGATCATGTTCGCTTTACGGCGGGAAAGCTGCAGCCCCCCGACATTGACCGCCGATCCGAAGAACGTGGCCAGCGCTCGGGCTTCATTCAGCGCCGACTCCAGCTCCGCCTTAACCAGTCCGGCATAGGCATGGGCGGCCTCATAAGCCACTTCATTCGCATCCCGCGATGTGATATTGCTGACCCGACCGATTGTAATCACCGACATCGCCACGATCACACCCACGCTCAGTAAAGAGGTGAGCAGGATCAATCTTGTTCCTATTCTCATATTTCTCATGTCTGTCCTCCGTGTGTTGTCTTACTAACGCCGCTCCCAGCGGTCCAGGCTGATACCAAAGGTTATCGCTCCGATTGCCCGGCCGCCGTCCATCACCGGAACCGATATCTGTATCTGTATTTCCCCGGTACTTTCATCATACTCCACGTCCCCGTAGTGAATGGCGCCTGCGCCGTTCATGTAAGATTCGGTAAACTTGTCCTCATCACCCTGCCAATAATCGGAGGTCTTGTTGGTAAGGGCAACCAATGCCCCCTGATTATCCATGACAAAGGCTTCGAGAACGAATTTGTTGTGGACCTGAAAATTCTCGAGTGTCAGGGCACAGCGATTGCGCATCAGGTCGAACATGAACGGCTCGACATCTTCACTCGCCTTCCACCACTCATCGATCTCCTTAATTCTCTTCAAGCTCCCCTTTTTCGCATTCTGAGCTCGAACAGCCTGCACGATGACCTGGTCGCGTCCTATCTGCCTCAGCTCCGATTCGGCAAATTGCAGCAACGACTTTGGCAGCTCGCTTGTCCCGGCCGATACGGCAGACGGTACGATTAAAATCCCAGCCACGGCGGCAATAACACATACAATCCTGCTCAATCCACTACTACGACGCCGTGAATCGTTTTTTACTTGCTTTCTCGTTCTTTCAAGCATTTCTCTTCCCTCCTGTGCTTGTATTGCTTTTGCTAAATTCCGCTGCCGAGCGGAACTTCCTGTTCAACGGCTGCACCTTTCGGTTCCGCCGGTTTTTTCAACGAATGATCCAGCTTCTCCAGCTCGACCTTCTCCTCGCGGGTGAGGATCCGGTCGATGTCCAACAGAATCACCAGCCTCTCCTCCAGCTTCCCCACCCCCTTGATGTACTCGGTGGACAGCCCGCCGGCAATCGGCGGCGGCGGGTCGATCTGATCCGCCGGAATCCGCACCACCTGGCTGGCCGCATCCACCACCATGCCCACCAGGCGGCCCTCTACGTCCACCACGATCACCCGCGTCATGGACGTGTACTCGCGGTGCTCTAACCCGAACTTGTCCCGCAGGTCGACGATGGGAATCACGTCTCCCCTCAGATTGATGATCCCCTTGACGAAGGGCGGCGTGTTCGGAAGCCGGGTGATCTCCCGGATGCGGATGACCTCTTTCACCCGCAGGATATCCAGCCCGTACTCCTCTTCGCCGACCTCGAAGCTGATGAGCTGGTTCAGGTCGCCCTCCAGCTCAAGCTGTCGGCTTCTTAGCTCTGCCACTGTTCTCACCTCCCGGCTTCTCGTTATGATCTTCTTGCATCGACGATGCACTCTTGCGGTTGTAGATCTCCACTACTTCCGATAACCGCTCTTCGAACCGGGCCAGGGTAAAGGGCTTGGCGATAACGTCGTACACCCCGTTGCGGGCGGCCAGATCGGCAAGGTCAAGATCATCGTTTCCGGTGATGATCAGGTACATAGCTCCGGAGGCGAACTCCAACCCGTCCTTCAAGACGTTGGTGCCGGCTCCGTCCGGAAGCGTGAAATCCAGAATGAGGATGCCGTAATCCTCTTTCCGCAGTAAAAACCGTGCCTCCTCGATCGAGCCGGCCAGGTCGCAGGCATATCCGCGCCTGCGAATGACCAGGGACAATAGACGGCATACTGCCCGGTTGTCTTCAACAATCAGTACTCTCGGTCCTCCGCCTGTTTTCACCACATCCATTCAGCTAACTCGATAACCGATCTCCGACCTGTTCATTTCTCTCTACCCAGGTCAGTCAACACGAAAGCAATCATCGCGCCAAACCACCACAGAATTCTAAAAAAAATAATCTCACCCTCGTTGTTATGATTTAATTACTTGCGATATAATGAACAAACTTACTGCTGCTGTCTGGTTACTGGAACATGCATTTACTCGTGATCCGTGGTGCAACCAACGCCGCTGCCTTGACAAAATGTCACAAAAATATTACAAGTCATAAACTGGTGACAGATCGGCAATCCATCGAGATGCCGTCCGGATACAATCTGCGGGTACGACTGCGGACAGTCAGAGAGGAGGGTACATGTCCAAGACTCACCCCGCTGTGAAGCAAGCTCCTCGGGCCGGTTACTCACTCGACCAGCCGTTCAAGATCCTGGTGGTGGATGATGAAAAGCCGATCTTGAAGTTGTTGCGCGGCTTCCTGCAGAGTCAGGGTTACCAGGTCGAGACGGCGGAGGGCGGAATCAAGGCAATCGAGATGGTACGCGACAAAACCTTCGACCTGGTCCTGCTCGACTTGAGAATGCCGGACCTGGATGGTCTGGAAACGCTGAGAGAGATGAAGCGGATCGACGATAATCCTTCGGTCTTGATCATGACCGCACACGGCACCATAGAAACCGCCGTGGAAGCCATGAAAATCGGGGCGGATGATTTTCTGCTGAAACCCCTGCACCTCCAGGCGTTGGGCATCTTGATCGAACGGACGATGGAATACAGAAAACTCAAGGCGGAGTGCCAGTTTCTCCGGGAGCAAGTACAGGCCGCGGACGAAGGCGCTAACCTCGTCACCAACAACAAGAAAATGCAGCAGATCCTGGCGCTCATATCAAAGATTGCTCCGCTTCCAAGCACCGTTCTCATTCAAGGGGAGAGCGGTACCGGGAAAGAGCTCATCGCCCGATCGATCCACCGACTCAGCCAGCGCCAGGATAAACGATTTGTTGCGATCAACTGCGGGGTTATCCCCGTTCATTTGCTGGAAAGCGAGCTGTTCGGATACGAGCGGGGAGCCTTTACGGGAGCGGAGTCGCGGAAACAGGGGTATTTCGAAGCAGCCAATGGAGGAACTATCTTCCTAGATGAAATCAGCGAGATGAATGTGGATATTCAGGTCAAGCTGCTGCGGGTGATACAGGAAAGAACCTTTCATCGAATCGGGGGTAGGGACGAGATCAAGTCCAATGTGCGCATCATCACCTCCACGAACAGGAACCTCGAGGAGGAGGTGGCTGAAAAACGTTTCAGAAAAGACCTCTACTATCGGATCAACGTCATAAAAATCACGGTACCGCCTCTGCGGGAACGGCCGGAGGATATTTCCCTGCTGAGCTATTACTTCTTGAAGAAATACGCCAACGAGTTCGCCAAGCCTGTTACCTGCATAGCCCCAGCTGTAATGGATAGATTTCTACGCTACCGATGGGAGGGAAACGTAAGGGAACTGGAAAATACGATTGAGCGGGCGGTGGCTGTGACCAATAGCAGCGAGATTTCCGTTCGGGATCTGCCGCCCAACTTTTCTGAACCGAATCTTCCACTGCCCGGTGAGCCCGAGCTAAAACCTTTTCAGCTTGCCAAGCAGGAGTTTGAAATCGAATACCTGAAGCATATATTGAATAGAGCTCTTGGCAACATGGCCCTCGCTTCCCGCCTCAGCGATATTCCGCGACAAAACCTGTATAACAAGCTTAAGAAGTACGGGATAGAGCGGGAGAGCTTCCGCTAAACGTACGGGAACATTCTCGCCGGATCGACGAGAAAAAAAAGAGAAGAGGGGAAGCACGACGTACTCCCCCTCTCCAGGAACAAGAAATGCCGGCAGACGCCTAGGCAGCGTCCCCGTTCATTCGCTTCTTCAGCGCCACGGCCGTCACGTCCTCACTTCCGGAAGCTTCCTCGGCGGGAGTAAACAGCCGCCCCGCCG
>CAYMEK010000115.1:0-4941 GCA_964389305.1 uncultured Spirochaetaceae bacterium
ACATTCCAGGGCAACCATATCCCTATCGCCCGGCGTCTGACCATCGGCAGGGACAGCAAGAACTCCATCACATTAGACGATAAGCTCGTCTCCCGAAACCATGCGATCATCCAGAAGATCCGCAGCGACTACTTTATCCAGGACCTTGGCAGCACCAACGGGACCTTCGTCAACGGGAAACCCATTCCTCCGGGCAAATACGTGCGTTTGAATCCGGCCGACACCATACTAATCGGGCGTACCGAGCTCTCCATGATCCACTTTCGCTAAACCCGGCCCGCGATCAGCCGCTCCCGACTACTTCCTGACCAGGTTCTTTCCAACCTCTACGGCGCTGGCGGCATCGGCGGCGTAGCCGTCTGCGCCGATCTCGTCGCAGTAGTTCTGGGTTACCGGAGCACCGCCGATGATGATCTTGGCGCCTGCGCCCTTCTCCTTGAGATTTTCGATTATGTTTTTCATCTGTACCATGGTGGTGGTCAGAAGAGCGGAAAGCCCGACGATGTCGGCTCCGTTGTCGGCTGCTTCGACGAACTTCTCAGCCGACACGTCAACCCCCAGATCGTTGACCTCGAAGCCGGCCCCCTTGAACATCATTGAAACCAGATTCTTCCCTATGTCGTGGAGGTCCCCCTTCACCGTGCCGATGGCCAGCTTGCCGATCATCTTTATACCGCTTTCGGCCAGGATCGGTTCGAGCACCGACATGCCGGCATGCATGGCCCGGGCCGCGATAAGGACTTCCGGGATGTAGATTTCGTTCCTCTTGAAACGGCCGCCGATCACATCCATACCGGCGATCAAGCCCTCTTCTAGGATTTTCTCGGCCTCTATCTTCTCTTCCAGTGCCTGGGCAACCATATTTTTCACATCCTCCGCCTTGCCTTTCTGCAAGGATTCGGAAATCGCGCTCAGTGAAACCACTCACTTCCTCCTCGTCAGTAGAATAGACTCATTGGCCCGAGTATAGCCGCTAACCTAAGCACTGTTTTGTAAAATAGGGACTTTTTATGGTACTATAGTGTTCACTTATTGCCGCCAAACCGCTATTATGAAGATAGAGCCATCTTCATTTCAGGTGCGAAGCGAAGATGGCTATATGTGGATAGACAGGACCAATGAAGAGCTGGAAATACGTGCTGACTCCCGCCGCCTTCGACGAGCTTTCCAGGCACTACCTGCACGTGACTCGATTCGGAGCGGTCCTGGTTAGCGGGAACAAGGTCGAGATCAACCGCTGCATCTACTACCCCTGGTATCAGGCGCGGGAGCGGGGATTGAATCTCTCTCAGATGATTCAGGAATCCCTGCGTTGGGGAGAGCCGAATATCAGCCTGGACAGCCAGGGACTGTATGTCTGGTGCGTTCCCGTATGTTTAAACAACCAGGTCGTGGCAGGCGTTTTTTCCGCAGTTCATCCGGGCAGAGGCAACGAGGAGTGGGGATCCATGATCAGTCAGGCGGCCTGGACGCTCCTGGAGCTGGCCTGCGAGGCCAACGCCTGCAACTCCAGCCTCATGCAGTTAAACCGGGAGCAGGGACGAACGAATGCCTACAAGGCCGAGGCCATCCACTCTGTCAAACGTAACTTGTTCCAGGATTCTCGTGAAATCTACCTGCAGGAAGAGTTCGGACTCCTGTCGGCCATACGCAGGGGTGATAAAGAACGGGCGCGCTCCATCATCAACAGGATCCTCATTCGCATCTACAGCCTGGAAACCGAGGATCTGGACATGTTGAAAACCCTGGTCCTGGAGATGGTGGTGCTCATGTACAGGACGGCGGTGGACAGAGGAGCAAACCCCCGCGAGCTGCTTGGGGTGAACAGCTCCTACCTCAAGGAGTTTCACGAGATCAAAGACGACCTCGAGCTGAGCCACTGGCTGACGCGCTGGCTGGAAGATTTCATATCCACCAGTCTGATACAGGTCGCTCCTTCTCCTCCAGATTCCATCGCCCTGGCGATAGAATACATGAAAAACAACCTCGACCAGCCTATCAGCCGGGACGAGGTGGCCAGGGCCTGCAACATGTCCTACGGCTATTTCTCCAAGGTATTTCACCTGAGGACCGGCCATACCTTTACCGATCTGCTGAACAAGTTCCGGGTCGAGCAGGCCTGCGCTCTCATGGACGAAACCAACCTGAATATCAACCAGGTGGCCCTGGACTGCGGCTTCAACGACCAGAGCTACTTCACCAAGGTCTTCCGGCGCTATACCGGAGTTACCCCCAAGGAGTACAGGAACCGGGCTCCCGCCCAGGCCGCCCAACATTGATTCATCCAGGAAACCGAACGCTGCATCGACAATCGCGGCAGCGGCTATGATGTTTTCGCTTTGAGCCCGGAGCTGTAATTGAGATACCGCGAAATTATTCACCTAACTTGACAGATGCAGTGGCAGCATCTATCCTTGTCCTACAAATTTCTGATTTTTACAGCCGGGGAGGAACGTATGGCAAAACTTGATCCCACCAAGATGAAAGACTGGGAGATCGCGGAAGCTGCGGAAGACCGGATGAAGACAGTGTATCAACTGGCCGAGGAGATGCAGCTCGAGAAAATGGAGCTCCTTCCCTATGGGCACCACGTCGCCAAGATCGATTACATGAGCATCCTGAATCGATTGAAAGCCAAGCCTGACGGGAAATATATCGAAGTCACGGCCATCACCCCGACGCCTCTGGGAGAGGGGAAAACCACCACGTCCATGGGGCTGGTCGAAGGACTGGGAAAGATCGGCAAGAAGGTCATGGGCGCGATCAGGCAGCCCTCGGGCGGTCCGACCTTCAACATCAAGGGCTCGGCAGCCGGCGGCGGGCTGGCCCAATGCATACCTCTGACGGATTTCAGTTTGGGTCTCACCGGGGACATCGACGCCGTAACCAATGCCCACAATCTGGCCATGGTGGCCCTTACCAGCCGCCTGCAGCACGAGTTCAACTATTCGGACGAGCTGCTGGCCAAGAAAAACCTCAAACGACTGAACATCGATCCCCGCAACGTGGCTATGTGTTGGGCCGTGGACTTCTGCGCCCAGGCCCTGCGCGAAATCGTCATCGGCCTGGGCGGAAAGATGGACGGCTTCATGATGAAAAGCGGCTTCCAGATCACCGTGTCCTCCGAGATAATGGCTATTCTCTCGGTGGCCCGGGACCTGGCGGACATGCGGGAGCGTATGGGAAAGATCGTGGTGGCCTATGATAAGTCCGGCAATCCGGTCACTACCGCCGATCTGGAGGTCGACGGGGCCATGACCGCCCTGATGACCAAGGCGATCAATCCCAACCTGATGCAGACCGTGGAAGGGCAGCCGGTTTTAGTGCACGCCGGGCCGTTCGCCAACATCGCCATCGGCCAGAGCTCGATTATCGCCGACCGGGTCGGTCTGAAGCTGGCCGATTACCACGTCACCGAAAGCGGCTTCGGCGCCGACATCGGCTTCGAAAAATTCTGGAACCTGAAGTGCCGTTTCAGCGGTCTGAAGCCTCACTGCTCCGTGATCGTCTGTACGGTGCGGGCCTTGAAGATGCACGGGGGCGGGCCCAAGGTCGTTCCGGGGCATCCCCTGGACAAGGCCTATACGGCAAAAAACATCGGGTTGGTAGAGAAGGGCGTGGAGAATCTTCTGGCCCATATCGAGACCGTGAAGCAGAGCGGGATCTCCCCGGTTGTCTGCATCAATCATTTCTACACGGACACCGAAGAAGAGATCGCCCTGATCCGCAGGCGCGCCGAAGCGCAGGGCGCCCGGGTAGCGGTGAGCAAGCACTGGGAGAAAGGTGGCGAGGGAGCCGAAGAGCTGGCCCAGGCGGTCGTGGAGGCCTGCGAGCACGAACCCCGGCTGGAGTTCCTCTACCAGGACGACACCCCTCTGCGCCAGCGGGTCGAGCTGATCGCCACCAAGGTCTACGGCGCAGACGGGGTATCCTACACTCCCGAAGCGGAAGCCAGGGCCAAGGCCATCGAAGCGGACAGAGGGCTGTCCAGGCTCGGCACCTGCATGGTCAAGACCCACCTCAGCCTGACCCACGATCCGAGCATAAAGGGAACACCCAAGGGCTGGACCCTGCCGGTGCGGGACGTCCTGGTCTACGGCGGCGCCGGCTTCGTGGTTCCGGTGGCCGGGGCGATCAAGCTCATGCCCGGCACGGCTTCGGATCCGGCATTCCGCAATATAGATGTGGACACCGAGACGGGCAAGGTCAAAGGGCTGTTCTAGCCCCGCCGGCGGCGCACCGCTGCGCAAGGAGCTCCCATGAAAGAGAGCTTTCCCCCCGCTACGGCTGTAGTCGGGCCCCAAGCAGCCTGGGATCGACCGGCAGCGGCCGCCCGGTCAGCCACATCCTCTGGTAAGGCTCCAGCTCCACACTGAGCGCTGTGCCTCCGTGAAGCGGCACAGAGGCCTTGCCGATGTTGTCGAAAAGCGCATCTCGGGGCTCGAAGCCGGCGAGGCAGGCATCCAAAGCAAGCCGCTGATCCTCTTTGCTGAGGTTCACTACCACGACGGTGTGGTCGGTTTGAGCCCGGCAATGCACAACCGCCACCGGCTGTTTTACTCCCTGTGACGGCGGCAGCAGCATCTCGGCCTCCTGACCTCGAAAATGCAGGGCTGGATCGGTGTCCACCAGGGCGATCAGATCGTTGATCCCGCCGGCGACGAGGTGCTCGAAGGCCTGCGGGTCGTTCAGAAGCTTTTCCGCCTGCTCAAAATCCAACCTGGTCCGCTTCAGATCCCGCAGCTCCCCGGTCCGGGCCAAACGCTCGTGGTCGTTGGGCAGGGCGCGCAGATCGTTGAAGTAGATCGACTTGACGTTGCGTCCCATTAAGGCGAAGGCCAGCGCGTAGAAGGCCAGGTACCTCTGCACCTCCAGCGCGCCGTCGTCCAGCCTCAGCAGCGAGTCCCTGGTGGCGCCGCATAGCTCGTAGGGCTCCCTGCC
>CAYMEK010000116.1:0-3611 GCA_964389305.1 uncultured Spirochaetaceae bacterium
CCTAGTAGCCGTCGGACATGGAGATGTTGACGTCCTTCTTGTACAGCTCGCCGTATACGAAGCCCCGGTTTTTCAGGTTGTCCTTGACGGCTTGGGGGAAGGGCATCATGCGCCAGAATATCCCCCGAACCTCCCGGTCCAGTTTTTGCGTTCCCTGGCTCTCCTTGGTAATCCAGAGAATGTAATCCCGGATGAAGTAGTCCTTCACGTCGCCGCGCAGCCGCTGGGTCTGAAACCACTGGTAGTAGCGGCCCGTGATCCCCTCTTCCATCCAGTAGTGCTGAGCCTTCTCCTTGGCCACCTGCCAGCGCAGGTCGGCCAGCGCCGAAATCACTGCTGCCTCAACGTCTTTGGGAAACAGCGGCAGAGCCAGGCGGCCGCGACTGGAGGCGCGGTTGAAACGTTCGAAGGGCTCCCAGCAGATGCCGGCATCCCCGTAGTTGGCCATGAGGATGACGTGGGGTACGATGCGGCTGGTCTGCCCCTTGAAGGTCCGCTCGAAAACGCCGGAATCCAAAGACTCGACCTTGGCCATGACGTTGATGGCGTTCTCCCGGGTGCAGATATCGCGGATGCTGGGCCGGAAGTATTGCTTCATCAGGACGGGAAAGTGGTTGCCCTGCCGGCCCACGCACATCTTGGACATCTGCCGCAGCGACTGGGACTCCCCGATCACCACGCCCCTGTCCACGGACAGGTCTACGCCGTCGGTTTTTTCCTCCAGCTCCCGCAGCTCCTCCTCCATGTTTTCCAGAGCGTTGTAGGACATCCTGATGTCCCGATCCAGGTTGGAGAGCTGCCGGAGGATGGTGTTGATCTGGCTAATCGCTTCGCGCTGTTCGGGACCGTAGGCGTCCTTCAGTCCTCCGTATTCGCTGCGGGTGTTGTGCCGGAGCACGGTCTGGACTCTGTTGAGCAGGTTGGCTTCCAGCTCGTCGAGCTGGCCGATCTTGTTCTGAAGCAGGGACAGCTCGGCCTGGCGTTGTCCCCGCCGCTTCTCCACGATCTCGACGGTTTTCTGGCTGGCATCCTGGCGGGCCCGCTTGACCTCGTCGGTCGTGGAAGGCCGGACTACTCCCTGGGCGATCTTCAGCAGCCACTCGTCGAGGTAATGGACCGGCTCTCCTGTCTTGTTCTCGAAGATGACCCGGCTTATCACGTCCCTCTGCTCGGGGGATATCAGGGCCGGCGACAGGATGCCGAAGCGCAGCAACAGGCGCTTGGGCACCGGCAGTTTCGGCGAGATCTTGGCGGCCACCCGTTGAGCCAGCTCCCAGTAGGCGGTGATCAGCCGGGCCCGGAATACGGATTTGTCTTTGGGGTCCGTGGCCGTGGCAAACTGGGTAAGCAGTTGATGCACCCGCCGTCCGATCTCTCCCTGGTCGGCGAGAATGTTCTTGTAGTAGTGCTTGTCCTTGAAGTAGGGCTTCGGCTTCCCTTCCAGCTTGGTCTGGATGTTAAATGCCTTCTTCGATACGTCTACCTCTTCGAGGCCTTTCTTGTCGACCTGGACCTCTTCGGAGAACAGATCGGAGAACTCCGGTTTTGCTTTCTGGGTTTGCGCTGGAATCCCCATGAGCTGGGCGATTTCCGGATCCAGCTTACCCGAAGTAATGTCGCTGGCCATCGGTATTGGAGGCGACGGGAATCGAACCCACGACCTCGTGAATGCCATTCACGCGCTCTAGCCTGCTGAGCTACGCCCCCGTACGTGTGAATAATAGTGATGCCGGCCTGCTTTGTCAATACGCACCGGGCTGCGGGCTGAAGGCTGCTGCCGATCGAGTTGCCAAGGCCGCCTGAGTGGTCGATACTAGAAAAAGGGGGTACATTGAGAATTGGGAGAAAAAAGAGCTTGACTAGGGCATTGCAGTAGTGTTATAGGGATAGATTATGTTGAGCTGTTTTCAGGGAGGGACCGTAGTACAGAGGCTCTCCAGCCAGGACAAGTTCGAAGCCATTCGGGAGCTCATCAGCAGAGCCCCGGTGTTCACCGGCCTCGGTTGTCGGGAAGAGCTGGAGTCGGCGGTCATTCAACGCGAGAAGCTTCTGTCCACCGGGCTCGGACGGGGGGTTGCGGTAGCCCACGGGACAACCAATTCGGTAGAGCAGATCGTTATCGCCCTCGGTATCTCCGAGACGGGAATAGATTTCGATTCCTTCGATGAGGCTCCCGTGCACCTGCTGTTCGTGATCACCAATCCACCGGGAAAGCAGATGGAGTATCTTCTCGCTCTGTCCGCGGTGACGCGTCTTATGCGCGACGACGCCTTCCGGTGGTCCCTGCAGGCCAGGGTGCCTGCCCGAGAGATCGAGCTGAAGATCTGCCAGGCCTTTACCGAGTGCCTGAACAAGTACAATAAAGTCGCAATCTAGCCTCCTCGATCGTGACCATCCTGCCGGCCATCGATATCCTCAACGGAGAGTGCGTACGTCTCACCAGGGGACGCTACGATCAGCAACGGCGCTACTCCACCGACCCGGTCGAAGTGGCCCGCAGCTTCGAGCGGGCCGGAGCCCGCTGGATCCATCTGGTGGACCTCGACGCCGCCAGACTTTCTGCCGACGCAGGCCGCGGGCCGGAAAGCCCCAACCGCCGGGTGATCCGGCGGATTGCCGGGGCGGTGTCCTGCCGGCTGGAGGTGGGCGGAGGCATTCGCCGCCTGGAGGACGTGCAGGAGCTTCTGGCGGCCGGGGCGGCCCGGCTGGTGCTGGGAACGGTCCTGGTTCGCCGTCCCGAGCAGGCTGCGGACTGGTGCCGGCTGTACCCGGGTGTCCTCTGGGCGGGAATCGATGCCGAGGCGGGCGCGGTGAAGATATCCGGCTGGGAGCAGCGCTCCTCGCTTCAGGATGTGGAGCTGGCCGCCAGGGCGGCGCAGATGGGGCTGGGAGGCATCGTGTACACCAGCATCGGGCGGGACGGCACCCTGGAAGGACCGGACATCGAGAGCACCAACCGCATCGCCGCATCCTCCGGTCTGCCGGTGATCCTGTCCGGGGGTATCGGCTGCGCCGCGGACGTGGAGCGGGTAGAGCGGGAAGGACACCCGGGAGTCCAGGGGATCGTCATCGGCAAGGCCATCTATGAAGGCCGGGTGAAGCTGGGCGAGCTGCTGAGCTCCGGTAAAACCGACTGCTGAAGCAGATCGAGTCGGCGGAGCCCGATATCACGGGAATGCCGGGCTGAGCCGCATCGCAGGTTCGCCGGCCGGGATGCGGCTCAGCGGGCCGAGGCCGGGGGTTCGGCCCCGGCCAGCAGCTTCCGGGCCCGCCGGCCGTCTTTCCTCATCTGCCTGACCAGTGCGGCCGGGGTCCTGTACTTTTTCTCGGGCCGCAGGTAGGCTGCCGGCGCCACCTCCAGGGTCCGGCCGTACAGGTCGCCGGAGAAATCGAGCAGGTACACCTCCAGCTTCTTCGTGTGCTCCTCGAAGGTGGGGTTCACGCCGAAGTTCACCACGGCAGGGCGCCAGGCTGGCTCTCCCTCGATGCGCGCCCAGGCCGCATAGACCCCGCTCTGAGGCAATTCTTCCGAGGTGAGGTCGAGGTTGGCGGTGGGAACTCCGAGCCGCTTGCCCCGTTCGTTTCCCCGCACCACCTTCCCCCGGAAAAGC
>CAYMEK010000116.1:3711-4899 GCA_964389305.1 uncultured Spirochaetaceae bacterium
GGATGACGGCCGTCGGTGCGGATGGGCCGGGCCAGGCTCCGGTAAACGGGAAGCCGGGACAGGTACAGCTCCTTCAGCTCGGCGGGAGCTTTATCCAGCAGGGGCCGGGAGGGATCCTTGCCCGTGCGCTTCAGGAACCCCTGAAAGGAGACTTCCAGGTACACCGTGGCGGCCAGCGACTCGAAGAACTCCCTGTTTTGCTTCCGGATGGGCGAGCCGCCGCCGGCCGCGATCACCAGCCTGTCCTCTTCCCGCAGGCTGTAGAGGATCTCGGTCTCGGTGCGCCTGAAGGCATCCTCGCCCTGCTGCTCGAAGATCTCCCGGATGCTCATTCCCGCCTGTTGGACGACCGCTGTATCCAGGTCCAGGAAGCGGTAGCCGAGACGCTCGGCCAGCAGCCGCCCGATGGTGGTTTTGCCCGAGCCCATGAAGCCGATCAGGGCGATTCGCGGGGGAAAGGGTCGCTGGAACGTCTGGCTGCCGGCCGCCATCATGAGGCCCGGTCCGCTGTCCGAGGCATGCTACTTGACCACCAGCACCTTGCGGATCTCGCTGACTCCCGGACCCACCAGCTTGATGAAGTACACTCCCCGGGCCACCACCCGGTTGCCCCGGTTGCGGCCGTCCCAGGTGGTGGAGTACTCGCCGGCATTGCGGTGCCCGCGGTACAGCACCTCCACGATGTCTCCCTTGAGATCGAAGACATTGATGGTGACCATTCCGGACTGCTCCAGCCGGTAGTGGAGGTTCACGGTCTCCCCGCGCAGGGGATTGATCACGTTGTTGGTAATGGTAACCTCTCCCCGCTGCACCCGCAGGTCGCGGATCTTGTACACCCATGGTCTGGCCGTGCGGGGGTCGAGGGGATCCACGATGCGGGCGTAGGGCAGCACTTCTTCACCTCCGCCCGGATCGATCGCGAACAGGAACTGCAGGTCGGCACCGTCATGGATCTCCGGGTCGCCGGCGGGTATCAGGAAGTCCCGCAGCGGGCCCGTAGCGGCCGTTTGGCCGGCCGAGCGGGCCGACGTGTTGGGATTATGATAGCTGTCTCCCGGATCCGCCAGTGTATGGTTCATGGTGTCCACCCCGGGCGGGATCCAGAGGTTGCCGAGCAGGATGGGATCCGCCGGATTCACGTCCCAGAAGATGTCAACCGGATCACCCGAGTAAGTGCCGGACAGGATC
>CAYMEK010000117.1:0-4439 GCA_964389305.1 uncultured Spirochaetaceae bacterium
AAGGAGAGCAAACATGAACAGTTGTGACGTGCTCATCGTCGGTGGAAGCGCCGCAGGACTTACGGCTGCCATTACGGCCCGTAGGCACTATCCGGACAAGAAGATCCTTCTTATCCGCAGGGAGAAACTGGTCCCGATACCCTGCGGAATCCCCTATATCTTCGGTACGGTGGGAAGCCCCGAGAAGAACCTGATTCCCGACACCCCCCTGCAGAAGAACAACGTCGAGATTCTCGTGGACGAGGTGACCAGCATCGACCGGGAGAAGCGGCAGGTCGTTACGCGGGGCGGAAGCGAGGTTGGCTACGACAAGATGGTTCTGGCCACCGGATCGCTGCCGATGATGCCGCCGATCCCCGGATTCGACCGTGAGAACGTGTTTCCCGTGTACAAGGACGTGGAGCATCTTTCCACCATGCAGAATCTGATAAAAGCCTCACGCAGGATCGTGGTGATCGGAGGAGGCTTTATAGGCGTCGAGGTATCGGACGAGATCAACAAGCTGGAAGATCACGAGGTAACCATCTGCGAGTTGCTGCCCCACTGCCTGCAGCTCGCCTTCGATCCGGAGTTCTGCCAGGAAGCGGAAAAGCTGGTCGCCGAACGCGGTGTCCGGATCCTCGCGGACCGCAAGGTGGTCAGCATCGCGGGGAACGGGAAGGCCACGGGGGTGAATCTGGGGGACGACACCACTCTGGATGCGGACATGGTGATCGTCGGCATAGGTACGGTTCCCAACATAGAGCTGGCCAAAAACGCGGACCTTCGCCTGGGGCCTACGGGCTCGATCTGGGTGGACCGGACGATGCGCACCAGCGACGAGCATATCTTCGCCTGCGGGGACTGCGCGGAGAAGTTCTCCTTCTTCGGCGGCAAGCCGTCGAAGCTTCGGCTGGCCTCCATTGCCTGCTCGGAAGCGAGGATCGCCGGGGCCAACCTGTTCGGAGTTCAGCGGGAAAGCGTCGGCACCATCGGGGTGTTCTCCACGGCCCTGGGAGAGCGGACTTTTGCCGTTGCCGGGCTGACAGAAGAGCTGGCCAGGCGCCAGGGCTACGATGTGGTTACCGGTACGGCTGAAGGAGTAAACCGCCATCCCGGCTCTATGCCGGCGGCGGCCAACCAGAAGGTAAAGCTGATGTTCGAAAAGCGAACCAGGGTGCTGATCGGCACTCAGATGATGGGAGACAGGGCGGTCGGCGAGCTGATCAACACGGCCAGCGCCTGCATTCAGCATCGAATGACCAGCGATGACATCGCCTGTTTTCAGATGGGCACCCACCCGGCCTTGACCGCTTCACCGGTCGCCTATCAATTCGTCAACGCGGCGGAGGCAGCCCTGCTGTCTGCCAGGTAAGAAGGGAAGCGAGAGAACGCAAAATGGCTAAAGTACTTATTATCGATGATGACCGGGATTTCCAGGATATAACCCGGCTGGTATTGGAAAAAAACGACTTCCAGGTCCTGTCCGCTTACACACCCGAGGAAGGCATCGAAAAGGTACGGGTCGAGAAACCGGACCTGGTTATCTTGGACGTTATCATGTCCAAGGACTACGAGGGATTCGAGGTGGCCAGGAGTATTCGGGAAGATTTGAAGATGAGAAAGCTTCCCATTATTCTTCTGACCGCGGTCCACGAGGTCAAGAAAGTCGATTACCGCTTTGCACCGGACGAGCAGTGGCTTCCGGTGGACTTTTTCTTCGACAAGCCGGTCGAGCCGCAGGTTCTGGTGGACAAGATCAAGGAGTTGCTGAACATACCGTCGTAGCTGCCGCCGCCCGCGGCAGCCGGGAAACCGACGCCTAAGCGGCGCATAGCCGAAGTCCGGGGGCACGCGCCCCGAGGAGGAAGACCATGCCAGGTAGAGATGGAAGAGGCCCTTCCGGAGGCGGCGCCGGAGGGGGAGGTGGAAGTCGCGGCCCGGGGGCAGGCCGAGGGCGGATGGGTGGAGCCAAACCCGGCGCCGGGCCCACGGGTAGCTGCGTATGCCCGAGCTGCGGCACGAAGCTGCCGCATCGGCGAGGGGTCCCCTGTTATACAATGAGCTGCCCGCGCTGTAAGTCGCCTATGACGAGAGCTTGACCTCGCAGAACCCGATCTCTCTGCGGGACCATGCTGGTAGATTCCAGATCATGCGAACCTATTTAGATTGTTATCCCTGCTTCCTCCGCCAGGCGCTGGAAGCGGCGCGCCGGCTGGAGGCGGATGAGCCGACACAGAAGCTCCTGCTCGACCGGGTGCTGGACTTGCTCCAGCACATCGAGCTTTCCTCAACGCCGCCGCAGATCGGCGACCGTATTCACCGCCTGGTCAGGAGCGTTCTGGGAAACAGCGATCCCTACCGCGGCTACAAGGAGGAAGCTACCAGGCAGGCGCTGGAGCTATACCCCAGCTTGAAAGAGCTGCTCGCAGACGCCGACGATCAGTTGGAGACAGCGGTACGGCTGAGTATCGCCGGTAACATAATCGACGCCGGTCCCGACCGCCGGTACGAGCTGCGGCCTACGGTGCAGCAGGTGCTTTGCCAGCCTTTCGCCTTGGAGTCTCTCGAGGTTCTGAGAGCGAAGCTCGCCCGCGCGCCCAGGCTGCTGTTTCTGGCCGACAACGCCGCCGAGACCGTCTTTGACCGCCTGCTTATCGAATCGCTCGAGGTGCCGGTGATCTACGCGGTGAAGGGCGGGCCCATAGTGAACGATGCGACCATGCAGGATGCCCGGGCGGCGGGGATCGATCTGGTGGCGGAGCTGGTCAGCACCGGTTCGGATGCCCTTGGCACGATCCTCGAACAGTGCTCTGAGGAGTTTCAAGCGTTGTATAGGGAATCGGAGCTGGTTATCGCCAAGGGGCAGGCCAACTACGAAACACTGAGTGAGGAAGGCTCCAAGGTGTTTTTTCTGCTCCAGGCCAAGTGTCCGGTCATCGCTCGCGACCTGGGTATAGCGATCGGCGGCATCGTGGCCGCTCATGGCGGCCGCCGGCTCTAATCCTTGTTTTCATCAAATCGGGGCGGCCGCCGTGGAAGGGTAAATGCGGTCCCCTGCCGCTGCTGCGATGTGCTCAGGGTAATTGTCGGCCGGGCAACACAGCCCGGTCGGCAGGAGTGCTGCGACTACAGCCGGCCTTCCCGGACCGCGGATATATACTTCATTCCGAACTGGTCGCGGCCCGTGAGGAACGCTTCGGCCAGCTTGAAGCCTTCCGCCTCGGGATCGATCCCCTCGATGACCGCCTGATTTATCTGGATGGGATCCACAATGCCCCCGTCCAGACCACGCTGTACGCACAGATAGGCAAAGACTTGGTTGATCAGCTTACGCTTCGGCATGCCGTAGCTGATGTTGCTCAAGCCTGGTGCGAAGTGAATCTCAGGCCCGTAGTCCCGGCGCAGCTCCTCTATTGCCTCCAGAACCATGAGACCGTTGTTCGGATCTACAGACACGGGGAACACCAGGGGATCGAGATATATCTGTCCTTCGGCAAAGCCCTCTTTTTCGAGCAGGGACACCAGCCGGTCCAGGTTGGCCATCCTCTCCTCCTTGTTGGTAGGCATGCTGGTTTCGCCGCTGGCTGCGGCGATCAACACCGCGCCGCCGTCTTTAGCCACCTGGACCGCGTCCCGGCGCTCCAGGGAGACTGAATTAACCATAGGACTGCCTTTGGCGGGGTCACAGGCCTCCAATCCCCGCGCGAGGGTCTCGGTATTCGAGGAATCGATGCTCAAGGGTACGGTGGAAACCTGTTGGATGATCTGCGCAGCCCAACGAACCAGCTCCGCCCGCTCGCTGAGGTCGGTACTGTACTCGTCCACGTTCAGGTCGAGGAAACAAGCCCCGTGGGCTTCCTGTCTGCGTACCAGGTGGTGCAGATAGTCGATCCCGGCTTGTCTTTCTTGTTCCCCGCCGTGCAGGCCCTGCCACATCGCCACCGCGGCGTGCTTGACCTTCCCGTTCTGCCAGTCGCTGGACTCGACGAAGCGCTTGGCGATGGGCAGATGCTTCTCCCGGCCTGCCTCCGTGTAGACGATTACCCGGGTATTCTCGTCAAGGGCTTTAACAAAGGCGCCGCCCACCTTGAAGATGCGGGTGCAGTGTATGTTTTCTCCGACAGCCGTAAATCCAGGCATCCTCAGCTCCTCCTCATTATAGGCTCCGGTTGCACCGTAGGCTCGATCCACCTTAGCAGGGAAAAGCCGGGTAGGGCAAGGCGAGACCCGAGCTTTCGCGCATCAGACGGCGGGATAACGCCGTGATCCCCGCCGCAGGGCAGGGGTACTCATTCGACGCCTTCGCGGTCTTGCCAAAACAGCCGGAAACGAACAATATAGAGCATCTTTTGAGCCCGGCGTTTTTAAGAACTCAGGGTGGCTTTTAAGACATTGAAACAGTTATTGCAGAAAAGAGGTGGATTATGGCAGCGAAGATCATCGACGGCAAGCAGGTA
>CAYMEK010000118.1:0-4348 GCA_964389305.1 uncultured Spirochaetaceae bacterium
ACCCGGCAGAGGTTCGTGATTGTCGGCGCAGGCGCGGCGGGGGCTGCGGCCGCCGAGACGTTGCGGGAGGAGGGCTTCGACGGCCCTTTGGTTTTACTGAACGCAGAGCCGGAGCTGCCCTACGATCGCACCGTTCTGTCCAAGGGATTTTTGTCCGGGGAGAACGGAACGCGGGTGCTTCAGCTAAGATCGGCTGAGTACTACAGAGCCAGAAAGATCGACATCCTTCGCGGCCGCCAGGTCGTTTCGCTATCTCCAGAGCAGCTCCGCCTGATTCTCGATGGCGGAGACAGCCTGGCCTATCACAGCCTGCTGCTGGCCAGCGGCGGTGCGCCCCGGCGGCTGCACCTTCCAGGCGAGCAACTCCAGGGTTGTTTTTACCTGCGCAGCAAAGCCGATGCCGAGCAAATTGCCCTGGCCCTGCCTTCGGCCGGCAGCGCCGTTATCCTGGGAGCCGGGTTTATCGGATTGGAGGCGGCCGCCGCTCTGCGCCGCCGGGGGCTGTCGGTCCGGGTGGTAGCCCCGGAGGCGCTGCCTATGGCCGGCCGCTTCGGCGAAACCATCGGCGGCTGGCTCCGTGAGTTGCACGAAAACAGGGGCGTGCGCTTTTTTCTAGGCAGTAGGGCCGCTCGCCTCGAGGGCTGGGGACGGGTGGAAGAGGTTGTCCTTTCCGATGGCCTGCGCCTGAAGACGGAGCTGGTCATTATAGCAGCGGGCATCCGTCCCGCCGCAGAGTATCTTGAAGGAACAGGTGTCGTGGAAAAAGGCGCCGTGCCCGTGGATGATCGTTTCCGAACCCGGAAGGCGGCAATCTTTGCGGCCGGCGACCTGGCCGCCGTACCCGGCCCCGGCGGTAAACGGATCAGGGTGGAGCACTGGGCCGAGGCGCAGAGGCAGGGTAGAGCGGCAGCCTTGAGCATGCTTGGCAAGCCTTGCGCCCCCGGTACTCCGGCTTTTTTCTGGACCGAGCAGTTCGGATACCTGCTGAAGTCCGTCGGTGTCGGGGACGGTGAAGGAAAGTATGTATTTCGAGGCCACCCGGTGCAGGGCAGTTTCCTGGCCGGATTCTTTTGCCGCGGGCAGTTGAGGGCGGCCCTGTCCTTGGGGAGGGATCGCGAGCTGATCGCCGCTGCGGAGCTTATTCGCAGGTCGGAAGCGGTCACGGAGGAGCTGTTCCGGGACCCGAACACGGACCTGCTCCGGCTGACGCTTTCCTGATGCCACGTCGGGGCGCCGCGCTTTCCTGATCCGAGCTTCAGCCGGCGGGAAACCACTGCGCCAGCGTTCTCTCCACCCGGCTCAGCCAGTCCAGACGCCGGCGCCTGTCGAGATTGCGCAGGTCATGCAGTATGTGACAGGCGGCTTCCTCGATCCCGCAGTAGCGGAACACGCCCTCCAGCCACAGCTCTTCCAGCAATGACGGGCCGCCCGCCAGACGGCCCGACTTCGACGGCTCCTCCTCTTGACCTTTGTCGGTGGTGCAGAAAACCAGGGCTTTCTTTCCGGCCAGCAGCGCTTTCTTTTCCTTTTTCATGAACTCCGGGCCCTCGAACTCGTAGGCGACGCCGGGCCTCAGTACCCGGTCGATCCAACCCTTGAGCAGGGCCGGCGGCTGGCTCCACCAGTCCGGATGGATGATCACCAGGCCCTCGGCGGCTTCGATCTCCTCGATGTGGCGAAGCACGGTCTCGTCGAAGCTCGTACCGCGGCTAAGCTCAGCGTCCGGCAGCACCGGATCGAAGCCTTCCTTGTACAGATCGTGGAAGAGCGCAGCATGACCCAGTCTTTTCAAGGTTCGGAGCACGCGCTCGGCCACGGCCTGGTTGAAGCTGCCGGGATGGGGATGGCAGAGAATGACCTGGATCAACAAGTTTTTAGCCTCGGCTTTCGAGCATTATAACCCCACAGCGGACCCGGGGAAATAATCCGTGCTCCCATTTCCCCTCGGCCTGTCCACAACAGTGGATTTATTGTTGACTAATCAAGTAATAATTGCTACAGTTAATATGGATTGATAACTGGAAAACAAGGAGTGGGCTCTGAAAATACACAAGGACATAGAGTACAGCCTGGTCACACTTCTGGCCATGGAGGAAAGCGGGCAGGTGATCTCGACCCGGGAGCTGGCCGCACGCTACAACATTCCCCTGAGCCTCCTGCGAAAGATCTTTCACTTCCTCGCCCAGGGGGATCTGATCGCAGCCGTACGGGGACCGAAAGGCGGCTACCGGCTCAGGCGTTCGCTGGACCGGCTTACACTTCAGGAGGTCATCGAAGCGGTGAGCGGGCCGGTGCGCCTGGTGGCCTGCCTGCAGGGCGAGCCCTGCGAGCAGGAGGAGCACTGCACGATCAAGCACGACATGAATGCCCTCCAGGGACTCATGAACGATTTCCTCGGCTCTCTGACGGTCAGGGAGTTTGCCCGCCTGAAAGGCGGGCAGGTCCTCCGGAAAACCGGTTTCGAGCCGAAAAGCGCCTCCGGCAGGCACTCCAAAAAAGGAGCGGTGGTGTGATCGGGGAGCGAGAGGCCCGCGACGAGCTGCGTAAGGTGATCGATCCGGAGCTGGGCATCAACATCGTGGATCTCGGTCTGGTGTACCGGTTGGAGACCAGAGGACCGAGAATCGAGGTGGATTTCACTCTTACCTATCCGGGCTGCCCGGTGGGACCGCAACTCCGCAAGGAGATTGTCGAGACCTTAAGCAGTGCCGCCGCAGGCGCCGAGGTCGAGGCCAAAATCGTCTGGGAGCCCCTCTGGGGTCCCGAACGGATGAGCGAGGAAGCCCGGCTCAGCCTGGGCTACCCTATTTGAGGAGGATTTCGAAGCTTGAGCAAGAAATTCGTTATCCAAGGATTACGGGCCAGCATCGGCGACAAGCCGATCCTCCAGGGCATCGAGCTGCAGCTCGGATCCGGAGAGATCCACGCCCTGATGGGACCGAACGGATCGGGCAAGAGCACCCTGGCAAACGTCCTGATGGGCAATCCCGCTTACGGCGTGACCGGGGGACGCGTCCTGCTGGACGGGGAGGACTTCCTGGCCCTGGAACCCCATGAGCGTGCCTTGCGGGGGGTGTTTCTGGCCTTCCAGTACCCGGTAGAGATCACCGGCGTCACCGTGGGCAAGTTCCTCAAGCGGGCTGCGGAGCTGCGCCGCGGGGAGGGGAAGCTCAACGTGTCGGAGTTCATCCGGGAGCTGCGCTCCAGCCTGGAGTTTCTCGAGATGGACCAGGAGTTCGTCAACCGCTACCTGAACCAGGGATTTTCCGGGGGGGAGAAGAAGCGTATGGAGATCGTCCAGATGCTGCTGCTGCGGCCCGCCCTGGCCATACTCGACGAGACCGACTCGGGTCTGGACATCGACGCCCTCAAGCTGGTGGCCAAGGGCGTAAACCGGCTGAGAGGTCCCGATTTCACCAGCCTGATCATCACCCACTACCAGCGCGTCCTGGATCACATCCGTCCCGACTACGTGCACATCATGTATCGCGGCAGGATCGTGCATTCCGGAGGCGCGGAGCTGGTGCGGACCCTGGAGGAGAAGGGCTACGAGTGGATCAAGGAGCAGTACGGGATAGAGGAGGAGGTTTATGAGCAGCCGGCAGCCGGCCGTTGATATCGGCGAATACAAGCATGGATTCTCGTATCCGGACATCTCGGTCGTAAAAACCAGGAGAGGGCTGGATGAAGAGGTGGTACAGGCCATTTCCCATCACAAAAGCGAGCCGGAGTGGATGACCCGCTTCCGCCTGCGCTCCTACCGGGCTTTCCGGAAGAAAGCCATGCCCAACTGGGGCGCGGACCTGTCCGGATTGGATTTCGACAACATCTATTACTACGCCAAGCCCGTCTCGGAGGGCAAACGGAGCTGGGACGAAGTGCCCGCCTACATCAGGGAGACCTTCGACAGAATCGGCATCCCGGAAGCGGAGCGCAAGTACCTGGCCGGAGTGGGGGCCCAGTACGACTCGGAGGTCGTGTACCACAGCATCCGGGAGGAGCTTGCCAGCCGCGGCGTTATCTTCTGCGATCCGGAGACCGCCGTTCGGGAGCACCCCGAGCTGGTAAAAGAATACTTCGGTACGGTGGTGCCGTTCCTCGACAACAAGTTTGCCGCCCTGAACAGCGCGGTCTGGTCGGGAGGCAGCTTCGTGTACGTGCCCCCCGGAGTGCACGTGGACATCCCGCTGCAGGCCTACTTCCGTATCAACCTCCAGGACTTCGGGCAGTTCGAGCGCACCCTGATCATCGCCGACGAGGACAGCTTCGTGCACTACGTGGAGGGCTGCACGGCGCCGATCTACACCACCGACAGCCTGCACAGCGCCGTGGTGGAGATCATCGCCAA
>CAYMEK010000119.1:0-3911 GCA_964389305.1 uncultured Spirochaetaceae bacterium
CCAAAGCCGCTGCTTATGGCTCATCACCTGAAACGAACGGCTCTGGATTCTGAGTTTCAGTACAGGGTAGAATGTTGAGTCCATACAGCCGAGACCGCTGATGAGGAAACAAGAAGATATGAGCCGCCAGAGTAAGCTTAAAATCAAGGGTGAATGGTTCGTAGACCGGTTCGGCAGGACCGTACTGCTGCGGGGCGTCAACCTCGGCGGCAACTGCAAGTTCCCGGCCCGGCCCTACGGCGCCACCCACATCAAGACAGATTTCAGGGACCACGACACGGTGTCATTCGTAGGGCATCCTTTTCCGATTTCCGAGGCCTCGGAACATTTCTCCAGGCTGCGGAACTGGGGATTCAATGCACTGCGCTTTCTCGTCACCTGGGAAGCCGTAGAGCATGCCGGACCCGGGCTGTACGACGAGCGGTATCTCGATTATCTGGAAGAGCTTTTGGACCTGGCTGCGGATCAAGGATTTTATTTCATAATCGACCCTCATCAAGACGTCTGGTCCCGCATGAGCGGCGGGGACGGGGCGCCAGGCTGGACCTTCGAGAAGGCGGGATTGGATTACACGAATTTCGACGCTTGCGGTGCAGCGCTTCTGATGCAACGACGCTACAATCCCGACGATCCGCAGGCCTATCCCCCCATGCACTGGACCGGGAATGTCGTTCGGCTGGCCTGTGCAACCATGTTCACCCTTTTTTTCGGCGGCAGGGATTTCGCCCCCGGCTGCACTGTCGAGGAAAGAAACATTCAGGACTTCCTGCAGGATCATTTCCTGGAATCCATGAAACGAGTAGCGGGGCGGGTGAAGGATAATCCCGGACTCCTGGGTTTTGATATTCTGAACGAGCCTCATCCCGGCTGGATCGGTTTGCGGCTGGATGGGAGCAATAACGAAAGCCGGTCTCATACACTAGGCTATGCCTTTACGCCCTTCCAGGCCATGGCAACGGGAGCCGGATATCCCTGCCGGGTCGGATTTCAACAGATCAAGGGTTTCAAGATCAAAGAGACCAGCAGCGCACAGATAAACCAAGACCGCATCTGCTGCTGGCTTGCCGGGGACCGGGATATCTGGAGACAGGAAAACGTATGGGGATGGGACGCCAATGGAGAACCGGTCATCCTCAATAACGATCATTTCCTGCGCCGAAACGGTAAACAGGTCGATTTCTTCCGGGACTATCTTTCTCCCTTTATCGCAGCGTTTACCCGGGAAATTCGATCGGTTGTCCCTGAGACCGCGATCTTCCTGCAGGGACCGCCGCTACCGGCCCTTAACGGCCGGGCTCCGGGTTTTCGGTTTCCGAAGAACATGGGAAAGCTGGTATTCGCTCCCCACTGGTACGATGCGCTCACGCTGTCCATCAAAAAGCCCATGACCCGGATCAGCTTTGACATGACCAGCCGGACCCCGGTGGTGGGCAGGGCTGCCGTGACCAGGATGTTCGTCAGACAGCTTTCCGGCATCATGCAGCCCGCCGCAGCCATTCAAAACGGCATCCCCAAGGTCCTGGGGGAGTTCGGGCTGCCCTACGACCTGAACCAAAAAGAAGCCTACCTGCGTTGGCAGAAAGGACACAGAAAGGTCTGGCGTAAACACGAGGAGTGCCTGTCGATGTACTACGAGGCAATCGACGCCAACCTGTTGAACAGCTTCCAGTGGAACTACACCCCTGACAACAGCAACGAGCACGGGGATGGATGGAATCTCGAAGACCTGTCCGTGTACAGCCCCAGCCAGAGGAGCGAACCCGGAGATCCCAATGACGGCGGCAGAGCGGTTTCGGGGTTCTGCCGTCCTCACTTCCTGCATTGCGCAGGCGTTCCCCTGAGGATGCACTTCGATCCTCGATCCGCGACTTTTCTCTTTCGCTTCCGCCACGACCCCGCCATCGAGGCCCCGACGATCCTGTACGTACCGAATATCCACTACCCTAATGGATACCGCGTCCAGGCGCCGGGGGGAGAGATCGAGCGGATGGAAGACGAACAGCTACTGCTGGTGCGTTTTCATAGCCCGGGGGAGAAACGGATTACTGTGAAGCGGGCTATTCGCGTTCGCCGAGCAGGATCTTGAGCTGCTTGATATCGGAGACCAGTCGGGAGCGTTCGAGGTTCTGGAAACGCTTCGGCAGCATCTCCCGGCTGGTGCATTCGAGCACCGCTACGAGATTCTGCAGCTCGATTTCGTGGGGGTAGCTGGGAGGATTGAAGTCCCGGATCGTTTCCTCCAGGTCGAAGTCGGTGATGGTCACATGGTTGTGCATAGCCGCCAGCAGCTTGGCCCGGATCAGGATGCTCTCCAGGTCCGCTCCCGAGAAGTCGAACTTGTACTTGCGAAACATTTCGCTTATATTCACCCGCTGAACCTTGAGCTTGAGCTTGCGGATCAGGGTTTGAAACAACGCTTCTTTTTCCTCGATGGTTTCGGGATAGAACAGCGCCAGGTGCTCTTCCGCTCTGCCCTGGCGTTTGAGGTCGATGGGCAGCAGGTCCGGCCGGCAGGTAATGAGGAACCAGATGATCTTGCCCCGGTACTCGGTGTTCCCCATGAACGAGGCGATCTGGCCGAAAATACGGTTTGATGTTCCGGAATCGCCCTCCTGGTTCCGATCGCCGAGAAAGGCGTCCGCCTCGTCGATCATCACTCCCACGGGGGCCATGGCCTTTAGAATGCTCAGGATCTTCTCCAGGTTTGACTCGGTGACCCCCTGCCACTTGGAACGGAAATTGCGGAACTTCACGATGGGAATTCCGATTTCCCCGGCAAAGGCGGTGACCATGAAGCTCTTGCCCGTCCCCACCGGGCCGGCGATCAGGTATCCCATGGGCAGTACATCGAGACGGGCCATCTTAATGGCTTTGGCTGCGCTTCGGAATCGCTTCTTGACGTAGTCGTGCCCCGAAACCATGGACAGATCGAACTCGGCCTCGATGAACTCCAGCAACCCGCTGGCTTCGGTCTCGATCATCTCCTTCTTCTTGCGGCGCAGGTACTCCAGGGTAATCTCCTTGTCCTCCTGGTAGCTCTCGGCCGCCAGCTGGTAGATATTGACCAGGTTCAGCCCGCTGGTTATCTGGGCGACCTTTTCGGGACTCAGACGCCGTTCCAGAAGGAGCTTGCCCTGCCGATCGAGGAACACCAGGAAACGCTGGCGTACCGTTTCGTCGGGCAGGGGAATATTGACCTTGATCGTGCTGGGGGAGCGAACCAGCTTGGTGTTCAGGTCGGCCAGATTCTCGGTGAGCAGGAGAATCGAGATATCGCCCTCGGTGAAGATCGGGTCGTTGGCCCATCTGTTGAGAGTAACCAGGCAGTAGCGATCCTCGTCGGTATAGCGGGAGATGTCCGTATTGGGTACGATGGTCTCGGAGTAGTCGATAATCAGCACGATGCGTCGCTTGCTGGATATATTTTTGTAAAAGTAGCGTTCCAGGGCGGGAAAGGCATCCATCGGGTCTCGGGACAGGGCGCTTTCCCTGCTCTCGCCGTCGGCGCCGTTCAACGAAGAGAGATAGTCCCGGCGCATCTCCGGGGTGCAGAAGGTAACCCCGGAGGAGCGATCGTAGAACACGATGATATCCCGGTTGCCGAACAGCACGTCGCCGATATAGTCCTGGATGCGGACGAAGTTGAACTCGTTGTCGTTCATCTTGTGGGGCAGGAAATCCCTGATGTTGCCATGCACCACGTAGAGATTGGCGGTCTTGGAACAGTACTTGTAAGCTAGCTCCTGTGCCCAGTTAGGAAGAATACGGATAAATGGCAGGCTTTTGAGAATGAGCTGTTCGGCCATATCCCCTCCCAGTAAATGACCTGTCCAGTATACGGTATCACCCTGCGCCCGTCAATACCCCGCATTGCCTCACGAAAAATCTTGCCAAACAGGGACTGTTGCCTC
>CAYMEK010000120.1:0-3905 GCA_964389305.1 uncultured Spirochaetaceae bacterium
CGCCCCCCCAGACCCAGGAAATAACCCCAGCGGCTCCGATTCCTCAGGCCCAGGAGATCACCCCGGAAGCTCCGATTCCTCAGGTCCAGGCGACCACCCCAGCGGGATCGCACCTCCCGGCCGACAAGATTACCCTTGCGCAGTACCTCGCCCTGGTGCGGGACAATCACCCCTTTTTCACCGGGCAGGCCCTGGCCGTAGAGATCGAGCGGAAGCAGGCCGAGAGCCTGCGCGGAGCCCAGGATTGGGCGCTGAGCGCCTCCTCCACCTACAGCCACCTGGGCGAGGCCAGCGCCTACGAGTACGAGGGGGCAGGCCGGCTCGACAGCTTCGGCCTGGAAACGGGGCTGGGGCGGAGCTTCTGGTTCACCGGGGGGAGGCTGGATTTCTTCCTGTCCTCCGACTATACGAAGCTGTATGAGGTGCCGGGTTTCCCGTCCGGCAAGGCCGACCGGGAGAGCTTTTATCAGAGGTTCGGCGCCAGCTACAGCCAGCCCCTACTGAAGAACCTGGGAGGCAGGCTCGACCGCCTTGGATTCGAGCTCGGCCGGTACGCGGTCAGGCTGCGCACGATCCAGGCGCTGGAGTCCGAGGAGGACTTCATGCTCAAGCGAGCCGGGCAGTTCCTGGATTGGGCCCTGTTGAACGAAAAGGTCTCCCTGGCGGAGCAGCGCCTGACCCTGGCCAGGGAACAGCTATCCCAGATAGAGAGGCGCTACCGGGCCAACCTGGTCGGCCGGGCCGACCTGCTGCGCGGCGAGGAGGCGGTGAGGGCGGCGGAGCAGGGCCTGCTCAAGCTGCAGTCCCTCTGGAAGGCGGGGCAGGCCGGGCTGGCCGTCTACGCTCAGGACGAGGATCTGTACGAGCGAACGCCCGCGCTCGACCTGTACTCCCTGGGGGAGCTTCCCGCGGCGGAGGAGAGCCTGGCTTCCCTGAAGGCCTCCTCTAGAGTGCTTTCAACGTTTACGGTCCTGAGGCAGCAGCTCGTCCGCCAGCGGCAGGCCATGGAGGAGCGAAAGCGCGCGGAGCTGAATCTCACGGTCTCCGGGGGCCTGGCCGGCCGCGACGAGGAGCTGCCGGACTCCCTGACCGCGCTTCATCCGGATGTCTCGGTGGCCCTGGAGTTCTCCGCCACCCCGGCGAACAGGACCATCAAGACCGAGATCGAAAAGGTCGACGCCCAGGTGGATCAGCTGCTGAGCGAGATGAGGGAGGTGGAGATCGGCCTGGAAGCCTCCCTGAGGAGCCTGCTCATCCAGCTCTCCGATCTGCGGAAGATCCTGGAGCTGAACAGGGCGCAGATCGCCGCCGCCGGGGCCAGGACCGAGGAGGAGCTGAGGCTGTACAACCAGGGGCGGGGACAGCTCGTGTTCGTGCTCCAGAGCCGGGACGACGAGGAGAGCTCCCGGTTGGAGTACGCCGAGAATGCGGCCCTCTACCAGAGCCTGCTCCTGCAGTACCGGGCCCTCATGGACGAGCTCTGGCCCCCCCAGTGAAGAACGTGCAATTGACAGAAGGTAGGCCTTCCCCTATCTTTTGCCTAATCGCATGTACTCGCTGTTCATCTTCTTCCTCATCTTCTCGGTCTCCGTGGGCCTCACTACCTATGTTCTCGCCCTGATGGTTTTCTTTAAAGGGAAGTCGCGGATCGAGCGCTATTTCCTGGCGATCCTCACTTCGTATCTGCTGATAATGCTGGTCAGCGCCGCGGTCTTCTACGTGGAGCCCTTTATCGTAAGAGCCGGCACCCTGCATTTCCTCCTGTTCCTGCTGGGCAGGGTCGCGGCCGCGGGCATGGTGGTGTTCGGGATCCTGTTCATGCACAGGCTGCTGGATTTCGCCCAGTCTGAGAGACCCAATCGCCTGGTCTTGCTCATCCTGGGAGCCTGGACCGCCGCCTTCGTGGGCCTGTTCTTCTACTCCTACCGCACGCTCTTACTTTACCGGGAGATGGACAAGGTTTTCGATGCCTCGGATCCTCTGCTCTATGCGGCCATCGTCTATATCCTGGTCATCTTCTTTCTGCGCCACCGAAAGGTCCCGGACAGCCCCCTGCTGAAGGTGACCCGCACCATCGCGATCACCGCCGTATTCTTCACGCCCACCTTCATCCTGGACGACCTCAGGACCACCCTCTCCCTGGTGCTGGGGCATTCGTCCATCCAGTTCCGCTTGAGGCTTTTCCCCCTGTACTACCTGGTCTTCAACGGCGTGCTGCTGTACTACGGGTTCAGGTATTTCCTGGCCCCCAAAGCGGCCGGCGAGGCGAGCGGGACGGTCTCGGAGAGCTTCCTCAGCAGGTACAACATAACGCCCCGGGAAGGGGAGCTGATCCGCCTCCTGATCGAGGGATACAGCAACAAGAAGATCGGCCAGGTGCTTTTCATCTCCCCGGCCACGGTGCGCAACCACCTGCACAATATCTTCGAGAAGACCGGGGTGTCCAACCGGGTGGAGCTGATCCGCCTGTGCCGGGAGTAGGCTCCGGCCCGAAACCTGGCGTTGAGTTTCGCCCGCCCTGCTGTTTCTCTGGGCGAGGGTCGGGCTGGTCGGGGGTCCCGTCCCCCGCGCCCGTTCACCCGGGCGCGTCGGACCGGCCGCCCGCAGCGGGCGGCCGCCCCTCCCATCCCTCACGCGCTTGTTAGTCAGTCTGCGTCCGCCGCCTGAAAGAGATCTGAGTTAGAGTGCCACTGTAAAGATTGACGCGAAGCAGGATCAGGGAAATAGAACCCCCAAATAGGGATTTCCACTACGCGAATATGGTCCGAAATGACCTAAAATAGCGGAAGTGGAGGACCTGATAAGCCGGTATTTTGTCAGTAAAAGTTGTGGATAATAGAGTCAGGGACACGAATTATAAACAACGCCACTACATGGAAGAGGAAGAATCAAACCGGACCCGTACGCACCTGACTAGGGTAATTTAACCGGAACAGATGACGCAATATAGGCTTGGCCGGCATGGATGCTCTCAGTACGACATTAGCGTTCATCCCTCACAGAATCTTCCAACCGATGAAGCCAGATTTCCATTCTACGGTGGATTGGAACCTCTCATCGTTCAGGATGTCGTGCAGAATATGGCGCGAAGTGTATTTCTGGATAGGATCACAGTCTCTCTATATTCAATCAAGACGGGAAGCCATATTTCGTCGGAAATCACGCGGATTCCACAAGATATTCTTTGGCAAACTGTGTTTTTTCCATTATGACAATATAAATCTGTGGTTTCGCACTTTTCTGTTTGTTGTAACTAGGGCAATACTTCTAGCTTTTCAACACGTTATAACAAATATAGAAGAGGTAATTTGCAGGCCGCTCGCGAAGTTACAATTGTTGTTCAAAAGCAGCAAGCGAGCTAATATGTTATGTGTTTTGGAATGACTGGTTTCGACCCAAAGCGGATATTGATTCAAATAGCATGGTTATCTTGTATGTAATTTCTTACAGTCATTAGTTGGTCATGAGTTTAAAGACTAAAGAAGTAATATGAGCGCAAGAGAATTTGTATAAAGGTTAAGATGAAATACATATCTCGCCGCATATCAGTCACGAATCAGCATGGTGAAGAAATTGAATACACAGATGCAGATTTCTTTCGCATCAATGCTCCATTAATAATACTTGGTGAGCCAGGATCGGGAAAAAGTGAATTGCTAAGATTTGCCAGCAAAAAAATTGATACACAAATTTATCACGCTTCTACCGTCGATGCTCTCCCAGCATTAGATGAACAACCAAATTTAATAATCGTGGATGGCATTGATGAAATAACAGCCTACGAAACAGGGATACCGGTTAATAAGATTTTGGCGAAGCTGCCAAAGACAGCTCTGTTTGTACTGTCATGCAGGGCGGCAGATTGGCAAGATACCGTAAATACAAGAATCATAAATCAAAAATGG
>CAYMEK010000121.1:0-3490 GCA_964389305.1 uncultured Spirochaetaceae bacterium
TTCCGGTGGCCACACACCAGAAGATCGGCCATAGTGCCATGCCAGGCACACGCTCTCAGAGCTGCCACTGAAGAGATCGCCGCCAGCCCCCTGGACACGAGGTCCTGGGGGCCGGCGGCTCCTTGGGGGGTGGGGGACTAAGGAAAGTCCCCCTTTGATTGCTGCCTATGGTTTTTACGCGCAGGCAGCGTGCAGTCGATCCAGCACCACCAGAAGCACTGGATTCTTGCAAAGAAACCGGCACCTCGCCGACCTGGAAATCGATCTCCTGCCTTCGGTAGTTCGCTTACGCGGATCCTAGCGGCTTCCTGCCGACCAGCTCGTCCAGGGAAATCTCCAGGGCCTCTGCGATGTTCAGAAGCGTCTGGATAGATGGATTGGGTGTAACGCCGTTTTCCACCTTCAAGTAGGTGCTCAAAGACATGTTTGCCTTGCGGGCTGTCTGATCTTGGGATAATCCGGTTTTGCTCCTCAGTTTTTTTATATTTTTCGATATGCTTTTGCTTGACGCTACATCCATGTTAGGTCATCCTAATTAGGTCATGCTTGTATCTGTTCGCATGCATGATTCTACCAGGACTCCCGTAATGGATCAAACAGTAGGCTGTGTTCCGACGGCCTGCCCACCGCTGCGCCCTCCGGAGCCAGAGGCCGTGGGTTCGAATCCCGCATTGCCCGGATTTTATTTATTCCACCACAAGCAATTACCTTCCAAATCGTACGCTCTCACAGCAGGCAGTCTTTTAGTCCATTGTGCTAAGAATGAACTAAGGCTATCATGTTTTTCGAGGCAGGAACCGGGATGAAGCGTCCCTACTACCTCAAAAAGCGGGGTGATTTCTGGTACTACCGGCTCAATCCCGAATCCGGGCTTGTGGCCGGAGAGAATCTCAATTACTACACAACCGGGTGCCGAACGCGAGAGGCGGCGGAAGCGTTCATGGCGGATATGATCGGGGAGGAGCGTGAAACCGACACGTTCCGTGGCTATGCAGATTCCTTCTTCATCTGGGGCAAATGTCCCCACATCCGCCGCGTGCTGGAAGAAACGGGACGGTTCACGCAGCGCCATGCTCTCATTCAGCGCGGGCGGCTGAAGAAGTACATTTTCAGTGATCCTTTCGCCAGAAAGCGTTTGTCCGAGATCACCCGGACCGATGTGCTGGACTTGCGTTCCAGGCTGCTGGCAAAGAATGCGCCGGATACGGTGAACAAGGCCCTAGGGATCATGAAGGTGATTTTCCGGGAGGCTCTGTACCGGGAGGAGATCAACCGTGATCCCACAGCGGGTGTGGGAAGGGTGAAGTACCCCGTTCAACCTCGGCTCTGCCAACGGATTCAGCCATATCCCGCCGGCAGCGGCCACGCCCGCTGAAGGTCGCCCCGGAGTTGCCTGCTGGCTGGCGCCGGAGTACCTTTGCGAGGGGAGACCATGAAGCTGGCGAACAGGCGATGGGTGAGCGGCGGGTGCGGGTCCCTTCTGCCGATATTGCTACTGCTGGCGGCTGCGGCGGCGTTGTCCGCCAACGGCCGCGCCGGTCAAGGCAGCGTACGGGAGGTCACGTTCGCGGTTCGAGCCGGGGAACGGGTCAGCGATCTCGCAGACCGCTGGGAGCGGATGGGCATGAGCTCGCGAAGCGCCGTGGCGGGCGTGGCGGGCGGGGAAGCCTTCGTTCGTTTCCCCCTAGTGCCTCCTCCGCGGCCGCAGGCGAGCCGGTTCGAGGGTCTGTTCAGGCCGGGGAGCTACACCGTTCGGCTTCCCAAGCGGTTAGCCGGCGAGACACCGGCAAGCTACCGGTACCGCGCCACGGTGGCGCTCATCACCTCCCTGCTCGCGCGGGCAGCTGCTGCAGGCGAGCAGGTGCGTCCGCAACACGGACTGAGCGCGTACCAGCTTCTGATTCTGGCTAGCATCGTCCAGAAGGAAGCGGCCGCCGGAACAGGCTACAGGCTAGTTGCCTCCGTCTTCTTCAACAGGATAGCCCAGGGCATGGAGCTGGGCTCCTGCCCCACCCTGGAGTACGCGTTGGGATACCACCGGCCCTTCCTGACGTGGCGGGACCTGGAGTCGGACTCGCCCTACAACACCTATCGGAACAAGGGTCTGCCGCCCACTCCGATTGCTTTCTTCAGCCCCGAGGCGCTGGCTGCAGTGCAGCATCCGGCCCGCTCCGACTACCTGTTCTTTGTCTTCGACTGGACCACCCGTCAGCTGCTCTTCGCGCACAGCTTCCGGGAGCACCAGCGCCAGGCACGCCTGGCTGAGGAGAACTACGCTCGCAGGTACGGTCTGGCGGCGGTGCACCGGCGGTACCCCGGCGTGTTCTACCGAGCGGTGAACCCATAGCGCGTCAGCGAGCTGCCGCAGTGCTCAGATGATCTAGCGTTTCTCCAGACACCGCGCAACCGGGAAGCCGAACAGGGTAATGAACACCAGGATGTACAGCAGGCTCCAGGCGAGGGAGGCGTCCAGGCGGTTAAAGGTCGGCGCCCGGGCGATGCGCACCCGACGGGCCAATGGGAAGATCAGGGCGACGGTGGAGAATATGCCGGGCAGGTTTTGGCTTTCTGATGGGCTGCGCCCCAGGGGTGGATCAAAGCTTCCATAAGATCCTCTCCGAATCCCTTTACACAGATCGGACCTTGGTGGAATGCGCTTTTCCCAGTCGTCTGCACTCGCTTTCCACCTGCGGGCTGCCTGTCTGCAGGATGCGTCCTTTGTTCATTACCGCGATCCGGTCGGCGAGAACCATTGCCTCGGACTGGTCGTGGGTGACGAAAACCGAAGTCGAGTCCAGCGTCAGAAGCACAGCTTCAACTCCGTTCTCGTCGATGCCCGCAGCGCTGCATCCAGATTGGAAAAAGGTTCGTCGAAGAGGAGGATTTCCGGCTTCCTGACGATCATCCTTGCCAGGGCAACCCGCTGTCTCTGTCCCCCACTCAGTTGATGGGGATAGCGATTCTTGAATCCGCTGAGCCCTACTTTCTGAAGGACTTCGTTTACCTTTACCCGAATGTCGTTTTTATTCATGTTCATGAGCTGCAGCCCGAAGGCAACATTTTTATAGACGTTCATGTGGGGATAGAGCACATAATTCTGGAATACCATACCGACTTTTCTGTCTTTGGGAGGGATAAAGATTCCCTGATCGTCCGAATACAGGCAGGTATCGCCAGCATAGATCTCACCCTCATCCGGCAGCTCAAGACCGGCTATACAACGAAGCATGGTCGTCTTGCCGCACCCGGAGGCCCCTAAGAGTGTCAGGAACTCCCCATCATCAATAGTGAGGCTAACATCATCAACGGCTACCACTCCGCCGAAAGACTTTGAGAGATGTCTTATCTTGATTCTACTCATCACCGACTATGACACTCCTGGCAGCAACAAGATTGAAGATTGCTAGATCGCCGGAGAGGCAGGAGCGGGTTTTCTTTTCTCCATTTCGCTTTCCAGCTTCTGAATTATTTCCTCGATCCTTTCGGCCTC
>CAYMEK010000122.1:0-1958 GCA_964389305.1 uncultured Spirochaetaceae bacterium
GTTCCAGGGATTGAAAGCACCCGGGATCATGAGCAGGTCGTACTCGTCGGGATCTACCTCGTCGAGCTTTTTCCTGCCATAGTAATTAGCGGGTATTTCCTGCAGTGGAATCGAGACGCCGAAATTACCGCAGACCACGTCCAGGCCCAGTAGGGGGGGACGGGCGCGAAGCGGGGCGGGGTAGCTGGCCAGGCACAGTTGGGCGCCCCGATACAGGAACTCCAGGGTAGGCACAACGAGCTCGATGTCTTCGAAGTCTTCACCGGCCGTTATCAGGATTTTCTTGCCTGAAAGCATACCTCGGCGTGCCTCGTGATATCCCCCGTCAAAGGCGCGGCCCAGCTCCCTGAGAAAAGCGGGCGTATTCACCGTGTCTGCGGCCGTGATAAGCTGTCCGTCCCGCACCACATCGGTATCGATCCAAGTACCTGTCCTTTCTATCAGATAGGAAACGAGGTTATTTCCCGTTGCTCTCTTTCCCTCGAGGATCCCAAGCTGGATCAGAGGCAAAGACCCGGCGCCGATGGCGCCGATGATGGCGCCGCGCCGGTACGCCTCGGCGGTAAAATCCAGCACCTTCCTGTCCGTCATCAAGATATCGGCGCAGTGGCCCCCGAGGAAAACCACGGCATCGTAGCGGTCTGCCTTCGCCTCCGCCAGTGGCCTGTATCCCTGTCTGGATTCCACCAGTACCGGAATCGGATCGAGACAGAGCCCCCACATGCCGATCACACCCTTCGATTTCGAGGTAGGACGGGTATTCTTCCAGGTGATCCAGTCGGCGCCGAGGAACTCCACCTTGCCGCCCAGCTCGGTGATGTAGAGGGCCAGGTAATAGGCCTGGAAATCGGAGAACTCGGCGGCTACGGGAATGCCGATCGTTTTTCCGCTTAACGGACCGGCGGGCTTCGACCGGCCGGCGAACCGTCCCTGCCATAAGGTAAGCCGGTCTTTCTCGCCGATTTCCACTCCGGTTTGCCGGGCTATTTCAAGAAACTCATTGGCGGTCATAAGACTATCCTCCTGCCTTCCACGATACGGTAAAACGCACGGCGAGTCACGCCTTCGGGAAAAAACATGTCCTGTTGCAGTTTGGAACAGGGCCGATTCCGAAGAACTCGGGCGGTCATCCTTCCCGAAGCTCTATCGGGGCGGCCGCCCGAAAAAAATAGAAGTAACAGGTGCGAATCCGGCGTTGTTTGGTTGAAAGAGCCGAAAGCGTTGAGGGCAATGCCATCCGCATGGTGAAAGCGGTCAAATAGCGGAGGAGAGCCGAATGTTGCCGGTAAAGGATTGGATCGAGGAGGAAAAGCCAAGGGAGCTGGTTATCAACTCCGGTGCCGATTCCGCTCCTTTAGCCAAGCTCCTGGCCGTGATTCTACGCACGGGAAAGAAAGGAAGCAGCGCGGAGGAGCTGGCCAGAGAAATCCTGAACACCTTCCGTTCGCTGCGGGCTTTGGACGGCGCGTCGATATCCGAGCTGTGTAAGATCAACGGGGTAGGGCCGGCCAAAGCGGCCCAGGTGAAAGCCGCTCTCGAGATAGGAAAACGGCTGTCCCGGGAGAAAGCGCGGCGGCTGAAAAGAATTGAAAACGCCGGCGACGCTTTCCGCTATGCGCTGCGGTACTACGGCCCGTACCTTAGAGATGCCGTGAAAGAGCTGTTTTGCATAATCCTTCTTGACAGAAAGAACAGGCCGATTCACCATCTGGAGATAAGCAGGGGAAGCGTCAGCGCCAGCATCGTGGATCCGAAAGAAATCGTCAAGGAGGTGTCCCTGCGATCCGCCAGCTCGGTTATTCTCGTTCACAATCATCCCTCCGGGGACGTAGAGCCCTCTGCTGACGACCTGAAGGCAACCGGATGTGTCAGCAGAGCCTGTGCCTGTTTGGGCGTCAGGGTTCTGGATCACATTATTATCGGGAAGAATGCCGGGGATTTTTTCAGTTTTTCCGAGA
>CAYMEK010000122.1:2058-3304 GCA_964389305.1 uncultured Spirochaetaceae bacterium
CCCAAAGAAATCGGGCGGAAGATCAAGCAGTTACGGCGGCAACGTGATCTGACTCAGAGCATGCTGGCGGAACGCATCAACGTTTCTTACCAGCAGGTGCAGAAGTATGAGCAGGGACAGAGCCGCATCAGCGTACAGCGGCTTTCGGCCATTGCCCGAGCCCTGGACTACCCGATAGGTGTTTTCTTGCCGGACGAAAAACCCCTGCGGGTAGCAGAGGACGCTGCGGCTTATCCGGCCGCTGAGACCTTGCCCTTCCACCTAAGCCCGGAGGAGGCCGCATTGTTGAAGCAATTCAGGAAAATCGGCAGCAAGAAGATACGAGCCGGCTTGTTGAAGATTCTAAAGGGGATCGCCGACTTGCAGGCCGGGCGATAGCCGGCCGCATCCTGCAGCCCGGACCTGCTCGGCCGCTGCGTGCAGCCGGGAGGCAACCCGCCGTCACCCCTGCCACGGTGAAGCCGGCCTCCGTCACAGCCGAGCGATGCGGTAGATGCAGATATCCTCATCCTCGAACAGCACGATCTTTTCAAAACGAATTCCGGGGAACGAGCAGAGATATTCTCTCTCCGAAAGGGCTCTCAGCCCCCGAAGATCCTTCCCCGGATGGTACAGCAGGTACAGCTGATCGAGCACAACCTTCTCCGGAAACTCCAAAGAGCAGGTGTAGACGGGATCTCCTCTTTCCAAAGCCTCCTTGAGCCGCCTGGCCTCCTGCTTTCCTTTATTTACCGTCATGAGCGGCGTCAGCAGAGAGTGATGAACAATATCGGCTCGCATCCCGTAGATCCCGCAGTAATAGTATCTGAGAGGATAGTCCGATCTGCCGGCCGAGTTCAGGAGGTGGCTGTTCCGGGGCAGAACGGCATGTAACTTCTCCACGTAGCGTTCCACCGCGTCGAAGGACCGCTTGTTGGGGTTGGCAATGTACTCAACGGGATCCCAGGTGTGCCTGGCCCAGTGGATTTCGGGATAGCTTTCGAAATAACGGTAAATAAAGTTTCCCCGCTGATACCAGTCGGCCACTTTGGGGTACAGAAGCACGGGAAGGAGCAAGGCAGGAGCCAGCAGCAATATAACCAGACGCACGCCTGGGCTCCGGCCAAGGGCCCAATCGATTCCCAGGATAACGGGCAGGCTGAACAGGACATACACGGGCAGGGAGAAGGCGTACATGTCCCAGATGAAGTAGTTGGCCGACCAGAAAGCCTGAGCCACAATACCGGACAGAAAGAACAGGAAGGTA
>CAYMEK010000123.1:0-2678 GCA_964389305.1 uncultured Spirochaetaceae bacterium
TTGACACTGGCGAGGGGCTTTCGATACCATTCTCCCGAGGGAGTGATCAAGTGATGAGGGACGTGCGTATCAACCCGGTCGACGAGAACGAGATCGACACGGTTCTGGCCGAAGACATCGATTTCTCCGGTGTCCTGACCTTCAAGAAGCCCCTGATGATCAAGGGGAATTTCAAAGGAGAGATCAAGGCCTCCTCGGACCTCTACATAGGTGAAAAAGCGTTCGTGAAAGCGAAAGTGGAAGCCAATTGTGTTTCCAACCGGGGCCGTATCGAAGGAGACGTGGTGGCTCGCTCCCGGGTGGAGTTCTTCGCCACCGCAACTATGGAGGGCGATCTGCTGACGCCGGATCTGGTCATGGAGAGCGGTTGCCAGTACAACGGGAAATGCACGATGAAGGGAAAACATGAAAAGTAGAGTTTGTTCGATTCTGCTGGTCGCTCTGCTGGCTCCATTGAGCCTCTCGGCCCAGGAGAAGCTCGACGCCCTGGAGTTGTACAGAAACGGAGACTACCAGGGAGCGATCGAGGTGTGCCGCAAAGAGCTCAACGAGGTGCCCAACCGTATGGACGCTCATGCCGTGCTGGGCTGGAGCCTGCTCAAGCTCAAGCGCTATAAGGAAGCGCTGGAGGCCTGCCAGGTAGCCTTTAAGATTTCACGCTACGATCCGCGAATCATCGAGGTCGCAGGCGAAGCCCTCTTTTATCTCGGTCGGCGGCCGGAAGCTCTGCAGTATTTCGAGGAGTACGCCGCTATAGCCCCAACCGGGGGAAGAATAGATGCGGTCTATTACTTCATGGGCGAGATACTCATACAGCAGGGCAAATACAGCAACGCCGATATCGCCCTGTCCACCGCCCTGTATCATTCTCCCAATGTGGCCGACTGGTGGGCCCGGCTCGGATACGCCAGGGAGAAGAACGGAGACTACCAGTGGTCCCTGGAGGCCTACAATAAGGCCCTGGCCTTGAATCCCAACCTGGTGGACGCCATCAGGGGCCGCTCCCGGGTGGAGCAGCAGCTCTAAGGGGAGGATGAGGGTCGCCTTCCACACCTTCGGGTGCAAGCTGAATCAGTACGAAACCGAGAGTCTGGCCTCCTCTTTCAGGAACGAGGGCTGTTCTCTCGTGGCAACGGACTCGACGGCCGAGCTGTACCTCGTCAACACGTGTACCGTGACCTCCAAAAGCGAGCAGAAAGCCCGGCGGCTGATCCGCGGCCTTTCCCGCCGGCATCCGAAGGCCTTGATCGTGGTTACCGGCTGCTACGCCCAGCTCGAGCCGGATGAGCTGGCCGGACTGGGCGTGAACGTACGGGTGGTGCCGCAGGAGTTGAAGTATCGCCTGCACGAGCTTGCCGGCTTTCTGCGGCGAAACGGCGGGCAGGGTCGCGAACGGCTTGCCGATGTTTCTGCCTCCGGTTCCGGCGTGTACGGGACCTCGCTGCAAGGCAATCCCCTGTACAATGCCCGTCCCCCGGAACCGGAAAGCTCCTTCCGTTTCCACGTGGATCGCTTCAACTACCACTCCAGGGCTTTTCTCAAGGTTCAGGACGGCTGCGACTACCGCTGCTCCTACTGCCGGGTGCCCTTGGCCCGCGGGGGATCGGTGAGCCTGGAGCCCGCCGAAGCCCTCAGGCGGGCCATGGAGCTGGAAAGCGGCGGCTATCGGGAGCTGGTGCTGACCGGAGTCAATCTGGGCGCCTACCGCCACGGCGAGGTTGGGCTGAGCGGCTTGCTCGAGCTGCTCCTCGATCGAACCGAGACGCTGCGTCTGCGTCTGTCCTCCCTCGAACCGGAGCAAGTCACGCCGCACCTGGTCCGTATTCTCCGGGATGACAGGATCCGTCCCCACTTTCACCTTCCCGTACAGTCCGGCTCCGCGGCGGTCCTGCTGCGAATGCGGCGGCGCTACCGGCCTGTCCAGGTGGTCCGGGCGGTGAAGCTGCTCAGGGAAGCCAAGGGAGATCCCTTCCTGGCGGCGGACATCATGGTCGGCTTCCCCGGGGAGTCTGAGCAGGACTTCCTGGCCACGCGAAGGTTGATCGAGGAGCTTCAGTTCAGCAGGCTCCACGTCTTCCCCTTTTCGCCCCGGCCAGGTACGGCCGCCCCGGGACTGAGCGGTCGGGTGGTCGAGCGGATAAGGGACGAACGGGTCAAGAAGCTTCTCGGCTTGTCCGACTCCCTCCGGGACCGCTACCAGCGCAGATGGGTGGGCAGGAAGGTGGAAGTGATTCTGGAAAAGCGGCTGAGCCGGGGAGGGGAGGGCCCGGTCCAGGGCTTGAGCGAGAATTACCTGAAAGTGGCCGTTCACGGACTGCCTCGGGGATGTTTCCGCCGCGGGTCTCCGGTACAGGTTCTGATCGAGGAGGCCGGGGTGCCCTGCCGGGGGCGCTATACCGGAGACGTGTGAGTTTTTTGCTTTTCTTTCCCGCTGTGCTATATATGCATGGGAGGCCAACGGTCCGGTGAAACCGCTGATTCGAGTGGCTAGATTATGGTTTCTACCCTTGCTCCTGTTCCTGCTGCTCAACGGGTGCGAGGAGTTGTTCGCGTTCAACCTTTTCTCCTCCCTCGAGTCCGTCGAGCTTCCGGACCTGGAAAGCCTGAAGGCCATGCCGGAGGGGGAGGCACTGGAGTATCTGGACGAAGAGCTGGATTCTCCGGCTTTTGTGGCCGCC